>JAAZBX010000002.1 GCA_012513575.1 Candidatus Dojkabacteria bacterium
CGATCCAGCCCCTGCAAAAACCAAGAGAGGACCCTCTGTACACATTACAGCCTTTTTTTGTTCAGGGTTTAATCCCTCTAGAATTCTATCTGGATTCATATTTATCGATTAAATCTTCTTGAAATATTTTCCCATTGCCCAACCCTCTACACCTGGTGCATACTGAATCTTATACCAACCCTCCTCTTCTGCTAGCAATATATAGACAGACCCTTCTTTAGGGCTATCAATTATTTCACAGCTTGACCATCTACAAGTCCTAATATTTACAAATCCGTACTGAGGGGAATATACCTGGACCAAAGTATTACTCCCTTTAATTACATTAAACTTTACCTCAAATTCTGAATCAGTGAAATTCCCGACTCCAATTTTTTGAAGAACAAAAGTTTCACTAATTTCTCCTACCAAAACTTTTGCTTCAACTTCAAATTCCGCTTCTATACTCTCATCAGGTTTTATAATCTTGCCAGTAATCTCTAATGGTTTGCTGAAACTCGACCAGACCTTGTTAATTGCCAATTTGCTCTCTTCTCCACTCTTTGTTGAAATGTATATCGGTTCGCTCTGAGTAAACCATGGAAAAGTATTTTTATTAGTAAATTTTACTTTAATTTTAATCCTGCTTCCAATTACTGATTCCTTCGGATAGTCAACACTCTCTATTTTTGCAATATAGTTATGGTGTTCGTCCGAACTTAATTTCAAGTTTGAAAGAGTTTTATTTAACGAATTGGAAAATTCTGAAGAGGAATCCACTATTTCGATTGAAGAAAGCTTGTTTTCCCCCTGTAAGATGTTTAATTTAACTGGTTTAACTGATTCGACACCCCATTCAGCGGAGAGTGTTTCAATTAAATCCTTAAGGGATGCTTCTGCTCTTGAAGATAGGGAGCTTGAATTAGAAAGATATCCAATTAAGATAACGCTATCCAAAGCTTCAAATTTTAAATTTGCACCGATACCTCCGGTTTTCCCATCGTATATTGCTCCATTTTCATCAATTAGATAGTTATATGGGATATCAGGGAGATATAGTCTTGTTATAAAGTAGTAATACAATGTTTTAACCCAAAGAGAAGGATCTCTCGAGATGCTATTTGATTGGGTTGTAATTTGAGTGATGTAAATTCTCTCGGGAGGGGTATATACCGTTGTACTTTGATCTGATAGGGACAGATCAAATTTTTGTGTTTTAGTGGAATATGAGGAAAAAGCAAAAAGAGGGGATGTGAGAAACATCGAAAGGAGGATTGTAGAAATAAGGGTTTTTGCGATTTTCATAATTAATTCTATCATCAATTAGCAAAGATTATCTATATTAGTAAATTGAGAATAAAAAATCATTAATTCTCAGTTGAAACAAATTTTGGTTGTATAGCGTTAACATACATTATGCCAGGTATTGCGAAAACTTCCCCCTCATAGTTTAACTCACACTGTACTTCCAACTTATACACAGGAGTAAGATATTTTTGTGACATTTTTTTGTAGATATATACGATACTTATGTTGTCAGCTTTACAATTATTAATATTATTAAGTACTTTTTTGTACTCCGATTCAACATATTCTATTTCCTCAAAAATCGGATTATTGTTAAGAATAGACATTTGTGGATAGAAATCCTTTGGATAATCAACTTGATTAATATATCTTTCTAGCTCATCTCGAGCTATTAGTGGAAGAATTTTCTTTGTATTTTGATACTGCGCCAGTAGCAAACTTGCATATACTATTTTCCCATCCTTAACTGCAATATAATCAGTTTGAAAATTATTAGATCCTATTTCAATTAAATTAGTTTGGTCAAGATATCTCTTTGCATAAAATACGGTTTCTCCCGTTTCTTTTTTCTCTGTCATAAATAATTCAAAGAGATAATCTAAATCAAAATATTTCTTAAACAATTCTGTAAAAGATGCTGAGGTGACATTGGATAAACCCTCTATTTTAATCAGATCCTTTCCCAAAACAGTAAGAGTATTTGCAGAGAGATTGTATATTAATTGAGAAGAATCTTTTGTCCAATGGGAGATTACACCTTCTTCGCTCCTGATTAATTTTAGGTTATTGTCATAAGCTATTTGCTCAACATTTTGTAATTTAATATCATTGTTCACTTCCCAAAGATAAAAATCTTCTTTTTCTACCCATTTCGCTAAATCCTTGATTGAAACTTTTTTATTGGAGAAAGAAACTGCAGTTTGGGGAATTGATTCGCTTAAGTACTCTTTTTTATTACTCCTTGTTAACAACAGGATTACTGCAAGAGTAATAATTACTAAAAAAATGGCAATTATAATTATTTTGTTTGTTTTTATTTTCATACTAGTTTCCACAAGAATCAAAACTACACCCAAATCCTCCACCTCCAGAATCCTCTGACATTATTGAGAGGGGATCAACAGCTGCTCCATCGTACCACATTTCCAAGTGGAGGTGAGTACCCGTTGAGCAGGCAGAGCCGGTCTCTGAATGATCCATTATTCTAGCAACTATTTGCCCTGCCCCCAATTCGTCTCCTACAGATAGTCCTGGATCCATTTGAACATGAACAAGTTTGAATCTGTAAGTGTGACCACCATATTCAGCATCAAAGACGACCTGACCTCCAGCATATCCATTACAGTAAGGATAGTCTCCATTCTCAATAATTTCACAATTCCCATCTCCGCAGAAAGATGGTGCATAGAAGTAACCCACATACCCTATATCGATAGCATTCGGTAAAGCCCCATGACTAAATGAAGCACCAGCACCTTGGGTACAATCATACTGTTGAGAGGAACCCATCAAGCATGAAACTCCATCTGGCAAAGGTTCTCCATTAAATGGAGTACCACCTCCTCCATCACCTCCGTCTTTGGGAACTTTATAGTCTGTCTGTCCCAGAACAACCTCATTGGGTGCTACGTGTCGGTACTGACTACTTGCAAAAGTTGCAATTAATGATGGCCCTAAAACCAACAACCCTATAATTGTTAATACGCTTATAATTATCAATGAGAAATATAATTTTACAATCGGCTTTGCAATTTTAGTCCCAATCTTTATTGCAAAATCTATTACAACATCAACTAAAAAATCAAGAAGCTTACTTGTCCCACCTGTCAAAGCTGCTAGATAGGCCTTAACAGATGTCTTTATCCCCATAATCAATACCTTAAATGCACCATTAGCCATCCAATCCTTAATCAATTTTGCTCCTGGGCCATCTTTCATCTTCTTTAGCAGCCATCCACCAACTTTATTTCGAAGTCCCTTTACCTGTTCTGCAATTCTGGTTGGAATCTTCCCCTTGAGCCATTTTTGTGAGAATTCATCCCTTTTTCTTGACAAAAAACTAAATCTTTTTGCCAAATTCTCCAACCTCTTATTATTCTTTACAAATTTTGAAATTGCATTAAAATCCTTCTGATCTAAAATCTGAGTCAAATAATCAATATATTCTTGTCCATCGGCCCCAAGCAAATCCTCTATTTTAACTGCTTCTTTTAAACCCTTTTTATCTAATAACTTCGATAACTTTTGTTTAGACTTAAAAGCACCGTATGCGAATCCTTCTCCCGTGTAAAGAGTTTTGACCCATGCGGCAGGAGTTAAATAGTACATGTCTGTCATCATTTGATAATAGTTATCCTCCAAGACGGAATTCCCCTTCTTAGGTGCTTTAAACTCTACACCAGAAAGTCCCTTTGCTTTCTCCGTCGGCTGCAAACGATTATGAAAGGCTGAGTTTTTTCGATCATCAAAGAAATCTCCAGTTAGTATTGCCGGAACAAGTTGCCCACCTGCAGTGTACTCCCAAACCCCCTTAACAGACGAAATCATACCATCAATTTTCCCAAGCTTATTGGCTCTTTCTTGTAGCTTAAAAAGACCTAACTCCTTGTTTAAATCCTTAATTTTTGTTCTAACAAATTTAATATCCTGATCCCTAGTGGGAGAATTCGATTTAAGCAAAGCTTTTAATTGCTCGCTGTATGTATCAAGTTCATCTTTCTTTTTTAAAATATATTTATCTCGCAGGGTCTTTTGAGCAAATAAGTCTACTCCAATTTGTGCACTTTTATATTTATTAGCTAATTCTTCCTTTCCTTCTGCTCTTGCTTTGGCTTCTTTCATTGCCATGTTATGGCTTTCAAATACAGGATAAAGAGTCTGATAGTTTTTCTTCCCAAGATCGCTAATACTTTTGGAGATATCTTCGGCACTTGCTCTATCTCTTACCTTCTCGTCATACAACTTGAAAGCTTTTTGTAATTCCGAATATACCTGTCCTCCTTTTTCATCTCCAAATGATCGTTTAAATACACTCTCGGGGATATTACGATAATCTCCGAACTCACCTTTGACTACTTTCTCAAGATAATAGGCATTTGTTGCCTGTGCGGGGAGCTTTTTCTCCTTCTCTGCCTGTCTTTTATCTAGTAGAACATCTTGAGAACCCATGTTAAAAAGTGCATTCTGAGTTTCGAAATCTAATCCATATTTTTTTGCCCATGTCATTGCCACAATCCCAGATAGTTGCTCTCCTGCCCATGCCAATTTTCCCAATTTTCGATCCGTTTCTAATCTCGTAAACGCCTTATCAACAAAACCCATGTCGTTTTCAAGTACACTTTTCACATTTAGAAGAGAGAATTTTGCCTTTTCTCCAGGGCCTAAATCTACTGTAGCAATCTCTGGATTGACTAAGTCATTAAAAGCATCAACGGTTGTTTTGTTTACAAACTTTCCAGGGTTCTCCAAAACTGCAGCTATGGCATCAGCATATTCATAGGTGCCATCAACACCTGTAACCTTTACAGGTTTCTGTTTGTTAATTGGCTTTTTTGATTCGGTAAATATGAAGTCAAATACCGAACTCATAGCATCTTCGTATTGCTTCTTTTTTGGCATTTGACTTAATTAGTTACAAATAATCACTATTTAAACATTCCTCCTAACAAAGGAACTTTTGACAAAGCACCTTTGATCGCACCTGCAGAGTCTACTCCTGATTTAGATGCTGTGGCTGGAATTATTGATTTGACAATCTCCGGTGCTGTGGCAGCAGTAAATATTGCAAGAACTTTCGCAAGACCTAATATCAATGTCGGGAGGAAAGTTCCACTTGTCGTGTCAACCCCAACCAAGCTTTCCGGGAATTTCAAAGAAACCCCTGCATTATCTAAAACATATGGGAGATTGACAATTGCAAAGGCAACTGGAAAGACCAAAACATTCCTTGCCGCTGATTTAAAAGTATTCGTTAAGGAAGAATCATTTCCTGGCAAAGATCCCATAGCGATTGTCAAAGGAGCTGTAACGACATTTATTATTAAAGAGAAATATGTTTTAACCAACATAATCCAAAGTTTTATCGCTCCAAAGAGAACAAAACCAGTAGCCAAAATATTAAGTACTAAATTAAGAATGGTTTGCCCCAAGTTTTTGAGGATATGCCCTACCCAACCAATTAAATTTAAGTTGCCTTCAGGGAGAAAACCTGCAAGAGGTTCGATTAAATTCTTTCCCCAAAATCCTCCAAGTAATTGAAAAGGATTATGTACATTTATTGCTAACTCTGAATTATCAGGGTAATAGAGATTAGAAATTACATTTCTTAGAATTCCTCCGATATCAATGATAATACCTATGATTGCGAAACTAAACGTTACTAGAACGAGTGAAATTACTATCTTGGGAATAGAATTTCCTAGTGTAACCATTACCTGCCCTCCAATCTTGTTTCTAAACATTATCATAAAACCAATTACAATCATTATTACAACATAGAAAGCATAAGCAAGATTCCTAGTAAATGACCAAAGGTCAACTATTTTTGCCTCTTTTAGGTCGTCGACCCCATTTGCATAAACAGAGTTTGTATCTTTGTATCCAGGAACCCACTCTTCAGCTAGGTGAGCAACAACATTTACAGTGGGTTGCCTATCAAGCATTGCAACAACCTGTTCTTCTATTACACCTCCAAAACCCTTTCTTGCTTGCTCATCCTCGATTTCTTCACAATTCTGAAATAGGCAGGGATATGCACTCTGCAAGATGGCTAAACCATGCCCTGTTAATCCTTTGATTGCTGCCTTTTCTACATTTTGAGCTCCTGTAGTATTTTCGTTTAAGGTATCTGAAACCTCTGAGGGTGTTGAATAAAATCCGGCAGGGTCTATTCGGTCTTCATCTGTCATTCCTTCCTGTGCCAGTACAACTCTAGGGAGAAGTACCGATGAGAATAAGAGGCTTAATAGAATAAACAAACCAAATCTTTTCATTATATTATTTTAATAATTTAACTAATCTACTCTATAAACTTTTGAAGAAATCTTCATGGACTGACTTACATTTCCCCAATAGTATGTAAAACTCTTCGGGAAATCTTCTTGATTAGGTGCCTTATCCTTCTCTTGTAGTTTGTAGTTTAAAAGTATAGGGGAAGCATCCCAAAGACACAAGACAGGGACATTTTTCCCATCAATTTGCAAGGCACACTCTGTTGCAACAAAGAACATAGTTGAAGTTTTTGGACTTCCCGAGACTGTAACACCCTTTGACTCAGAAGGAGCAAGTGTCTCTTTGTATGATTGTGATAAATATGCATTTGCGCATAGTTCATCTTCACAAACATCGGGATCCCCGAAAATCGGTGTCATTTTAATTCCGAGTGTCTTTGGATCTACACACTCTCCTGATTTCTGATTTATTGTAATAGGTTTTCCTGTTTTGGGATCTGTTGTCTGAATCTCTTCCCCTATGGTACATTTTTCCCATTGTGACAAACCAAAAGTTTCCATAAACCAACCGGCAATAATGGCTGGGACATTTACACAAGTTGTAACCACACCATTCTTTAACTCTTTATAATCTTGACCTTCTACTAAACACTCCTCAGAAGCAGAATCTGGTTTTTTGTCTCCTCCTGGGGCTTGATCTAACATATAACCACCATATTTCTCATTTGAAGCAATGTAATTTGATTTCCCGACATTGTAGTCAGAGACAGCCAATTTAGGATCGCAGGGCTTCCCATTTAGTATACAGCCCGGCTCGTGTGGAGCATTCTCAACTTGATATTCGCCCTCTGCCTGCTCTAAATTCTCAACCTGTCCTGTGTCCATTTTCACTTTCCCCTTAACAACAAATGGCTCTTTTTCTGTACCTGAAATTTCATCATTAAATTGAGTTGCTTCCTGAGGAGAAAGACTCCTTGATACAATTTCAGGATCTAATTGCTGTCCGTTTGATCGATAATCAGGAGAATCTTTTCTAATCTGCTTGTTACTATCAACGTATGTATACTGCCCAAGCCATAGTGCTAGAGGGAAAGTAACTTTAGTGATTTTAATTTTTGAATTCTTTTTTACCAACACACCCTGCCCACCGGAGCTTGCATTTCCTTCAGAGAAGTCTATTCCCCCTCCCCCCGAAGTTGAACAAACATATCTCTTGGAAGAAAGAAAGTTTGCTGGATCCAACCCCCTACAACCGAAATCCCTTATTCCCTCAACAGATCCTGTAAATTCCTCTGTTACATCAATGGCCTGTGAGCTATCAAGAAGAACATAGTTTATTGAAGAGTCGTTATCAATTATTTCTTTTATCCCCTCCCCTGTCTTACAAGTTGTACACTCGGCAGGTTTGCTTTCATACAATTTCTGCTTCTTACCTTCCCAATCGATTCCCTCTGTTTTATTAATTACAAAGAAAGAAAATACAGCAAGAAGAACAAGCAAGAACATTGGTTTTATATTTGTTTTCCTTCTTTTCATAGGTTATTTGACATTTTATCACCTTTATCAACTCTTTTCTTAGAAAATACTGTTATTCCAATACCCGACAGTAAGAGAGACAGGGCTATTAGTATTATACCTAAGAAGCTATCAAATATACCTGTCTGCGGAGTATTCACATTTGAAGTTTTAATTACTTTTGAGGGATCGTTTGTTAAACCGTAATCAGTTAGTTGAGATACTTTTTGAACTAAAGTATCTTCAGGATTTGTTGGTACAATTTCTAGCACAATATCTCTTTGGTCTATGCCTTCTACTTGTTCCTCCTGCTTTTTAGATTCTACAGTTGTATATGGCTCTAAAAGTAATGTGTCTCCATCTGTATATTCGAAATATTCATTTGAGTCTGGATATCTCATGTCAGCAATAGACATTGTCCAACTCCCCCCTTCATCTGTTACAGTAGATACTTCATATGTCGTACCTAAAGAGCCTGTTTCATCCTCATCAGTAATACTCCCAATTACTACAACCTCTCCACGGCTAGGAGGATTTGAAACTTCTCCAACTATTGAAACAGAAGCAGGAGCGTTGTCAACTATGGAGAGTGTTGTCGCGGAATATTTGTTTTCATTATTGTTGTATGTATCCTCACCAGAGACTATTTCAAAGTAATACTTTGTCTCCTTTTGAAGTCTCTCTAACCTTACGCTATGGACATAGAAGGTGCCTGTCGGTGAGAGCTGATTGTCTCTTTGATCATGGGCAGTATTTTCCAATTCTGAGGAGGATGTACCATATTTTACATATCCCTTTTCTTTATTTTGGGATATCCAAAGTACAGTAAATCCAGCATCTGTAAGATTCGTTATCCTCACAGTCGACGGCCCACTGTTTGAAGATGTACGACTACTGATAACTAACTCTTCCCATTTCAATTGTTGTACTATTCTGTACTGCCTATCTCCAAACTCCTCTTCTTCCTCCGGCTCTTCTGGTATTACTGGTTCTTCCGGTTCCTCTGGTTCTTCCGGTTCCTCTGGTTTTTCCGGTTCCTCTGGTTCTTCTGGCTCCTCTGGTTCTTCGGATGCTGTATTTAATTTCGCCTCATTCGGAATTTTTCCATATATATCAGTCAACTCAACAAGCTCTATTTTATTTGTTTCCTTCAATGCGCCACTACTATCAAAGAGACTCGAATACGTACCAGTTAAAATCGCACCATTTCCCTTCCCATCTGTTGCAAGAAGTGTTAATCCTGTTCCATCAGATACAGAAACTCTTGATTTGTCACTTACTTTAAGGAGTGCGGAGAGGTCTGTATACCAAGTTTTACTACTTGCCAATGTCGCTGAAACGGGGAATGTGGAATTATCACTTAGAAGCACATATATTAAAATGTCATCATCTGAAGCGCTTGGAATTTCTCCACTAACTGGATTCACAGAAGGGAGAGTTGCAGAAACAGAAGGTGTTTTAAATTTTAAATCTTTTCCCTCACTTGAAGTATACTTTTTACTATCTGATTTTATCTTGAAGCTATACTCTGTGTTGGGTTCTAAATCCGTCATTTCTACATAATGGGTGTTTCTTTTGTCCCTGTCTCTAGCATCTTTTATCTCTGTTTTTTCCTTCCCATTTTCCAAAGGGATTATACTTCCAATTGTTTTACTGTCTGTTGTCCATGAGACAGTAATCATATTTGTTGTAAGGTTGCTTATGACAACACTTTTAGGATCAATATCAGCCGATGCTTTTGATACTATCTGTACAACTTGGTAAGCAGCAAAAAGGACAAGTGGGAGACCAAGTATTAGGATTAGTAAAATGATGTTTTGTTTTCTTTTTCTTTGAGGTAGTTGAGCTATCTTCATTAAAAATATGATACCGAGAATATTCGATTATTACAATACAATTATACTTTAGAATTAGCTCTGCTTTGTTGTTTGTTCCCCTTTTAATCCAGCAACAAAACCGTTTACTGCAGAGATTGTTGTTCCTATTCCTTTAATTGGCTGAATGATTGTGTCATTTACCTCTTCTACTGTTGTTTTCACAGTAGATACAACTGATTTCGTGTCCGATGTTATACCCTCTACATTTTTTAATGTTAATCTAGATTCTTTTACGAACATGCCGATTTCATAGAGGATGAAGGCTAGAAGTGCTGTGAGTATACCCACAACTATCATCCAGTATATTGGAGGTATTGTTTCCATATATTTTAACTGTTAACTTAATTGTTTGAACCACACTCTCCATTCATTTCACCAGATGGATTCCAGATCAATGACTTACATGTGTCTTCCTTTGGAGTGAATTCAGCTATTCTTACAAAGTACCCATTGATTGGACTTATTGGAAAGTCTTGGCCATATTCTTGTCCATTCTGTAATTGATATCCCTGATACATTCCTCTTGAGGTAGGCCACCAGGTTACATTGTTGGCTTTCAACCCCTCTATGGTATTGATACTCTCTATGAAGGTCTTAGCTGTATATGCCTCCTTCTGACCATGGACTCCTACCAAGTTCCATCCTGAAGAGAAGGCTAATGGAACCGGACTTTCTATATTGTAGCCTGGGATTGAGATTGTACAATCTTGCTCAGCAACAACTACATATCCTTTTCCAAAGACAAGATCGAATGGAACACCCTTTGTTTCATTGTTCTCAAAATCATACGAGGTACCACCATTCCATTGACCAGCGGCAAAGTATGAGATTCTAGAGATATTCCTGTCAACAGCATTTGCCAACAGCAAAAAGTCTGAGGAGGTTAAACTCTTACTTTCCTTACCTTGAGATGGATGGAAATTGAAAGAAATAATATTAATTCCTTGTTTTAAAGAAATATTTTGGGCGGAAGCAGTCTGGGAGAGTGATATCACAAAACCAGTTTCACTATATATTAAGTCTTCGGACAACTCAATCTTCTGTTCATTTTTGGGAGGTTGGTAACCAGAAACCCCATTTCTTTCAATATAGAAGAAATACGGTGTTTTTTGATTGACTAAAAGCTCCATTTTCAAATTGTTTTGTGTTTCTAATTCAAACATTCCAGAATTAGGGAAATAGAAAATACCGTTACCTTTGTCATTTACAACCTCATTGGCAAATATTTGACCAACAAATTGCTTTGTTAAAGAAGAATTTGGATTTCCCATATCCATATGAAAGCAATTATTCCAGGACACTATATTTTTTGTGTCACAAGTCTTTTGAGGAGTAGAAGGGATAAATGTACTACCCGGAGCTGGAGTTGCAATAGAACAGCAATAGTAATTACCTACTGGCTGGGAACTCCAAAAAGTCACTGCATCTAATTGCTTTTCTTTATCCTCTGGACAAGATGTATATAGAGAATTGGCAACTTGGTAAGAACTTACTTCTCCCGTTTTAGTATCTAAACAATTAATGATTTTGGGGAGATTTTCAATTACTTCTTCATCTAGAGGATTTTGCCAACCATTCCCCTCACATTCTACAGATTTCGACTGAATCTTCCCATTGCAGATTCCTAGTTCCCCTCCACGAGATATTTCTTGTAGTGACGGAGGATTCTCAGCATCAGTTGGCGTATTAACTTGGATAGCAGTAACAGATGAAGCAGATACCGCTTTTGCATTATTTATTAGCCTTCTTCTATACTCGCAATTGTCAAATGTGTGTGAAATGTGGTAAGTGCCATCGTAATCTCCTAATGGAATTTGAAAACATGGTTTTTGCGTGTTATCAGGATCAAATTTCCAAAATCCTTCCCTTCCTCCACAAGTAGGTTCTCTATAATCTGATCTGACAGTACAATCTGCTTTATAACACTTATTGGTAGATGGCGAGAACCAATAACATTCATTTCCATTAGCTGCAAGAGAGTTGTTACAATTCTGATAATTTTGGAAGGCGGTGGATTCTTCACAATTAGTTCTTACACACGAGCGAGTGCTTCCAGAAACCTTAACAGCATAACATTGTGAATCTGACCAAATCCTCGCCTTTTTCTTTAAGACGGCTTCACAACCATCTAGAGTTGAATAAAGACCTTGCGCAGAACATATCCTCCCTGTTACCCTTTTTGATGAGCCACAGTTCTCTGGCTCACCACTTTCTTTGTATTTGATATAATAGCAATTTTCCCCATTTGAGTAGTCAATTGTATCTGCTAAAATTTTCAAGCAAGTAGCTTGATTAGAAAATGAACATTGAGATCTTTTAACTTGATTCGGCATTTTTTTACATGCATCTGAATATTGGAAACAGTCGACCAAATCATCCCATCCCTCTTTTGGATCTCCTCCACATGTTTTCCCTTTCACCACAGTGCCTGTTGTTCGGCACCCACTTGGACATATACATCCACCTAAACTATTACAATTCGTATCACAATCATTCAATTCTTTAGGAGGAGTATCCCCGCAGTGGACACTACCACACTCCAAGCCACTTGCTGGCGAATAACCACACAATTGACCGTTTGAGACATACTTTACATAGCAACTTGCCATTGATCCTGAGCATCCTCCCCTAACAACCTCCTTTGTCACAGAAGAGCTTTCTCCCCAACCGTTATAACAAGTTTTGTTAGCTGGGTCTTCTTTTGGCAACTGTGCAGCATCACACGAAGACTGCGAGGTAACAAGCCCTGTGAGCTTCTCACAAGTGGTGTTTGGAGATGTGACCGTAAGCGTCTTTAGTGTACAAGACTTTCTATTATAACATTGAATAGAATAACTCTTCCTAGCTGGAGCCTTTGGACAAGGGACACCATCGTCAACCCAGGCACTATTAGGACAAGTACAGCCATTGGGATGATTACAAGTCACACCCCAACCAGCAGATCCAGTCCCGATTTTAAGGTTGTTTATTGGTGCAGCTTTTGTTTCAAACGTAAAGACACCTAGAACCTTTTCAATTATCTCACTATCTACTTGAGGTTGTTCTTTGTTTGAATTTTTATTCCAATACTCTTCGCCATTAGCAACGAGATTAAGTGGGAAATCAGTATCCTCGAAAAGGGAAGTTCCTGTGGCTCCTGGGGTCGAGTTCTCAGATTGTGGAATAAATTCCAAAGCCATTCCATCTACACTAATAGACTCCCCCTTCTCGTCCCGAATGTTAGAAAGGTCGATACTCCAACCACCATCAGAATTACAAACTGAGGACATGATTGGATAATTCTTTCCATCCTTATATGTATTTAGAAAAACAATAGAATCAAAATTCTTCTTCTCACCCATCGTACCATCCCCTCTGTAATAAACATTGTAGGATGTACCATATGCAGGATTTGGTGCTTCAACTTTCGTAATGACCGGCAATGTCTTTTGCTTAAAATTCTCTACCTCTGGGATCTCTCTCTCAACATATACAACACCTTCAGTCTTGCCCTTAGAGTAACTTAAAAAACCATCCCCCACCCTAAAGAAATACTCCTTCTCAGCATCTAAATTCTGTACCGTTACATGATGGGTAAAGTACTTACCATACTTCCACACCTTAATATCATTACAATTAAATCCACTAGCATCTACTGTAAAATTCTCGTCTTTGTTCTTTGATACTTCCTTATTAAACTTTCTAACACACTCACTTTGTGCATCTGAAAAGTCTCTATCATCTACAGCTTTCTTCTTACCTAACCACGCCAATGGACCTGGTAAAAAGGTATCCTTCTCTCCATAGTAAACAATACCTGGCATAGGACTATCTGTAACCCAAGATACTGTAAATGCACTATCGGTTACATTCGTTACTCTCACCTTATATGGTCTAAACTTTACACCTCTATAAACAGTCCATCCTAAAAAACCTAAAAGAAATAGCCCTGTTAAAACAAGAACTCCTTTTGCAAGGATTCTAAATACTTTTGTTATCTGCAAATTCATATACCAAAAGGTAAAGTTATATATATATAAAACTAAATATCCAGATATATGTCAAGGATTTAAACCATTAATGAGCTCTTAACATCTAACTCATAGAATTTAAATAATATTGAGAAATATATCTCCCCATGTTAAACTTGTGTTGAACATATATGAAGATAACAAAATATACAAAAATTAATCTAAGAGATTTCAGACATAATCTCACTCAGCTAAAAGATTCCATGGTGGAAGGCGAAGTATACCGTGTTTACGAGAAAGGTACTCCCCTCGCATATATCATACCTGAAGGATACGACATTGACTTAAATACCGAACAAGAGAAAAAAGTAAAAGCTTTTAAAGAATCACTTTCAATGCCAACTGGACGAGTTAATAGACCAAAAGATTTTGATGCAGATAGAGAAATTGAAAAAATATTTCAAGAAAGATACAAGAAATGAAAAAAGTATTTCTTGATACAAATATATTAATTGACCTTGTAGATAATAGGGACTTAAAAATCACAGGAATAGATAGAATATTTGACCAATCTCCATATCCTAGAATTTACATATCAGCCCTATCAATTCCCCTAACCTTTTATGTTTGTAAAATAAAAAATGGAAATCTTAAGTTCAATAGACTTAAAAAATTGCTTGAATCCATTGATATCTTACCTCTTACAGAAGATACAATATTTAAGGCTATAGGAAATTCCAAAACGCCTGATTTCGAAGATACTCTTCAATACTTGACTGCCGTTGAAAACAATTGTAACTACATTCTAACAAGAGACATGATAGATTTTTCAAAAATCGAAAAAGTAATTCCTTCCAAAACGAAAGTTATTTACCACATTTCCCAAATCAACCAATAGTAGGATATAATCAGATATGCAAAAATTCTTTGTTAAACACAAACTTTCAGTAGATGACATCACTCACCTTTCAGATTCAGATAGCAGAAACATCCTTGAGAGAGATACTCTCCACATTGAAGATTACATAGAGATAGAAACATATGAAAGAAGATTCCTTGCTCAAATTACAGATATTCATACTAATTCAATTGAAATTCACATCATAGAAGATTTAGGAGAAAGAGAATCTGACTTTGTTCCAAGCATTACAATCATTCAATCCTTAAGTAATGATTCCAAATTCAACTACTTCATTGAAAAGAGTGTAGAGATTGGTATTGAAAAAATAATACCGATTGAATCAAAATACTCTCTTAAGAGTAAAAACAAAGCGATAAAAGATACAGGTTTTTGGAATAAACTTGTTAGAGATGCAACCGAACAATCAAGAAACATTTTTCCAACAATTATTGAAAGACCAATATATCTTAAAGAAATTAGTAATTACAGATTTGAAAAGAATTCAATAAAAATATGTTTTGCTACAGAAGTTGATTCGTCGAGATACCTTGATGAATACATCCTGAACAAAAATTTAAAAGTTCCAGTATACATTGCGATTGGTCCTGAGAAAGGATGGGATATTACAGATATAGATATTTTCAAAAAGAATGATTTCGATTTTGTAAGACTGAAAGGAAATATCCTTCG
Organism: Candidatus Dojkabacteria bacterium; assembly: GCA_012513575.1. GTDB lineage: Bacteria > Patescibacteriota > Dojkabacteria > SC72 > SC72 > UBA5232. Next base: position 15,170 of record JAAZBX010000002.1, read on the forward strand.
TACAGAAACAACTGGGCTAGTAATTGGAAGTATTATTAAATTTTTGAAAGGTGAAATATGAAGAAGAGAAAAAGAACAAGTTACAAAGGGAAAAGACAAGCTTTTACTAACAGGCCAATAAAAGAGAGGTTTTATACAAAAGAAGATGTTTTTGTATCAAGAATGGCAAGTATCCTAATGGTTCCAAAAGGGAAAATTCCTTGGTTATTTTCTCAAAGACCGATTACCACTATTCGATTAAACTCTCTTAAAGGAGATATTGATGATACAAAAGCCGAATTAATCAAAAGAGGATATGATTTGAGAGAAATTCCTTGGTCAAAGGATACCTATTTTGTACTGAACAAGGACAAAGCCGAAGTATCACAAACAGAGATGTATACAGATGGGAGATATTACATACAGAATCTTTCGAGCATATTAGCAACTTTAGTACTTGACCCAAAAGAGAAAGAGATTATTCTTGACCTCTGTGCTGCTCCGGGGAGTAAAACAACACATATTGCTGATGTAACAAGAAACAAAGCAACCGTTATTGCAAACGATATTGATATGGGAAGAATTTCAGATTTACAAAGTGTTGTGGATCAATTTGGGGCTAAGGTAAAAGTGACATTAAGCGATGGGAAAGAATTTGGTAAAAAATACCCTGTATATTTTGATAAAGTATTACTGGATGCTCCATGTAGTGGCGAAGGATTAATATATTTCAAGAATGGTGACCCTCTGAGATTTTGGAGTATGGACAAAGTGAAAAGAAGTATGTTTGAGCAGAAGGAATTAATTGAGTCTGCTTTTAAATCATTGAAACATGGAAAATATATGGTCTACTCTACTTGTACTTTAGAACCTGAGGAAAATGAGGGCGTTCTTACACACCTCTTGAAAACATTCCCTAATGCTAAGATTGAGAGAATAGAGATTAAAGACGAAATTGTTAGAAGTTTGCCAGAATTAAGAAACTCTATTACACCAGGTATTACAAAATGGAGTGGGAATTTCTATGATAAGCAGGTTAAAAATGCTATTAGAGTTATTCCCAACAAAATGATGATGGGTTTCTTTATCGCAAAGATTTCAAAGGAGTAAATTACTTTACCCCTTTGATGCTTAACTTTATTTTCCCTTGTGGATCAATTCCAACTATTTTTACCTTAATAATGTCACCTTCATTACAATATTTTCTAACATCTTTAACAAATTCATCTGCCATTTCAGAAACATGAAGTAAACCAGCAACATTTGGTGCAATATCTACAAATGCTCCATAGGGCATAATCGATGCAACTTTTCCTTCATGAATATCTCCGACTACTGGGACAAAATTGTATCCACCAATAGCTTTCGCTGCCAAATCGATTGCCTCTTTTGATGAGCTGTAAATATTTACTGTACCATCTTCCTCTATTTCAATCTCTGCTCCTGTTCTTTCAGAAAGTTCTCTGATATTTTTCCCTCCCGGGCCAATTATTTCACCAATCTTATCAACTGGGACTTTAATCTGAACAACTCTTGGAGCATATTGAGACATTTCTTCTCTTGGTTGAGCAATTGCTTCTTTAATTTTTGCAATTACTAGTTTCCTTGCTTCCTTAGACTGAGCAAATGTTTGTTTTACTATCTCCATACTCAAACCCTTTGTCTTTGTATCCATTTGAACTGCAGTAACTCCGCTATCAGTTCCTGTAATTTTGAAATCCATATCTCCATAGAAATCTTCAACTCCTTGCATATCTGTAAGAACTTTAAATTCACCATTCTCTCCTGTCACTAATCCACAAGCTATTCCTCCAACAACATCCTTTATTGGGACTCCTGAGGCCATCAATGCCATAGAAGAGCCACATGCGGAAGCCATTGAGCTAGAGCCATTTTCTCCTTGAATCTCACTCATTAGAAGCATTGTATATGGGAAATCAGCCTCTGAAGGAATTACTGGCCAAAGAGCTTTCTCAGCTAACATGCCATGACCTATTGCTCTTCTACTTGGCATTAATTTGACTCTGTCTACATCTCCATATGCAAATGGCAAATCATTGTAAAAATGCATATACCTTTGCTCTCTTTCTCCCTCCATATCATCTACAAGTCTTACATCTCTCATACTCCCTAAGGTCGCAATTGTTAGTACCTGAGTTACTCCTCTTGTAAACAGAGCAGAACCGTGTACTCTAGGAAGCAAGTCTACTTCACTTGCCATCTCTCTAATCTCTGTTATTTCTCTTCCATCAACTCTCTTGTTCTCTTCTAATACTATTTTTCTCAACATTTTCTTTTGAAGTTTTTCATAAGCCTCACTTATTGCAGCCTTTGAATGTTTTCCTTCTAATTTCGTAAACAATTCCTCTTTACTTATCTCGTGAAGTTTTGGATCACCTGCTTCTAAATTTTTCCTTATGGCCTCATTTCCTAACAATTCCTCAACTGCAGAAACAACCTCTTGTGCTAATTCTGTAGAAACATATGTCTTTTCCTTAGCTTCAAGTAATTTAACAAACTCTTCCTGTGGTTTAATCCATTCTTTCATCATACTTAGAGATTTCTCCATTCCCTCGAGAATCTTTTCTTCAGGAATGATATGTGCCCCAGCATCTATCATTGTAAAAACTTCTCCATCACCTGCAACTACAAAATTCAACTTATCATCTTCAGATGTTAAATCCATTGCTTTGTAAACAGAAACAACTTCTTCCCCATCAAGACCTAACCTAACAGCCCCAATAGGACCTTCGAAAGGAGCAAACGAATTCATCAAAGCAACTGATGTTGCATTTATTGCCAAAATTGCAGGATCATTGTCCCCATCGTAGGACATCACGGTTACAATTACACTCACTTCATCTCTATAGTCATGAGGGAATCTAGGTCGTATTGCCCTATCTATCATCCTAGCCTTTAAAATGGCATCATCGCTTGGGAACCTTTCTCTCTTAACAAATCTTGAACCACTTATCTTCCCTGATGCATAGAATTTTTCTATATATTCAACAGAAAGAGGAAAATAGTCACTATCTCCTTCTGATTTTTTTGTATTTACATTTACTGTAATTACTGTGTCTCCCATTCTTGCAAGAATCGAAGACTGAGATTTCAAAGCAAGCTTCCCCGTTTCAAAGGAACATTTTCTACCATCTATCTCAAATTCATGTTTAATTTCTTTAAACAACATTATTTTAATTATTTAATTTATGTAAAAAATATCTAGCCAAAAAAGGCTAATGTATTTTAATGGGAAAGTTTTAACAAAGGAAGAGGGAATAAAAAAGCTACAATTTAAGCTTTTTTGCTAAGGTATTATACCTTTCCTCTTCATTATCTTTAAGATACTGAAGCAATCTCCTTCTTTTTCCGACCATTTGAAGTAAACCTCTTCGGGAATGATTGTCTTTTTTATGTATTTTTAAGTGCTCACTTAACTCTTCAATCTGTTTGCTTAACAATGCTACTTGAACCTCTGGGGAACCCGTATCACCTTCGTGAAGTGCAAACTTTTTAACAATTTGTGCTTTTTCTTCTGTATTTAGTGCCATATATTAACAGGTTATCATTATATAAAAATTATTACAAGGGATTATCCTGTCCGTGTATATAGAATATTTTACTATACCTATAGGCTATCTGTCAACAATCTATATCCCAACTTGTTAATCTCATAAGAAGAGAGTAAACTATTTCTTTCCGTAGAATTCTATCGCTACCCGTAATTCTTCTTTATCCTTGGCATACTCATCTAAAGGAATCTTCTTTTCCCAAGCTTCATATGATTGCAATACAGCTTTAGCCCCAGCCTTAGTCCCCATAGGATGTGAGTGAACTCCACCCCCCATCGTAGTAATGAAATCTACTGTGCCCGCGATATCTAGGAATTTTCCTAAAAGGGTTGGATTCAACCCCCCAGAGATAATTGGAGTGGTTTTCTTCATAATTCTCCAATAACCGATATCTGAATAATCATGACCCTGCGCCTCCTTTTGTATTGCTTCAACTAAGTCCGAATCGTTCTGAGGCACTTCCGACCATATTTGGCTAAAAAAATCCCCTTTGGAGAAAAGTTTTAAGGCGTGATTAATTGCCATTACATCTTCTTTGGAAGAACCCGCCATTTTACCAACCCCTGCTGTTCCGGTATGTATTCCTGAAGCACCAGCCAATCTGGCAAATTTGGTTAGAACTGGAACAGTAAAACCAAAAGGTGCCTCTTCCCTTGTAAATGCCCCATGTCCTGCCCTGTGGAAATGCAAAAAAACATCAGGATAGTGTCTTCTAATTGTCTGCACTGCTGTCCAGCCAGATGTAATTCCATCAACAAGAAATGCATAGCTTCCAGGTTTCATTACAGATTTAATGTAATCAGCCCTTTTAATCATAGTGTCAAAATCTGCAGAAGAGATATTAAAAGAGTGAACCTTTGTTTTTCCTGTCTCTTGTTCAACTTTATCCATAGCATGTCTAACATCGACAACCATTTTTTCATAAGGGCAGAAATCTTGATCAGCTTGAGGTTCATCATTCTTAACAAAATCACCACCTCCTAACCAAAAATCGTAACAAAGCTCTGCATACTCAGAAGAAGTTAGGCCAATTTTTGGTTTAATAATTGTACCCAATACTGGTCTTTTCCCAATATTCAGATACTTTCTCATGTCGTCAATTGTGTAATTGGGGCCATCATACTTTACAAGCATTTGAGGAGGAAAATACACATCAAGAAGCTTACAAATTTTCACCTCACCCATCCCCAGAACATTTCCTACTAAAAAGGTTAGAATATTCTGAATATTTCCTCCAGAATCAAAAATCCTCCATGGATATGCAATCCATGCTAATCCTTGTGTTTCATCAACTCTATAAACCACAGCATTCATGCTCTCAGAGAAAGGTGTGGATGTTGCAATTTTCAAATTAGAACCCGTAGATGATTCTGCTGCCACCTCACTTGCTACATCCTCAATAGTCACACCTTCATTTCCCTTCAATTTGAAAACTGCTAAAAGGTATTGACCATTGAATACATTTGTATTTCCTATCTGAATATATTGTTTTTGCATATTGGGGTCAGTTTGATGTTATCTTCTAAAGAATAGCGTAAACAAAAAATGTTGTCTATAAGATTCTAACTAGAAGATATAAGGGAAATATTTAGACTTTTTTATAGCAATAAATTTCATCGCCCTCTTTCGCTTCAACTTGATCTGTTAGTTGAATTCCACATTCGAAACCATTTCGAACTTCATTGACCTGATCTTTATTAATTCTAATACTTTTGATTTTGCTCTCACCTAATATTTCATCACTTCTTACAACATATACTTTACAATCTCTTTTTAGTATACCCTTCTCAACTTTACATCCTAAGACCGTTGAACCATCAGAGAGACCAAAGATTGCTCTCACTCTAGCATTACCAATTTCTTCTTCTGACTCAGAAGGCAAAGACAGGGTAACTAGAGCTTCTTTAATCTCTTCAAAAATCTTGTAGATGATGTCATATGTTTTAACTAACACCCTGTTCTTCTTTGCATAATCGGAAACCCCTGCTTCAATTGGAACTTCGAAACCGATTACAATAGCCTTTGAAAGCATTGCAAATTCAATGTCTTTAAGTGTAATACTACCGACTCCAGAATCAATTATTTTTACAGAGTACTCATCTTCTACTATTTTACTTAAAGTATTTTTGATTGCTTCAAGGGAGCCTTCGGAAGAGCTTTTAACAATTACGTTAAGGGAACCCACTTCTTCATCTTTTTTATCTACACTTGAGAAAAAATCTTCAATACTTAACTCCTCAATTTCTTCTTTTTTTGCTTCTTTTTTATAAATTGATTCCAACAACTTTGTCTCTCCTTTTTCAAGAATATATCCTTCCGTACCAAGCCCCAAAAGATGTGAAAGCCCAATTATTTTCCCCCCGCAACCACATTCAAGAAGACACAGGCTATTTCCCTCTTCCGTTACCAAACCTTTAATTTTTTCTACATACAATTTCCCATTTAATTTGTAACCAAACCAATTTCCCTGACATAAAGAGCCCTGAGCAAGAACTGTAGAAGACATGTTTCCTTTAAACTTGTCTTTTACAGATTCGAGAATAAACACCTTGCCTAAGATTCCTTTGGGTAATTCTACGTTATCTTTAAGACCCTCAACTTCTGCGACAAGGAGAATTAAATCCAACAACTCATTTATTCCTGCACCTGTTTTTCCAGACACTTCAACTACTGGGATATTCCCACCGAAGCCCTCTAGTTGCATTCCATTGTTCACTATATCCCTTTTAACTTTCTCTAAATCTATATTGGGCAAGTCTGTTTTGTTAATAACAACTATTGGCTTTGCCGTTGATTTCTTGATTATCTCGATAGATTCCTTTGTCTGAGGTTGTACACCATCATTTGCCGCTACTATTAGAAGTACTATATCCGCAATACTTCCACCTCGTGACCTCATGAGGTCAAATGCTTCATGACCTGGAGTATCTACAAAAGTAATTTCATGATTTTTCCCTGGAATTTGAACAGTGAAGACAGAAACTTTTTGTGTAATTCCTCCAGCCTCAGAGCTTTGAACGTCTGCTTCTCTAATTCTATCTAAGATAGTTGTCTTTCCATGATCAACATGGCCAAGAATAGTAACAACAGGAGTCCTGGGTTTGCATTCTTTAATTGTACTTGTAGTACTTTTGGCCATATTAATAAATTCTCATTAAAATTACTCTTCTTTTCCACCTTCCTTTTCTTCGGTCTTTTTATCCTCTTCTTTTTGCCCATCTAATGGTTTTTCCTCGTTTCCCTTGCTAAAAGATTTCTCTATAGCTTCTGGGTCGGCTGGAACGATATCAATCTTGTAACCTGTCAATTTCCATGCCAATCTTACATTCTGCCCCTCTCTTCCAATAGCAAGTGAAAGTTGGTCATTAGGGACAATTACAGTTGCAGTATCCTCAACGATTTTCACATCTTCGATTTTTGCAGGACTTAAAGAATTTGCAATAAATTTCTCTGGATCTTCATCCCATTCAATAATATCGATCTTTTCTTCTCCTAACTCGTTCATAACATTAGCAATTCTTACACCTCTTTGACCAACACAAGAACCGATAGGATCAACACCGTCCTGGTGTGAGACAACAGCCATTTTGCTTCTTGAGCCCGCTTCCCTAGCGATAGCTTTAATCTCAAGTACACCTGACTCTATTTCGGGAACTTCTAATTTAAACAATCCAATCAAAAAAGCGGGATCAGCCCTCGAAACTACCATTTGGGAATCAACAATATCTTTAAGTAATACCTTGTATCTATCACCCAATCTGTAAAATTCATTTGATATCTGTTCCTCCTGTGGCATATATGCAGTTGCCTTACCAACTTCAAATATTACTTGCCCCCTTTGCATCCTTTGCATCAAGGCCGTATATATTTCTCCAATTTTATCACTATACTCACTAATAACTGCTTCTTTCTCTGATTCCCTGATTTTTTGAAGTATAACCTGTTTGGCGGTTTGAGCTGCGATTCTACCAAAATCTTCAGAAGGCATCTCTATCTGGATAGAATCACCGACCTCAACGCTTGGAGAAATCATCTCCGCCTCAGAAAGGGAAATCTCTTTTTCTGAATTTTTAACCTTTTTAACAACCTCTTTTGAGGCTATTAATTTAAACTCCCCACTCTCTCTGTTTAATTCAACAGACCAATTTGAGAGCTGATCTTCTTCTGGAACTTCAAGTCCATATTTTTCTTTTTTGTAAGCAACTAGTATTGCCTCCTCAAGAGCAACAAAAATCTCCTCTTTATCTATTCCTCTTTCAGCTGCAATTTGATTAATTGCTGCTATAAATTCTGATGTCATTGACATAAACGGTATAATTACAAATATTATCTAACAGTGTATTTTACAGCTTAAAGGCTCAAAATACCATTCTAAAACTAAGAAAATAATATCTTCTGAGTAATTTAGTAAAAAAAAGGTGAGTTATTAACCTCACCCTTTCCTTTGTATTACTTTCCAATTTCATTATAGCATAGAGGAGCGAAAAAACAAACATTCTTTATGCATAAAAAGTTTTAACTTTATTGTTGCTCTTTCAATGTTTCCCACATTTCTTTCTCTTTCTTTGATAATTTAGTAGGAATATTAATATTTATTCTCACATAATGATCACCCCTACCTTTTTCAGAGTTCAGAATTGGCGCACCTTTTAATCGAAGACGAAAAATGGTTCCAGGCTGGGTACCTTTCGGAATCTTTAATTTGACGTCTTCTGAAACTGTTTTTATTGATACGGTATCACCCAATACAGCTTTGTAAACTGGGATTGATACTTCTGAGTAAATATCATTTCCTCTTCTTTCAAATATTGACGAGCTTTCAACTTCAACTTCTATATATAAATCACCAACAGAGCCACCATTTCTCCCAGCATTTCCACCACCTCGGAATCGCAAAGTCATTCCATCGTATGCACCGGCAGGGACTTTTACAGTAATACTTTCCTCTATGTTCACAACGCCACTACCTCCACATTTAGCACAAGGCTCTTCAACTATTTCTCCTGTACCACCGCAATTTTGACATGAACTCATTACTGCCATTTGTCCAAAAATTGTTCTTCTAACCTGCTGCTGTTGCCCAGTTCCTTTACATACTGGACACTCTTTTTTCCTCCCAGATTTGCTTCCTGTCCCATTACACTTTTCACACCTCTCTTCTCTTTTCACTTTAATTTTGAACTCTCCCCCCTTCATTGCCTCTTCAAAAGAAATCCTAATTCTATACCTTATATCAGAGCCAATATCTTGCCTCGGCCCACGTTGGCTTCCGAAATTAAACCCAAAGTCACTCCCAGCACCACCAAAAAAACTATTGAATATATCCCCCATATCAAAGGGCGCTCCACTAAAATCTGAATACCCATTTGTAGAGCCGGGATTAAACCCAGCAGTTCCTGCATGACCATACTGATCATATGCAGACCTTTTAGATTCATCTGAGAGAATTTCATAGGCCTCTTGAATTTCTTTAAATTTTTCTTCCGCATCAGAATTCTTGTTTACATCTGGATGATACTTTTTAACAAGAGTTCTGTAGGCCTTTTTGATCTCTGAAGCCGTTGCTTTTTTATCCACTCCTAAAATTTCATAATAATCTCGTTTTTCCATAACCCAACATTTTAGCAAACCGAGCTATTTATTGCTAGTGGTGTTCCTGTCTCTACCCAAATTTGCTAATATGTATCTATGCAAAATAGTTGGAATATTGAAACTGAAAACACAAACAAAGTGAGAAGGACAAGATCAATTATATCTATAGTGCTTGCTTTTACAGGATTAGTCGTTATCTCAAGTCAGATTTTCCCTCTTCTCGTGTCATATATTGATGGGGCAATCACCCAGAAAAGGGAAGAGGTTAAGGTTGAGCCAGTTCCAGAATCTTACAAAAAATATATTGAGGACGAATTTGCTTACTATGACCCTGGAGTGAGTTACTTTGCGAATCTCTCAGAGCAACTCGGAGTGTTAGGCGTCTCTACAACATATGATTCTTCTACCAGAACACAAAAGCCGATTAATATTGATATAAACTATAACAAAGCTATGTATATAACCATACAAAGTATTGGTATAAATAGAATTAAAATTTCCCCAAATGTTGAGAGCTCCGACGAAAAAGTATATAACCAATTTCTTAAAAATGGTGTTGCACATTTTAGAGGGACACCAATACCTGGAGATGGAGGCAACTCATTTATCTATGGGCATAGTGCAGTCGAAGCATTTTTTCGAAGACACCAAGACTACCCCGAAACAATCTTCTCAAGATTGGATGGGATAGATATAGGACAGGATGTTGAGATTGAGAAAGAAGGAACAATATTGAGATACATAGTAAGAAGCAAAAAAATCGTCGACCCAGACGATTTTACTGTCTTACAAACAAATAGAGATAAAGAGAATATAACCTTAATGACCTGTTGGCCCTTAGGGATTGGGACCAAGAGATTAATTATTACTGCAGAAAGAAAAATTTAAATTATTAATTACCATAAATGAATATTCAGGATATTTTAAAAGATAAAAAGAAATTACCTCTCCTTATTGCTGGAGTAGCACTGCTACTAATCATCCTAATGGTGATTATACTTTTGTTAGCAAGTAAAGAGAAAGATTCGCCAGGCACGAAAGAGGGTAATAATGGGACAACCACAGAAGAAAAGGAACTTGTCTATTGGGGTCTTTGGGAATCAAAAGAAGTTATGGAAGAAATCATTGATGAATTTGAAGCAAACCATCCAGGCGTAACAATTAAATACTCCATGCAAACTTTTAAAGATTATGAGTCAAGGCTATATTCCAGACTTCAGCAGACAGCAACAACTTCAGAACCAGCTCCTGATGTATTTAGAATTCATAACACATGGCTTCCAAAATTCGAATCTATGCTTTCGAAATTACCCGAAAATATAATGTCGCGAAAAGACTTCTCCGAGAAATTCTATCCTACAGCCCTTTCCGATTTTACTGGCAAAGATGAAACTTCTCTTTATGCAATACCTTTAGAAATAGATGGATTAATGGTTTTCTACAACAAACAACTTCTAGCCAAACAAGATGTACAGGAACCTCCAACTGATTGGGATTCCTTCCTTTCCTTAGCTAGAAAATTAACAAAAAAAGACTCAAGTGGACGAATAACTCAGTCTGGACTAGCACTCGGGACATCAAAAAATATCCAGCACTCGTCAGAGATTCTCCTCTTTTTACTCCTTCAGGAGCAAGCAGATTTAATTGACAGTACAAGAACAAAGTTTTCTTTAAACAATTCTAAAGCGATTTCAGTATTTACTGCATATACCAACTTTGCAACAGGAAATAACGCCATTTGGTCCTCTTCATTAAAAAACGATTTAAGTATGTTCTACTCTGGGAACCTTGCAATGATGATAGCTCCAAGCTGGAGAGCTTTTGACATCATGCAATCAGCCTCTACGATTGAATTCGGGACAGCACCATTACCCCAACTAGTAGCTAATCCTGAGAAAATTTATTACTCAACATACTGGGGAGAAGCCGTCAACAAAAAATCTTCAAATACTCAACTAGCATGGGAGTTTGTAAAATTTCTCTCAGAAAAAGAGCAACAATTAAAAATGTATTCTAATGCTTCAACAATCGGCCAAAGAGCTTTTGGGGAACCATATTCTCTAACCGAACTAAATTCCGAAATGAAGGGCAAGGCATATGTAGATGCAATAGCAGTCATGGCCCCATATATGAAATCGGTTCAGTTAGGAGAAGAGGGATATGTAAGGGCAGCCCTAGAGGAAGCAGTAACACAAATATTGGAAAATAATCAGAGTGTCGAGAATGCTTTAAGGGAAGCAGAGAAAACTATTAACACAAAACTTGCACAATCAAACAAATAAACAGTATTATATATTTAATGCCAAGGAAGTATAAATCCAAAAAAGAGAAGAAGGCCCTTTTTCTAATCGTAACCTTATTACTCTTTCTTTCACTACCTATAATGGCATATTCTTTACTTGAGAGAAATCTTGACACAAGAAGCAAAGCCTTTGACAGACTAGAACTCAGTGACAATAATCCTTGTATTATTTCTCTCCCAAATGTAAACCCATACTCTTTAGAAGTTGGGAAAAGTGTTAGAATTCAAATAGACGCTAAATACACTAATGCGGGGATTCAAAAACTTCTCATTATGGACTCTTCTGGAGCAGAGATATACTCGGAAGAATTTCCTGAATCTCCCTTACAGATTGGAACAAGCTTTACATTTACCCCAACAAAATCAGGAGTTATTGATCTTCTTGGTTCAATAGAGAAAACAGGTGGAGGCAGTGCCGCTTGCAAAATTAGTAGCCCATTTGATATTAAGGGAATACGAGCAATTGAGAACAACTCTTCCCCAGAATTTACAACCCAACCCTCTTCTTCTAAGCCTGGGCAAGATATCAAAACAGGAGTTCAATATGAATACAACTTAATCGCAGAAGATGCTGACAAAGATAGAATTAACTATTTCTATTCCTTTACTCCAAGGGCTGATTGGCTTAAAGCTGTGATCGTAGAGGATGGTTCTAACGGAAAACTATCCTTAACTTTCCGGGGGACATCAGATAAGCCTGCAAGCTACCTAGCACATGTAGTAATACATGACGGATATAGTATGCATGTTAGAACCCAGTCATGGGTAATTAGTGTCAGTCCCGCTGAAAATGACATTCCCATAATCAGAATTGTTGATCCTCTTTCAGCCACAAGAGTTGATTCTGGAGACCCAATTAACACTTCTTGGAATGTTTCAGATTTAAATCATGTTTCTAAATTCCAATTATTTATGGCAAAAAATCCCTCGAACGAATCTTCGTGGATAAAAATAGGGGAGGATCTTGCTTACAATGTTAGTAAAGCAACAGTAGATACAAAAGATTTGTCTTCGGGCACATACAAATTCATAGTGAAAGCAACAGATAACCAAAATCCTCCAAAATCTGGAATCGGTGTATCTCCCGAGATAGTAATTTCAAAGCTCTCGGATAAAGACAATGTTGCAGATGATGAGATTGTTCTCCCAGAAGCACAGGTAATCAACATGTCACCAAATTCTGAAGATTTAATCTCGAATAGTCGCGTAACTGTTAAGGGAACCATAATTGCAAGCGAAGATGCTTCAGTAAACGAGGCCTCAATCAAATTCAAAATAGATGACAAAGATGTAACAAAAGATATCAAAATTAATAAAATTTCTTCAAAAGAATATACCTTGATTTATCAACCCTCTGAAGATTTGGAGGACGGAACACACAAAGCAGAAATTTCTTTTTCTGATACGAAGGATCAAGAGGTGAAGAAGTCTTGGGAATTTACAATAAATTCTAATGCCGAAGATAATTCTGAGGTATATATTATCTTCGGCAGGGAGATTAGTAAAAGAACAATGCTGATAATTGGTATGGGACTACTTCTAATTATTTTTGCTATCTGTATTCCACTCCTTATATCTCTAATATGGGGGACAAATAAAAAAGAGCCCGTCTCAACCGTCTATACTTCAAGAAATGTTCCTAGCTCTAATGAATTTGACAATCAGGTATATATCCCTCCAAGTGTTGATGTAGATATTAAAGAGAAAGTTGATGATATTAATACAGAATTTGAATCAAATGATTCTACTCTTTACTCCGTAGGGAAATATGAAGAGGAAAAGGAAGAAGAAGAACAAGACGAGAGAATTAAAACAGAAGAAAATATTATAAAAGAAGATCCAATTTTCGTGCCTGAGAAAGATGCTCAGACAGCACTTGTAGATAAAGAATTGATAAAGCCCGAACCAATAGCTGAGACGAATGTTGAAGAAGAACCTGTCTTTAAACCAACGGTGTACAAAGAAGAAAAACCTATTGAAGAGCAGACTCCTCCACAACCTGAAGATACTAATCAAGCTTTCCCAATTAATCAAGCTCCGATAACACCCCTTGAAGAACCAGAGGCTCCTGACCCATCCATTTTTGAACAAATTGCCAATCAAATTGAGGCACAAACAAGTGAAGAATCAAATACTACTGATAGTGAAACAAATCAGTAGTTAGTATATAATACATCCATTATGAAAAACCTATCTTACCAAGAAATATGTCAACAATATCTTGATTTTTTCCTGTCAAACGGACATGCTGTTATTCCAAGTGCTCCTTTAATACCAGAAAATGACCCCTCTGTCCTTTTTGTAAATGCTGGTATGTTCCCCTTAACTCCCTTTCTCAAGGGGGAAATTCACCCGAAAGGAAAAAGACTAACAAATATTCAGAGGTGCGTACGAACTGGAGATATTGATTCTGTAGGAGATTGTTTCCACTGTACTGCTTTCACAATGCTAGGAAATTGGTCACTGAATGATTATTTCAAGAAAGAAGCAATCAACTTAACCATCTCTTTTTTCATAGAAAGACTTGGACTAGATATAAATAAAATATATGCATCAGTATTTGCAGGGAATCAAAATATACCCGAAGATACGGAATCAATTAATACATGGAAAGAAATTTTTTCAAAATACGGAATAAATGCAAAAGTTGGGAAGGGAGAAAGGATTCAACCGAATGGAGAAAAAGAGAATTGGTGGGGATTAGAATCTGGTGGCCCATGTGGCCCAGACTCTGAAATCTTTTACGACACTGGGAAAGAAAAATGCTGTGAAAGTTGCGATGTAACCTGTGGATGTGGAAAGTTTGTAGAAATAGGAAATAATGTCTTTATGGAGTATCAAAAAAATGGTGATAATATTCTCCCACTTGGGATGCACAATGTTGATTTTGGGGGAGGACCTGAGAGATTAGCTGCTCTGCTTCAAAATACTGAAAGTATATATGAAATAGATGCATACAAGCCAATATTAGAAAAAGTTGTAGAGATATCAAGTATTCAGGATAAAAAATCTCAAAGAATTATTGTGGATCACCTCAAAGCTGCAACATGGATAATAATGGACGGCGTCGTTCCTTCTAGAACAGAACAGGGATATATTCTTAGAAGATTAATTCGTAGAGCTGTGCGACATGGTAAGAAGATAGGTATCAAGGGACAATTCTGTGGAAACATAGCCCTAATCGCAATTAATCAGTTTAAGGGAATATGGAATGGTCTGGAGGACAAAAAGGAGTTTATCATCTCAACTATTAACGCAGAAGAAGAAAAATTCCTCAAAACTTTAGAAAATGGCCTAAAAGAACTTGATAAAATGGCAGGAAGGAAAAACATTTTAGATGGAAGAGATGCTTTTTTACTCTACGAAACATTTGGTCTACCCCTAGAATTAACGGAAGAGATCTTAAATGAGAAAGGATCTCCTATTATTAACAGAGAACTCTTCGAGAAGGCAGAAAAAAGCCATCAGGAGAAATCAAGAACCGCTTCCAAGGGACTATTTAAAGGTGGGTTAGCTGACACTTCCGAAATGTCTACAAAGTACCACACTACTTCACATTTGCTTCTAAAAGCCCTAAGAGAAGTTCTTGGAGAGCATGTGTACCAAAAAGGAAGCAATATTACCCCTGAAAGGTTAAGATTAGATTTCCCGAATGAAACAAAGCTATTACCAGAACAAATAAAGAAGGTTGAGGATATCGTGAATGAGCAAATAAAAAAAGAGTTAGAAGTATCATTTATTGAGATGAATAAAGAAGATGCTTTAAAATTGGTTCCTCTTGCAGCCTTCTCTGAGAAATATGCAGATAGGGTTAAAGTATATTACATTGGTTCAAAAGATAATCCCTTTTCTATAGAAATATGTAATGGCCCTCATATTAACAATACTAGAGAGTTAGGAACATTTAAGATTACTAAACAGGAGAATATTGGGGCGGGAATTAAAAGAATTAAAGCAATTTTAACCAATTAGAATTAATGAACAAAGAGGTAAAATATCCTATACTCGCAATTGACTATGGAGACAAGCATTTTGGTCTTGCAATATCTGACAAAAAAGGAATCCTCGCTCAGCCCCTTGAAACAGTATCTATTACAAAAAACAGAAAGGTTGAGAATCTAATTACAGAGATTCTAACGATTGCCAAAGAGTATGGTGTAGAGACATTTCTTGTTGGATTGCCACAAGAATTTACTTCTAGTCATCAGATAACTACAAAAAAAATCCACATATTTATCTCTTTGCTAAGCAAAGTAACAAATATTCCCATCATTACATATGATGAGAGTTTCTCTACAACTCGTGCCCAGAATATGCTAACATCAACAGGACAAAATACAAAAAAGACTAGAGGCAAAATCAACAGTATCGCCGCAACAGTCTTCTTACAAGATTTTTTAAATTCAAAATAAAATAAAATGAAAAGAGAGAACAATCCACCACTTGGCAAAATTTTTGCAATGATTCTTGGAGCCTTTTTAATTCTTGCATTTGTCGTTTTTAATAGTTACAAAAAAGCTTTAATTACACCTAATTCTGATAATTCTGAGACTATTAATTTCCAGATTGAAGAGGGAACATCCGTTGATACGATATTAGAAAATTTAATTAATTCAAACCTTTTAGGAAGAAACAACAGGTTCTTTACAAAGGCATATCTAAGATTCAGCAAACTGGGAGATAAGATTCAAGCAGGATCATATCAAATTCCACAGAATCTAAGTATTAAAGAATTAATAAATACACTCCAAAATGGTAAAGAGCAAGACATTTGGGTTACTATTCCAGAAGGTTTGAGAAAAGATGAAGTCGCAGAATTGATAGAAAAAGAATTGAACAAATATGAAAGCACTGATTTTTCAAAAGAGGAATTCTTAGAATTAACAGAAAACCCCGAATTTATTTCCACACTTAATCTCCCCATTGAAACCTCAAATCTTGAGGGCTTTCTTTTCCCTGACAAATACGCCTTATCTCCCAATAGTACAACAGAGTCAGTAATGAATAGATTGATAAAAAATTTCCTCAACAAAGTACCTTTAGAGATTACCTATGAGGATTTAATCATGGCAAGCATTGTTGAAAGGGAAGGAAACAATGCCGAAGATCGACCAGTAATTGCAGGAATACTTCTTAAAAGGATTAAGGAGGGATGGCTTATTCAGGCTGATGCTACTCTTCTCTATTTACCAAAAGATTGGAAACATATAATCACAATTCAAGATAAGGAAAGTGACAATCCTTACAATAGCTACAAAAGAGTTGGCTTACCACCAACCCCAATCTGTAACCCTGGGATTGAAGCAATTAATGCCACTCTCTCACCGAAAGAATCCCCTTACTATTATTATATTCACGATAACGATGGAATTGTAAGATATGCAACAACACTTGAACAACATACGCAAAATGTAGCAAAATATTTAAGATAATCTGCTCAAAAAATGGTACTTGATATCGATTTAACAAATGGGGATTTAAATACAAATCCAGGGATATTTCAATCGTCAACCATTGAAAGTGGCAACCTAAACCCAACAAACCCCCAAAATATTTTCCCAGATATACCAAAGAAGAAAAGTAATTGGCCGAGAATTCTTCTGTTCATTCTTGTAGGAATTGCGCTAGGAGGAATCGGATATTTTCTTTACAAAAGCTCACAGATATCTAAAGAACTTGGATTTAAATTTAATATTGGAGAAGTAGTCACAACAAAAAAGCCCGAATTAAAAAAGGATACCACAGGAAGATACACTAACGTACTTTTTGTTGGTGTTGACAGTAGAGAAAGTAGCTATATCTCAAATACTGACACAATAATGGTTGGATCATACAATCATCAAACAAAGGATATTACTATGATTTCAATTCCTCGAGATTTCTATGTCATAACAAATCCCCAGACAAAATGGGTAAATAGAATAAACACGGTATATGCTGCTGCAGAAAATGCGCAAGAGGGCGAAGGGTTCCCAGCTTTGATAAGTTCTGTAAAGGATGTTACGAACCTTGAAATCCAATACTATGCCATGGTTGATTTCAAAGCTTTTGTAGAAATTGTCGACCTTCTAGGAGGATTGAGCATAAATGTTGAAAACAGTTTTGTAGACTATGCATATCCAAATGGTAATAAGTATAAAACCGTTAAATTTACTGCTGGACCACAGGTAATGGATGGAGAAACGGCTCTTGAGTACTCAAGATCAAGACATTCTCTTCAAAACAATGAGGGCTCAGATTATGCTAGGGCAAGAAGGCAACAAAAGGTAATTACTGCAATACAGGAAAAAATATCACAAAGTGATTCATTCAAAGACCCAAAAGCAATCATGGGAATTTTTTCTTCTTTAATAAACAATATAAAGATTTCTGAATTTACCATAACAGATATCCAGGCGGGTCTTAACATATTAGAAGAAATAAAAAATAGCAATGGCAGGACAAATTCTTTTGTACTTGATCCCTCCGCAGGCGACGGGACCTTGATAGAAACAAAGACTATGCCAAGTGGGGCATTCGCTATCGGACCGGTAGAAGGATTTGGTATTTACAAAAGAATTCATGAGTATGTAAATGCAACCATTACAAATCCAAGAGTATATTCTGAAGACCCTACAATATATATCTACGATATTGGGCTAGGAGCAACAGAAATAAAGAAACTGGTTACTGAAATGAGAAAAGAATATCCTTACTTAAAGATTATAATATCCTACCCTCTTTACCATGGAAAAGAGGGTGATTATATCTACTCAAATGAAGAGAAATATTCTGAGACTATAAAACAACTCTCTAGATATCTTAACACCACTAATAATAGCGCACCTGATTTTCTTGAGCCGAAACTCTCCCCAACAGGTGTAATCATGCTCTTAGGAGTTCCAACTCAATTACAACAAAGCAATGAAAGTGGAGTATAAACTTTACCACGGACAATCTGAGTTCCTGTCTTTAAAATCTGCTCGAGATATGATAGATAGGTTAAGGAATGAGCAAGAACTAAAACTTCTTATACTAAATGCAGACACTCAATCTCCAAACCAATTAATTGATACTCTGTCTTCTCAAGATTTATTTGCTTCTACAAGGATAATTCTTTTTAAAAGACTTTATCGAAATAAACTGAGGGATGAGTTTTTTACAGAATTTGTTTCCTTAGTTAAGAAAGAAAAGATAAAAGATTTCTTAATCTTTTGGGAAGACCAGAAGATTAAATCAAACACAAGATATTACAAATTTTTCTTTGATACTAAGGCAATTGAGGAAAGTCCCAAATTAGATAAGCGCTCTTTTTTCTCTTGGCTTAAAAATGAAATCAAAGAGATGGAATTAGAAGTCGAAGATGATGCAGTTAAGGTCTTGGCCGAAAGGATTAATTATGATCCTGAAAGATGCGTAAATGAATTGAGAAAATTAAAGCTTACTGTTGATAAGTCGTTAGTAACATTATCAGATGTTGAATCACTTATTTCTGACACACTCGAGAATGATATATGGAGCCTAATTGATGCGATAAATAGAAAAAATAGCATACAAAGCTCAATTATATTGGAGAGATTAATGACTCAAAATGTTGATTCAAATTACATTATCTCTATGTTGGCAAGAAATTTGAGATTAATAACACTCACAAAGTATCTATTAGAAGATAGTGAGACAACTGGAAACATTGCCAAAAGGTTGAAGATCCCCCCTTTCACTGTCCCCTCACTTATTAATTCTTCTAAGGAATACTCTGAAGGGAAAATTAAAACTCTCTACAGTAAAATGTCCAATTTGGATTATCAAATTAAAAAGGGGTTAATTGACCCAGATCTAGGAATTACCCTTCTCTCCTCAATCCTATAGACCTTTATTGACACACCTAGATTATTAACATAAACTCTATAAAGGCAAGTGCTAATATCTGCCTATCCCAAAATATGGAAGAGGTTACAAGAGTTACAACAACAAAAAAATCTAACAAATTAGTTACTACTTTATTAATTATCGCAGGAATTTTAGGTTTGGCACTGATCGGTGCCGCAGTATACTTCTATATGATTAAACCATCCACAGAGAAGCCTGAGGATGTGTCAAAAACTTGTGCATGCTACTATGTAGACCCAGCAGTTACGACAGAGTGTGGAGATCCTAGAAAAGGTTTTCTATTTAAGCTAGTTACTTCAAAAGGAGGCACTTCTTGCCAAAGTGCATGTCAAACTAGTTCCTTGCCAATTGATGACACAGATAGCAATACAAAACAAGAACTTTTTCTTACTTGCTCTCTTCCCAACATCCAAGATATTAGATGTTCTGAAATGACAATAAAGAATAAGGCAGGAGAACTAGTTGTTGGAAATATTGCCAAAGATGATGAGATTACTTTGGAGGCGAAATTTGACAAGAAATACAACAACCCTACATTTAAAATCAACAATGTGAACGAAGAGCCGGATACAATTTCTGAGGATGGCTTAACTATAAAAAAGACACTCTCTCAGTTTAAGACAACAACAATTGATATTGTCGCGACAGCAATTGGGGATGATGGAGAATCAATTAACTCTCCACTCTGTAAGAGAATAATTGAAATTGAACAACAAGGAGAGTCCTCTGTTACAGGACTTCTGATGTCAAGAAGAAATACGGAAGAAACAACCAAAATTTCCGAGGCAATCTTACGTGTTTCAAATATTACTGATACAAAGGATATTAAAATAAGCTTCTCTTTTGACAATGAAGAATTCGCTAAAGTAGAGATGATAAAAGGGTTTTCCCTTGATACAAATAAAGGAGAGTTTTCAATTATTGAACAAGATTTATATAATCCTGAAAATTTCTCACAAGCAGTAAGCTTCTCACAATTAGACGATTATGTTGGACAGCTTGGCATAACTGCCGAATTGTTTAGACTCGGAGCTTCGTTGGGAGAAGCCTCTACAACTGTTACTTTTCAAGAGCCAGGAGCTGAAGAGATTCCTCCCGTAAAAGAAGAACAGCCCTCTCTTGAATCAAGCTTCTCTATCTCTCTTGCGACGAACATAAACTGTCTTGAGAGAGTAGAGCCAAACAATTCTATTATATTTACAGTAAATATAAAAAATAACTCAACCTCATCACAGAGTGTTCTTAAAGTGAAGAATAAACTGCCACTTGGATTTACCTATATCCCAAGTTCCACGAAGATAAACAATGTTAGTGTATCTGACAATAACTATTTGCAAAGTAAACAAGTAGGAGAAACAACAGAACTCGCTTGGACGATAGCAAGTGGATGGAATATCTCTGCAAATCAATCGCTTGTTGTTGTATTCCAAGCGATAGCTGGTCCAAATGCTCTAACTGGTGAAAACTTAAATGAGGTGGTAATTGAACCTGCACAAGTCCCAACAGACCCAGCGACATTAAGAGCCTCAATCCCTGTTTCAGTTTCTCAAAACTGTAATCCAACTGAAACCCCAGTTGAGACTCCAGATACTGGTTTATTTGACGAAGTCCTAGTACAGGTTGGGATTGGGCTTTTGGTACTGTTATTAGGTTGGTTGATTTACTCTAAGCCCTTTGGGCATGTTATCGTAAATAAGCTAGTAAATTCAGGCTTATACAAAGAAGCTGAAATGACCTCATGGAAACTATTCAAGCCAAAGAAATTCTTTGAGGAGAAAACAATTAAGAGAATGAAAAAAAGAATTTAAAGATTGCTTAAAACTAATTCCAATGGTCTTCCATTATTTCCAAACGCTTCTCCATCAGAATTAATCAGAAAAAAATATTTTTCTTTTGTCAAAAGTTTTTCTAAAACAATCTCATGCTTCTTGCCCTTATATCCATTTAGAACATCTATACCTACCCTATCTAAATCTTCTTTATTCAACCCATATTGCACAAAACCCATACATTCCCCTTTTGTCTCCCATACAATTTTTGCGCTATATTCCATCTCCCCTTTTGACACAAAAAGGTTAAATGGGGTGCAGTTTCCTTGAGAGATAAAAAGCGTATCAAATCCACCAACATTTTTTTTAAACAAAATAAAAATTGATAGTGAGACAACAACAAAAACAATCCCTACAATTATGATAAATATTTTCTTACTCATTTTTCTCTTGCACAATAATATAACTTTTTTCTTGCAATGAATTATATCCATCAGATACTTCTATTACAAAACTCTCTTGACCAGAATCTGTAGGAACTCCTTGAACTACACCATCAAGAATATACATCCAGTTAGGACCATCAATCAATTCTAAAGTGATATCACTATCCTGACTATCCAAATCAACAACCCTTGGTATATACTCATACTTTTCTCCAACAAATGCGGAAACAGGAGGTTGAGAAAAAATATATGGGATTCCTTTGGAATACTGCGGTTTTTCCTCATCTTTCACATTCATTCGATTATCTTTAGCACCTAATACGGACTCATCTTCTTTCCCATTGAACAACATATATACCGATGCAAAACTCAAAATAAAAAGAACTGCCAAAGAACTCAAAACTATCTTAAACTCCCTACTCTTTTCCATATTAGAGGATACCACAAAAAAAGTTGTTTACAAATAATACAAATCTAGCTATAATACCCTGATTAGAACTAATAATTATATTAATAAAAGAAATGCCAAATTTAAAAACATCTATTAAAGATTTACGAAAAAGTAAAAGAAGAGAAACAATAAATGATCGACTCAGAAACAGAGTCAAGAGGGTTACAAAAAAACATTCTGATTTGCTAAAACAGGGAAACACAGAAGAAATGAAAAAGAATTTAGTTAATGTCTATAAAGTCCTTGATAAAGCTGCAAAGAAAAATGTAATAAAAAAAGGTAAGGCTGATAGATTGAAATCAAGACTTACCAAAAATTTAAACAAACTAGCCCAAGATAATGTCAAGACTTCTAAAAAGGATTCTTAAAATTTCTGTTTGGCCCGCAATTTTAATGATTGCAGGGAAACTTTTAGGGATTATTGCTGCGAATATAGTTTACAAACTCGATTTTTTCATTGACAACCAAATTGAAGGTATCTTCTCAATTCAGCTCTACTATACTGATTCTAGTACAATGGTTTTGGTAAACTCCCTGTCAAATTTGCTTATGATTATCATCCTTGCCGTCCCAACTATTTATTTCATAATAAAAACTTCCATATATCAATCCACCTTACAAAACCCTAGAACAATTGTGAAGATAACAAAACTTAATCTTCTCAAATGGATTGCTAAGGACGATACTTCCTTTCTCCTAATATTTATTTGGTGCTCATTTCTTTTGGTTGCATCTTTTATTGTTATCGCTCAGAATATTCAAGGAATCTGCTATTCATGGATTGGGGGAATTTCCGCTGTTCTTGCCATTTTCTCTGTTTGGGGGACAATAAAGACATATGAGCAGGAAATTGATAAGATATATCCTAAGGAGAAAGAGCTATATTAATGAAAACAAAAAATTTATTACCACAAATAATTGAGCCCTTTGCAATAGTTGCCCTTCTTTGTCTTTTTATTGTTCCTACCCTGACGGTAATTAATCTTTCGCCAATAACCAAAGAAGTTCAAGACAAAAATGTTTTAGGAGTTAACACCTTTAGCTCAAATACTGTTGTTAAGTTAGTTGGAGGAATTCATGACATTATCAAAAACGAGACACTAGTAAATTCAAATGAGAGACAATTCCTTTACAAGGCAACGATCCAAAAAAGAGAAGCTGAAGAAACATATTCAAAACCAATTCTCAAACTTCAAAACAATGGTACTTTCCCCGTTAAGTTGTCGTTCTTTGGGTATACAGATAGTAAAACTAATTCTAAAATATCTTTAAAAATTGGGAGAAATTCATATCTATTGAAGGATTATGATAGTACTCTACACGCACAAGAGATCATACTAGAGCCCACATCAGACACCAACCTATATCTTTATATTGAAAATACAAATAGAATTTTATTCCCAGAATATTTTGAATTAGAGATTTCCCTTTAGGAATTTCCGTCCTACTACTTTTGCCACCCTCCCCTCTATTTATTAACCTTTTTGTATAGGGTATAATTGACGGCATGTCGAATTCTACTCCATTAGAAAAAATTAGGAACTTCTCTATTATTGCCCATATTGATCATGGGAAATCTACACTTGCTGACAGGATGTTAGAAGCTGCACAAAATGATTCTCTAGCAAGAAAAAAGAAAAACAGAATGCTTGACAAACTTGATCTTGAGCAAGAGAAAGGCATTACAATTAAACTTCAAGCTTGCAAGATGAATTGGAAAGGGTACGAATTAAACTTAATAGACACCCCTGGTCATGTTGATTTCTCATATGAAGTATCTAGATCTCTTGCGGCATGTGAATCTGCCCTCCTTCTTGTTGATGCTAGTCAGGGGATCCAAGCACAAACTATTTCAAATACGAAAAAAGCTTTAGAATTGGGACTGAAATTAATTCCTGTTTTAAATAAAATTGACCTCCCTAATATAAACATTGAAGAGAGAGAAAAAGAAATTGAATCCCTTCTGGGGTTTTCGAAAGATGAAATAATTAAAGTTTCTGGTAAAACCGGCGAAGGAGTAGACAAATTACTTGATGCTGTAATTACGCAATCTCCCCCACCTTTAGGGGATTTTAACAAACCTTTGAAGGCTCTGGTATTTGATTCTTTTTATGACGAACACAGAGGGGTTGTCATTGCTGTGAGAATCTTTGATGGTAAATACACTTACAAGCCAGGCAAAACTGATGAACTTTACATGATTCAAAGAAAACAAACATTTAAACCAACAGAAATTGGAATATTTAACCCCGACTTGGAAGAACTTGAGACTTTACGTGCTGGGGAAGTCGGATATATTGCAACAGGAATGAAAGATATTAGCTTCTTTACTGTGGGTGATACAATATCAGATCAAAAAGACACCTCCCCACTTGCTGGGTACAAAACACCAAAACCCAACATGTTTGCAACTTTTTTCCCAACTGATTCTGAAGATTATGAAGATCTAAAAATTGCCCTTACAAAACTCTCTCTAAACGATGCCTCTTTAACATTTACTGACCAAAGATCAAATCTACTTGGCTCTGGATTTAGATGTGGATTTCTTGGGCTATTACATATGGAAATCGTTCAGGAAAGGTTAGAACGAGAATATGATATTGACCTTATTGTTACAGCTCCTACAGTGGAATATCAAGTTACAAAAACTGATGGGAGTGAAACAACAATCCAAACCCCTCAAGAACTTCCAGACCCTTCACAAATAAAAGAGATCAGAGAACCTTGGGTTAGAGCTGAAATCATGACTCCAGAAAAATACCTTGGGGATTTGATGTCACTTTGTCAATATAGAAGAGGAGAATATGTAAACACAATTTATCTTAATTCTGCTTCAAGTGATATTAAATTAAAAGATCAATATATTGTTTTAGAATACGACATACCTTTAGTATCATTAATCTCGAATTTCTTTGATCAGATGAAAAATATCTCAAGTGGGTATGCTTCAATGGAATACGAATTTATTGATTTCTTTCCTGCTGATATTGTAGAAGTGTCAATTTTGGTAAATCATGACGAAATTTCTGTTCTAAACTTTCTTGAAGTCAGGGAACTTGCAAGATTAAAAGCTGTTAAACTCCTTGAAGTCATGAAAGAAGTCATTCCAAGGCAACAATTCTCCATACCTTTACAAGCAGCAATAGGCTCAACAATAATTGCCAGAGAAGATGTAAAAGCTTTCAGAAAGGATGTAACTGCCAAACTTTATGGCGGAGACTACTCTAGGAAGAAAAAGCTCTTAGAAAAACAGAAGAAGGGTAAAAAAAGGTTAAAGCAAATTGGTCAAGTAAATATCCCTCAAGAAGCATTCTTAGCTATACTTAAAACCTAATGATAAAAAAGATAAAACTAACAAATTTTAGGAAATTCAACTCCCTTGAAATAGAGATAAACAGAAACATTGTAGTATTCCATGGGAATAATGCAGTAGGGAAAAGTACCATTCTTGAAGCGATATATGTCTTGGCGAATGGGAAATCACCCTGGGCAACATCTGATGAATATATCCTTTCTAATCAAAAAGAAGAAGATAAATATTGCAGAATTGAAATAATTGTTGACGACAATGAAGAGAAGGCTTATTCATATTTCAAAAATATTAACAGAAGAGTCCTGAAGATTAATGAAAAGAGCGTTCCTATTAAAAAATTTTTTATTGAAAATGCTGCAACTATCTTTAATCCAGAGAAAATTGAAATATTAATGATTTCTCCGAGTAAAAGGAGAGAGTTTCTGGACGAGATACTTTCTACTTTGGATTATGAATATGTAGAAATACTTAAAAATTTCAGGAAAGTCTTAACGCAAAGAAATGCATATTTAAAAAAATTATCCAAACTTTTCTATGAGAAAGGCATAATTGCAAGAAATGACCCTCAATTGATTTTCTGGACAAAAGAATTCATTAAACAAGCAGATACTATCCAACATATGCGAGAGAATCTCTCAAAAAAACTACATACTAATGATTTAAAGATTGAATATATTAAATCAAATGAAGATATTGTACTTGAAGATGCCCTAGAGAAATCAACAAAGCGCGACATTGCTACTGGTTATACAAATATTGGCCCTCATAGAGATGATTGGAGATTAATTAATGGAAAAGATATAAAGAAATATGGTTCTAGAGGAGAAAAAAGACTCTCTATTGGGAAATTAATATTCGAGACACAAAAGATTATGAAGAAAGAATTAGGATACTACCCTATCTTACTACTTGATGATATAGCTTCTGAGTTAGATGAAAAAAATACAGCTAATATATTTGATCCTAAGATTTTGGACAAGCAACAAACATTTATCACGATAATTAATTACAAAAATCTCCCAAAATCTGTATTGAAAAATGCTCAACTAATAGATTTAAACAAATTTGATTAAACATTTGTGATTTAAAACTTTTCAATCTCAGGAAATTTTTTTGAGTACTCCCCTATTCTTTCAAATTTAAAATCAATTGGAAAAAATTCAATTTTACCTCTCTTATTATTCTCTTTAAGTCGTTTCAGTTCTGGATTATGTCTACTAACAAGCATAAATATTACTTGAAAATAGTAGAAGAAAAAATTCAACAATTGAAAAAAATAATTAACAGATTTTTCCTCCTCAATTTCCGCCTCAAGCAATTCTTTTCGGATATTATATTTATGTACAAGCCATTTATTCTCAAGATAAATGAAATTTAAATACCTTTGATTATATATTGGGACAATATACATTAGCTCGTGGAAATTAAAAATGTCATCTTCTAATTTGAGACCTCTTTCCTCAGAAACAAAATTCAAGCATAGTTTATCTCTTACTTCCTTATGTCTCTTAGCTCTTATTTTATTATGAAAGAGATTTCTAATTACTATTATCCCTCTGTATAGCCACATGCTTTTGTTCCTCACAACTACATAGACATCTATATCATCTTCTTCTCTTGCAAATCCCGCAGCTACTGATCCAGTAACTCCGATAAATTTAACTAGTTTCAATGCTAAAAGTGAGGAGACACTTTCTTGTGCTATTTGAATCTTCTTTCTTACTATCAAGCTTTCCCTTTTTTTACAAATTCTTTGATGATGGTCAATTATTTTTTTTAGATATTGTCTCCCCCAAATTCTCTCAATATCTTCCTTACAAACAGAAAGACTCATAAGGGAACGAAATTTTTTTAATTGGATATATTTCTCCACTCCTTATTATATATTATTTCTTGTAACTACTAATAATATCTTCAATTATCTGATAAACTGTTGTATATAATTACTGCCTATGAAGCAACACGCAATACCTCAAAATGTATTAGATGTAGAGTTTAAACTTTTTACAAAGTTTACACTTAAAGAGTTCTCGTATTTGGCCATTGGTGTAGGATTCGGAGGATTAATTCTTTACCTAACAGTTGGAAAACAAATACCTGGAGTAATTGGAATACCTATTTTTATAATGTCCTCTTTAGCTGGGATTTTCCTTGCACTTGTTCCAATAAATGACCAACCTGCCGATAAATTTATTCAAAATTACATCAAAGCTATTACTTCCCCCACCCAAAGAGCATGGATTAGTAGAAATGATCCAAGAAGCAGAATGAAGCCTGGTGTAAAACCAACGGAAGAAGGAGAATTAATTTCAAAAGAGAGTAAAGAGAAAAAGAAAAAAATTATTGGTGCACAACCCTTACCTACTATGTCTGAGGATATTGAATCTGAGATGCAGAAAGAAGTAGATAAAGAATTCGAAGATATTGATAAAACTACACCACTTACCTTAAATCCTTCAGAATTGATAATAACAGAAGAAAATATCTCTAAATATCAATTTAAAGCAAACGGATTTGATAATTACCCAGGGAATATTAATCTTTGGATATGTGATAAAAATTACAAACCGATTTCAGGCGTTATTGCAACATTAGTAGACGATTCGGGAAATATTTTGTATGCAAACAAAACAGGAAATAACGGCTATTTTCTCACAAATCGGAAGTGGAAACCTGGACTCTATAAAATTACCCTTGAAAGTGAAGGTTTTACATTGCCCAAAGTGAATATTATACTCTCAGGAAAAGAAACTAACTTACCAATTAAGATTTCTGCATTATAAAATGGACAAAAACGCAAGAGCTAGAACAACTGCATCAACTCAAGATCATCTAGCGATAAGAGATATAAGGGATGATTTAATCATCAATCGAAACGGAAGTGTCGCAATGGTAATACAGACATCCGCCATTAATTTTGATTTGCTTGCAGAGTACGAACAAGATAATAAAATTTTAGCTTTTGCAGGACTTTTGAATTCCCTTAACTTCCGAATCCAGATTATGATTAGAACAAAAAGGATAGATATAACTAACTACATAACATATTTACAAAGCCAAGAGAAACAAGCAATGAGTGAAGGACTAAAAAAACAGTTAAATATTTACACTAAATTTGTAAAGAATTTAATCGTACAAAACGATGTTCTGGATAAAAGTTTCTTTATTGTAATTCCTTACCATACTGGAACAATTGTTCCAAGTACAACGTTGATAAAAGGTAAGAAGAGTAAAGAGGAAGAGGAGAAAAATCAAAATATCCAAACTGACCAATTAATTGAAAAAGCAAAAATTTTTCTCTTCCCCAAAAGAGACCATATTCTTAAACAGCTAGGGAGAATGGGACTTTTCGGACATCAACTTACCACAAAAGAATTAATTACCGAATTCTATACAATATATAACCCAGAAGAAGAGTAATGGATAATAACAATTTAAATACAACAAAAAATTTTGTAAGTAAAACAAGTTCTTTAATTCAAGAAAAAGCTTCTGCTTTGCAAACAGGCGCAGATAAATACAGTACATTTAAGGAAGAAATTAAGGTCTTAACTAATAATGAAGAAAAAAACACCCCTCTTACTGAAAATTTTGTAGATTCTAATGAGGATGAAAAAAAGAAAAAGAAAATTAATCCCATTTTCGAAATGCTTGATACAATTATGGGGAAAAAGAAAAGTCTTAACAAAACAGAAAACTCAGAAGAATTAACTACTCCCATTCAGGAGGAATCCTCAAATATTGGAGAAAAAGTAGGTATAAACTCAAATATGCCTATTGAAGATTTACTTGCACCCATTGATATGGAGGTAGATTTTAACCATTTAGAGATGGGGGGATATTTCTTCAGAACACTCTTTGTAAGTGGCTATCCAAGATTTGTAGGCCCTAACTGGCTTTCACCAATTATTAATTTTGAGCACTCATTAAGGATTAGCACTTTCTACTACCCAGTTGAGTCAAAAACGATACTTGAAAAATTGAAGAAAAAAATCGGAGAGATGGAGGCAACTCTATATACGCAAATGGAGGATCGAAAAGTTATTGACCCTTCGTTGAAAGTTGCCCTTTCAGACGCACAAATGCTTCAGGATTCTATTGCAGAAGGGACAGAGAAATTTTTTCATTTCTCAATGTATGTTACATTGTATGCGAAAGATAAAGATCAATTAGAAAAAATATCAAGAAATGTTGTATCTACCTTCGCAGCAATGAATGTCACTGCTAAACCAGCTACATTACAACAAGAGCAAGCATTTATCGGAACTCAACCAAGAGGAATAGACAACCTATATATTACCAGAAATATGGATACTACATCTTTGGCAACTACATTCCCATTTGTTACATCAGAATTAACAATGGACCATGGGATTATGTACGGTCTTAATATGCATAATAAAAGCTTAGTTGTATTTGATAGATTCGAGTTAGAAAATGCAAATGCTGTAATATTTGCGAAATCTGGTGCAGGGAAAAGCTATTTTGTTAAGCTAGAAGCTATTAGAAGCTTGATGCTTGGAACTGAAATAATCATTATTGACCCCGAAAGAGAGTATGAAAACTTAGCGAAAGCTGTAAATGGAGCTTACATCTCATTCTCACAAGACAAAGGACATAAAATGAATCCATTTGAGCTATCTGGTGTCTCAGAGGAAGGAGACGATGAACTGAGGATGAAGCTACTTGCATTGCATGGATTTTTCAAGGTACTCTTTGAAGGATTAACTAATATAGAAGATTCCATCCTTGATAGGGCTTTATCATTAGCTTACAGAGAGAAAGGAATTACTTACGACCCCAAGACCCAAAACAGGCCAGCACCATTGTTAGAAGACCTTTACAAAGTACTTAAAGGGATGGCAGAAACAGAGGCACACGGACTGGCTAAAAGACTCGAGAAATATATAATAGGAAGCGGGGCTGGTGTGTTCAATGAAGCAAGTAATTTTGAAATTAACAACCCATTTACAGTATTTAGTGTCAGAGATCTCCAGGAGGAATTAAAACCTTTAGCAATGTACCTTATGTTGGATTTTATTTGGACAAGGATTAGAAAAGATAGAAAAAGAAGAATTTTAATTGTTGATGAAGCCTGGTATATGATGCAATCAGAAGACTCTGCTAAATTTATGTACTCTATTGCCAAGAGGGCTAGGAAATACTATTTAGGACTCTCAACGATAACTCAGGATGTTGCTGACTTCTTAGGTAATGAGATGGGAAGAGCTATTATTTCGAACTCCTCTATCCAAGTATTAATGAAGCAAAGCCCTTCTGCGGTAGAGTTATTGCAAAAAGTATTTAATTTATCTGATGGAGAAAGAAACTATCTGCTAAACTGTGATAAGGGACAGGGCCTATTTTTTGCAGGACAGAATCATGTAGGAATACAAGTATTATCAAGTATATCTGAGCATGAGGTTATTACTTCTGATCCTAGAGATTTAGAGAAATTAAAGGAACGTGAAGGTATTACCGATACAAGAACAATTGAACAGATGGCACAAATCTACGACCCTCCTGCAGTTCAACAACCAATGAGAGACGGAAGCGGTAACAGAGAAAGTGAAATCATTATGGGAGCAGTAGAAACAAAAGAAAAACAGAAAAAAATACTTCAAGATGAAAGAGTCAGGTATCAAGAAGAACTTGAGAAAAGACTTGCAGAACAAGAAAAAATAATTAATCCAAGTAAATCAGAAAGTCAAGAAACCTTCCTTGATCAACTTAACAAACAAACTTTAACTGGACAAATACTCTCTTCGAGGAAATCTATTCAAAAAGATAGAAAACATCTAACACCTCAAGGTTATGTAGAAAGCTATCCACAGGATAATCAGCAAGAAAATGGGCCTATTTACTAAAAAGAAAACAACGGAAGAGGTTACTACTCCAATTCAAGAAGAACTTTATCTTGTTACTAAGGCTGTAGACACTACTTCTTTACCAAAAGAAGTATTAAATACCGATTTCGAGCTACTCTCGAAAGCAGAAGAAAAAAGCAATTATCGCTCGAATATTGCCAAATCAATTAGGAATCCACAAATCTCCCGAGCAGTTTCTTCCCTTCAACTCAAAAATCCTTTTAAGGGGGTTTAACTTAGTGGCCCTTGGTCCACATTTAAAAACTGCGAAAGATTCTCACTGTTAATTGTAATGGGAGTTGGTTCTCCTTCTATTATTTTCCTTGCAACACTTCTAATAATTGTCGCAATATTCCTTTCCAGTTGTCTTATACCCGCATCAAATCCTACTGGCCTTATTATAGAAATCCAAACATCTTCGGAGAAAACAACTTGAGTATCTGAAAGAGAATATTCCTCAAGTACATTTGGGAGGATGTACTGTTTTGCAATAATCTCTTTCTCTTGGTCAGAATAACTTGTAAATCGAATCACTTCGACCCTATCAAGCAAAGCAGCTGAAAGCCCTCCCAAGTTATTTGCAGTACAGATAAACATAACTTTAGATAAGTCCACAGGAAAATCAATATAATGGTCTATAAAATTAGAATTCTGTTCGGGATCTAGGACTTCAAGGAGTGTCGCCATAACATCATTTAGCAATCCCGCATTTCCACTTGATTTTTCAATTTCGTCTAACAAGATAACAGGATTCATCGTCCCACATCTTATCAACGACTTAACAATTTGCCCAGGTTCTCCATCAAGAGAATATCGTGGTGTTCCTCTTAATGTTCTCACATCACCTATTGCACCTAATGATACTCGTGCGAATTTCCTGTTCATAGAAGTTGCTATTGATTTTGCGATAGAAGTCTTTCCTACCCCCTGTAGACCGACAAAGAGAAAGACTGGAGTTGAGACGTGGTGTTCATTTTCTGTCTTCGGTGCTTGCCTCTGAAATACACTCTCATCATTCATTTGAAGCTGAGTTGGGATAATCGGACGTGAAGAAATATTCCCCTGCTTCAACTGCATGGATGCAAGGTAATCAAGAATCAAATTCTTAACCGATTCCATTCCATAGTGACTTGAGTCCATTATCTTTTTGGCTTGATAAATATCTAAGGTGTCTGCAGAAAAGTTTCCCCACGGGATTTTCACTATCCAATCAATATATTTACTTACAGTCTCAAACTCATTACTATACCCACCCATTCTAACCATTCTTTTTAGACGATTAATAGATTGAATACTCTCTTCTTTTAATCCAGAAGGAACAGGAGAAGAAAGTAATTTGTTTTCCAAGGCTACTATTTCGCCTACACTTTCGTTCATTCCTGAGTCATTTGTATTAATATTTTGGTAATCCATATGTATATTTAGTGTATAGACAAGTAATAATTAAGTCAAACAGCCATAATATAATTGACAAGAAATTCTAAAGAATAATACTTTTTTGACATCATTGTAATACCATGATAATCTTTTACTAGATAATTTAAACTGCCTATTAAATGAGAAAATTTTCATTCGTTTTTTCAATTCTTTTTTTGTTAATTTCTTTCAATCTTGCTTTCGCTGCAGAAGTAAAGCTTGAGGATGCTTCTACAGCATCAGACAAACTAATTTCCCTTTCAGTAGATACAAAAGAGGAGACTACAGATACAATTAAAATTGTTCTAAAGGCATCTGAGGGTGTAGACATTTCCGATGTTCAAGAAGGAGCATTAGGTTGTTCAACGTTTTCTTCTGTTCCTAATAAAAATATTGTCGAGATAATATGCACTTTCTCTTCGCCAAAAACCATATCGGGGAAATTAGCAGACATTAAATTCGCAACAGCTTCTGAAAGCTACGATTTTACTGTAGATGAAACTCAATCTGAAATTGGTAAGTTAAAAATTGATAATGTTGTGAATATTGGAGACATGCAAATAGAACAGTCCCAAACAACAAATAATCCTGATACCTCCAAAACGACAGAAGAAACTCCAACAAGCGAAGAGGCAACCGAGACTACTTCAACAACAACTTCTCAAACTATCACTAAGAAGCAGAATGGTTTTATGGATTTCTTACCATACATCCTTCTGGGAGCTGCAGGTATTTTTCTAATTTCAATAATTGTTTTACTAATAACCAAGAAAAAGGATGATGTAAAAGGTAATACTATGTCGCTTCCTAATACCCAAGACCAAAAAGCAGTAGTCCCACCACTAATTAATTCCCAACCAGAAACGGCTTCCCAGCCACTACCGGAAACATCTGTTGAACAAATAGTAACTGAAACAAGTACAAACACCTCTCCTTTGAATCAAGAATCTAAGCCAACCCTGGCTGAATTGGTCGGTGTAACACCAGAAATCTCGCCCGAGTTGCCAATAACAGAACCAGTTTCAGAAACTACTAGCTCTGAATCAAAAGAACAGGCTGACTTAGATGCATTATTAAGGAGCGAGAATCCGAGCATTAATACAATTCCACAAGAGCAAGTTGTTAATACCCCTACGATTGAGAACTCACAAGTACAAGTAATAGAAAACAGCTATGTAGAAGATCCTCGTACTGAGATCCCCTCAGGCTATTCTGCCAATGTCTCTACAGGTGGACTGCCAGAAGTCGGTTCTACTTCCCCATTAGAGAATCTAAATCAGAACACATCTATAACACCAGCTAATGAACCTGTTCCGTATAAAACGAGCACCGTTTTAAATGAGATTACCGGAGAGAATAATCCTGTCGAACAAATTCAAGAACCAATAATAAATGCTGTTGGGGATACCTCTTTAAATCAAGATTTCAATCAAACTCCCTCCTCAACTACAGATGTAGAAACACAACCGATAAATGAAGCAATAGAAGTTACACCTATGATTGATCCTGATTTACAAAACCTTGTAAATCAAGAAATAAGTCATATCCCTGCCAATCCGACACTTTCCCAAGAGCAAATGCAAAACCCTATCGCAAGTACAAACACAGGAAATCCGGTTAATCCTATGTAGAGAAATTAAAAATTTCTCCACATCTGACTTGTTTTCACTTTGGTATCTCCAGTATATTTGCTGTTTAATTTATCACTACCATATGGTTTTTCACAATTAGAATCCAACTCTTCAAAAGCCAATTGGGCAACCTTCATTCCTTCATAAATTTTGATTGGCAAGGGAGATGTATTAACAAGCTCTAAGGTCAATCGTAATTGGTTCCCTGGATCTAAGAAACCCGCTGTCGCATGTATTAATAATCCTATCCTAGCTAAAGAGCTTTTACCTTCCAATCTTCCAACATGCCTCGAATCAACTCCTGTTATCTCTTTTACATTCGCGAGAGCAAATTGCCATGGTTTCAAAACAAAAGCTTCACCCATACCGATTTCAATCTCTTCCATCAAATTATCTATATTTTTCTTTACATCAATAACCTTACCCTCACCTTCTTTAAAAATCATAAAATACCTATCTAAATGGAGATCATACGAAGCTGGCTGTAAAAATTCTTCTGAAAAAGGTTCAATAACAATTTCTCCCTTTTTAAGGCTATCCTTAATACTTTTATCTGACAGAATCATTTGATTATTTAATAAATTATTTTGCGATTAAGACCTATCGACAAACTCAATTTTCGAATCAATCTTTGGGGACTGAATCCTTTTTAACAATGAATTCCATATAGGATCTTTCATATTTAAATTCTTTAACCACTCATAAACGAGAACTCTGTACGCAATATGACCTCCATTTCTAGATCTAAGATTAATAACATACTGAAGGTCATCATAAGAACCATACATAATGTATTTTGTAGCGTGAGCATGAGGTAATAAATATTTTGTATATTCATTACAAACTTCTTCAGATAAAACTTTTTTTGCTTTCTCTCTCCATGATTTAATCATCGAGTAGGTCTCTTCCAAAACCTCTTGATACTCTTCCTTCAAAATTTTTAATTGAGGAATATCCAAATAGTTACACAAAAAGAAACAATCTTCTTCTCTACGAGCTAATTCCTGATCCATATCAATTTCATCGTGTAAAATTGGTATAAAACGTTCTAAACTTCTATGCCTATTTAAATCTTTTAAGGTACCCAGTGTTGCAAATCCTTCTATCTTAACAGCTCCGCTTTGGGCAACATTCCCAACTGTTCTGTGCTGATTGTGATGTTCGGAAAGTACTTCCCCTATAAATTCTTGGTCCTCTTGATCAAAGCTATACTCTTTAATGGAACCTAACGGGTTTAGTAGTGCTTCATAATGTGTTAATAAGCACTCCGTTAAATCCGGAGAGTAACTCACCTTAATTGAACTAGATTCCGAATCAGGGAATGTTGGTATTTGCTTTCTATCTAAGTTATTTTTAAGATAATCTAGAATTTCTCTTGTTGAATTCCTCCTACTACTGTTTGATTCGGTATGACGTATCAAATTATCCGCCTCTCTTATATACCCCCTTGCATCTAAGTCCGATTCTCCAAGTAAGTTCAGAACTAAGTCTGCAACTTCATTGTCTACAATGCTGTCTCCACCAAATAGGTACCCAATAAAATCGGACCATGCCCGAGCAGATAAAACTAAAGCATCACTTGTACTTAAGCCAACTGGAAGCAAATATCTTGCAACATCAAAAGATCTCGCTTTAAGAGAAGCACACTCCTGAGAACTTTCTTCATTTATTTTAAAATGTTTGGATAATTGCTCTTTTGTAGATTTAAGCAATTTCTTATAATCCGAAAGTTGTTTAAAAATTATCTTTTCGTATTCCTTTCGAATTTCTTGTTTAGAACAAACTTCATTTGGAATTTTAATAAAGTTTGGATCTGAGAAATCTTGATACCTGGTAGATCTTTCTTGACCAGCAATAACTGGATTAATATAAAAAAACTTCATTCCAGTAATAATCGGGATGTTCTCAATACATACAAAAAGCTCCGCCATATCACCCACAGATTTGTGGCCATATCCTGCAAAGATTTTTTCTAACCTTTCTGAGGCATCTGTTCCCGTATTAATTACCTCAGAAGCTATGTCTAAAATTGAGTCAGAGGATCTACTGTACCTTGCACCAAGATATGCGTTTATGGCGGGTTGTTTTGCGTTACAATTTTGTAACAGAGAGTGAACAACCATTCTATTCCATGATGATTCCGATTTAATTGTAGCAATATTTAAATCCTGCCTAAAGATTAGTTTCATTTTATTGTATTCCCGGAATTTTAAATACTTTCGTAAAATTTACAATTTCTCTTCTTATCTCTTCCATTTCTTCTTTGTTCTTACTGTTTTTAATTGCTCTGTCAATGAATTGTGCTACAATCTCCATCTCCTTTTCTTTCATCCCTCTAGTAGTTAATGCTGGTGTTCCAATTCGAATACCCGATGGATCCCAGGGTTTTCTCCCGTCATTTGGAATAGCATTTTTGTTTACAGTTATTCCAACAGAATCCAGAATATCACCAACCTCTTTACCAGAAAGTCCAACAGAAGAAACCATATCTACAAGGAAAAGATGGTTATCTGTTCCTCCAGAAATTATCTTGTAACCCAGATTTGAAAGTGATTCCGCTAATTTTTTTGCGTTTATCACAACTTGCTGAGAATATTTCTTGAATTCATCAGTGCTTGCTTCTTTTAAAGCAACAGCTATTCCTGCCGTAATATGGTTATGTGGCCCTCCCTGCAAACCTGGGAAAATAGCCTTATCAATTTTCTGTGCAATTTCCTCATCATTAGATAGAATCATTGCTCCCCTTGGGCCTCTAAGCGTTTTGTGAGTAGTAGTAGTAATTACATCTGCAAAACCTACTGGGGAAGGATAAACACCAGAAGCAATCAAACCAGCAACATGGGAGATATCTGCAACTAAATACGCTCCAACCTCATCTGAAATTTCTCTAAATTTTTTCCAATCAAGAATCCTTGAATATGCGGAGAATCCTGCCCATATTAGTTTTGGTTTAGCTTTTTGAGCTAGGGAGAGAATTTCATCGTAATTAATATATCCATTGCTATCCACTCCGTAGTTTACAGCATTGTAAAAACTTCCAGAGAATGAGACCTTAAACCCATGAGTCAGATGCCCACCCGAATCTAACGACATACCCATTACGGTATCTCCTAAATTTAACAAGGCAAAGCAAACTGCAAGATTTGCAGGAGAACCAGAATAGGGTTGAACATTTGCAAAATTCACTTTAAAAAGATTCTTTGCCCTTTCGATAGCCTCAATTTCAATTTCATCAATAAATTGGTTCCCATTGTAATATCTCTTACCTGGATAACCTTCTGAATATTTATTTGTTAAAATTGAGCCCATACATTGCAGAACATCTTCTGAGACATAATTTTCAGAAGCTATCAATTCTAACCCTTCAAATTGTCGCTGTTTCTCTTTATTTATTAATTCAAACACCTTATTATTTTGCACCATCTCTGTAACATCTCATTAAATTAAGCATCAAGCACGCTATAGTCATGGGTCCTACTCCACCAGGGACAGGCGTAATGAAAGAGGGAATGCCCTGAACACTCTCCCAATTGACATCTCCAACAAATTTACCAGTCTCCGGATGCTTGTTGGACCCGACATCAATTAAAACACAATCATTTTTTAAGAAATCCGCATTGATAAAAAGAGCTTTGCCAACTGCGGATACAAGGATATCTGCACTTCTTGAGACCTCTTCCACATTTACTGTATGTGAGTTACAAAGTGTTACCGTAGCATTTTTTTCTAGCATAAGGGCTGCAAGTGGTTTACCAACAATCGTGCTCGAGCCTAAAATAACTACCCTTTTACCAAAAATTTTAATATTGTATGCTTCTAGAAGTTTCATTATCCCAAGTGGTGTTGCAGGAGGTATTGCTGAGGGATTTTTTTGAAAAAGCTTCCCTAGATTCGTAGGTGTTAAGCCATCAACATCTTTGGCTGGATTAATACTACCCAAAACTAAGTGCTTATCAATGTGCTCTGGCAAAGGAAGTTGAATCATTAATCCATCAACATTTGAATCTTTGTTTAAAGAATCTACAAGGTTAACAATTTCTAGTGTATTTACTGCGTTATCTAACTGATGAACTTGTACTTGCAAGCCTATTTCTTTCGCAACTTTCTCTTTCATGCCCACATATTTTACACTCCCATAATCATCTCCAACGAGAATTACATCCAATCTTGGGACTCTAGAACCTGCATTTTTAACATTCAAAATATCAAAGGATATCTTACTCAAAATCTCCTTTGACATTTCCGCCCCATTTAAAATCTCCATTAAAAAACAGTTACAAATTATTCTTTATCACTTTTTTGCTGAATAAATTCCTGATAAAACATCCCTTTAACTTTTATTAATTCATTCCAACTCCCAAATTCTACTATCTTTCCTCCCTTAAAGTAATAGATTCTATCAAATTTATCAAGTAAGCTAATATTTCTAGTTATGTAAATTAATGATTTTTCTCTGCCCAAATATTTGAATATGTTCTCTAATATATTCTCTCCTGATTTATTGTCCACATAGGTAAAGGGTTCATCCATAATGAAAATACTCTTATTTCTGTATAACATACGGGCAATTGCAAGCCTTTGCCAGTAGGCTGGAGACAGCTCTTTGCCTGAAGGAAATGTTTTTCCTAAAATACTCTCATCATCAACATGAACAACTTTCTTGAATTTATTTACCCCAGCAGTTTCGATTACTGTATCATATAATTCCCTGTTTACTTTCTTTCTTTGACCAGAGATGACAACGTTTTCCCTTAGACTGAAATGGTAATTAATAAAGTCCTGAAATATTATCGAAAGCTTCTTCTTTAACTGCCCCCTATTTAACTCCTTAGTTGGAATATCATTTAGTAAGTACTCCCCTTGTTCAACTCCATACAAACCAGTAAGAATTTTTACTACAGTGCTTTTACCAGAGCCATCTCCACCAAAGAATGCTACTTTCTCACCTGGTTCAATAATCAAACTTAAGTTATCAAGAACAGTAGTTTCGGGTTCATCTGGATAGGAGAAGGAAAGGTTCTTGAATTCCAATTTTGGTGTCCCCTTTGGAAGCCTTTTCTCCCCATGATAGACGTCTCCAAAGCCTTGGAAATTAATCAAATCAAAAAATTTATCAATATACCCTAAGTTTGTTGAGACTAAAGAAAGTGAATTGAATATATCAGTAATACTTGTGTGAGCGACTTCGACATAGTCATAAAGGGCTTTGAAAGTACCAAAAGAAAGTTTTTTTGTAATCGATACCGCAAGAACATAAATTATGTAAGCATATTTAAACAGATTGCTTAAAATCCCAAAGACTGATTTTGTTTTGTAAAAAAGATATTGACTCTTGTAATAGCCATCTAAGTATTCATCATATTCTTCTGTGTATCTCCTTTTGAGAAAATTGTAAATATTATTTACTCTTAATTCTAGGAAGTTACTTATCGTAAGGGCAAGATTCTGGACATATGCCAGAAATCTCAATTTCCCTACAGATTCGTCAAGGTAATCTCTTATCCTCCTCCTTCTATAATGTATGGCTAAGGCTTCTGGGATTACAAATGCCACTAAAAGGATAACAGTAGGTCCGACCTCTCCCGCAAGTATAATTACAGCAGAAAGAAGTCTAACAACATTACTAAGTATTATCGAGAAATTATCATATACGTCTACAATTCTTCCGATGGAAAAAGAGGGTGCAAATGCGAGCATATCTTGAAATTGTTTTTTCTCCACATCTTGGAGATTTGAATTCGCGACTTTAGATATCATCATTGTTTGGGATTCACTCCACACTTTTTCATAAATTACGGTGTATAGGTATGCTCGAAGTTGGGTGCAGATGTGTTTAACTACCCAGAGGAGAAAAATTATCATAAGAAATTTAAATGAATCAGAGACCAAGAAGAGTTTAAAATCAAAACCGTTCCAATTTAGGAGAATGTCGGCTGTTGCATCAATAAATCTTCCTAAAATTTTAATCCCATAGATTTCGGAAGCAGTTGAAATAATAAATAAAAAATCCCTAGATACAGAGACAACTGTATACTTACCATAAACAAAAGATAGTACTTTCTTTAAAGTTGAAATTTTTTTTACTAACTTTTCCGACAACATATAAGATATAATAACACGAGAGGAAGGAAGATTGCATGAGAGACAATAAATATTTAGAAAATATTTTGTGGGATTTATGGGACAATAACTTTTGCGATGTTCCAAGAAAGAATTTAGTTGTAATTAAATTTGGCAAATTTTCTAAAAGGCAGCTTGGGAGCATTAAACTCGCAAATGGTAGGACTAAAATTAAAAGTTTAATTCGGAAAAAAGAAGATGAATTGAATGTTCAAGATGATAAAAGTATTACTGTTGTTACAGTTACAAGATTTTTTCAAAAAGATGTGGTCCCAGAATTCGTTGTCAGGGCAACTATTGCACATGAGCTCTGTCATTACACTCACGGATTTCAATCTCCTCTGGAAAAGAAATTTGATAAACCACATCAAGGGAATATCATAAATAAGGAATTAGCAAAAAGAGGATTGCTTGAAGAAGAAAAGAAGGCTGATAAGTGGCTAAAAGAGAATTGGTTAAAAATTGTATATTAAAAAAGGGACTCTTTTGAGTCCCTTTTACAGCCACAAATATCCGTATTACATCATTCCAGGCATTCCACCCATCTCATTAGAATGGGAGTGCTCCTTTTCTTCAGGGATTTCTGCGACAACAGCCTCTGTTGTAACTAACATTGAAGCTACAGAAACAGCATTAGTCAAAACTAACCTTGCAACCTTTACTGGATCTATTATACCCGCCTCTATCAAGTCAACAAATTCCCCTGTCTTCGCATTAAAACCAACATTACCTTTACATTCAGATGCCACAACTGCCCCATCTGCACCAGCATTCTCCGCTATCTGCTTTAAGGGCTCACTTAATACTGATTTAAGGATATCAATACCTAACTGTTCATCAGAATCCTCGAGTTTAACCTTCTCCAAAGACTTTTTGGAATTATGCAACGCAAGTCCCCCTCCTGCTACAACACCCTCTTCAATTGCAGCTCGAGTAGCATTAATTGCATCCTCTATTCTCATTTTCTTTTCCTTTGCTTCCACCTCAGAAGCTGCACCAACTTTAATAACAGCAACTCCACCATCAAGCTTTGCCAACCTCTCCTGAAGCTTCTCCTTATCATATTCCGAGGAAGTCTTCTCAATCTGAGTTTTAATTTCTTTTACTCTTTCAGAAATACTGTTTTTTGCACCTTTACCTTCAACGATAATTGTTTTCTCCTTTGTTACTACAACTCTCTTAGCAGACCCAAGGTCTGTTAATTCAACTTTGTCCAAAGTTTTACCTAGTTCCTCCGAAATATACTCTGCACCTGTTAATACTGAAAGATCTTTAAGCATCTCTTTTTTTCTATCACCGAATCCCGGTGCCTTTATTGCAACAACATCCAATGTCCCCCTTAACTTGTTTACGACTAAAGTTGCCAATGCTTGATTCTCAATATCATCTGCAATTATTACCATCGGCCTATCAGCAGCACCTAGAACCTTCTCTGCTATTGCTTGAATATCTTGTAAATTTGAGAGCTTTTTATCTGTAATAAAGATATATGGATTTTCCATCACAGTTTCCAGTGTTTCTGCATTGTTAACAAAATATGCGCTAACATACCCATTATCAAATTCCATTCCTTCAGTATATTCAACCTCATCTTTAAAACCTTTTGCCTCTTCAACAGTAATGACACCATCTTTTCCGACCTTATCAAAAACTCCCGCAATCATATCTCCTAAATCCTTGTCATTATTTGTTGAGATTGTTGCTACTTGTGAGATCTCCTCTTTTGTAGTTATCTTTTTAGCCTTTTTTGACAACTCTCCTAAAATAATTTCTGTTCCTTTATCTAAACCCCTCTTAAGAGAAATTGGATTTGCCCCTGCAGCTACATTCTTAAAACCAACATTTGCTATGGCTTGTGCCAAAACTGTTACAGTTGTTGTTCCATCTCCTGCCAATTCGTTTACCCTGTTTGAAGCTTCTTTAATCATCTCTACTCCCACATTCTTAAATGGGTCTTTCTCTTCAATCTCTTTTGCAACTGTAACACCATCCTTTGTAACTACCTGTGAACCAAATGATTTTGCGATGGCGACATTTCTTCCTTTAGGACCTAACGTTACCTTTACAGCATTTGCAATTGTATCCACTCCATCTTTCAGGGATTTTCTTGCTTCCTCATTGTATATTATAGCTTTTGACATATTTGTAAGAATAAAAAATTAATCAAAATTATTTAATTACTGCAAGAACATCTCCTGCATCTAATAAGAGAAATCTTTCTCCATCAATTTCTAATTCATCAGGAGAATATTTTTTGAAATATACTCTATCACCAACTTTTACGTTAAATTCCATTTGTTTCCCTTTAACCTTTCCCTCACCCAATTTGACTATAATTCCTGTTTCTGGTTTCTGGTCCTCAGTTGATGTAGGAGGTAAAATAAGGCCTCCTGTAGTTTTTTCATCAACTTTATCAGGAGAGACAAGAACACGGCTACCAATAGGCGTAATTTTTATATCTTTAGACATTTTATACTAGCAGATAAAATTAACGATTGCTAATTGTAGCATAAGAGAGTCCAGATATTCAAGCCCTAATTATGAAATATTGTGTTTGAAATACTATCTTGCCTAGAAACTCCCCTTTAAAACCACTGAGTCAAACAGAAGGTCGATATTAATTATATCTTTCCCTAAAAAGCCATTTTCTAATACCAATACTAAAGCATCACTTATTCCTTTGTTAATTTTTTCTAAAATATTTTTAGATAGAAACAAAGGTACTTTCATATCACCTAAATATATATTCCTTGAATAAAGTTCTGCTGTTTCCCTGCTGTCTTTTACAATATCCAATCCCAACCAAGGTAGTTGAATATTATTAAATTTAGAATGAATAAATAGCTTCCAAATACCTTTTTGGGAATCAAGACAAATATCTTGAATATCTAACTCAGAAGAGGAGTTAATTGAATCATAGAGGATGATTAGAATCTCTTTTTTGGTAAAAGTAACAAATTCTGAGAAATAATCAGATAATACAAAATCCTTAATTTTTTCTGAAATATTAAGCTCCTCTGATTGATCTAATTCCTCTTCATCAGAGATACAAATGATATTAGTATTTGACTCAAAACCCTTTATCCAAGAAGAGTATCTAATTATTAGATACCCTATGAAAGACACAATTAATAACAAGATTATGCAAAATATAAATAAAAATTTTTTCATTAATTAAAACTTTTTAAATATCTTTTTCCAATAATAAATAACTTTATCTTCGTAGAAATCTATTTCTTTAATTCCTAACACTTTTGATCCAAGCCAATATGATAAGACACCATAGAAAGATGTCGCAATTGTTAAAATAATTATTGATACTGTTCTGGTTGTATCAAGTTTGAAATCAAACAATCTGAAAACAAGATACATCCCAAAAGACATCAAGGCAACATTGATGAACTTTACTATCATTGGGGAAATAGTTTCTCTAAAAGAAAAAACCTTTATCTTTCTATTTAACATTGTCATAAGAATCACAACTTCAACAAAAGCAGCAATGCTTAGGCTCAATGAGAGACCTCCTACAGCCATATCGGATTCCCCCCTTGTAGTACACCATTTCACAATATCCCCAAGGAAAGACTTTAAGACTTCAAGTAATCCATTACCATTTGCAGAGGAAATCTGAGATCCAATCTGTTGTAATATTGGTCTCCAGTCAAAATAATGACTTAGAAAATTAGTTAGAAGAAAAGCAAAAGTAATATTTACTAAAATCCCTACTCCCAATGCAAAAAAGGGTAACCATGTAGATTTAAGGGCATAGAACGCTCTCAATAGTAATTGAGACAAAGTTTGTCCTATTATTGCTACAGATAAAAGGACAAGACACCATGCAGTCAACAGAGTGGCCGTCCAATCAAACTCACCAACACCATAAACCAACCTTACAATAGGAAGTCTTAATATTAGCAAAATACCTACTAATGGAAGAACCAAAAAGAGGGCCTGTTGCAACGATTTATTAAGAATCTTTTTGAATTCTTGAGGATCATCTGCACTCTCAGATAATTCGGGAAGAATTGATTGTGCTATAGCACTTCCAATAATGTTAACCGGAAACAAATAAAGGCTTAAGGCGAATTTATATGCACTTAATGCCCCTGCTTTCAGAGAGAAGCTTATCATCGTATTCACAATCACATTCACTTGCTCTCCAAAAGTAGAGAACATTTTTGGGAGAGCTAACTTCAGTGCTCTCCAAATTTGTGTATCCTTTAGCGCATTGACTAGTCCCAATATTGAGAATTTTATCTTTTCAGAAAAATATTTCTTAAGAGGTGGTATCTGAATTGTGAAATGCAGAAAAGATCCTAAAAGAGCTGATAAGGCAATACCTGTTACATCCATTTTAAGGATTGAAACAAAAAAAATCGGTCCCAATACCATTGCTATGTTATATATTAGAGGGGCTAAAGATGTAACAAAGAACTGTTTTCTTGACTGAAGATATCCAGTTACAATTGTACTTATACCGAGAAGGACAGGAGAGATCATCATTATTCTTGTTAATTTAACAAACAGCTCCATGTCATTAGGAGTAATCCTGTTGTTAAAATTTGATATATTTTGAAAGAGATCTGAGGAAATGAGGAATTGGGAGATTTGTGGAGCGAATACAAATAGTATTAGTGC
The DNA here is from genome assembly GCA_012513575.1 of Candidatus Dojkabacteria bacterium. Taxonomy (GTDB): domain Bacteria; phylum Patescibacteriota; class Dojkabacteria; order SC72; family SC72; genus UBA5232. The sequence continues at coordinate 60,135 of JAAZBX010000002.1, forward strand.
AATAAACATGACTAAGGATGAGATTGCAATCATCAAATTGAGGAAGAACTTATTAAGCTCCTTCTCTCCTTCACTTTTGAATACAGACGAGAACAAAGGGATTATGGCCGCATTCAACGATCCGGCAATAACTATCATAAAAAGAGCATCTGGAATGGTAAAAGCTGCCCAAAAAATATCTAACTCATGAGAGGCTCCAAATAACTGAGCAATTATTCTTAATTTTAAGAAACCGAGTATCTTTGTGATAAAAAGCAATACCATCATTGCATATATGCTATTTCTCTTTTTTAAGCCGTCAGCCATAAGAATAAGTATTAGTTGATATGTGCCTAATATCATATTCTAAACAAAGTTTTTTATCAATTACAGCAGAGTTTTAAGTTGTATTTAATTATTCTCACTTAATATTTGATATATGGATATCTTGGACATACTATTCCCCAAATCTTGTGTCATTTGTTCAAAACATGGAGATTATTTATGCAATAGATGTAAGAAATTATTTAAAAAAAGTCTTCCTGAATGTTACAGATGCAGAAAAATCTCCCCAAATTATCTCACCCACAAGAAATGTGCAAAAATTTCTTCGTTAGATTCGGTTGCTGTTTTGTGGGAATATAATGAACTTTCTTCAACAGTATTAAAGAAATACAAATATGGAGGGGTTCTAGATATCGAAGATACTTTTTTAGAATTAATAGAAAAAAGGTTGAGTGAAATAAAGGAGAGCATCATTTTGGGCTCAAAAACTTTAGTCTCTCCCGTTCCGATATCAAAGAATAGACTCAGAGAGAGGGGTTTTAATCAAACAGAAAAAATTGCAGAAGTAATTTCTAAAGAATTAAACCGCACCTTTATGACTGATTTGATAATGAGAAAAAATAGTGATTCTATTCACCAATCTCTTCTCTCAAAAGAGGAAAGACTCTTTCATAAAGAAGGATTCTTTGTCCCAAATGGGAATTTATTGAAAAGTATAACAGATATACTTATTATTGACGATGTAATTACCACTGGTTCTACTTTAGAACAGATCACAAAATGTATTAAGAAAGTAGTTCCCAAGATGTCCGTAAAATCAATATGTATATTCAGAGGAAAACCGTATTACAAAAGACAGGAGCCTATACAATGATTATTCATACCTTAGTACCTCTGTTGGTTTTACTTTCAATGGCTTCCTGGAAACTAGAAATACTAGAACTAAAACAAGAATAATAATCCCTAAATCCATGGCTATAGAATTTTTGAAATCAAAATTTAATTTCTGATTAATCACAAACCCAAAAAACTTTTCTCCATATCTATTAATAACCTCAGAAGCCACATAAGCCATAAGAGAAGCAAATACAGAAGTTATCACAGTCATTACACCATACTCTAACAAAACCATCCATACTATCTCCTTCTGTACAAAACCCAAAGTCTTGTAAATTGCAAAATCCCTACTTCTACTCGTTACATCTAAAACAGTAACAATTATAATTAAAATGACTCCTGCTAACAAAGCCAAGGAAGCGATACTAATAGAGAATCTTACCATTGTATCTAAAATCGCATTCATTTCCTCCTCAATCCTAAATGAACTCTCAATCAATGTGTTTGGTAATTTTGCGACTTTCTCATAGAAAGGCTGATAATTCTCTTCCTTAACATTCAACCAATATTCTTTAACATATTTATTTATTCCCAAACTGTTGAATTTTTCTTTTGAAATAAAACCTCCTGCCGGTAGATATTTAATAGAACCTCCCTTATGTTCAGGCATTTCGTAAAGACCCGTTACTGGCATTTTTGCTTCCTCTCCATTTATTAGCAAAGTAACTGTATCTCCAATTTTATACCAGCCTATATCATCAAAAGACACAATTTTTCCATCTCCAGTTTCTGTCACTTTCCCAAGATTCCCTTCAACCAAATACTCTGCATTATTCCCAACCACTAGAGTAATAATGCCAGACATATCCCCTGCTACAATTTTCAATCTACCGCCTAAATCATTAAGATCTACACCGATAATTTCAGAAAAAGATTGGTTCTTCTCATCTAATTTTGCCTTATACATAACAAATCCTTTATCAACTCCATTCATCTTTAACACTTTACCGTCATCTGTAGCACCATCCACCAACGATGTGACCACAACATTTGTATCAGCCTCTACTTCTTGATACCTATCCTTATACTCACCACTCGCTGTGTTCACTAAAATCATAATGAAATTAACAGTAAACATACCAAGAAAAATGGCAACCATAGCAAAAACGATCTTCTTGTAACTCTGCCTCAAACTATCCCATGTGAATTCTACAAAGTTATGACTCTTTACTGGAATCCTTAAAATCAAAAAGAATATTAACCTAAATAACAAAGAAAATAGAAGAAGCACAATAGAGACTAGACCAACTGCGCCAAGACCATATTCTAGTGATTTTGTTAAAAAAATACTAATACCACAGAAGAGAAGCCCAACCATCAGAAATCTCAATACCCCTTTATTTTTAGAACTCTTATTCTGCCTTATATCCAAATCTTTCAAAGCATATGTCGGTTTCAGTTCTGCCACATTACTAATAGAGATATACGCAAAAATAACTGAGGAAACAATACTAACTAGAAGCGAAAGACCAATAGCAACAAAATTCAAACTTTTGTTAAAATCCAAGATTTCCATCTCCCCAGTACTAATGATCTCAAGAAGATACCTAAAGAAAATAAAGCCAAGCGATACCCCAACAACACTACCAATTATTGAAATTAAAGCAACTTCCAATAATAACATTGTTGAAATATCTCTTTTGGTAAAACCAATGGATTTCATGATACCTATCTCTTTTCGCCTTTTGAGGATAATTGTATTAACAGCACTAGCAATACCAAAACTACCAACAAACAAACCTAACACACTAAGCCCTTTTATAAGAGTAAATACTTTAATAGAACCTCTTGCACTATCTTTCTCTGCCTGATTTCTATCCCAAAAACTAACAGTAGCACCAACATCAGAAGGAAAAATACTCGCTATTCGAAATTTAATCTTATCAAAATCATCTCCTACAATATCTGCATAAAACGTATATGCCCTCTCACCCTTAAAAAGATTCTTATTCACATAGATATTTGTTGCAGAAGATAAGGGAGAAGTTGTAATCCCTATCAACTTTAATTGATGCATATCATACATATCAGATGAGTAGATTACAAAAGTATCCCCTATTTGGAGATTTCCCCTTTTGGCAAGGTTTCCCGACAAAATAGCACTATCTTGGATTCGTTCCAAGTCCCTAAAAGAAATATTCGGAGTTAGTACTTTCTTTGTTCCTTCAAGAGGAAACCTATTATCCTCATATCCTACAGGCAGAATATTTCTAGATTTCCCAAATCCCAAATTGTACATTCTGTGATTAATAGGAACACTTGTGTATGTAAACTCCTTAATTGCGCCATCTCTCTTCATTTCCTCTAATTTATTCTTTACAAGATTAAAATTCTCCTCATTTTGCTCCATTGGCGTTATAGTAATATCTCCTCCGATTGTCGCCCTAGGATTGTCATCAAGAGCTTCTCTCAAAGTCTCAGAAAGAGAGAGAAGAGACATTACACACAAAGATGAAAACATAACTGAGAGAGATATTATTGCAGCAACTATTCCAAGATATTTGATGGAGGATCTTGTTTTTTCAAAAAAGAATTTTGTTTTATTCATTTGCTATTATTCCATCAGAAATTTTAACTACTCTATCCGCTAATTTTGCAATTTCGTTATTATGTGTTGCCATTATTATAGTGAGATGCATTTCTTTACTAACTTTTTGCATTAAATCTAAAATCTCTTTTCCTGTTTTAGCATCGAGGTTACCTGTAGGTTCGTCTGCTACAAGAATTTTAGGCTTATTTATCAATGCTCTTGCTATTGCCACTCTTTGTTGTTCACCTCCTGATAGTTCTCCTGGTTTGTGTGTTTCTCTGTGGGATAGACCAACCATGTTTAGTAGTTCTTTTGTTCTTTGATCTATTTCTTTAGAAGATAATTTATTCTTACCTGCATAAAGTGGCGCTTTTACATTTTGTATTGCATTTAAACTAGGAATTAGATTGTATGCTTGGAATATGATTCCTACATTTTTGTTTCTAAAGCGTGCTAGTTCATCTTCTTTCTTTTTTGAGATATCTTGACCATATATGAAGATATCTCCAGATGTTGGAGAATCTATCCCTGCAAGAATGCCAAGTAATGTAGATTTACCAGAGCCTGATGGTCCCATTAAGGCAATGAATTCATCATCTCCTATCTCTAAGTTTATACCTTTTAATACTTCTACTTTGTTTTTGTTTAAATCAAAAGACTTTGTGATATTTTTTAGTTGTATCATTAAGATACGAAGTCAAATTAATGAGAGATAATAGCATGAAGAGATTGTTGCAACTACCAATTTACAGTTGCTCTTAGTCAACTTTCAGTTGCAATTCGCAAAAAATAAAGGGAGGCAAGAAGCCTCCCTTTGAACCAGAGAAATTGAATATTATTCAACTACCTCTCCCTCCTTTGCTTCTTCGTCCTTTTTATCCTCTTTCTCCTGTTTATCATCTTTTTTCTCTTCGTTTGATGAAGAAGCCTCTTTTGCAGCTGCCTCATAAATCTTTTTTCCTATCTCCTGCATTTCTTTCTCTAACTCTTCTGTTTTGCTCTCAACCTCCTCAACATCAAAATCATCTTTTGATATAAGATCTTTAATCGCTTGGGCTTTCTCTTTAAGACTCTTTTGCTCTTCCTCAGAAACCTTGTCCTTATTCTCATCAATGAGTTTTTCTGCACTAAAAGCTACAGTATCAGCATTGTTTCTTTTCTCAGCTCTTTCCTTTTTCTTTTTGTCTTCTTCAGCATTCTTCTCAGCTTCTTCAACCATTTTATTTATTTCCTCCTCTTTCAATCCTGTAGATGCAGTGATTGTAATCTTTTGCTCTTTTTTGGTACCCAAGTCCAACGCTTTAACATTTAATATACCATTTGCATCTATAGAGAAAGTAACTTCAATTTGAGGAACTCCTCTGGGTGCTGGTAAAATTCCTTCAAGAAGAAATCTTCCTAAAGTTTTATTGTCAGCAGCCATTTCTCTCTCCCCCTGTAGAACATGAATCTCTACACCTGGCTGATTATCTGCTGCCGTGGAGAAAATTTGTTTTTTCTCTACTGGGATTGTTGTATTTCTTTCAATTAATTTTGTAAACACACCTCCCAAGGTCTCAAGACCAAGAGATAAAGGTGTTACATCTAATAGAGTAATATCTTTAATATCTCCTCCAAGTACTCCTGCTTGGATTGCTGCACCTTGAGCAACAACTTCATCAGGATTTACTCCCTTATTAGGTTCTTTCTCAAAAATCTCTTTAACTTTCTTAATAACGGCAGGCATTCTAGTCATTCCTCCAACCAAGAGGACTTCATCTATATCTTTCTTGTCTAAATGGGCATCTTTAAGAGCTTTCTCGCATGGTTTTACTGTCTTCTCAATTAACTCAGCAGTCAATTTTTCCAATTGAGATCTTGTTAACTTCTCCTTAAGATGTTTTGGGCCTTTATCAGTTGCTGTTATGTAAGGGATATTAATCTCAGTTTCCTCCGAAGTTGAAAGCTCAATTTTGGCCTTCTCTGCTGCTTCTCTCAATCTTTGAAGGCCAGTTCTATCATTTCTTAAATCCATACTCTCCTTCTTCTCAAACTCATCTGCAAGGTAATTAATAATTACTTGATCAAAGTCATCTCCACCAAGATGTGTATCTCCGTTAGTTGAAAGAACTTCAAAAACACCATCACCCATTTCCAAGATTGAAATGTCAAATGTTCCCCCACCCAAATCAAAGACTGCTATCTTTTGATCTTTCTTGTCATCTAGACCATACGCCAGAGCTGCTGCAGTAGGTTCATTGACAATTCTCTTAACCTCTAAACCTGCAATTTTACCGGCATCTTTCGTTGCTTGTCTTTGAGAGTCATCAAAATATGCTGGGACAGTAATTACAGCTTCTTTTATATCCTGACCTAAATACTCTTCTGCATCTTTCTTCATTTTGGCAAGAACCTTTGCAGAAATTTCCTGTGGTGTATACCACTTATCTCCCATTTTAACTTCAACTCCACCATTCGAAGCTTTTCTCATTTCAAAGGGCAATGTTTTTACATCTCTCTTGACCTCAGGATCGTCCCAACTTCTTCCTATCAGTCTTTTAACAGAGTATATCGTTCCTTCTGGATTAATTACTGATTGATTTTTTGCTGGAGTCCCAACCAACACCTCTCCCTTATCATCTTGGGCAACAACTGAAGGTGTAAGCCTACTCCCTTGGGCATTAGAAATTATGTTGGGCTTACCACCCTCCATAAATGCCATAACTGAGTTTGTAGTTCCGAGGTCTATTCCGATAATTTTTGACATATTTTTTATTTTTAAAAATTAATTCAATTATTTAGACACAATCACTTTTGAAGTTCGAATAACTATATCGTCAAGAGTATATCCAGGTTGTATTACCGAAGTAATTTCCCCTGGTTTACCATCTTGTGAAATAGCTAGTGCTTCATGTATAGATGTATCAAACATATCTCCGATATTAGGGAGATATGTTTTTAAACCTATACCCTCGAATGATTTCTTCATTGACTCAAAAATGGCTAAAACGCCCTCAAACCATGACTTTTCTTTATCATCTAATTTTAATGTCTTCTCACTTTCAATGCTCAATGCAATCGAATCTATAACTGGCATAAAATCTTCACACAATTTCTTTTTCAGATTAAAAATACTTAATGCCTGCCTTTTCCCCATACTTGCAGTCAAGTTATGGTAATCCGCAAGAGCTTTTTTCAATTGATTTTCCACTACTAACTTCTCATCTTCTACCTTGTCAATAGTAGCAACCAATTCAGCGATTTTCTTCTCATAATTTTGCACATTTGTATCATCAATATTTTTGCGCTTACTCATAACAGTATTAATTGAATTTATCTCCATCCAGACATAGATGTCTGCAATGCATTTCTGACTTCATTTAAAGCCGGAATTACAATAGAGTAATCCATTCTCTTGGAACCGATTACTCCAACATATGAATGATTCTGATCCCAAAATGGAATTCGGATAAAAGCTATTGCACAATCAGTAAATTCTTTTACCCCAGATTCTCCACCAATCAAAAGTGACACTCCCGAATTTGTGAATTTGCTCACCATATTCCTAAGATAGTTTTCATCTTCGAGAATGTTAATTACTTTCTTTAGCTTCTCGATATTTTCTCCGAATTCGGAATATTTAAAAAGCTGAGAAACTCCGAAATACCTAATTTGGTTGTCAAGAATAAGAAATACCAAGCTTTCAGTTTCTTTTGACAAGATATCTAATATGGATTTAATAACAACATCTTTATCAAACCTATCCCTATAAATACCCTGTCTGATTTCTACGCTCACCATTGGGTTCAACTCTCTCCTCCCAAGGAAATTTGTTACATACAGTCTTAGAGCTTGGTCAGTAGGAAGCCTTCCGGAAGATATATGACTTTTTTCTAATAAGCCCAACCCCATGAGCTTTACCATTTCATTTCTGATTGTTGCAGAGCTTACACCGAGATCATATTTTTCAACGAGCGACAACGAACCCACCTCTTCTGCTTCTTCCATAAATTCACGTATTACAGCACGTAGTATTTCTTTTTGTCTTTCTGTTAATTCCACCTTAGCAGATAGTTAGTTTATTTGCTAAGTATATTATGAGCAGACTTGACTGTCAAGTGCTTATCCATTTGCAGTATATATCATCATTTTAATCACTATTATTAACAATTTAGTGATATACTTTTCTACGATGGAAAATGAAATTGAAACAAAAGGTGAGAATTTAGACTCTACAATAGAGGAAATAAACCAGCAAATAACCAACCAAGTACTGGCTGAATATCCTAAGTATTTTGAAGAATATCTTCTTGATGATGGTAGCAATATTGCCCTCCTACAAAACAATAGAAGAATACCCGAGGAAGATAAGGAAATATTGCCTCCTTACCAATTTATTGCATTGTCAAAATATGGTCTTACAGAATTTAACTGTTCCTACTCACCTCTTGAATGGGAAAGAACCAAAAAAGCTATTATGCTCCTTATTGAGTTAAGTTGTGGAGAAGAGATTAAGGATATGGTTGTATCACATTGGCACGCATTTCACAGAATAAGGAAAACCAAGGGCCTAATTAAATTAAAAAAGAATATTAAATCAGTATTAATTACTGGTGTAAATATGCTATTCGAGGTTAAAGATTTTTACTACAATACACTTCTATCAACAAACCTAGGAAAGCTTGATGAAAGTTAATTTATCTGATATACTCCTCACATTATGGAAAAAGTCAAATTTCTCGAAAGAGATTTAAATGGAAAGAAAAATAAAATTTTGCTCAAAGATGGGTTCGTACCAGCAGTAGTTTATAATGCCAAGACTGAATCTAAAAATATTATGTTAGACACATCAACGGCAAAACAGATACTTAAGAACGCTACATCTACAACAATTCTTGACACCGAACTTGATGGAAAAAGTTTTAAGGTTGTAGTTAAAGAAATTGATATTAATCCAATTACCGAAGAATTAAGACACATCTCATTCTTTGAAATTGATGAGAGCAAAGATATGGTGTTTTCAATTCCATTTGAAATCATTGGCATATCTCCAGCTGTTAAGAATAATCTTGGTGTCCTTGTTGAGGTTATGGACTCCATTGAGGTAAGATGTAAAGTTAATGATCTTATCCCTTCTATTAAAGTTGATATTTCTGGATTAGAACATCCTGGGCAATCGATATCTATCGACGAATTAGAGATTCCAAAAGATATTTCTTTGATTAATGAAGAACTAAAAAATGCGACAGTTGTTACTATTACAGAAATGCAGGAGGAAATTGTTTCAACTCCGACAGAAAGTGAGACAACAACTGCAGAAGCTTCAACCGAAACAGAGGGTTCAACAGAGACTCAAGCAGCTTCTGAATAGATTTATTAAATAAATAAATGATTAGTGTAATCATCGCTTCATTTAAAGAACCTAAAACCATTGGAAGATGTATTTCATGTATTGCAAATAAAAAATATTCTAGTATTCCTAATGATTTTGAAATTATCCAAGTCTCTCCAGATTCTGCGACATTAAATGCTGGAAGAAAGGAAGCAAATAAGTATAAGCTTGGGAAAAGATATATTCAAATTAAGGATCCGAGGAAGGGAAAACCATATGCTCTAAGAATGGCTTTTAAAAAAGCTAAAGGAGATATTTTGATATTAACCGATGGCGATACCTATTTTGATAGAAACAGTGTTTCTAAATTACTTGAGCCATTTGAAAACAAGAAAGTTGGAGGTGTTAGTGGGAGACCAGTTTCAGGTGATAATAGAAATAATATCTTCGGGTACTGGGGACATCTCCTTTCAGACTCTGCACACGATAGAAGAACAAAGACTATGAAATTGGTTAGTGGCAAGGATTACTACATTAGCAAAGAGAATTTTTTCCCAATGAGTGGATATATTATGGCTGTGAAGAATTTGGACATAAAGTTACCAAGTAACGCTCTCTCAGATGATGCATATATGTCCTACTATGTAAGGAATTTAGGAATGGAAATAGCATACGCACCGAAAGCTGTGTGTTTTGTGAAGTATCCAAGAAGTTTGAAGGACTATATGAAGCAGAAAGTAAGGTCACTCGGAGGTTTTACCCAGTTAAAACAAATGGGTATTTTCAAAAAGGATAAGCAATCAAGAAGTTTTGGTATTGAATTAAGATATGCTGGATTTGTATTTAAATATGCGAAGAATTTTAGAGAATTCTTCTGGTCTCTTCTTCTCTTCCCCGTTAGACTTTTAACATGGATAAAGATCTTTTGGGAGAGGACTATTCTTAGAAAAGATATGCCCAAAAGTGGGTGGGAGAGGATAGAAAGTACAAAATAAAAAAGAGAGGGTATTACCCCTCTCCCCTTAATTACCTATTCGTTATTAAGACTACCACCTAAAATGTGCAAATGCTTTATTTGCTTCGGCCATCTTTTCTGTATCCTCCTTCTTTCTAACTGCATCACCTTCACCTTTGTAAGCATCTACTAACTGATCACATAGAATTTCATCAAAAGATTTTCCACTCTTTTTTCTTGAAGCTTCTACAACCCATCTTACTGCCAATGTTTCCTGTCTTCTTGGTGAAACAGGCATAGGAACCTGATAGTTTGCTCCACCAACCCTTCTTGCCTTTATTTCCAAAGCTGGCCTAACATTGTCAATTGCTTTGTTTACAAAGGAAACAACATCTTCTTCTTTTGCAATCTTTGATCCCTTTTCAATTGCGGCATATACCAAATCTTCTGCAAGACTCTTCTTCCCATCTTGCATTACTTTTGAAATAAATCTTGCAATAATTGGATTTGAATATTTTCTATCTAATTTTAAACTTCTTCTTTTAGCTCTTTTACCTCTCATATAAATATCTTTTAATTAAAAACTATTTCTCAGCGTCCTCTCTTTTAACGCCATATTTTGATCTTGCTTTTTTCCTGCCTTTTACTCCTGCGGTATCATACTTTCCTCTTACAATAATATATTTAACACCTGGCAAGTCTCTTTTTCTCCCTGCCTTCAAAAGAACAACTGAGTGCTCTTGAAGATTATGACCTTCACCAGGAATATACGCAGTAACCTCCATACCATTAGACATCCTTACTCTAGCGACTTTTCTAAGTGCAGAGTTTGGTTTCTTTGGTGTCATTGTTTTTACTTGCAAACACACACCCCTCTTAAATGGGTTTGGTGTTTTCTTATATCTATTCTTCAAAGGATTAAAGTCTCTAGCAAGTTGAATATGCTTTGCTTTCTTCTTTGCAGATTTTCTAGGTTTTCTAACTAATTGGTTTATTGTTGGCATGGTGTGTATTATATAACAAAATCAATTAAACTTGAAGCTCTTCCAGCTCATTCATATTTTTGATCTCAGCTCCTTCTCCGACAGGGATAGGCTTACCGATAATGACATTTTCTTTCATACCTCTAAGGTAATCGGTCTTGCCAATAATTGCGGCATTTGTGAGAACTCTCACCTGCTCTTGGAATGAGATTGCTGAAAGGAAGCTTTCGGTATTTAGTGAAGAGGTTTTAATTCCATAAAGCTTTGGAATAACCAAGGCCTTGTTTTTACCATCTTTAACTAGAAGCTCATTTTTCAATGCAGCCATAAACCTATTTACTGATGAGCCCACTAAATATTCGGAATCTCCAGAATCTAAGACTCTTCCAAGCCTTACCATCTGTCTCAATATTATCTCAATATGAATATCATCAATTGGAACTCCCTGTGCATTAAATACCTTTTGAACTTCATCCAAAATATATTTCTGAGAGGTAAGGATATCTGCGACATCAGCCAATTTCTTTGGATCCAAAGAGCCCTCAGTTAATTGTGTTCCGGCTTTGACCTCTGCCCCATCTTCAACCAAGATTTCAATTCCAGGTAATACATAAATGGTTTCCTCTGCTTTCATTCTTCCATTGATTGTAAGGATTCCCCCCTCAAGAAAAATTGTTCCATCAAACGGAGCCTGCCTCTCTACCTGGTCAGAATCGATAAACATTGCCTGACCTGCTTTGACCTCTTGTTCGTCCTCAACAAGTAATTTCTTAGCTTTGGACACAATATAGTGCCTCTCCATCTTCTTTTCTCCAGAAAGAATAATTGTTGAAGAATCATCTTCGGCAACCTCAATATGAATCTTTCCATCGATTGAAGCCATTTCTGCTTCTGCCTTTGGAGTTCTTGCTTCAAACAATTCCTCAATTCTTGGTAAACCTTGAGTGATATCAATCTTTTGGACTCCTCCCTTATGGAATGTCTGCATAGTCATCTGAGTTCCAGGCTCACCGATTGATTGAGCAGCTATTACGCCGACTGCTCTCCCCATGTCTATTTCTCTATTGTTCTCAAGATTGTAGCCATAACACTTCTTACACATTCCTAGTGGTGACTTACATAACAAAGGAGTTCTTACAAATACCTCGTCTATTCCAGCCTCCTCTACTTTTTCGGCAATTTCCTGAGTAATTATTTCATTCCTCTTTGCAATAGTGTTCTTCCCAATGACTAAGTCCTTTGCCAATACTCTTCCGAAAATTCTATCTTTGAAATCAATTCTTCTGTCATCAGATTTCCTAATAGAAAGGCCCTCCCCATCATAGCCACAATCATCATGTCGAATAATGACATCATGAGCAACATCGACAAGCTTCCTTGTCAAATAGCCAGATGAAGATGTCTTTAGAGATCTATCTGCAATACCTTTTCTTCCTCCATTTGCCGCAACAAAATATTCAAAAGCACTTAAACCATCTCTATAGTTACTTTTAATTGGCATCGCAACAAGATTTCCTCTTGAGTCTCTAACAACACCCTTAATTGTGAGAACCTGCCTTGCCTGAATTTTTCCTCCATTACCACCAGATTCAACCATTTGATAAATCGAATTTTCCTTTGGTAACTTGCTCCAAGCCATCTCCGCCAATTCATCAGCAAAGTCATCCCACATATTTGTAGAGATATTTACTTTCTCTTTTTTAGTAATCAAGCCCTGGAGATAGTTGTCAAGCAATTGCTCATCCTTTTCTTCAATCTTTTTTATCTCTGACTTAATATCAAAGTCAACTTGGCAATCTTCCATTGCAAATGAGAAGGCTAAATCTGTTGCGAACTTAAATCCTAACGCTTTCATATTATCAAGAAGCTCAACCACAACTGACAAATCAGAAGAGCTCTTTATCTTGTCAATTATTTTCTTAATTCCCCTATTATCAATTCTTTCATTGATAAATGGGTAATCTTCAGGAAGAATACTGTTAAAAATTACCCTTCCTACAGATGTTTTAATTGCTTCCCCTTTAATTCCAACAAGAATTTCTTCATTTATTGATATGTCATCTCTCTCATATGCTTTAATTGCCAAATCACTTGTAGCAAATATTCTTGGATTTTTGGATTCAACTAAATCAGTCATCATATAGAAGCCAATCAACATATCCTTCGCTGGAGACGCTAATACCTGTCCATTTGAGATATTTACGATATTTTGTGAAGACATCATTTCTTTTTTTGCTTCCTCTATTGCTTCGTCTGTAAGAAGAATATGAACTGCCATTTGGTCTCCATCAAAGTCTGCATTGAAGGCTTTACATACCAAAGGATGGATTCTAATTGCTTCTCCCTCAACTAATCTTGGATAAAAAGCTTGTACACTATACTTATGAAGAGTTGGTGCCCTATTTAACAATACAGGCTTATTTTTTATCACCTCTTCTAGTAAGTCCCAAATGATATCTGTCTCTTCCTCGAGCATATCTTTAGCAACCCTTACATTTGGGGCTAATTCTTTATCAAGTAACTTGTATATTACAAATGGTTTAAACATTTCCAAAGCAACTGACTTTGGAATACCACATTGATCAAATTTAAGACTTGGATCTCCATCAATAACAGCTCTTCCTGAGTAGTCTACTCTTTTTCCAAGTAAGTTCTTTCTAAATATACCTTTCTTTCCTCTCAAATCATCTGTCAATGATTGATAAGGCAATCTCTTACTATTCATCATTGGTTTTGACGGTCTATGAGAGTTATCAATCAATGCGTCAACTGATTCCTGAAGCATCCTTTTTTCGTTTCTTAATATAACATCAGGTGCTCCAATCTCAATCAACTTCTTCAATCTATTGTTTCTATTTATAATTCTCCTGTATAGGTCGTTAAGGTCAGAAGTTGCGAATTTACCACCTGATAGAGGAATAATAGGTCTTAATTCTGGGGGTAATACTGGAAGTGTCCTAATTACCATCCACTCAGGCTTAATACCGTTTTTGATAAAACCTTCAAGATACTGAATCCTTCTAATTGTTGCTAATTTCTTTTCTCCCTTCTCCTTCTCAATTCTAATTCTCAATTTCTCTAATTCACCTTCGAGATCTAGATTTTGTAATAATTTTTCAATTGCTTCTGCACCCATCATCGCTTCAAAGAAAACCAAATCTCTCTCAACTAAATCTGAATATTCATCCTCGGTGATAACTGCACCAACGGCAATTTTTTCAATCGTTTGGTAGAGCTTTGAATAGAAAGATTCTATCTGCTCTTCTTTCTCTGCATAATCCCTTCTTACCTTTGCCAACGCTTGTTTTCTCTTATGCTCTCCTTGGCTTATCTTCAATTCGATTCCCTTACCTTTGGCTTTTTTTAACTCTTCAATTTCAACACCAAAAGTTTCAGTAGTTGCATTTAAATCTTCCTCCAAATCTTTGTGCAATTTCTCAATTTCATCACTCTTAAGGGCGAGAGCTTTATCCATCATCTCACTTCTTTTTTCTTCATCGGCGGAGATAATTACATATCTAGTGTAATATACTACCGAGAGTATTTTTTTATGTGAGATATCAAGAATTATCGACATCTTGTTTGGGATTCCAAATGCGAACCAAACATGTGCAACTGGAATTGCCAAATCAATATGACCCATTCTTTCTCTTCTTACATCTGATGTTGTTACTTCAACACCACACTTATCACAAACTATTCCCTTATATCTAATCTTCTTGTATTTTCCACAGTAGCATTCATAGTTTTTTGTTGGTCCAAAAATCTTTTCACAGAAAAGACCCTCTGGCTCCGCTCTGAAAGTTCGGTAATTGATTGTTTCCGCCTTTGTAACTTCACCATATGACCAATTTAAAACTTGGTCTGGAGATGCCAATGTTACCTTTAAGACATCAAAGCTATCAAATTTATTTTTATTTTTCTTCATTTTGAGCAACCTCCTCTTCTGTTTGATTTGAAATTAAATCAATATTTAAGCAAAGTGCATTAAGCTCTTTGACAAGTACCTTGAATGATTCAGGGACATTTACATTTTCAATCTTGTCTCCATGAATAATTGCTTTATATGCTGACGATCTTCCCTTGATGTCGTCTGATTTTATCGTAAGCATTTCCTGAAGTGCAAACGGTGCACTGTGGGATTCTAATGCCCAAACTTCCATTTCTCCAAATCTCTGTCCACCCATTTGTGCTTTTCCTCCGAGTGGCTGTTGAGATACTGCTGTGTATGGTCCAGTTGATCTAGCATGAACCTTTTCATCAGAGATATGCTTCAACTTTAATACATATTTAACTCCTACAGTCACTTTGTTTGGGAATTTCTTTCCAGTCCTTCCATCATACAGATCAACTCTTTGCGACATGTCCTTTCCTTGTTTCTTCATCTCATTTAATAGCCACTCCATATTCTCTCCTTCGAAAATTGGGAAGGCCAATTTCTGATTCAATTCTTCCGCAAACTTACCAAAATGAACCTCCTCCGCCTGTCCCATGTTCATTCTCTTTAGGAATGTAGGTGTAAGAACAATATCAACTGGTTCTCCATCCTCAGTGAATGGCATATCTTCAATTGGTCGAATTGCTGCTACCGTATTTTTGTCTCCGTGTCTTCCCGCTATTTTGTCTCCAAATCCGATTTTCTTTGTGTTTGCGACCCATACTTTTACTTGATGTAGGACACCTGGAGCTAATCTGTCTCCCTTGTCTGTCGAGAGAATTAAACTTCTAACAACAATTCCCTCTTCTCCGTGTGGAATTCTTAATGAGTTATCTCTTACATCACTAGCAGATTCGCCAAAGATTGCTCTAAGCAATCTTTCCTCTGCAGTAAGTTCTTTTTCTCCTCTTGGAGCAACGACTCCTACCAAGATATCTCCTGATTTTACGTGAACACCTGATCTGACAATTCCCTGAGAATCAAGTTTCTGTAAGATTCTATCATTTACATGTGGTATATCCGCCGTAATAATTTCGGGGCCTAACTCAGTATCTCTAATGTCTACTGTATGTTCTCTAATATGTATTGAAGTAAGCAGATCATCTCTTACAATTCTATCGGAGATAATTACAGAATCTTCATAGTTGTATCCTTCGTAGAACATCAATGCAGCTCTAAGATTTGTACCTATGGAGAATTCTCCATTAACAATAGTAGGCCCATCTGCAAGGATATCTCCTTTCTTAAATTTGTCTCCAGATTTAACAACAGGTTTCTGAGTAAAACATGTGTTTTCATTACTTCTATAGAAGGATACTAAGTTGTAATCCTTCACTCCTTCTTTCTTGTACTTCACCGATATCTTTTCAGCATCTGTGTATAAAACTTCTCCATCCCCCTCAGCAAATATTCCCCATTCAGACTGTCTTGCGACAATTTCTTCCATTCCGGTACCAACAAGAGGGGATTCCTGTTTAACAAGGGGAACTGCCTGTCTTTGCTGGTTTGCACCTGTAAGTGCCCTCATAGCATCATTGTGAGAGACAAATGGGATTAATGCCATTCCAAGACCCGCTTGTTGACTTGCTAAAGCATCAATATAGTTAACCATGTTAACGTCCTCAAGGAGAAAATCACCCTTAAACCTAACAGGAACCAGGGTATCCAAAATATTCCCAAATTCATCTTTAGAAAATGCCGCAGGTCCGATATGAAATTTCTCTTCTTCCATGGCGTCTAAGTACTCTACAATGTCTGTAACAAATGGCTTAACAGCAATCTCCTTTACTGCTTTGTCCTTTGAAATCTTTTCTGCTAATTTTTCGTCAATAAAGGAATCCTTTTTTGCAATTTTCTTAACATCTTCAGCAAGAATTCTATTTATTAAGTCTTTCTTGTTGTTTTTTACTTTATTTGACACTCTTCTATACGGAGCCTCTAAAAAACCAAATTCATTAATTCTTGTTAATGTGGCTAATTGAACAACAACACCAATGTTTGATGACTCTGGACTTGTAACTGGATCAAATTTCGAATAGTGGGAATTGTGGACTTCTCTGATTGAAAAAGTTGCCCTCTCTTTTGCTATACCTCCAGGACCGCCAGCTGTAACCTTTCTTTTGTTTTCAAGCTCAGAGAGTATATTTATCTGATCCATGAAACTAGATAACGCATTTGTTCCGAAGAAAGACTGAATAGCTGCAGAAATGGGTTTTGTACTTGCAAGCATTGAAGGTGTAACCTTCGCATCCTGTCCATACAAACTCATTTTATCCTTAATATTTTTTTCTAACCTCCTAATAGCAGCATTAAGCTGTCTTTCAAGAATTTCTCCAACACTTCTAATTCTTCTATTTGACAAATGGTCAATATCATCCGGTTCAACAACACCATTATTTATCTGTATAAGCTTCTTCACAATTAATACAATATCCATAGGATAGAGTATTGTCTCTGCAGGGTTGTTTATATCAAAAGTAGTACCAAGCTTCCTATTTAATTGGTATCTACCTATCTTCCCTAAATCAAATTTTCTTACATTAAAGAAGTTACTCTTAATGTATCTTTCAGCACTCTCAAGCGTTACAGACTCATCTGGTCTTAACTTGTTGTAAATACTAATAACTGCTTCTTCTTTGCTCTTTGTAAAATCTCTTGCCAATGTTGCCTCTATATACTTGTACTCTTCGTGAGTATCTACATCTGAGAACAACTTCCTTATTTCATCATCGCTCTCCCAACCAAAAACTCTTAAAAGTTCTGTGATAAGAACCTTGGGTCTCTTAGGAAGAATCCTCACGGAAATTACATTGTGCCTGTTTGTATCAATTTCATACCAAGGACCTTTTCCGGGCATCAATCTTACCTTATACAATGTTCTTGTAGGAAGTTTGTCCGACTCTTCATACAAAACACCCTCCGCTCTAACAATCTGATGTGTAACAACTCTCCTATCACCATTGAAAATAAAAACTCCCTCATCAGTCATTATTGGTAAGTCCGTAACAAAGATTTCTTGCTCCTTAATCTCCCCGGTCTTATTATTCATTAACTGAACCTTTGCATACACGGGAGCTTCATAGGAAAGACCCTTCTTAATAGCCTCATCAACAGTTCTGTATAGTTCACCAATCCTAAAATCCTTAAATTCTAAAGTCCACATCTTCTCCATTGTGTCCTTTACTGGATTAATTTCCGCAAACAAATTCTTAAAACCTTCCTTTTTAAAGGCGTCAAAAGAATTAATCTGAGCTTCGATTAAATTTGGGAATTCAAGGTCTCCTGAATAGTTTAGTCCCAGGTTTAATCTCCCAGACCTATTAATTTTTGGTTTTAGCATAGGATAAATTTTTAGTTATGTTATAACATATTACTTGAATAAAGCGGTATCCAAAAGGTCGCAAAAGACCTATACAATACTACTTTTTTGATCAAAAAATCAAGCGACTTTGGGAAGTATACTATAATATTTGCTTTATGTCAACGACTTTTTAGGGATATTTTTGTGTATTAATATACATTTGAAAATGGGTAGGTAGGACTCCTAGGTGTTGAAAACAAAAAGGGGTTCTATTACAAACATCTATACCCCTTTGAAAAATTACCTATAATATCCTATTATATTTTCATACTATGCCCCGCAAAAAGAAAAAGGAACAGATAACAATAAAAAGCAGCGAAAGCAAAATCCTTTTTGGAACAGTGCTTTTTGTTGCTGGGATTGTTGTCATGGTCTCACCGTTTCTTCTAACTCAATCAAATCTTTTCAAAACAATTTCACAATTCTTTGGATACTCAGCTATACCCTGGGGAATATCTTTGCTTTACGGTTCACTTTTCTTACTTTTCAAGTCTAGGAAATTTATCTCCTCAAGACAGTTTGTGGGAATTTTCCTTTTTTCTATCTGCATATCAACACTTCTTTCCTTCTGGCAACAGCCAGAGCAACTAGCAAATCCCGAAGCCCTAAGTAGCTCAGGTGGAGAAGTTGGAAAGTTTCTTCATATATCTTTAAATGGTGTCTTTGGCTCAGCCATAGAGATATTCATCATCTTAATCTTTTTGATTCTTGCATTTTCGTTGATTACAGGAACAACTCTTGAACAAATCAGAGACTTTGTTGAGGATTCTATCCCAGAACCTGGTCAAAACAAATCTAAAAAGAGCTCTTGGCTGCTTTCGGTACTTAACAAATTCATCGGTACAAAGGAGGGTGATGATATTAAGATTCAAACTGAAAATGAGGCCCTAGATGATAACCAGACAGAACCATACATTGAGTCCTCACCGATTGAAACGGAAAGAAAGCTTGAGGAGATACTCCACAGGGATGATTATCTCCACACTTCACACAATGTAGCTCCAAATGTAAAAGTCTCAGAAGGAGAACCAAACGAAGATGAGCCTCAGGCGCCCAAATATACTGACTGGATTTTCCCAAACATTGACATACTGCAAGAGAAGGAGGTTCAAAAACAAGATGAGAAGCTTTACAAAGAGAAAGCACTTGTCATTCAACGAACTCTTATGAATTTCGGAATTCAATCGAGAGTGGTAGCAATTGCCGTAGGTCCAACCGTATTAAGATTCTCACTTAGTATTAGTACAGGAATCAAAGTGTCCAAAGTGAAGAATTTAAGCAATGACCTTGCACTTGCCTTAGCCTCTCAAACAGCTTCTATTAGAATCGAAGCTCCCATCCCTGGAACCTCCTTTATTGGTGTTGAAATACCAAATCCAACTCCAAACTTTGTATACACCAAGGATATGATAAAAAAGCTTCGACAAGAAACAGACAAGTATGAATTACCCCTTATTCTTGGAAAAGATATAACTGGGAAAACAACAATCAAGGATCTAGGGAAAATACCTCACCTCCTAGTAGCTGGAGCTACAGGAACAGGGAAATCTGTTGCGATAAACTCCCTTCTTGCTGGATTACTGATGACCAAAACTCCGGATGAAGTTAAATTCATAATGGTTGATCCCAAAATGGGTGTAGAGATGGGAATGTACAATGGAATTCCACATCTTTTGACACCAGTAATAACCGATGTCACTTTAGTTACAAACGCTCTTGAGTGGGTTAGCGGAGAAATGATGAGAAGATACACACAACTTAAACAAACCCATACAAAGAAACTCTCAGAATATAATGCAAAAATGGGCTTTGCCGCGATGCCCTACATCGTTGTTGTAATTGATGAAATGGCTGATCTTATGCTTAGAACTGGCATGGAGGTTGAAACAAAAATACAAACCCTTGCCCAAATGGGAAGAGCCGTAGGTATCCACCTTATTCTCGCCACACAAAAACCTACAGTAGATGTTATTACTGGATTAATCAAATCAAATATCCCGGGGAGGATGGCATTTGCTGTTGCGACACTAATGGATTCTCGAGTAATCTTGGATGAAGGAGGAGCAGAAACACTCCTAGGAAACGGAGACATGCTCTACAAAGATCAAACCACTCCGAAATCATTAAGGATTCAGGGGACATTTACGTCTACGGAGGACACGGAAAATATTGTCAATGCCGTCAAAAGCCAGGTTAAAGAGGAAATTGAATATTCATCAGGATTAACAAATGCCATAGAAAATGGACCGGATGAAATAACTGGTGGAAGTCACACACAGAGAGATCCCGATTTCTCAAAGGCACTAGAAATCGTAATCCTTACTCAAAGAGCTTCTGCTTCATTCTTACAAAGAAAAATGAAAATCGGTTTTAACAAAGCCGCAAGAATCATAGACGAGCTTTATGAAGCTGGAGCTATTGGCCCAGATGAAGGTTCCAAGCCAAGAAAGGTATTAGTTCATTCCGCTTCCGAGATTTTAGGAGGAGAGGATACCGATGACTTCGAATAAGTAGTAGAATTGGCCATGGTTACAGTTGGGGAAGTTTTAAAAAACAAAAGAGAAAAGTTGAAAATAAGTATTGAGACCGCCTCTTTAGATACAAAGATTCAAAAACGATTTCTTAAGTTTATTGAAAACAACGAATTTTTTCCCTTTGAATCCGAGGTTTTTCTAACAGGTTTTATAAAAATATATGCGAAATATCTTAATTTAGACGTAGAAAAAGTTCTTGCTCTCTATCGAAGAACAAATCCCATCGTTGAGGAGAAGAAAGTAATTTCCCCCTTCAATAATTTAAGCTCAAAAAAAACAAGCATAACTATAACTCCAAAGGCCATTGTAATTTCTACGCTTGTTCTTTTCTCCCTCGCAATATTACTCTATTTCGGGATTCAAGTTTACAAATTTCAAAAACCCCCTGTTCTTTCCATCTCAACTCCTCAAAACAACTCAACCGTTAAAAGCTCAGAAATAAAAGTGATCGGGAATACTGAAAAAAATGTTTCCATCCAGATAAATAATATCTCCATAGAAGTGGATGAGGATGGCTCTTTCGAGAAAGAAATTTCACTCATAGAAGGAAAAAACTTAATAACCATAAAAGCAAAAAAAAATAACAACAGTATAATGGAGACTGTACAGACAATTCAGATCACCTTCGTCAGAGAGAATGAGGTTTCTGTGGAGGAAGTAGTAAACAACAAGATCAAAATAGAAATTTTTGATGCTCCTGCATGGATCAAACTGGACATAGACAATATAAATAAACTTTCGCAGGTTGTTCAACCATCAATCCAAGAGTTTGAAATTAAAAGTAATATTAAAATTGTTTCAGGAAGGATAAACAACACAAAGGTTTTCTTCAATGGCCAGCTATTAACATGGCCCAAATCTAACGAAAAAGGAGTTGCGGAAATCAATTGCACGGTCGAGGACGGGAACATTGTATGTCAATAAAGAGTTTTTTAATGGTATAATTGGGAATAATGCAGGAAGGTAATCAAATTGAAGAAATTAAAGAGAGAATTGACATAGTTCAATTAATAGAAAAATATGTTAAGTTAAAACAAACAGGAAAAAATTTCTCCGGTCTCTGTCCTTTTCACAAAGAAAAAACTCCTTCTTTCATAGTTAGTCCTGATATTCAGAGATATAAATGTTTTGGGTGTGGAAGAAGTGGAGACATTTTTAATTTTGTACAAGATATTGAAAATATTGATTTTGTTGAAGCTTTGGAGAAGCTTGCGAAGACAGCGGGTGTAGAGTTAAAAAAAAGTTCTCCAAACACAAAATTCAAAGAAATTAAAGAGGTAAATTACATTGCAACAAAATACTATTACAACCAGCTTCTAAAAAGCCCAATTGCGTTGAGCTATGTACTTAAGAGAGGAATCAACAAAGAATATATTAAAAAATTTGCGTTAGGATACGCTCCAAAGTATCCAAAATTAATTTCAGAAATTAAAAAATCTGGGAATTACAGTAAAAAGGTGTTACTTGAAAGTGGCCTATTTATTGAAAAAAATGGGATTCTAAAAGAAAAGTTTTTTGACAGGATAATGTTTCCCATACGTTCTAAGCGTGGAGATGTGATCGCTTTTACTGCGAGGCAAAATGCTGGGAATGAGTATGGTCCAAAATACATGAACTCTCCCGAGACCCCAATCTTTCATAAATCCTACAACCTTTTTGGTCAATATGAATCCCGTCAAGAAATTAGAAAACAGGATTTGGTTATTATTTGCGAAGGATCAACCGATGTTATCTCCGCACACCAAGTTGGAATAAAAAATATAGTTGCACCTCTTGGTACAAGTTTGACTTCACAACAACTTGAATCTTTAATCCCTTTAACCAAAAACATCCTTCTTTTCTTCGATAGCGACTCTGCAGGCAAGGCCGCCATTGTTAGAGGTTTTGAACTAGCTTCTAAACTCGAGATGAATCCTTTTGCAACCTCACCATCCCCTTATAAAGATATTGACGAATTAATTCAAAACGAACCAAGCAAAATTTCAGAAGTTATTAACAATAAAGTTGAGGCATTCTCCTTTATCCTCGCTGATACAATTAAAGATAGGGATTTAAACAAGCTAGAGGATATTGATAAAATCAAAAAAATAATTCTTCCCGTATTAAATTCTGTAAAAGATATTAATACAAAGTCTCTTTATATTAAAAAACTTGAAGAAATAACAGGAATCACTTATGGAAATACTAAGGAGAAGAGTAATATGAAGCTTTCTTCTCCCACCAAGAATCAAACCAACCCATTGATAGAAAGTACCGAAACGCGATATCTTCAACTTCTTTTGTTCGCAGAGAATAGAAAAGAAGAATATTTCTTAGATGAAAAATATATTTCCGACAAAGTTCAACAAGAGATATTTTCTTTTATTACTCTAAACAGAACATTAACCAAATCAGAGTTGTTTGAGAAAATTAATACAAATATCGAGGCACAGAAAGTTCTAGAAGATATGATTTTCAATGCAAACAAACTACCCAAGGAGAGTGAACTTGAAAATGAGTTGCTTTACCTCCAGAGACTCTTGAAGGTAAAATATTACAAACAGATTCAGAAAAACTTAGTTTCGAAAATTGCTATGAGCGATGAGATTGAAGATGAAGAAGAGAAAAGCAAAGCATTAAAACAATTACAAAAAGTAGCTAAAATTTTACAAAAACTAAAGAATGAATAACATATCCGATTATGACTTATTCAGTTATGATTACTCCCAATATTGGCAAAAAAGAAGATACGAGCATCTATCTGAAACACACCTTCTAAACAGAATATTTAGAAAGAAAAATGGAAATTGGTTTCTAGATGTTGGGGGCTCATATGGAAGGCTCACACCGACATATTACAATCATTATCAAAACCCTATCATCCTAGATTACTCTGCCAAAACTCTTAGAAATAATTATGAGGTTTTGGTTAATAAATATCCAGGAATTAACCTAATTGCTGCAAATGCTTACAAAATGCCATTTAAAAACAACACCTTCGATGGAGGCTTAATGGTTAGAGTACTTCATCATATTGAGAATCCTAAAGAATATTTTAAGGAATTAAAGAGAGTATTTAAGAATAATGGGAAGTATGTCCAAGAATTTGCAAACAAGATACACATTAAGGCAAGGATCAAGGCCGTAATTAAAAGAGACAAAGAGTTTTTTAATACAAACCCATATAAACAACCGACGCTAACGGCCTCTGAAGGAACAAAAAACAATATTGAGGGTATTTTCTTCAACTATCATCCCCAGCATATTAAAAACTTGCTGATTAATGAAAAATTTCTAATCGAAAAAAAATATGGTTGCTCATACTTTAGATCTCCGTTCTTTAAGAAGATTTTTAACGATGACACACTACTCTTTTTTGAAAAAATAATGCAAAGGCTATTCTCCTTTTCAAATTTTCCACCAAGTATTTTTTACGATACGATGATCAAAAAAAGTGAAAAAGTGAAAATTGTTGGAACAACACTTGAGGACATTCTTGCTTGTCCCAAATGTAAAGGAAACATTAAGATTAAAGATAATTTGGCAAGATGTAATAAATGTAATTTGGACTTTAAGAAAGAACATAATGTTTGGGATTTTCGAATAGAATAATGGAACCAAAGAGATCATTAGGACAAAATTTTTTTGTGAATCAGAATCTTGCTAAAAGAATCGCTCAAGAAGTATTTAACGAATCACCAGACCTTATAGTTGAAATTGGACCGGGTCAAGGATATTTCTCAAAGATTTTTTATGAACAGAAAGCAAAACTGCTTCTCATTGAAAAGGACGATATTTTGGCAGAAGAACTTTCTTCAGTTTTTCCTAAAGAAAGTATTATAAACAGGGATTTTCTTGATTGGAATTTTGAAGAATTATCGATTTTTCCTAAAGATAAAATTACTTTCTTCGGTTCCCTGCCATACAATGTAAGTAAAAAAATCATCGATAAGATTATTAATTCTGAATACTTCCGAAATCCCTGTTTCTTTATCATTCAAAAAGAAGTTGCAGAAAAATATACTTCAAGTTCACCAAATAACAATTACTTAGCAACAAAGACATTGCTTCTTGCAAAAACAAAAAAAATCCTTGATATCTCTCCTGATTCGTTTAGACCGAAACCCAAAGTAATGAGCTCTTTAATAGGTTTTTATCCATTAAAGAAATCTTACGGGATATTTATTGAAAACAAATCTCTTGAACAGTTCGATATATTTTTACAATCGGCTTTTAAACAACCCAGAAAAAAACTTTTAAACAACCTTAAAAGATATCGTTTCAAAGAGGAGCAAAGGGAGAAAATCATGGAACTTCTCGAGAGAAGAGCTCAACACACCTCTTTGGAAGATTTCTACTTTCTTTTCTCAAATATACTGCCTTCTTAATATTTAATATAATGATATAATTCGTTATGTCAAAAAAAACGAAGAAGGTCTCAAAAGATGAAATCGCATCTTCAAAAGAACCCAAACAACTTGATTTAGATATTAAAGAACCTTTTAAGAATAAGCTATATAAGGCTAAAAGGAATTTTGATTTTGCAGTCTTAAGACTTGAAGTAATAAAATTTCTGAAAGACCCCTTGGTATGGTCAGTCATAATTTGTGGATTTTCTTTATCGATTTTTCAGATTAATTTAATTATGGCAAATATTGGTAAAATGCCTACTCTCGTTCCACTTCTGAAATTTTACAACTCCCCTTTGGATATTCTCTCCCCTAAAGAATTTCTATATACAATTCCTTCTCTTTGCATTTTTATCACGCTATTGACACTATTTTCGGTTTCTAGAAATTACAACAGAGAGAAATCCCTTTCAAAAATTCTTTTAATCTGCTCATCTGCTTCCACAATTCTTTTGTCAATAATTTTAATTCAATTGATTAAAACATAATGAACACCGAGGCTGGGTTTTACTTAGGGAAATTGCTTAGTTGTTTAAATCTTTCATTTTTTTCAGAAGCATGGGCAAATTATCTAAAATTTTTGCCAATTCTAATCATCGGTATCCTCTCATCCTTAATACTCACTCCTATAATTGGATATATTGCCAACAAATATGACATAACATATAAGCCAGGAGTTAAAAGGCAGGGAAGAGACTTCGACAACCAAGAAAAGGCTATTCACGAAGGGATTACACCATCATTGGGAGGATTGGCTATTACTATCCCCACCCTTCTCGCTATCGTTTTTTTCTTTAAAATGGACAGTACTACTATTCCAATTCTAATTTCAATTTTGATTCTAATAATTGGTTCGACACTAGATGACATATTTAATTTACCTGCAAAAGCTCAATTACTCTATCAGCTTGTTGCTGCAATAATAATTGCTTTTTCAATAATAAATCTTACAAATCTTTCAATTATCAATATTCCATTAGATGCCTTCACCTGGAATTTTAAGTTATTAGGAATACAAAACTCTTTTGTATTCCCTGGAGATCTAATTATGATTTTTTGGATTATTGTCTGCATTAATGCTTACAAATGGACTGCAGGCTCACCTGGAATAATTGAAGGCAACTCAATTATAATATTCCTTTTAATCTTCATAATTTCCACGAGATTTAATATTCTCTTCTCTTCAACCTTAAGCATATTAATTACTGGAGGAATGATTATCTTCTTTATTTTTGCCCTACCACCACAAAAGATTATGACTGGCTCTGCTGGGAAATCAATATATGGCTTCCTAATATGTGTTCTTTCAATTTTAGCAGATGCGAAACTAACAACATCGTTAATACTTTTAATAATTCCACTTCTTGATTTTATTTTTGTAATAATTAAAAGGTACGTCACACACAGGCCAAAAAGCATTTCTGAATTGATGAAGATAAATGGTCCCGACCATTTCCATCATCAATTAATTAAAATAGGTTTGACAAGAACACAGGTTGTATTAGCAGAAATTTCAATTACACTTCTTTTTGGTTCTATTGCCATTCTTACAGCTGGAGCTGTCAGATACTTTGCTGTTGTACTAGTTATAGCTCTTGCTACTGGAGTAATTGTATATACAAATATTAGGGCTTTGAAGAAAGAGAAAAAGAAAGAAATTAACAAAGAATCCCCTGAATCAAGATTCTCATATTAGCAATTATTAGACAAAAGGAAGACTTCTACATATAATGTTTTTATGAAAAAATTAAAAACTGCCATCTTGATATTTCTTTCTGTACTTTTCTTCTCAACCCTATTTTTCTTCTTCCCACCTAAAAAACTCATAGGTCAACTCCCATTTCTTAATAGATTTTACAACAATACCTCCCTTGAAATTGTGACCCAGAGAGGAAAAGCAAAAATTTGGATTAATGAAAAAGACTACGGAGAAACCCCAGTAACAGTTCAAGATCTTCCAGAAGGGAACTACTTAGTTGAAATGGAGAAAATCGCACCCGAAGATGCCTTTTACAAAAAGCACTCTTTCAATATTGAACTCACTAAGAATACAACTGCTAGGATGGATATTGAAATTGGTCCAGAAGACCTTCTTCATGGTTCAATCCTATATTACTCTCCAATGAAAACTTCTCCAGACAAGGGCTATCTGACAGTAACATGTAGCACAAATGATTCTAAAATTTATGTGAATGGGGAATTTACAAACAGGGCCAGTTTAACTAATATTGAATTAGAAAAGGGAGAACAAAAGATAAAAGTCGAAAATGATGGATACATTGGAATTGAGCTTCCTGTTAACATAAGAGAGAATTACCAGTTAAATTTAAAAATTTATCAATTACCAATTCCTATTTCTTTAGAAGACTAATATTATGAATAATTTACGATTCAATAAAGTAAAAAGCAGTACACCCATTTCAATCATTGTTCATGGGGGAAATAGAATGGGTTATTTAACCGCAAAAACATTAGTCGAACAGGGCGGTTATGTTGTAATCATTGACAAATTTAACACAGATACAAAAAAATACATTTCAGAACTTAAGAAGTCAGATCTTGTAGATTTTTTTGACTTCAAAGGTTTTGAATCTCTATTTAAAAATATTAAGAGATTCGACTACCTGTACTACATGCTCGAAGACAAATTAAAAGAAAACGAATTTGAAAGTAAAGATTTTCTGCTTGAAACAAAATATCTCGAATTGAGTCTTACCCAAGTCAAAAAGAACAACGCCAAATTCTCACTCCTTACCTCCCTTGCACTAAACAGAGAACTTGCCAAAAGAACCAATTCAGATTATCTCTCAAAACCCTCGGCATACTCAAATATTGAATTGCAAAAGTATTGCGAAACAATGGTTGCAGAGTTTAAGGATAAAACTGATATTAATGCGAGAATTGTTCGAATTGGAACGTTGATAGGCAGTGGAATTGAGAAAGTTGAGGATGAAAGCGTTCATAATTTGATTACAGAGGCGACACAAAGCTCCCAAATAACAATAAAAGGAGATGGTCTTGATATTCACAACCTTATTCAAGAAGATGATGCAATTTACGGATTATTAAAATTGACTTTTTCGAATAATACTAAAGGCGAGGTCATTTCGCTAGCAAATAAAAACGACTATACAACCCTGTCTATTGCTTATAAATTACTAGAACTAAATACAGAGGCTCAAAGTATAAGATTTGAGGATGATCCAGATGAGAAATATCTTATTCAAGACATTTATGTGCCTGCTCCACATGCTAGTAAGTATGGATGGAACCCACAGATGACTCTTGAAAAAGCCCTAATTGAGCAAATACAGGTATACTACGACAATATCAACAAATCATGGGACATATCATCTACTCAAGAGAAAGAGAGTAAAAAGACTACAACAAAAGTTACCAAAACCAAATTGGGAGAATTTATACATAAGCTTACTGAGCCGATTAGAAAAATTAAAATTCACAGAGGAAATTCACGTCTCTCAAAAAAAGGCATCCTTAAAAGCATTACTACATCTGTTCTAATTGCAGCTTTCTCATATTTTGTAATCTACCCTATACTTGGGACTGTAATTGGGCTTTCGGTCATTAATTCTTCCATAAAGCTTCTATCTCAAAATGTCTTCAACTCAAATACTGACTCTAATAACCAACAAATCTCCAAAATAGAAAACAACCTTACTAGAATTTCTGACAGTTTTGAAAATATGGGGTGGATGTTTTCTGTCTTTGGGAAAAAATCTCTATATAACGATTTTTCAAAAGTTCTTACTGCATCACAACAATCCGTACAAGGCGGAAAGTTGCTTCTTGAAGCAACCTATCCACTTTCTATGTATATTAAAGATTTTAAGCCAGCGATAACCTTTGATGACTCTGTTCCCTCTAATACAAGAGAATACCGTGACTATTTAGAAAAGATTGGTGAGAACAGGTACAAACTTGAAGAGGCCTCATACAGAATTACCCTTGCAAATGAGATATTAAAAAAGATTGATATCAACTCTTTTCCCAAAATTACTCAGGAGAAGGTTATAAAAATTAAAGAGCTATCAAAAACTGCTGAATCTGCAACAAATACTTACAAAGAGACCACTGCTTTCCTCCCAGAGATATTAGGTGTTACTGAAAGGCAAAGATATCTTGTTCTTCTTCAGAACGAATCTGAGATTAGAAGCACAGGAGGCTGGATTACAAGTTACGGAATAGTTGGCATTGAGGGCGGACAGATACGAGAACTCTTTGTTGATGATATATATAATGCAGATGGAACATTACGTGTACAAGGAAAAAGGTATTCTCCTCCCGAATCAATGAGTAAAGCCCTTGGAATCGACGAATGGAGTTTTTCACTGGTAAACTGGAGTCCCGACCTTGCCGAAACAAGAATTGCTTCTGAACAATTTGTCTCTGACCTTGGGAAGGGCAATGATCTTGATGGAGTAATAACAATTGACATAACTTTCTTCCAAAAACTACTCGACAAATGGGGAGGCGTTGAAGTCCCAGGAGAGGATGAAATTATTACTGGACAAAATATTTACGAAAAAGTTTTCCAAATGCACAGAGAATTTACTCCAGGTTCTACACAAAAAACAACTTTCCTAGCTAACTTAGCTAACGAGATAATAAAAAAATTCCTTTCAATGGACATTGGGCAATTTGTTGAAATCGGAGATGTTCTTTTAAGCTCCCTTGACGAGAAGCATCTTCAAGTTTCTTTCAAGAACAATTCCGCATATAACTTCTTCAACAATAGAAACTGGGCTGGTAGCCTTGACAACAAATATAATGATGCCCCAATTTCTATTGATTGGAACTGGGGAGGAAACAAGGCCAATCAATATCTTAATAAGAATTTAGCTCTCAATATTTCCATTAAAGACGAAGAGACAATAGATTTTGCCTATACATTAACAGTTGAAAATTCTTCAACAAACAACGTTTATCCTCAAGGAGACTACATTAACTATCAGAGAATATTTATCCCCTCCGAAGCCCAAATATTAAAAGTAGTAGGTTTTGATAAAAACAAATTTTCAACTTACAAGGAAAGCGGACTGAAAGTGATAGGTGGTTGGTTTAATATCCCAGTAAAAGAGGTTGCTACATTAGAGATATCTTACCGATTGAAGAGAACAGATTCTGGGTCACAATTTCCTCTAACAAAGCAGGATGGAACAACTTTTTTGGATTTAAATATTTTCAAACAAGCAGGCGAGAGAAAACACGCATATAAACTTGATATCGCCTATCCTCCAAGTTGGGTTCTAACCAACCCTGCTGGCTTAAATACCATTAGTAACCAACTATCTAGTAGATTTGAGCTTAATAAAGACATGGAATATAAAATAGTTTGGAATACTCCGAACTAAACTTTAATCGCTTTCTGCTTTTTTAACTCTTCATAAACATCTAAAACATCTTGTGTAGAAAAACCCTTTTGAGGAAGAAATCTACTAATTTCACTCTCTTCCAAGTCTGTATTCAAGGGAACCCTTTGGGTTACACCAAGGGGAGATACCAAAGTAGCAATATGCTTTGACTTACAATTATGGCAAGAAAAGTGTATAATCGTTGACATCCCAGTATTCTGGACGATATTAATATCATCAACAGTGTAAGGAGTGCCACACTTATCACAAAATCTTGCGATTGAATCGATAAAAAATTGTTTCCTTTGTATTGTAATTGGGTCTGTACTGTCCATATATAAATTATACCATATCTAAATCAATGCAGAATAACGATAAAGCAATTTCTTTGTTAGTAAAAAAGGGCAAAGAGCAGGGATTCCTAACCCAGGAAGAGCTCTTGGATGTTTTCCCTACTGTTGAAGAGAACATTGATCTTCTTGATAAGATATTTGAACAGTTGCAAGAAAACGAAATCGAAGTTTTAGAGCCAGAAGAGACAATTACTGAAACGGCTAAAGAGGAATTAACGCTTGAGAAAAAGATTAAAATATTAAAATCTATTCAATCAACTCTCTCGACGGATGCTATTCGTTCCTATCTTTATGAAATTGGAAGAATCCCACTACTTACAGGAGAGGAAGAAGTAATTCTTGCAAAGAGGATTGAAGAGGGAGACTTAGAGGCCACACAACTTCTTATTACCGCCAACTTGAGATTAGTTGTTAGTATAGCAAAAAAATATGGGAAATCTAATCTAGAGCTTCTAGACCTAATTCAAGAGGGAAATATCGGTTTAATGAGGGCTGTGGAGAAATTTGACTACAAGAAAGGCTTTAAATTCTCAACTTATGCTACGTGGTGGATTAGACAAGCAATTACTAGAGCAATTGCAGACCAGGCAAGAACTATTCGTGTTCCCGTACATATGATTGAAACTATAAATAAATATAATAAAGTAAACAATATTCTTGCAACAAAACTTGGAAGAGCTGCTACTGATGAGGAAGTTGCTAAAGAGATGGATATTGAGCTATCAAAAGTAGCTGAAATTAAGAAAATCAATCAAAATCCTACCTCCCTCTCAACACCAATTGGAGAGGAGAAAGACAGCAAACTCCAAGACATAATACCTGATGATAGATCACAATCACCAGAGGACTATGCGACAGGAGAATATTTAAAGAATCAGCTTCACGAAATTCTGGACAGTCTCCAAGACAGAGAAAGACGTGTACTTGCATTAAGATTTGGGCTAGAAGATGGTGTTTCAAGAACATTGGAAGAAGTAGGAAAAGAATTCGGAGTAACTAGAGAAAGAATCAGACAAATAGAAGCAAAGGCTTTAAAGAAACTAAAGGAGAAGTCATCTCAACAAAAGCTTGATGATTACATCGATTAATTCTTCTTATTGAGATTTAAAAACTCTCTTGGAGAAACAGGCATCTTTTGTGATGTCTTATCGTAAACCTCATCTAGACTCTCTTTTGAGAAAGTCTTTTCCAAAGGTGTTTTGTACACATCCTCTTCAATGTTTAGCTCCTTTCCAGAGGTATCAAAAACAAATGCAAGACCTGCCCAAACTAAAGCTACTAAAAAAAGCAATATTATCGCAGGTATATATTTTTTAAAAATTTCTCCCATTACTCAATGTTATAAAAATTAGTTGAGGGGATATTATATATTCTTATCAAAAGCGAAAAAGACATCTCATTACTCCCTGAAGAGGTGTTCCTTCCAAAAGCCACTCTTTCAATAACACAGTTCATGGGCAATGATTCAAAATCTTTTAAAAGATTAATAAAATTACTATAAAGGCCAGTAACAGAAAGTTGAATCACCCCAGGTTTCACGAGAGAGGTTGGTAAATCGTAGGAATCTCCATCGTACTTATCAAATCTGAAAGATGCCAATTTAAAGGAGTTCCTATTGACTATTGGTTCAATATTAGAAAGCAACAAAATATATTTCTCTGATTCGGGATAAACAAATTGCAAGAACTCAAATTTCTCTTTGGACTCATCATATTCTTTTTCTAACGACGAAATCATTTGAATTCTTTGGTCAAGAGTTTGTGATATCCTTTCCTTCTCTTTAATATCCTTTCTAATTATTACAATTTTTGTAACAGTCGGACGTATAGCAAAGACAATAAGAAGAACAATAATCGCAAAAGTTACCCCAACTGTAATAAAAGAATTATTTTTATCCTTAGACTCTTTAATTGTTGTAATTAATCCTAAAGAGGACCTCTTCTCTTCCATTAATCTTGTTTGCCAACAATGTTAAATGACACACCAACCGAAATTTCAGCATCTTCTTTTTGGATGCTAAAACTTACATCTGAATATCTTTCATTCTCTTTCAGTGCAGATTCGTAGATTTTAACCTCTTCTAAACTACTAGCCATAAAACTCATACTAACCTTTGACTCATTCAAAGTAAATCCTTTTAGAGTCAAGGTTATCGGAATGCCACTTACTATTTCGCTAACAACACTTGAATTTATTTGTTGACCATTTTTTACTGTTCCAACATCTTTTAAAAGTTTTTGATAACGAGAAAAAAGGATGTTATTACTGACCCAGGGTTCAGTTCTTAATAGTTGAATCTGACTCTCTACCTCCTCATTAAGATCAATTCTTTTTTTATCCAAAAAAAATCTTGAAAAGAAAACACCTAAAACTATCATTTCAACAAATATGAGAAGATATTTCCCTATTGTAACCATCCACTCATAGGCTTTTGTGAAAGCATCGTTTTCTGTGTAAACCGGATCAATTAGGTTTATCGAATTTTTATTTTTCTTTGATATGGCCATGGGCAGTCTCAGATTTTCTATTTTAGTATAGCATATCTATTAAATTTTCTTGAAAAGAATAATCCTTTCTCTCTTTTCAAGTGCTATCAAGGCTTTTTGTGTACTCTCTGGAATAATTGGTTCATACAATTCGATTACTTTTTTAAGCAGGTAGCTTAGATTGTTTAAAATGTTAGTACATTGATCCTTCGTAACTTCTTTTTTCCAGGGCTCCTTTTCTGTAATATACTTGTTTCCAAAGTTTGCTAATTCATCGATTTTCTCAGAAACTAAAGCAATCTCGAAATCTTCAAAAAGACTCTTAATCTCAGAAACTCTGCTATCTACCTCATATTTGAAATTTTCCTCCAAAGCTCCCTCATTATTAATTTCAACTTCTTTCTCATTGGACAAGTGAATTACCCTATTAAGAAGATTCCCAAAATTGTTTGCAAGCCTTGAGTTGTATAAATTCAAAAGGTCATCTTCTTTGTATGCGGAATCTGAAAAGGTTGAAATTCCTGAAAGGAGATAAAATCTAACAACTTCTGCTCCAAATTTTTGCTCCTGATCAAAAGGCGAAATTACATTGCCCAATGTTTTAGACATTTTTCTTCCATCAGCCCCAAGAACCATTCCGTGTTCAAGTAGTTTAGCACTGTGTTTAAGACCTGCAGAAGCTAACATTCCTTGCCATATTACACCTTGAAATCTTAAATTATCAGGTCCAAAAATCTGGACTCCTGGCCACCATTTTTCAAGTTTATTCTTATCTTCACCAAACCCAACTGCATTAACATAATTTGTTAAGGCATCAAACCAAACATAGAAAACATGCTCTGGATCATTGGGAACCTCAATTCCCCAAGGAAGATTCTCCTTTAACCTTGATATACTTATATCTTCAATTTCCTGAATAATTCTTTTAAGTTCATCTCTCTTCTGGGAAGGTTTTAGTACTTCAGGGTTCTTCTCCAACCATTCTAAAAGTTTCTCTTTGTAGTTCGAAAGACGGAAGAAATAGTTCTCTTCATTTCTTTCTTCTGGAGCAACTCCGTGTTCGGGACATTTCCCATCAATCAGCTCCTTCTCTGTAACAAATCTCTCACAACCCACACAGTATTTTCCTGAATATCTCTTCTTATAAATATCCCCATTTTCTGAACAAACCCTCCAAAACTCTTTTGCACTTTCAATATGTTTTGGATCTGAAGTTCGGTAGAAATTGTCATAACTTACAAAAAATAATTTGCAAAAATCCTTAAACCTATTAGCATATTTGTTAACAAAATCATTTATCTCAAACCCTTCTTCTTTTGCTTTTCTCCATATCTTTAATCCATGTTCATCTGTTCCAACATTAAAAAACACATTTTCTTTTCCAAGTTTCTTTCTAAAGTATCTAGCCAAAACATCTGCCTGTACAAATTCCAAAGCATGACCAATATGTGGTTCAGCATTTACATATGGCAAAGTTGTAGTAATGTAGAAATTTTTGTTATTCATATGGTAATTATATACTTAAAAAAGAATTATTGAAAAGAAAAGCCTAGATACTTGTTTATTGATTGTAGGAATGAATACCATACAAAACAAGCACTAGGCTCTTTCATTGTTAACTAAACTTATGGGAGATCAGCCTTTTCTTGTTCAATTCTGTGTTCTACCACAGTAGCTGTATTCACTATGTTAAACCCAAGGAAAACAAAAATTATTAGCATCCAAATAGCATTGAGGACAGCGTTGTATACAGCAAAAAAATCCAGGAAAAGGAAAGAAAGCCAATAGCAGGCAACAGCATGTTCGCGCATTTTTTGCGTTGCTTTTGGTGTCAATTCATTTTTCCCCAAGAAGATCGTTAGGTAAACTCCTAACAGGAACAGTGTAATAGCAACAATTAGATATACCATTTTTCTCCTATTCTAATTCAAATGACGCTTGTTTACGATCCAGAAGACTTCTTCTGAAAATCTGCCATCACCACGTGTATGGTTGATGTACCAATTGTAATCTTCCATTGAGGAGATAACCATGTAACCCCTCTGGCCACTTAGGTCAAAGATTACAATTACTTTCTCATCAATGTTTTTCTGTTTGAGCAACTCTTGATATGTCGCTTTTCTAGGCACAGGTCTTGCAAAACTTACAATATTCGGCTCGTATATTACTTTGTGCATTTTCCTCCTTCAAAGATTTATTCCCATAAATTGTTAAACAACTCTTCATTATACCAAATATCGACCCTTATTACTATGGGACTGTTACACTTTGATTAAACTAGAAAAGTTGTTCAACCATTAAAACCCCACTTGCCAATCCAAGATTGACTAACTCCTGCCAAACTCCCTCTGTGACAAATGGAATAAAGGGATGCATTATCTTTAAATTCTCTTTAAGAATACATAGCAATTCTGCTAATCCGTCAATTCGTTTTTCACTACCAACTGGTTGATCTTTAATTTCTGACTTTATCTCTTCAATCCAGACATCACATACCTGATGCCAAAAGAATTCTCTGATTTCTTCAGCGCCAAGATTAAACTGAAATTTTTCAATGTACTCAGATACCTTCTTTACATGTTTTTTGGTAATTTCAATTCTCTCTGAATTAATTTTTAAATTCTTGGATACGGCTTCCAACTCAGATTCGTCAATATTCATTAAAATGAACCTACTAGCATTCCAAATCTTTGTAATAAAATTTCTGTTCCCTTTAATTTTTTCTTCACGTATTGGGGAATTTGATCCAGGAAGTGCATCTATGTAATACCAAAGTCTTAATGCATCAGCTCCATATTTGTCAAAAATTTCACTTGGTTCAACACCATTCCCTTTTGATTTTGACATCTTAGAACCATCAGGAGCTAAGATAATTCCAGTAAGCATAACAACTGGATATGGAATCTGATCGGTTCTGTAGAGACCAAACATTAGCATTCTTGCTGTCCACCAGAAGAGAATATCCCTCCCATGAATCATCATCTGAGTAGGATAGTATTTCTTAAAATCGTCTCCATCAGAACCTCCGAGAGTTGTGTAAGGCCACTGACCAGAGCTAAACCAAGTATCAAAAACATCTGTTTCTTGTTCCCATACTTCTCCAGATTCTGACTTGGGAGGTTGTTCTCCAAGAAAAATTTTTCCTGTCCCAAATACTTTTGTACCAAATTCTTTTTCAAAGTCAGAAACATTTTTTCCTTTGTTTTCAAGCAACCAATCATAGAGCTTTTTACCTCCACTATACCAAACTGGTATTCTCTGTCCCCACCAAAGTTGTCTTGAAATACACCATGGTTGAATATTTTCATAGAAATATTCTAAAGCCTTCTGCTGTCCCTTAGGAACAACACTCACATCTCCCCGTTTGAGGGCCTCTAGGGCCCTTTTTGCCAACGATTCAACATTTAAATACCATTGATTAGAGATTATCGGTTCGATGGCGCTTTTACACCTCTCACAAATTACAACCTCATGCTTAATATTTTCAATTTTGACAAGCAGGTCTAAATCATCTAACTCTTTGCATAGAGCCTTCGAGCACTCCGTTGTGCCCATTCCGACAAATCTTTCAGGAATATCCCCCATCATTTTACCCTCCTCGTTTATTACATTCACTATTGGCAAAGAATGCTTTTTCCCTATTTCAAAATCAACTGGAGAATGAGCAGGAGTAACCTTTAAAGCCCCCGTACCCAATTCCATATCTGTAGTATCTTCTGCGATTACAGGAATCTCCCTGTTGGCAATAGGAAGAACAACCTTTTTGCCAACAAACTGAGAATATCTCTTGTCTTTAGGATTGACCGCCACTGCTGTGTCTCCTAGCATTGTCTCGGGACGAGTTGTAGCAACAGTTATTCCTTCAACCCCAAAAAGTTCCTTCGCCTTTTTTCTGTCCGACTCCTCTACAAAAGGATAGACAATATATGCAAAAATTCCTCTTCTTTCCTCGTGCTCTGTATCAATATCGGCCAATGCTGTGTGACAATTTGGACACTGATTAATTATTCTTTTATCCCTATACACAAACCCCTCTTCAAACATTTTGTAAAAAGTGGAATACACAATTTCGGTTAACCTTGGGTCTAATGTAAAAAATTCTCTTGAGAAATCAGCTGAAAGCCCAATTCTTTGCTCATACTCCCTCGCATTGTTCATATTTGTCAAACAAAATTCATAACACTGTTTGTAGAATTCCTCTCTTCCCAGTTCAAATTTGTTTTGCCCTCTGCTTTCCAAAAGCTTTGTAAAAACGCTCTCAGTTTGAATCCCTGCATGATCTTTTCCGGGGAGAAGAAGGGTCGGGTGACCAGTCATTCTCTTGTATCTTCCAATTGCATCATGAAAAGCATATCCACACATATGCCCAAGATGGGGAGTTCCGTTTGCGTTGGGAGGAGGAAGTGTTATTGTAAAAGAGGTCTTAACCTCTATCTCTTTTTCTTCCAGGTATTTTTGCATTGTATCAGGATTAGAAAAACCAGAATTTTTCCAAAGAGAATATATCTCTTTCTCACGTTTGTTAGATTCAAATGTTTTTGGTATTTCTTTTTGCATCTTGAATTATTATATCAATATAATTGAGTTGTGAAAATGGTACCGTTTCACATGGGGTTAATAGTTTTTATTCGACTTGATAAACAATTCTCGGTCAATTTTAAGTTGTATGATATAATGCTACCAATATGAAAAAATATAACAATAGAGTTGGGAATGGTAAAGAGGATTTATTAAAGCTATGTACACTCTCAGGAACAAGTGAAATTGGACGAAATTCCAATTTTATCCAATACAAAGATGAAATTATCATGATTGATGCTGGATATTCGTTTCCTGGGCAAGAAATGTATGGAATAGACTACTTAATTCCAAATACTAAATACCTCAAAAAACAAAAAAAGAATATTAAAGCAATTTTAATAACACATGGACATCTTGATCACATAGGGGCATTAAGATGGATTCTCCCTGAACTTGATTATCCACCTATTTATGCTGGAGGCTTCGCAAAATCCCTTATTGAGGCAAAGATGAAAGAGTATAAATTGGAGAAGAAGGTGAAGATTTTTGGTGTTGACAGAAAATCTCAGATTCAAATTGGGAAATACTTTAAAGCATCTTTTATTGGGATCAACCATAGTATCCCAGATGCATTTTCTATTTTTATTCAATCTCCAAGGGGGAATATCTTTTTTTCTGGAGATTTTAAATTTGATCTTACTCCAGCAAACGAGCCCCAATCAGACTACGAAAAGCTCAAGAGCTTAAGAGGAAGAGTTGATTTAGCGCTCATTGAGAGTACAAACGCTACGGTACCAGGGAGAGCTCCTTCCGAGAAGATGATTTCTGAGAATCTTCTTGAAATCATCTCGAAGCAGAAGGGAAGGGTCATTGTTTCAGCTTTTTCCTCATTGATAACAAGACTTTATTCACTCATTGATATCGCAAAGAAGACAAACAGGAAGGTTCTTCTCGCTGGAAGAAGTCTTGACTTGGCAATTAAGATTGCTAGAGAAAATGGATATATCAAAGTTGAAGACAGTCTCTTTATAAAAGACAAAGATATAGATAAATATCCAGACAATCAGCTATTAATTCTTTGTACTGGTAGTCAAGGAGAAAGATTTGCAGTTCTTAATAGAATTTCTTTAAACGAGCATAGAAATATCAGAATTAAAAGAGGCGATTTGGTCATAATGTCTTCTTCCGAGATACCAGAAAACATATCCAACATTGAAAAAATGACTGACAGGCTAATATCTCTCGGAGCCGAATTAATGAAAGACACTGTAAACATGAAGATTCACTCTACAGGGCATGGCAATCAAGAAGATATTCGCGCAATGGTAGAATTTATTCGTCCAAAACATGTAATGCCAATACATGGCTCCCTCACTTTTAGGTATTTTAACAAACAAAATTTGGAGAGATGGGGAATTAACCCAAACAATATTCTTCTTACTGATGATGGACAAGTTTGGGAGTATTCGAACTGGCAATGGAAGAGGGGGAAAAATATCGAATCAAAACCAATCCTAATAGATGGGCTTGGTGTCGGCGATATCGGAGATATGGTACTAAAAGATAGAAAACAATTAGCAGAATACGGAATCTTTTCAGTAATTCTAAATTTAAGTGCAAATACACATAAGGTACTGGGCAAGCCAAAATTTCTATCAAGGGGATTTATTTACTTTAAAAATTCCCAATCTCTTCTAAAGGAAATTACAA
This sequence comes from Candidatus Dojkabacteria bacterium, assembly GCA_012513575.1. GTDB lineage: Bacteria > Patescibacteriota > Dojkabacteria > SC72 > SC72 > UBA5232. The sequence continues at coordinate 99,737 of JAAZBX010000002.1, forward strand.
ATACCATCTTCGATGAACACAGGATGTGGCTCAGTAACGAGCAGAATATGGCTAAACCTGACTACGACAAGTTTAAGGAGAGTCTAGAGAAAAGCCTTGCTAAGCTGATTTACAAAAAAACTGAAAGAGAACCAATCATTATGGTCTCACTAATATAGTCTTCCTCTTTTACAAACAATTCAATATGATATACTCTAGTGTATGTTTCATCTGCCTTTTCTAAAACTGAATCAAAAGAATAAATTAAATCCAAAAGATAACATTGTCGCACTAGATATTGGGACTGAATTGCTCAAAGGAGTGCTTTTTAAAGTCAATAAATTCGGAGTAGTTGTATCAAAAGTTTCCAGAGTAGAACAGCAACAACATGCAATGAGAAGTGGCATTATTTCAAACCTTGATACTGTTTTAACAAATTGTAGGCTTACAATGTCGTCTTTAACTGACCGACTAACTCCAGAAGAATATCCAAAACATATTGTTATGGGAATTGCAGGAGAATACATCCAGGGAGTTTCCATCGTTGTTAATTACCAAAGGGATCAAAACTTTGAGGAAGAAGTTACAGAAAAAGAGCAGGAGAAAATTCTTTCTCAGATTGAAAGTAAAATAGTATCATCGGGGAAAGAAGATTTGGGTCAAAGAATCGGGCTCGTAAACGAGGATATAGAAATTCTCCATCTTACAAAAACTGGCTTAGAGATTGGTGGGATGCCTGTTGATTCACTCATTGGATACAAGGGGAAGGATGTAAAACTAAATTACTATGCCTCTTTTGCGCCCAAAACATATGTGGAATCACTAAAAAAAGTAGCTTCAGAACTTGATTTAAATGTCCTTGGAATTGTATCGCAGCCATTTGCCGTAGCAAGAGCATTCTCAGGATCCTCAAACAGAGATTTCTCAGCAATTTTCATAGATATCGGTGGAGGAACGACAGATATCGCAATCGTTGAAAAGGGAAACGTAATTGAAACAAAAATGTTTGCATTTGGAGGAAGAACAGTCACAAAAGAAATTGAGAAAGTATTAAATTTAGAATACCGTGTAGCAGAACAAAGAAAGATAAAATATTCAAAGAAAGACCTAAATAAAGAGCTCTCAAGAGATGTTCAGAAAATCGTATACCCTGTAGCAAAGCTTTGGATGAGGACATTAAAAACAGCACTGTCTCTTTGTGAAGATGTTTCTTCCTTTCCTCCTCAAATTTATCTCTGCGGAGGAGGCTCTTTACTGCCAGAAATAAAGGAGGTTATGCTTGAATTTCCTTGGAAAAAATACTTACACTTTGCTGTTGTCCCCAAAATTGAATACTTTACTCCCGACAAGCTGGATCGAATTACTGATAACAGTAAAGACATGAGAAATATCTTTGATATTACTCCAGCATCGCTTGCGAAATTCGTATATGATATAAATAAACAGGATTTAGATGGAACAGGAGAATAAAAAAATAACAAAAATTGTAATTAGCTCTGAGGACGAGTTAACTGATGTAGTTACTGGGATCTTAGAATCACCCAATGAAAGAATCGTTTTAACATTTGCAGAAGAATCCGATTTACTCATTAGCCCAATAAATTTGAAAGTTATACAAGAGACTTCCGACGATGAAAACAAACTTTTAATTGCACAGATAATAAATAACCCAACTGGGATAAAAAACGCAAGAAGTGCTGGAATGGCAACAATTGAGACAACAACATTACCATTAGAAGACGATTGGAAAGCTGAGCAAGAGAAAAAGGAAGAAAGACTCTCACCGAAGCCTGCTACTAAAGATAAAAAAATTGACTCTATTGATTCATCATCGATTGAAACTCCCAAGGAAGAGGAGATTCCAATTATTATCGAGGGAGAGGATATGGGAATAAGCATTGATAATGATTTGCCTACGGAAGAAGATGTTTTGCCTCAACAAGAATCGCGACTGGAAGAATTAAAAAATTCCGATTACGAACAGGAATCAGATTCTAATGTTAATTCTCCTAAAAAATCTAATGCAAAAAAGGTTATTAATGCTTCTTCTAAAGACAAATTTCGAAAGGAAAAAAGAAAACTATCTCCAAAAACAAAAAAACTTCTTGGTTTAATAGGTGGAAGTTTGCTTGTAATAATTCTTTTAGCTTTATTTATTTACTACAAAACCGCTCCCTATGTAAGAATTAGGATGTATATCGAAGCTCGGGAAGCCTCTATCGAAAGAGTTTTCACAGGAGATGAAAATATTAAAGAGATAGATTTCGAAGAGAATAAAATACCAATTAAATTTGAGAAAGCTGAGAAAGAAAGGTCTACTACAATAAAAGCTACAGGGACAGCGTATAGAGGAGAGAAAGCAAAAGGGACAATAATTATCTCATATTGGCCTCCAGATGGTAGTGAGGATTGCCCAGGACGTGAACCAGTCATCCTTGAGGCAGGACATTCAGTGATTTCTGGAAGTAACAAAGCTTTCACTCTTGAGAAGTCAATTACATTCTCATGCGAACAGATAGCGCCACAATCGGTTGGAATTGTTGCATCTGATATTGGTGATTCATTTAATCTCCCAGCAGCAACTTCCTTCTCAATTCAAGGCTTCTCCGGCACTGTTATGAAAGGTATCGCTTCTCAGCCTACAACAGGGGGAACAAAAGAAGAGTACAAGGTCCTTTCTCAGGTTGATGTAAACAATGGGGTAGAAGAATTACAAAAGATTTCTTTTGAAGATGGAGAGCGTGAGTTAAAAGACAAATCCGGAGGTACCTGGGAAATAATCTCCGATTCTTTAAAGAGTGAAATCGTAAAGGATAGTATTAAAACTGATAAAACTGTTGGAAGTGAGGCAGAAGAAGCGAATTTAAGTCTTAAAAGTATTTCAACTGCGACTTTCTTTATGAAAGACGGTTTTGATGAGAAACTCTCTGAGCTATTTACTAAAGAAGCAGAAGAGAAAAATCTTTTTGAAACAGATAAAAATTTTGAATTAACTCTTAGCAATGATATCTCACAAGAGATTTCTGTAATAGAGAACAGTCCAACCTCACCCAAAATAAAGTTAGTAGCAAAGGCGTCAATAAAACCCAAAGTTGAGAAGCAATCAGTAATCGATGCTATTAAAGGAAAGAAGTGGGAAGAAGGATTACAGATTTTAAATACATTTGTATTTTCTGATAAGAAAACAGAAGTTGTGTTTGATCCTAAATCTTTTCCCGAGAAACTTAAGTATTTCCCTACAAAAAGCGGAGGGATTGTAATTGAGTTTCAAGAAGTGATTTAGGCTTTAATTTCATACATTTATCTGATAGAATTGCTCAGTTGTGTACCTGTAGCTCAATTGGATAGAGCAATTGCCTTCTAAGCAGTAGGTTGTCGGTTCGATTCCGGCCAGGTACGCCATGCTTAGGAATATACAAAAAGGGGAGAGATGCCTGAGTGGTCGAAAGGAAACGCTTGGAGAGCGTTCGTATGAGAAATCATACCGTGGGTTCGAATCCCACTCTCTCCGTTGGCAATTCAAATGTTTTCAATGTAATATATTCTAATGTTACACTTACTGCTTGCAGGCCTGTGCCTCTTCATACTTATTAAATCAGCAAACGTCTTTATCGATCAATCTCTCGCAGTAGCCAAGAAATTAAAACTTAGTGGGTTTTTGATTGGTTTTACAATTCTCTCACTTGGAACTGCTTTACCAGACATCATTATCAGTATCTTTGCTGTAACTCAAAACAACCCAGATTTTGCAATTTCAACCTTTTTGGGCAGTGCCTTTGCAAATATGACCCTTCTAGTGGGAGTGCTAAGTTTTTTTACAAAATACAAACTAAACAAAACAGATGTAGAAAAAAATATTCCTATCACATTTGCTGCTTCTGTTGGATTACTAATACTAATTCTTCTTTTTAGGATGAAGTTCACATGGATTGTTGGTGTTATCGTCTTAGCTATATATATCATCACTATTCTTTTTGCTTCCCAAAACAACAACTCTAAGATTAGTCAAAAGACAGATAAAATAAACATAGCTATATTTATTATTTCCTTTATTCTTCTAATTGTCGCTGGGAAAATCTGTACTGACCAATTTATACTCTTTGCAAATCAGTATAATATCTCAAATTCTTTAGTTGGCTACTTTATGGTTGCTCTAGGTATCACGATACCAGAGCTTGTGACGTCCCTAGAGGTCATTAAAAGGGGAGATATGGACCTTAGCCTCGGGAATATACTCGGAGCGACTTTGATTAACATTCTGTTCATCCCAGGGCTTGCCTCTCTTCTCACAACATTAAATTTTCGACCCTTTATACCTGGAGTCATATTTCTAATTATTTCGATTTTGATTTTCTATTTTCTTTCAATACTTGGGAAAGAGTATTACATTACAAAAAGAGAAGGATTTGCGATGCTACTAATTTATATCCTCTTTATTCTTTTTCAATTTATTTGAAAAGATGATTGCTAATCCAACAAACCCCCAAAGCATCCCTACTCCTTGAGGCAAAGATACTAGGTAGTGATCAAACATTCCTATTACCAAAACTGAAAAGAGAATTAAAACAGAAAGGATGGTTAATGACTTGATGTTCTCTTTCAATATCTTGTAAATCAAAAAAGAAAAAGAAAGAAACCCGAAAATTCCTAATTCAGAAAGAAGTAACAAAAAGACATTATGAACTGGTTGTAAAAGAAAAAGTCCTCCCTTTGTAACTGGGGCTCTGTCTCCCATAAAAAGAACATATCTGCCAAAGCCCATCCCTTGAAAAATATTTTCTTTAAAAATAGAGGGAAATACCTTAACTAAATTGCTCCTGTCTATTGCTCCGGAATCTCCCCCTTTAAGAAGAGAAAGAAATCTTTCAACTAACAATATTGGTGTAAAAGAAAGAAGACGTTTTTTACGGATAAAGAAGGTAAAGGAGAGGATTAGAATAGAGAAAAAGAGTAGTAAAATCGTCACTCTCGAAAAGGTAGGTATGATAGAAATTACAGAAATTAGCATTGTGAGAAAGGGAATAAAAGAATATTTCTTTTGGATATTTTTTACGAAGTAGAGTGAAAGGAAAAAAGAAAAAAGGAAAAAACCAGCCAATATATTTGGATGAGGGAAGGTTCCGTAAGATCTTAGAATTTCTGTCCCTGAAAGACTTACAAAGCTTGAGCCCAACAATCCAGCAGCTACCTGTGATTCCCCTAAAAAATTGATTCCCAAAGAGACTCCCCTTTTGAATTGGAGATATCCGACTATCGCTTGTCCCGCGGTCGTTAAGAAAAGTAGAATCGAAAAAATTTTCACTTCTTTACTTTCAATTTTTTCTCTTCTAAATTCTTCAATCAAAATTAAAAATGTGAAGATATATGTTAAAAATCTTGCTGAATTTAAAGAGACAAGAAGATCTCTGAAAAAAATATTTTGAAGAAGTAGAATTAATGAGAAGAGGAACAATGGTAACTTGTATTTTTGGAATATTGTTTTGAATTGTAATCTATTTTCAATTAATAAGACAGTGATAAAAAGAAATACTCCCAAATCAATAATGGAAAGTGTTGGGACTAGATAGTTTACATGGATATTGTTTACCAATGTTTTTGAGAATTCGATAGGCAACTGATATGTAATATTTAATGGTAGAGATAGAAGTAAAAAAGAAATGAAGGCAATAGAAGTCTTTTTGGAAAATAAGTAAAAAAGATAGAAAAACAAAACAAGAATTGAGATTGAAATAAATCTCCCTATAGATTCTTTTACAAAAAGAGACAATACCAAGAGGGTAAAAGCAAAGAGAAGAGAAACAAGTAGCTTCTTTTTTGAGAAGTGTTTAATTTGCATTAGCCAATTTTACCATTCACACCACTTACTTAATAGGAGATATAACAATTCTCCTATCCATACCCTCACCAATACTTTCAGAGGATATATCTTTAAATTTCATTAAAGCGAGGTGAACTATTCTTCTATCAGATGGTTTCATTGGGGGCAATTCAATTGGTTCTCCAAGTATTCTTGCATTATCAGCTTTTTCAAGTGCCATTTGCTCAAGTTTGTCATCCTTTTCTTTCCTATATCCCGCCACATCTACGAAAACTCTAAAATCCACTTCTTCACCAAGTTTTCTTCCTAAAATAATTTGGAGAATAAACTGTAAAGCGTCAAGGTGCCTCCCTCTATTTCCAATCATATATCCCAACTCTTTTCCCTCAAAGTTAACTTTGAGGTATTTAACACCCTCTTCTCCTTCTTCTATAGAGACTTCTCTCTCGCTCTCAACTTTGAGCAAAGAGGAGAGATTTTCTACCTCATTTTGGACAATTTTTAATAGTTCCTTATCTTTCATTAAGATAATTCTAACAATTTATTACAAAATAAACAGGGATACCTGACTAACTAGAACCCCTTATTTCTCTGCTTCTACGTTCCCTTTTCCTTTCCCTTTTTTCATTACAGAGATTAAATTCTGAACACCCTTCTTTGTTTTATCCCAATCTAAGAGAACATACTGAGCAATTAATGCAAATGATTGCGCTACCCAATACAGACCTAAAAATGCTGGCATCCTAATAGCAAAAAGAATAGTCATCACAGGAAGTACATAATTAAAGGATTTGGACATATTTTCTTGAAGCGCTTCTGGAGAAAGCTCTTCTGTTTTCTTCTTTTTCTTAGATTTCGCTGCCTGTGGATTTTGCATCAACTGTGTAAACTTCGTTGTAAAGTACTGAGAGACACCAGCTAAAATTGCAATGATCAAAAATACGATTCCCTCTTTACTAAATTTGTCAGAAAGTTCTGAGTAAATATTTGTTAACTCCAAACCAAGAAATTTAGTATTTATGAGAAAATCTTTACTTGATGCTATCCATTCATGAATAAATGGATACATTCCGTTAATATTATTCGCAGCAATATTTCTAATAGCCTGATAAAGAACAATTATAATTAATAACTGAGGAATAAATGTCCCAAGACAGCCCAAAGGATTGTAACCAGACGCTTTGTAAAGCTTCATTTGCTCCTGAGAAAGTTTCTCAGGATTGTTCTTGTATTTTTTTTGAAGTGCATCTAACTGAGGTTTAAGTGAAGCCATTTTCCTTGTCATACTCGTTTGACTCTTGGTCAAAGGAAGAAGAACTAGCCTAAAAATTATTGCAAGAGCGATAATAGCTAATCCTAAATTATCTCCTAAAATGTGATAAAGAGACAAAGCGACATTAAGAATTGGGTTATACAGTAAATTCGTCCAAATCCAAGAAAACATCTTTCGATTGTTGCTTAATTAAAATAGTATTTCGGACTATATCACAAAAAAAACAATTAAGGAACAGGGTCGTATGTTCCAGCAGCTGTTTTGTAATTACATCTTAAAATTCTTTTAATAGCTAAAAACCCTCCTTTTAAAACTCCGTATTTATCGATAGCGCTATATCCATACTCAGAACAGGTTGGAATAAATTTACATACTCTATAATTTGGACGAAGTTTCCCATAGAAACCATGATCTAAGGAAAGTGTTTTTTGATACCACCTAATTATTCTTAGTACTACCTCTTTCATCTGATAAAAGCTTTTTTAATAGATAATTAAAATCTTCTTTAAGCTTGGAATAATCATCACAGAAAGTAAATGCAATAAATTCAAAATTTCCATTCTTTAGAGAGAATTCTTGGCTTTTTATTGCTTCCATTGAAATTACTCTAAGAAGCCTTGTCATTCTATGCCTTCTTACAGCATTTCCTATCTTTTTACTTACTACAAATCCAAATTTGGGGATATTCTGAGAATTGTCAAAATAGAGTAGCATTCCATATTTACCCTTGGCTTTAATACCTTTTCTATACAACAATTGAAACTCTTTTGCAGGCAACCTGTATTTTCTAGGTAGCATGATATTACTACTTAATATTTTGTTTATGCTTTTTTCTTAAGAGTTTGTACTCTTCTGAAACAGAAAGTTCTTTTCTGCCTTTAGCTCTTTTGGTTTTCAAAACCCTTCTTCCCCCAACAGTGCTGTTTCTTGCTCTAAAACCAAGCTTTTTAATTCTTCGCATGTTGTTTGGCTGATATGTTCTTTTCATATAATTTCTGATAAATGTGAAATCAAGCTGATTATATAGGAAGCAATTACATTTAGCAAATAAATAAAATTCTCTCTAATATTATTAGAGTTGATCTCGCTTGTCAAAAAAGCCCTTTTAATAAAGATATTTTAGCATTAAAAAAAAGATATCCACATTTTCCCAAAATTGAATATAATGGGAAAGAGTCCCAATCGACCATTGACTGCCCCCCAGAAAACTGTCATTAAGTTAAATAACTAAGCAATGAACAAGGCTGATTTTAAAAGTTACTTCGAAAATATACAACCCAATTCGAATGAGGATGGGGATGAATTATGGAAATTAACTAAAGAGCACTTAAAATTAATGCTCGGAAACAGAATTTTCTTAAGTCTTTTTACAGGTGTATATATTGAGAATGTTGGGAATGGAATTGTGCAATTTACTTGTGACACAGAGTACAAAAGAGAGAAGATATTAAGAGATTACAAAGCTTCAATTAAGCAAGCGTTAAGAAAAGCTAGTGGTCTTAATTATGAAGTTGAGATGAATATTAAAACTTCTACAAATTCGAATAAAAAAGATAGATATGAATACCATGATCCAAAAGAAGGAGAGTCCCTAGACCTTTTTTCTTCAAGTCAGAAGCAGAAAGAAAGATTTTTAAAAAGTATTGAGGATTCAAATTTAAATCCAAGATATCTTTTTTCTAATTTCATTGTCGGAAAAAGTAATGAACTTGCCGAGGCTGTTGCAGAAGCAGTTTCAAACGATTTGGGAAATGCATACAATCCAGTTTTCTTCTACGGAAATAGTGGGCTTGGGAAAACTCACCTTATGCAAGCGATAGGGAATGAGGTTTTAAAGCAGGATTCTTCAAAAAAAGTTGTTTACACAACTACTGAAACCTTTTTAAATGAGATGGTTGATGCTATTAAAACAAAAAGAAATGATGATTTTCGAAACAAATACAGGACTGTTGATCTCCTTATGATTGATGATGTCCAATTTGTCGAAATGTTTCCAAGAACTCAGGAGGAGCTCTTCCATACATTTAACGCACTCTATGATTCAAACAAACAAATCATCTTAGCATCGGATAGGCCACCAAAAGAAATTAAAAATATAACGGAGAGACTTAGAACACGATTCCAAGGTGGCATGGTTGCAGATATTCAGCCTCCCGATTACGAAACCAGGTTAGCTATTCTTCAACAATCACTTGAAGAGAAAAAACTAAGTATTCCAGAGGAGCATTTAGAAATGATCGCGAAGAATATTGAAAGCAATATTCGAGAACTTGAAGGAGCACTTACAAAAGTATCTTCACTTTACAGAATTGGCTTGAACCCAAATGAAGAGGAAGTTGCGAAAATTCTCCAAGTGGATTTAGATTCAAAAAGAAAGAAGATTACTTCAAGCAAAGTAATATCAACAGTAAGTGAAGTTTTTGATGTTAAGCCCTCGGATATTAAAGGAAGTCGTAGGACTGCATATGTCGCACAGTGTAGACAAGTTGTCATGTATATCTTACGAAAAGAATTACAGCTTCCTCTTGAGAGAGTTGCAAAAGAGGTAAATAGAAAAGATCATACAACCGTGCTTCATGCTTACGATAAAATTGAGGAATTAGTTACAAAGGATAATAGGTTTGGAGAAAGAGTGGATAAATGCATTCAACTGCTTAGGGAATAAACTTGTGGATAACCTTGTGAATAAGTGCTGGACAATTTTTTGTTTTTATAATTAAAAGATGTTTAACTAATCCTATGAGATCATTAAAAGGTTCCTACAACAACATTTAAGATGACCTCTTGTATCCACACTCTTTACTAAGATATCCCGTGTTATCCAAAAAAATAATCCACATTGATACAGATTGCCATCTCAACATTTTTGATTTTCTTAAAGGATAATTCTAAGAAAAGATATCCACTAGGAATTTTGAAGAAAATACTAGTTCCTGACAACGTTAAAATAAATTTAAACAAAAGTTATCTACTTATCCATATTGCCTACTACTTTTTCTAAGATATTTAATTAAAAAAGAAATTAATAGATACATTTGTGGAAAAATTAATGTATAATTGGGCATAAGATTTCTGTGTTAAGAAAACTACCCATATTTAAAATATGATTTGTTGAAAAATGAAATTCACTTGTAATCAAGATACATTCTCAAAATATTTAAATATTGTAAGTAGAGTTGTTACATCAAAACCAGGTTTACCAATTTTAAGTAATGTGATGTTTGAGACAGAGAATGGTAAGCTTACTATGAAGACAACAGATTTAGAATTGAGTATTAGTACCTGGATTGGAGCAGATATTCAAGAAGATGGAAAGATTACAGCCCCAGCAAAGCAGCTTTCTGAATTTGTGAATTCTATTCCTGAAGAAAAGGTAGATATTGAGATCGTTAAACAGAACTTTAATATCTCAACATCGAATAATACTGCTAGTTTTAATACAATGCCTTCTGAGGATTTTCCAAATATCCCTGAGGTAGGAAAAAAGAAATATGACTTTAGAGTAAAAAAAATAGATATTGTCCAAGCAGTTAATAGAGTGGCTTTTGCAGCAGCCAGTGATGATATTAAACCTGTTTTAACAGGAGTAAAGGTTGAAGTTGAGGATGATAAGGTTTCATTTGTTGCTACAGATGGATACAGGCTATCAAAGCAGAGTGTAAAGATAGAAAAAGATAGTGGTAAAAAAAGTTTTTTAGTTCCTGTTAGAGCTTTTTCTGAATTGACATATATTATCTCCGAATTGGATACGGATGAGGAGTGGGTTAATATTTATCTCTTAGAGGATAGGAATCAGGTTCTTTTTAGATTGTCAGATGTAGATTTAGTTTCAAGATTAATAGATGGAGAGTATCCTGAGTACAAGCAGATTATTCCTACAGGTTTTGAGACTAAGTGTGTTATCAAGAGAGAGGATTTCCTTAATTCTTTGAAAGTTGTAAATATCATTGCTCGTTCTGTTCTAGGAAACAAAATGATTTTAAATATTAATACAAAAGATGGAAAGATTGCACTATCAGCTGTTCAAAGTGATTTGGGAAAGAACCAGAGTATTTTTAATGGAGATATTAAAGGAAATGATATTAAAATTGCATTTAGTGCAAAGCTTCTATCTGATATATTAAATCATTTAGATTCTGAGGATTTGGTATTCCAGTGTACTGATCCTGTAAAACCAGGTGTCTTCCTTATTGAAGGGGAAGAGGATTTTGTACATTTGGTTATGCCTATGATGCTTTAGGTTTTCTGTCTCTAATCAAAGCATTCTCTTAGACTTCTCCAAGCTTCTATAATTATCTCTTTGTCGTCTCTTAATCTTTCTGAAGCAAATTCCAAAGCCACTCCATTATTTTTAACAGCTTTCAAAACTACCTCTTTATCATTTTTTAATTCATCGGAAGCATATTTTAAAGCAAAACCATAACTTTCAACTACCTCAGTGACAATATCTTTATCATTTTTTAATTCATCTGTCGCATATTCTAAAGCATTTGGATTTTTTTGAAGTACCTCTATCATAAACTCCCTATCACTTCTTAACTCATCAGAAGCAAATAGTAAAGCTTTGCCATTTAGTATTTCCCATGGTGATATTAAACCTTCTGCCTCGCTTGTAATTGCAGTCATCACAACTTCCCTATCATTTTTTAATCTTTCTGAAGCATATTCTAAGAATGTTCCTATTTTCTTAACGACTTTTAAAGTAATCTCTTTATCCTCCCTGAGAGCTGGAATCTCATGGTATTCCTTAACATAATCAGGAGTACTTAGTTCTTGTTCTAACTCCGAAGTTTCCATATCTATATCATCAAAAATAAAATATATGGGGAGTTTGTGTATATATTATATAACAATTCTCTTTGGAGTCCAATTATAGTCATTCTTTAGGTTTTCTGTCTCTAACAATGTATCCTATACCATGTACTGTCTCAATGACATTTCTGTCTTCAAGTTTACTTCTCAGTCTGTTTATATGCACATCGATTGTGTTTGAACCTATATACTCTCTATAGTCCCAAACATGATCGAGCAATTCACACCTTGAAATTGGTCTGTCTTTATTTCTTACCAAATACTCAAATAGGTCATATTCCTTATTCCTAACTTCAATATCCTCATTTCCCTTTTGTATGCTTTTGCTATTAGTATCCAAGACTAAGTTTCCAAGATAAAGGTTGTTATCTATATACGATTTAGGTCTTCTGCTTACTGATTGAATTCTTGCTAATAACTCTTGCATAGGAAAAGGATATGTAAGGACATCATCTCCTCCATGGTTTAGAAAATTCACTTTCTCAGGCCAACCACCATTATTACAAACACCCAAAACTTTTGTTTTAGGGCAATGCTTAATTATGTAAGAAAGTATTTCCTCGCTCTTGTTGCCTGAAAGTTTTGTGTTTAATATTACAAACTCAAAAATCCCATCTTTGACGTATACCTTACTACCAAAATTCTCATTATCTAAAGTCACTTTATATCCGTATGAATCAAGAGTTTTTTCTATAATCTGTGAAAGAGTGGAAGAATTCTCTATAATTAAGATATTCATTCGCAAAAAGTGTAAAATTAATAGGCAAAGCTTAATTTTATATATATGTATAATTAAATCCTAGTAAACGAACATTTATGAAATTTACTTTTACTTTTTTCTTTCTTTTAGGCTTTAGCGTAAGCTTCTTGTATTATTTATTTCAAAACCAAACCTTCCTTCCAACTGTTTCTTTGCATGAAGTAAATTGGAGTAACTTGTTTGTATTTGTAACCTTCTCTCTTCTCTCACTTCTCTCTCTCTTAAATTTGATTTTCTATCATTCATACAAAATATTTAAGAAAGAAATGCCCGAGAAATTAAGAATCAGAGAAAGTGTTAAATTCTCCCTCTTCATTTCTTTAGGTATTCTTGTTGTTTTCGCGTTACACATCTTCCACATAATCAGCTTCCCTTGGGGTATTGGAATCCTTGTTGTTCTACTGTTACTCTTTTTTGTGGTATGATAAACCAAGAAATATGGAAAATGACAGCATGGAAAAATTAGCAGATTTCTTAACAGGAGAGAAAGCTCTTCGAGATAAGGAGCAAAGTATTGAGAATGCAAAGAAAGAAGCTATTAAAGAGGAAAAAAACAAAAGAAGGAGAGATATTGTAGAAGGCAAAGCGAAATTAAAAGAAGATCCTGTTCAGAAAAAGAAGGTTGTCCAAAATATTAAACTTTTTGAATGGTCCGCTCCAGAAAGGTATCAGATCAAGCTTCAAAGCAAGAACTTTTTAATCATTGTTGTTATTTCACTTCTCTTTATCTCCCTTCTTGCTGTTCTTGGTAAATATTATCTTATTGCTGCAATAATTTCTGTCCTTTTTGTAATATATGCTGCTGGTAGTACCAAACCTTTAATTGCAAAACATAAAATTACTGCAAGGGGGATAGAAACTGTTGGGAAACTGTATGAATGGTATATGCTTGAAGATTTCTACTTTTGTAAAAAGGGAAATATGTATACTCTGCTTGTTCAAACAAAATTGAACTTCCCTAAAGCATTAGTATTACTTTGTAATGAGAAGGACAAAGACCCAATATTTGTAATTCTTCAAAAGAAACTTCTGTACAGGGATATTAGAAAGAAACTAAGCAAAGTTGATGTTCTTTCCTTTGGAGAATATGTTCCATTAGAGAGAATCTAACGTTAAAGTTTCTGAATGAAAAAAGTTCAAAAGAATTTAAATATCGAGAAATTAAGGAAAAACTTTTCCCATTTGTTTGTTGGAATGGATTTGCAGAAAACAGAGATTGAATTCTTGTTTTCTGAATTAAAAGAAATGTATGAACAGGAGGGTAGATATTACCATAATTTGAAGCATATTGAGAGAATGCTTTCTTTTTTAGAAAGAAGAGTAGACAGAATAGAAGATTGGGTATCTATTCAGCTAGCTGTTTGGTTTCATGATTGTATTTATGATATCCATGACAGTAAAAATGAAGAAAGAAGTGCCGATTTCGCTAGAAAAAGACTATCCGATTTAGGAGTATCTGAAGATCTTGTTGAGAAAGTAGCAGATTTAATTCTTCTTACGAAAAAGCACGAGATTACGGCAAAACATTCTAATTATGACACCAAAATCTTTTTAGATTCAGACCTTATGTCTTTGGGAGGTAGTTTTGAGGAATACAGCAAGATATTTGAAAGAATTAAAAAAGAGTATTCTGAAATTCCTAGTGAAGTATTCAAGAATGGTAGAAGAGTATTTCTCCAATCAATTCTTTCAAAACCAAGAATATTTTACACAGATGAAATGTTTTTAGAATTTGAACAGGATGCAAGGAGAAATTTGGAAAGGGAGTTAGTTAGCATTTAGATTTCCGTGGTATAATGATGGATATTGGAGAGATGCCTGAGTGGTTGAAAGGGAAGCTCTCGAAAAGCTTTGTTTGGTTTTCCAAACCGGGGGTTCGAATCCCTCTCTCTCCGTATACAAGATGAAAAAAGAAATAGATAAAACACACTGGACAATTCAAACCTTAGTATTTTTGACAATCATTCCTATGTTTGTTTTTCTTAATCAGATCGTCCCTTCTGAAGAGATTTTCTCTTTCAAAGAAGCAACCTCTCTTCTCTTCCTTCCCTCTCTACTTTCTATTTCTTTGGTAATGATTTCACTCTTTTGTAACAGGAGAAAGCTCTTTTCAAAGGAGTATTGGTATTTGAATGATTTTGTTTACTGGAATATTTTTTCTTGCACTCTTTCCTTAATAGCAATTTTTCACGGCATTAACAGTAAAGTATTTCCACTAATATTCTCCCAAGTCTTTGCATATATCGCTCTTCTTCTTGGTTATGCAAATGAACTTAGAAATGAGATAATAGAGGGAAAATTTAAGAAAGGAGAATAAATGCAATTACCAAAATTAAAAAGATATCAAAAGAAGTATGATTTTTCGTATGCATTTGGTGCATATCCTGTACTTGATCTTTTAAAATACCGAAAGGAGAAAGTACTTAAGATTTTTGTTAAGAGTGAGGGATTACAAAGTGATGGGATATCTGAAATTTCAGAGATTTGTAAAAAAGAAAATATTTCATTTGAAGAAAATAACCGATTGATTGACAAGATAGCTTATAAAGAGAATACATATGTGGTGGGTGTTTTTGAGAAATATGAATGTATTTTAGAACAGAATGAGAACCATATTGTTCTTGTAAATCCAAGTAATGCGGGTAATTTAGGGACAATAATTAGAACAATGATTGGTTTTGATTTTAGAAATCTTGCAATTATTAAACCAGGTGTAGATATTTTTGATCCTCTTGTTGTCAGGTCTACGATGGGGGCGTTGTTTGGAATCAACTTTAAGTATTTTGAGAGTTTTAAGGGGTATACAGAGGCTTACAAGGCACACAATTTGTATCCCTTTATGTTGGATGGAGCAAAGAATATTCTTGATATTGATTTTAAAGAACCTTTTTCATTTGTGCAGGGGAATGAGGGTAAGGGATTAGATGCCGGTTTCAAAGATTTCGGAGAGAGTATATATATTCCACACTCAGAGAAGATAGACTCTTTGAATCTTTCAGTCGCAACAGCTATTGGTATGTGGGAGTACAGTCGAAGAAAGTAGTAGTTTTCCTTTGTGGTGATATAATGGGGGATTAATTTAATATTAATTAAATATGTTCCCCCTAAAAGTTTTAGAGATTTCAAAAGAGCAAAAGGAAAGATTTAACAAGTATTTTGTAGAAGAGGATGGTAAATTCATGTTCAAAGGTATGTTCACTTTGTAGACCACTATACAGTCTTAACGGAGGGACAGAAAGAATATCTTGCGGTAGCAGATGCTTATCTTTGTGTTTCGAATACGTTACCAAGTAATGAACTTGAGATATACGCAAACAAGATATATGAGGCATTAAAGAAAAACGGTTTCGTAGAAGCAGAGAAAGGTCTTTACAAGAAAGAGAATCTGTTGATTGAATTTAAGTATTTTGATGATCATCCCAAAAATAAAGAAGGTAATGTCTCGTTCCCCGCAGGCTATCGTTCATTAGACATATTTGTTTACTCTGAGGGAAATGAGTTTGAAAGTCACTATGACAGAATGTGGGAACATTCTACAAAGATGTTTAGAATTCCAGATAAAAGGGAGAATCCTTTGTATGCAACTGATGTAAAATTGATAGAGAAGTATCTCCCCGCACAGGTGGAAATGGGTTGTGGGCCATCAATTGAGGTTGGAATTCCTCCTCTACATGGAATGCACGAGACTTACAAAGTTCAGAATCACCTAACTCACAAATTCTACTTCGCTGATATGGATTATTTGATATTGCAAATTATCGAGAATCCTCTTGAGATGTATAAAAAGTTTTCAAGAGTCCCCATTCTATGTCTTACATCTGAACACTCTGATGCATATTTGAAGTTTAAAAAGTATTATGACAAAGGTTTGTTTGTAGGAACTGTATACAACAACAATTTTGATAGGTTAGTTAAGAGATTAGATATTCCAGAATTTATTTTGCGAATATATGACAAAAAGAGGTATTTACCAAAGATTGATTTTGATCCAAAAGCAAAATCATTAATTTGTTTTGGTTCTCATGCAGATAGGAGAATGGTTCAAAAACAAGCAAGAGAGAAGGGTCTTCAAATTATATTTGTTGATCCAGAGGGTTTTGATACACCAAATGGATTTGATTCTTATCCAATAGAGGGTCCTAAGGATGGAGATATTATTTTCAAGATGCCATTCTCAGAATTTATGGATAAGTTTGATAAATATTTTGAGAAAAGAAACTAACTTAGACAAAGTTCTGGTTGAGTGAAATTTGAAAAAATGGTATAATACTAATGTTCTTTACAAATATGGGGACGTCAGGCTATCGACAGAAGCTTGATTCTAGTTATCACAAACCGTTTGTTAAGTTCGTTATTCTTAACACACATTATAAGTGTAAAAAATAAAATCGTCGCTTTTGCAGAGCAGTTAAAAGCAGCTGTTTCAGCTCCACTTTATAACTATAACTTTGCATAAGTTTAACTGATTAATTTCGGTTAATGTCTTTTATCCTTTTCCCTAATGAGGGATGTAAGACAGTCGTTATTAGGGTATGGTCTTCTATCAGGTCAGTAGGGTAGTAGATTGAAAAATATAACTGAGGAGATGTACTTTTTGTCTAATCTTTTAGGTATGTCTTACTAAACAAGAGTAGATATGTTTGTATATGGTGCTAGATGACACTTTTGGACATGGGTTCAATTCCCATCGTCTCCACATTGTAAAGATTTAAATGTGGAAACTATTTCTCTTTTGTAATTAACTTTTTTACATCTATAAGCCCTTTTATCAAAACAGGAACTAGTAAGATTGGGATAATTGGCAAAGAATCATCAAACATCAGAAATTCAGCAATAATAGCAACAATTGTAAGTATTATTGAGTAAATAAATATTTTCTCTGTACTTTTAGGAGTTTCAAGTTTGTCTTTTCTAAGCTTGTTCCCAAATATAAATATTCCGATGGAAACAAAAATAGAAGCAGAGAAGTAGACAATATCTATTGTAGATATGCTCTCAGAAGTATATACATCGTAGTATATAAATTGCCCGGCGATAAAGACTATCTGCCTAAGTAGGAAAATTATAGAGATAATAAAAACAATCCATCCGATAGCTTTTATCGTTTTTTTTGTTTCCTCTTGGTCCATTTAATTATTGTTTAATTTAATAAAAAAATCATATATCTTTATTCCTTCACCGTCAACGTCTATCCTGCCTTTAATTGTATAAAGCCAATAATTTAGGTATATTAAACTAATAAATTAATATTAATCTAAATGGAAGATAAAAAATATCTCAACGAGGAAAAATATCAAAAAGTTGTAAAAAAGTTATCTAAAATATCAATTGTCATATTAATATTGGGTCTCTTAATAGGGGGAGGATTAATAGCGTATGGATTTTTCAAATCCAATGAAAAAACAACACCAGCAGTTGTGAAGGAAGAAGAGAAAAGTGAAGAGGATATTAAGGCAGAGATTCAGGCTTTAGAAAATGAAATAGCTCCTTTAGAAGCAAAAAAGGCTGAAGAATTTACACAAAACGGCTTTTCTGAGGAATACTACAGACTCTCAAATCAAATAGAGGAGAAAGATATAAAGTTAGGCAGTTTAAGAGTTGGGTCATTTGAAGAATCGAAGGTTTTTGAAGATTTTAAAGAGAAGTCGGATTCAATTGTAAAGAAAGTAAAATACTCTCCTTTCTATATGATAGGTGGTTTTATCATTTTTGCATCATTTGTAGTCTCTTTCATGGTATTTCTCTTTTCCAAGAGAAGAGAGATTTCAGCTTTCTCAGTACAGCAGAGTATGCCTGTGGCTAAGGAAGGTTTGGAAAAGATTGCGCCTTCATTGGGCGAAGTAGGAAAAGAAATTGCAAAAGGAATCAAAGAAGGGACAAAGGAGGAATAGATTAAAGCGAAAGAAGTAGCACAACGATAATACCAAGCACCATAAATGGAACAAAGGGTATTTTTAATCCCTTAAACCTCTTTTTCTTGTAAGCAAGTATCAAACCATAGATTAAAGCAGTAAAGATAGTAATATATAGCCAAAGTATTAAATTACTACTCCCAATTAAAAGACCACAGATAATTGCAATCCTAACATCTCCTTGTCCTAGTCCTTTCTCTTTAGTAATTACAACAATCAATTGAAATATCAGACCTAATATAATAGCTCCAATTAAATTCTCATAAGGGAGATAGAAGTAATTTCTTGTTACTTCAAGTCCCCAAGTACTTCCTTTAACTAGAAAAAAAGAGACATTCAAAAGTAAGAGGGTGATAATTAGATAAAGAGACACCTTTTGATCTACCTCCATCGTTTTGAAATCCTTTAATGCGAGAAAGAGGAGCAGGGTAAATATGAGAAGAAGAATCAAAAGGATAAATACTGTTTTAAAAGAACAGGTGGAATTGAGAAGGACTTTAAAGCTTGCAAAAAGCTGTACTAGAATAAATACTGTGATACTTATGATCTCTTCGATTTTTAATTTCTCTTTAAATATTTGAAATTTCAAATGGGTCCGAATTAACATTTAATTCTTTTAGGATATTTACATAATTATCTGAATCATCTGTTGCTGTTATGCTCAAAAGTTTAACTCCAGGTTCTCCAACCTTCTCAGCTATTATTGAATTGCAACTCCAACCTTCCTGAGTCATTGAGAATACTCCAACAAAGAGGTGGTCTCTTTTAATTTTGTATACACTTTCTTCAAGGCAGGTCTCAGCATTTATTTGGAGTATGTTACTGTCATAGGTCATTTTGCTTGTAAGGAGTAGTCCAATATTTTTGTAAACTAAATCAATTCCTGTTAGAAGAAGGATTGGTAATACTATTAATACGGTTGTTAGTGCAATATATCCTTTTTTCATTGTTATCTAATTATTGCTAAAAAACTTATCGTTTTTGATTGGCTATACTTGCTTCCCGATACAATCTCAACAGTTATCTTTGTTGCAACTACTTCATTTTTTCGATTTGTCACTGGTTCAAGATACATCTTTATTACTTGTATATTACTTGGTGTAATGGGAATAGAGTTGTAAAGGATTCTAGAATTTTCCAAACGATATATCTTTTCCCCATCTTTGAGCATTACTGAGAGAACTCCAGAGTCGTTGTTAAATATTGTATTGGTTGTATTAATACTTAAAGTTTTGCTGAATGTGTCCTGTATATGCTGGATTACGAAAGAAGAAGATTGCAGGGCAAGAACTCTACTTGCTGTTCTCTGGCTTGATTCTTGTGCGGAGAGCATGAATGAAACAATTATTATCATGATTGAAGCAGTAAGCCCTATGTAGAGAACCGTTTCAAACAATGTTAATCCTTTTAATTTGTTACTTTTCATAGCTAATAGAGAGTTCCTTAAGTAAAGATGTTGTATCCGTATTTGAAACAAAGTCAGCTTTGTACTGGAAATATCTTCCATGGAGTGGAGCAGTAAGGTAGTAAATGCCTGTGGTTGAGTAGTAAGTATCCGGGGTGTTGTCTGGTCCCACCCAAGTGCTTCCTTCCATTGTAGCTGAGGAGCTTGCCCTTAGTTGAATTTTTAATTCAGAACCTACTGGAATTTCGGTATCTAAAGTTAAAGTGTAAAAAGTGGCAGTTTCGGAGGTAGTATCTAAAATTTTTGACAGATATTGACCAGAAGGAAGATATCCATAACCATCGTCTCCTCCGCCTCCGTTTCCTCCTTCAATTACTTTGAGCTCATTTGTTGAATCTGATGTAAGTACATATGTGTAAAGGTGTTCTCCAAGAATTACTAAATCCATGGAATTGATTGATGTTGAGATACTCAATTGCCCACATTGAGTGGCTGAGGTCCCTGTGGAGATATCAAGTACAATGTAGTCTGGGTTTCCATACCCACCCTCTCCTCCAATCATAACTCTGTTCTCTACCGCAGTAATTGAGCTTACAGCAAGTGTCCCTAGTTCGTATGAGAAAACAAGTGGGTATTCTGTATACTTGTTTGAGATATCAAGGACATAGAATTCGTGTCCAGCATTTGTGCTTGTCCCTACATATGCTTTGTTCTTGTCTAGGGAGATAAAGAGGGCAGTAGGGGTAATGCTTCCCAAATTTGCTTTGCCTACTAGCGTAATTGTGGGAGAATAAGTGTAAACTTTTAGGTTGTAAGTATCACCACTTACAGTGACATACATGAAATTTTCATCAACATACAAATCAGTTACCAAAGCTCCTCCGCCTCCTACAGAAACAGATCTTAATGTACTTCTTGATCCTGTTTTTACTGTAATATCAAAGAGTGTTACATTGTTTCTGTAACTTACAAATCCAATATTCCCATATCCTGCGACATGTTGGCCATCAACATTCCCAGACAAATCATACCATCCGACCTCCTGATAGGGAGAAATATTTGTACTTATGATAGACACCTCCTTTGAGTTTGTGTCTGACCCAATTAATGCATATCCATCAGGGAGAGCTTGTATATCATTGGTTTTTCCAAGATCGACATTCCCATTTACTGTTAATATTGGTTCTCCATTTGAATTCTCTGTTACTGTCGCCTTTACAAAAGAGAGACCTGAAGCGTTGTCCCCTGTTCCCATATATATGGTATTCCCATGGGTAGAAATTGTTTTTGCTACACCTTGTCCTGGCAGGTCAAAAGCATATGTACTAAGAGATGGCCTGCACCAATCAAAATACCTTTGGGGGGCAAGCCTTAATTCTCCTCCATATGTCTCTTGTGCTAGGGTATCGGTATATGTCCCTAGGTCAAAATCTGCTTTTGAAGTAAATACAACTGAATTAATATTCCAGTCATTTAAAAATAGCTTTGGAGTAAGTGTGTAAAGTTTCCCCAATCTATCTCTCCATTGGATATTAATATCTACAGTTCTTGTATGAGGATCTAGCGTGCCACCCTCGCTGACTATCTCCCCCAAGTTATTTCTGTAGGCATACGAGATGGTAAAAAAGTAGTTTAAAGAATTTTGAACTCCAGGACCCTCAGCTATACTGTACGTTCCGTCAACAAACTCGATATGCCTTTCTCCTCCATCTGTTTCTTTGGAAATACCAAACCACTCCTCAGATTTAACAAATTTTAGAGCGGAGTATATATCCCTCGTTAAATTTGCAGCATTTGTCCTTTTCTCAATATTTTCATATGCTCTTGTGGCATCTACCATCAAGAAAATCAGAAAAGAAGATATAACCGCAAAAAGTCCAATAGAGAGAACTATCTCAGTTAAGCTAAAACCTTCCAATTTTTTCTTCTTTTTATTCATATTCTATCAACCCCTCCTCATTTATACTTACTTTAACTGATTGCGAACCTATTCCAACATATATGTTTCCAAAAGATACTGGCTTGAAAGAGTCATTTGGGAAGAGAATTGAGTTATCAGTTGTTAATGCTGTTGAAGAAATATATGTGTTTTTAGGAAGAACTTTTTCGTCTTTTTCTGTTCCTGTATCAAAGGAGTCCCCATCAAAAAGGTAATATCTTCCGTTGGTAAAATATATCCCTGTTGAGATATTTTTGCTTTTTGCTCTTTGTTGTTGATAGTAGATATCGGAAGCTATCTGAGAAGCGTACCCCTTTATCTTTGATTTTTGGACATTTCCAAGAGTTGTAGGGAATGTTAATGCCGAAATTAGAAGTAAAAGCCCCAGAGTAAGGATAATTTCAAGGAGAGAGAAGCCTTTCAAATCTTTTGTTTTTAATTTTTTCCTAACCATTGATAGTACCCATTAATTGATAGATTGGCATGAGAACAGTAATTCCCAGACCCCCAATTATTGCTCCTACCAAAATTAGAAGAAGAGGTTCTACGAATGTAACAATATTGTTGCTCATTTCAGTTACTTCTTCTGAGTAGAATTCGTGAAGGTACATGAGATTATCTTCCAAAGAGCCACTTACCTCACCGATATCCACCATTTTTACGAAAGAGGTGTTGAAATATTTAGGATATTCAGCAAGTGAGATGGAGAGATCTTTCCCATCATGGATACTTTGGTGTATTTCTTTTAAGATCCCTGCATAGATGGAATTACTTGTCGTGGCAGAAGCGATTTCCATTGATTGCTCTAGAGGAATTCCACTTGCTAGAAGGACGCTTAATGTCCTTGAAAAGGAAGCAAGAATGTTTGCGATAAAGAGTTTTTTGAGGATTGGGAAATGTATTGCAAGCCATCCGAGGAATTTTTTACCAGATTTTGTTTTAAGATAAAGAATAATTAAGGTAATAATGACTGCTAATATTGCAAATATATACATCCAATTTGTTCTAATGAACTTTGAGGCGCTCATTATGAAGAGAGTGAATTTAGGAATATTCTCAAAAGCCTCAAACATTGTTTCAAGTTTAGGAAGAACGATAAAGATCATTCCAAGAAATTCCATTAGAGTCATTCCCACAATTATGACTGGGTAGATAATTGCTCCTTTGAGTTTTTTGTTTATCTCCCATTCTTTTTGAATTGTCTCCGCAACAAATATTAAGTTTTTTTCTAAGGAGCCACCTTTCTCTCCAGCCTCGACAACAGAGGATATTGTTCTTGGGAATACTTTCGGAAATAGATTCATAGCTTTAGCCAAACTTACGCCTTTTTTTACTTCGTTGGATATATAGTCGTATATCTTATTTAAATTTTGATCACTTGATTGTCCAGAGATGGTCTCAATCGTTTCTGACAATGGGATTCCTGCTTTTAATAGGGCAGCTAGGGATTTAATTGAAATTAGTAGTGTAGGGACTTTAATCTTGTAACTCTGTAAAGTTTTTAGTAGCTTAGCTTTTTTCTTGTCCTCTATCTGAATTTGGCTTGTTTTTTCCTCCCCTATTGTCTCTTTGGTCTTAACGGCTTCTTCCTTTTTAACTTCTTCCACTAATTCTTCTTTTTTAGTTTGTTCCTTTTCTTCTTTCATTAATCTTTTATTGCAATAACTCTTATTAATTCTTTTATATCTATCATACCATCTGTTAATTTACTTACTGCATCTTCAACCATGAGTTTGAAGTCACCCTTTTTAGCTGTTGTCAGAATTGCATCCATTGAAGGGTTAGAAATAATGGTGTCCCTTAAAGGTTTATCTATATACAACAACTCATAGATTCCGACTCTTCCAGAGTATCCAGTGTTGTTACATTTCTCGCAGCCTACAGCTTTGTAAAGTTTTTGAGAGGGTTTAACAAATTTCTGTAGGTCAGGTCGTAATTTAAGTAACTCTTTGTTCTCTTCATCTTTTTCTAGTACATACTCTTTTTTACACTCTTTACAAAGTCTTCTTGCAAGTCTTTGAGCTACAACAATATTCAATGTAGAGGCTATCAGGAATGGCTCAATCCCCATATCCACAAGTCTTGGGATGGCACTTACGGAATCATTTGCGTGAAGAGTAGAGAGAACTAGATGGCCAGTTAATGCTGAGTTTACAGTAATTCTTGCGGTCTCAGTGTCTCTAATCTCTCCGACCATGATTACATTTGGATCTTGTCTTAGAATAGACCTTAATCCTGTGGCGAATGTTAAATCACTTTTCACATTTATCTGTATGTGGTTTACACCATCGATACTGTATTCAACAGGGTCTTCAATAGTGGTAATGTTAACCTCTCTAGTGTTTAGAATTTTAAGGATAGAGTAGAGGGTTGTTGTTTTCCCACTTCCAGTTGGGCCAGTTATGAGGATGAGTCCGTACGGTTGTCTGTATGATTTTTCTAGGAATTCTAAATCATGGTTACTGAAACCTAAATCAGACATAGAGTACGACTTATTGGCTTGAGTGAGCAACCTTATTACAACTTTCTCACCAAAAGTCACAGGCAATATTGATACTCTTGCATCAACATTGTATGTGTCTTTTTCTAGAGATTGAAATGCCTCTAAACGGTTTAATGTCTTTTTGATTTCCTTTTCTTTCTCTTTTTCTTCGTCTTTACCCCATCTGCTCTTTTTTGGCTTCTCTTCCTCTTTTGTCTCTTCTGCTTCTTTTTCTTCTTCCTCTTTCTCGTTCTCTTCCTTGGATATTGGTTCTCCATCGATTAAGGATTTTTTGAATTCAAAAGGAATTTTTCCATCCTGAGGTGTTAGATGAACATCTGTTCTTAACTTAGCTCTTACTTTGATAATAAAGAGTAAGCTTTCTTTTAATTCTGGGCCAATGGAAATTGTGTCTCTTAGTACACCATCAACTCTGTATCGTACTAAAAGTGCATTGTCTTCTTTTGACTCTATGTGAATATCAGAAGCTCTGCTCTTTAGGGCATCTAGGATTAAAGCATCAAGAAAGTCAGATATATTAATCTTCTTCTTGAGCACATCATCCATTAATTCTAGTAGTTCAATCATAACCCTAGGACAGCTAAGAGCTATCTGATATTCACTTTAAATACACAAAACACGTTATCTAGTAAGAACCTATCTTCTTACTGAAATTACTTTTCCCTCTGCCCTTGGAGCAGCAATCTGAATCCTTGTACCTACTGTACAAATTGTGTAGCCAGTAATAGCATCTGTTCCATTTGTTGGATCTGTTGGGATTGAGACAATGTAGTCTTGATCCTCAGCTGTTAGAATTGTGAGGTCAATACCCTCCGTACCAATCGATGAAGGACCATCAACATCGTCACATGATTTTATTCCTTCTGGGAGCTCATTCCTATCAGTTGTGTACTGTGTAACCGCATTTAGGATTGAGTTCACATCTGAGCTCCTCTGTGCATTTCTAGTATCCTTGAAGTTCTTTCCAGGATTGATAGCAACAATTGTTATTGTAGCAAGAATGATGATCAATGCTACAACAACAAGGATCTCGATAAGTGAGAAGCCCTCGTATCTTTTTCTACTCATAGAAAAATATATTAAATAAAATTAAGTACATATTTAATATACGAGGTAATCGAGAGTGTGTCAATTGTAAAGAATTCTTACTTAGCAAAATCTAAACTTCCAAGAATTGAATCTAAAGCAGTAAGTTCCTCTTCACTTGCATCTTGAGAAATCCACACATTAAAAAGTGGCACAGGACTTACTTCTTCAAGCCCTTTTAGTACTAACCAGTTACTTTCACATTGAGCCTCAAAAGTATTAGTACTTCTATCAGTATCATAGAATACTTTGGTTTCAACTCTTCTGAGTTCTGTACCAAACAGAGAGATCTCAGAATATTTTGTGTCTGTATAGTCAAGGACATTAGCTTGTATTCCGATTTCTTCATTTTGTTGATTCTGTTTCTCTTCAAAGTCTTCTGGGGAGTCTTTAAAAAGAACAATTTGAGAGCATCCTACACTCCCAACCCCATCAAGTATTTCAAGTCTAAAGATATTCTTGCTTTCGTGAGAGATCTCAAATTTTGTCAACCCACTATACTGAACCCCTTCGGTAACCATGTCGCTTTCTTCCCCATTTTTAAACTCTTTAATACTCCATCCTTGTGGTATTTCTGTGGTAAGATACTCACCTTGAAATTTTACTAATTCAGGTTCCTTTACAGTTTCTTCTTCTTTCTTTTCTTCCTCTTCTTCTATAGTATTGGTGGGGTTCTTTTCTGTAAAGTATCCTTCCTTAATAAAGATGTAAGTTCCCATTGCAATAACAGCAAAAAACAATATGAAGATTATTACCATTAACCCTTTATTACCCTTTGTCTTCTTCTTCTCAACCTCGGCAATTGCTTCCTCCCCAGCTATGTTTACTTGATTATTCTCCTTAACAATCGTACCGTCCAAAGGAGTATTATTTGAATTCTCGTCCATAAAATATTTAATATAATTTTATTATTTCAGTATAACCCAAATTAAAAATTTGGGATATGGTAAAATAATAAGCTATATTATTTTTTACAGCATTCATTTGAAAAAATTACTCATAGGAATTCTTTTTGTTTTGCTTTTTCCGATTCCTTCTTTTGCAAAGGAGCAAGTAACTCTTTTTTGGGGGGTCACATGTCCATACTGTCATACAGTAAGAGAAAAAATTTCTGAAGAGAAACTAGATGAGAAGATAGATATTGTTGAAATTGAGCTACAGGAAAACAAGGAGAACTTACCTAAGTTTGAGGAAAAAATTAAAGAGTGTAATATTAATCCTCAGCAAGCGGGGATTCCAATGCTTTTTGTTGATGGAAAATGCTATCAAGGAGTTGACCCCATAATGGAAAAACTAAACGGTATGGTTGAAGGAAAAGATGTCAATGGCTCAATTGAGGAAATAGATTTGGTTGAAGGCAAAAGAAATACAGAGATAATGATTGGAATTGTATCTCTTTTTCTTGTTGTGCTCGTTTTGTTCGGATACTACAGACAGAATATGAAGACAAGCAGAAAGAAAGATGCAAAAAAATCAAAAAAGGTATACACCTTAATATTGTTTTTGCTAGCTCCTTTGTTTTTTGCTTCCAAAACATACGCCATATGTCCACTATGTACCATCGCTGTGGGCGCAGGAGTAGGATTCTCAAGATCATTGGGTATAGATGATCTAATTGTAGGACTTTGGGTCGGAGGTCTTCTTGTTTCTAGTAGTATGTGGCTTTTCGAATGGCTAAAATCTAAAAAGATTGCAAAGAAGCACACTGAGACATATTGGGCTTTTGGTGCTGCAACGTTAATGTTTGCTCTAACTCTCATACCTCTAAAGATGGCAGGTATTATTGGTCATCCTTTTAACAAAATGTTTGGAATAGACAAGGTTTTGCTAGGGGTAGTAATTGGGAGTGTTGTATTTTTTGCTTCGGGGAGATTACACTTTTACCTCAAGAGTAAAAACAAGGACCAAGTATATTTCCCTTATCAAAAAGTTGTAATACCTGTTGGAGCGTTGTGGTTGACTACAATTATCTTGTATTTAATAGTATACTATTAGACTTAAATTGACTTTTTTTGTTTATGCCAAAAGGAAAAAAAGTAACTGCCGAGGATGTGAACAAATTGGTTGAGAAGTATGATGCTTTAAAAAAAGATGAGAAGCTTGATTTGTCTGCCGATGAAGATTTGTCTATTGCAATCATGAACCTCATTTCAATCGAAGAGCATTTGTTCTTTAGTGGCGGGAAAACAGGAAATAGTAAGTATTATGAACTTCTAAATGAGGTAAGAGATATGAGGAAGGGATTGCTTAAGAAAATTATCAAAGAGTATGAGGGAGAGGTATGGTGTATTTCTAAGCATCTTCTTGCAAGTAGCTACCGACTTATGGAATATGGTACTAAATGCTTGGGAAGAGGAAAGAACAAGGAGGCCTACGATATGTTTGAGAAAGCATACAACTTGTATTCTCTGTTTTGGGCTTTGAATATGGGAGTTATTAATCTAAGTGAAGTTAAAGAGGCGTAATGAAGAAGGAAATGAAGAAGAAAAAAGCAAAGAAGAATGATTTTTGGAGTAAAATTGGAGACGTTGTAAAAAACGCTGTGGATTGCTGTATAGAGTAGGAGTTATTTAGTCTTAGGCTCTGGCTCTTGTACGGGTCCTAATTTCTTCTTAACTAGGAAGTAGTAAAGTATTCCTGGGATTATCCCAAACCCCATGAGTGTACCAGCGATTAGTATTACCATCCAGAGAGTTTTGTCTTGGAATTCCCTTTTGTTACAATCAATTAGCATAATAATGTTGAGGATTATTCCTCCAAATGCAAGAAGACC
Source organism: Candidatus Dojkabacteria bacterium (assembly GCA_012513575.1). GTDB lineage: Bacteria > Patescibacteriota > Dojkabacteria > SC72 > SC72 > UBA5232. The sequence goes on from JAAZBX010000002.1 coordinate 127,997, forward strand.
AAAGAGTATCAATATTCCAAGAAAGACAAAGATACTTCCAAAGACTGCCACAATACCGTCCTCAATATTCTTTACGGGGGCATCATCAACCATTCTAGAAATGTCCTCGATATCACCTTGAATCTCTTCTCTCTGAGTATCAAACTCGTCCATTTTCTCTTCAAACAGTTCGTATGTTTCTCCAGTATCAGGAGCTTGCTCTTTGGCTTTTTCAAGATTCTCCTCCATTAGCTTTTTTGTTTCTTCCATCTGTAAATCGATCTCTTCATCTGTAGGTAATTGGGAAAGAATATTTTTTTGTTCCGCAAAAGAGTGTAGTGGTAAAAGGAGTATAAAGAAAAATACAAAGGTAGAGATTTTTAATATATTTTTAACCATTAATGTATATCCCTAAATTAATATGCATATTGTTGCATAGGGATATTTGGTTGTCAATTTGAAATAATACGGGGATATTACAGAAATTAAATAAATAATACAGAAAAAATACAAAGAAAATATTGAGAAAGGGCTTTAGAAAGGAAAATGTCATGTGGGAGATAATATGAGATAGAGATATAGTACAAAAAGCTTACAGTGAAGATTTAGCTCTCTCTATCTTGCCTTCTTTGATCTTAACAAGTATATTACAGAAATGAACACATCAAAATTTCTCAAAAAGGAAATAAACATGTCTCTCTTTCTCATATCAATATTAATATTGATAACAGTAATAGGTATACAAAGTACGAAAATTACAAACCTTCAAACGAGAGTAAACAAATCAAAAAGAGAGCTACAAGAAGATTCTACAAGATTAACGTCAACATATGGGGTGGAAGAGTACATTCTTAATTGGAATGGAGTAATAGATGGATTCGAAAGAGAATACGAATTCATATCATCTCCCAAATACTACCTTACGAATGAAAGAAACAAAGTAAGTGACACATGGATTCTTAGAGGGGGATACAGGTTGGAATTGGATTGTCCCGAGATAGACTCTATGGTTATAGTCCCAGAAGACCCCTACGGTTGTAAGGTAAAATACAACGATCAATTAATTCGTTCTGATGTGAGATTCAACCTTGTTCCATGGGGAGTAGGTAAGTCCACACCATCATATGTAGATTTGGTTGTATACTCTCCGCGCAATAGTACAATAGAGGGTTTAGAGATTCTTGCATTAGGGGGCTATCGTGGAGGACAGGTTGATGATATTTTCATATACAGGTTAGAAGATGGCGAAGCAGAATTAACACCTTTTAGTTTTCAAAACGAGCTTCTCCAATCATGGTCAGTTGAGAGTTCCATGAGTATTGGTTTGTATTACAACACAGCTGGAGATGTAAAACTAGTTACAGCATACTATGACCATATTGAGGATTTAGTAGGACCAGTAATTAGAGAGTGGAAACTAGGAAAGAATTCTTTGACTTTAGAGAAATCATTTGGTATTTCTACCAACTAAAGAATTGCTTACTTTCTCTCTTTAAACAAACGTAAGTGCATACCCCTTTTTCCCAGCTCTTCCTGTTCTACCTATTCTGTGAATGTAATCATCATAGTTTTCGGGCATATCGTAGTTAATGACATGTGTAATATTGTTTATATCCAACCCTCTAGATGCCACATCTGTTGCAATTAAGATATTTACGTAATCTTTCTTAAATGAATCGATAATTCTTGATCTTTGCGACTGTCTTTTATCCCCATGCAATGCATTAACCTTAATTCCTTTTTCAATTAATTTATTTGAAAGAGCATCTGCCTGTCTTTTAGTTCTAGTAAATATCAATACCTTCTTGAATTCCTCTTTGTTAATATATTGGTACAACACATCAAACTTCGTCTCCCCTTCTTTTAAACGTATTACATCTTGATCAACATTCTTTCCTTTGGATTCTTCCTCTATCTGTATCTTTACCGGTTTCTTAAGTAGAGTATTGGCAATCTCCTCGCTTTTTCTGTTCATAGTGGCTGAGAAAAAAAGAGATTGTTTGTTCTCATTTAACTTCGAAATGATAAAACGAATGTCTTCGATAAAGCCCATATCAAGCATTCTATCTACCTCATCTAGCACTACATTATTTATTCTAAGTAAATCAATAGCTTTTCTACCAATTAAATCTTTCAATCTACCTGGTGTGGCTATTACAAAATGAGGATCTCTTTTCAAAACTCCTATCTGTTTCCCCATACTGTTTCCTCCCATAATTAATACAGATCTCATACCTGTATTTCTTGCAAGTTGCAAAAATTCATCCTGTATTTGCATTGCTAACTCTCTTGTAGGTACTACAATTAGAAACCTTTGAGAACTGTCTAGCACCCCTTTGTTTATCATAGGGATGAGAAATGCCGCTGTCTTTCCTGAGCCTGTATTTGCAATACCTAAAATGTCTTCTCCTTTGAGAATATGTGGTATTGCCTCATACTGAATCTTAGTTGGGCTTGTATATTTTTTGTATGTAATATTCTTTTTTAATTCTTTTGTTAAATCAAATTCTAAAAGATTATGATCTAATACATATATGCTTGGGAGGTCTTCAAATACAGCCTTAGCTATTAGCTGGCTGACATTTATACTACTTCCTCTTTTGTTGTACCCACCACCTCTTCTACTATTGCTGTATGAAGAACTTCTGTATGACGGTCTCCTTCTGCCGTAACGATTGTTACGTGCGTATTTATTTGTGGAATTGTTTTCCATTATTAAGTTTATTAATTTTATTTTCAGTTCTATAGAGGTAAATGAAAATAAAAATGTTTAACCTAATATGGATATGAGGCGATTATTTCGTTTAAATCTAATCAAACGGATATGAGTATATCACAAATGTTTGAAAAGACCTAATTAATGTTCCTTTACATCTCCGTATTTACCAGTAATGGGGTCTTTGAAGAGAAATATCTTGGGAGGGTAGTAGGAGAATATAGCAAATATTCCAACTATTCCAAGAGAGAGTAGAAGAGCAATCTCTTCTGGGAAGAGATATATGTTCTCCTTGAGGAAGTATGACTGAGTTAGTAGTCCAAATAATATTGAAAGTATGAATATTAGGATGGTTACAGAGAAGGGGACTTTTTTAAGAAGTAAACGGAGAGGTTCAAATAGTAGGGGGATTGAGGTCACTTCTACGAGAAGTAGTATGAATATGGAATTAAAGAGGTTTGTATAGGTTTCTTTTAGAAATATATATTGTAATATACCTACCAGTATTGTTGGTGCAACTAGTAGCTTCATGTGTTCCCATGTACTTTCATTTAATGCAGAGAATATGTGAAGAAGAATTCCCTTCTTTATCCAATCATGTGTGAAATGTAGGAGAGAGCCAAAAATGATCAGGAAGCAGAAAGAGAGGATCAAGATACTATATATATCCATACCTTAGTATATATGTAGGAGAGATATTTTCCAATATGGATACAGAATTTGGTAGAAGACAAGTAAATGAGAAAAGGGAGAAATCTGTTTTTCCCGAGCCTCCCAGGCGACAGCCCATAGTGTTGAGTCCCCAGCCCAATTTTGGTATAATATGTTGTATTAAGACCAAAAGTTTCCTTTTAAGGAACAGTCTTTACAAATATTGCACCTTAATAAATATTAATATTGGCAAGGATAGTACTCCTCCTTTAGGGTGGTATTACCCTTGTCAATATAATCAAGAGTCCATATACAAAATACAAAAAAGGAGATTACGATGGAAATTTTCGCAAATGGAGTAGCTACATTGCTGTTTGTCTTGTTGTTCTTGGGGGCAGTAGTTTTTGTGCTTTCCCTAATCTTTGAGGGTCGCTCTGATGCCCTTTTGATCATCCCTGCGGTGATGCTGGTTTGTTCCGTCTTTGGGTTAAGCTACAGCACAACTCATAGAGTTGTCCCAGCGAATCAGAGGTGGGTCGTTATCAACACTCTCAAGGGAGAGGTTCAAGGGGGTGTGAGAAAATCTGGGATTACAAAGATGCCTTTGATCCGGGATATTCACAAGTACCCTGGGGCACAAGAACAGCCATTTTGTATACAATATACCCCAGCATTAAAAGAGGGATATGAAATCACTGTAGACATCTGCGGCAACTATGATGCCTCCATCTTGGATTGGGAGCAAATTTACAAAGCGTACAACTTCACTGGAGAAGAGCAATTGCTTGCACATTGGGCTAACCAGTCCAAGGAAGTTGTAAGTTTGGCTTTCGTAGGTGTCGACTATTCGAAGTTGACAACTGAAAGACCTCAAGTTTCCAATCAGGTAAGAGAGAATCTTAATCCTTGGTTTGAGGATTGGGGAGTTTCTGTGTCTAATATAGTACTTAAAAATTGGGACTTCACGTCTGAGCAAGTGAAGCTGCAGGTTGATAGAGCTAGCTCTGCATCTATGCAAAAGACGATCGAATCTCAATTACTGGAAGCAGCCAAACTGGCAAGAGAGCGTCAATTGTATGAGGTAGAAACTGCAAATTTGATTCTTAAAGAGAGGGGTTTAGGTCTTAAAGACTTAATAGAATCTCTTGGGATCAAAGATGATAGTGCTAAGGCACAAATTGCTACCCAAATGACTTGGTACGCTTATGCTGAAAATCCCCCTGAGGGAGTTCAGATTGTTTTGTCTGTAGGAAGTGGAGGTAGTGTCCCAGTTTCAATTCCAATTGATTTTGGTAACATTACTACCGTTCCGGAAGTACCTGTTGAAGGTGAAAAATAATAACTCTTGATTAAAAGGTGCATTTACCCCACAAAGTTTTTATCTATTTAATAGATATTTACCGAGTGGGGTTTTTGCATTTTATAGGGGAGAGGACGTGTAAATCCCTTTTCTTCCGAGTAATTCTTAGATGGTATAATTATATATATGTAATTAATTTTATTACATCAATTTTATGGAAATTAAAATAAAAGATTCGGTTAGTTGTATTAATGGGAAGGGGGATGAGGATTATACTTATATCTTTGATGCAGAATCAAAGTCCCATATTTTTATTTGTAACGCATTACTAAAAGAACTTGGGTACGAGAATTTAGAGGAAAAAGAAGAGGAGATTTTTCTTCAAATCACAAATGCTTTAGATTATGGGACATTTCATGAGGAGCATCTTAAAAAGGGCATTTTTATTAGAACAGAAGAGGAATTTAGGGATAATTTGTGTAAGAATCTTTGAAGATGGGGACTTTTATAAACTGATTTTGCTTATTTCTTTCATAATCCTATCCGTCTCCTTCAATGCCACTATTATTTTTTGATAATGCTCTATATCCTCATTAGTTAATACCCTTCTTTTTCTATCCTTTAACCATTTCTGTGCAGGTTGATAACCACCAATATAAAAGTTCCAAACTACTTCAGGAACATTACCAAAGTATTGAGTATCATTAATATATGTATTCCCATCTTTGTATACTACTTTTTCTACCGTATCTGTCCCATCAATAGGGTATGTAGTTATATATTTATTTATCTTTGGTGATTCCATTAGGTGTAGTTCTCTTAATTCTGTACCTATCTTTACTAATTTTTTAAATGATTCTTTATCTTTAGGATATGGTACTCTAGGGAAATCTATCTTTAAGAATTCTTTGTATTTTTCTCTATATGTAGGACTATGTAATACTGCATATATATAATCAAAGATATCTTCTGGTGTAGTTTTACCTACTATTTCTTCTATTTTAGATACTATCTCAGGGTTTAGGTTAGGGGTTTTGGTCCCATCATCAAAGTAGAGGTATAGAGGACAACTGTATGTGTGGTTAGTAATCAAATCGCGGTTTACCAAATACCTTGATGCTAAGACTTCAACACCATTTAATTTTGATTGCTTTACAATATTTATACCTAGGTTATTTCCCAAAATATAATTTCTCATTAACTTAAGCCTTGCTCGCTGTATTGTATTCGTATCATAATAAACATATCTATCATCAAATGGGCGATAATGGATTTTTTTTAATTTTTCTCGCATGGACAAATCCAGATCTTTTGGTAAGAACCCAATATATTTCTCATCTTTTCCTGTTGCTAGTCCCATATTATGAAGCGGAAACAAATCTATTATTTTGAAATAATTGTTATATTTATTTATGGAGCTAAAGTTCTTTGGTGCAAAGAAATAGTATGGTACCTCACAATCTAATATCTTCCAATCAGTCTTTTTCTTATTAAGATACTCAAACTTCTTTTCTCTCGAACCATATAAATCCATGTGATGTAATTTCCCCAATACTTTTTTTTCTTTGTTTTTCCTTACAAAAATATTAATACTCACACCCTGCATAATATTGAATACATTCTCATCCTTACTACCATCAGGAGATACTTCTTTCTTCTTAGAATTCCCGTGTAAATCTAAAACATATATATCATCAAAGGTCTCTAACAAATGCTTTCTCATCTGACGATGGATAATCCCATCTATGAAGGAATTATTAGTAATCATTGCAACGACTCCGCTTCCATTTTTTTCAACATAAGACTCTGCGAATCTTATAAATTTAATATAGTCATCAGAAAGAGGTTGAATATTTTTCTCGTCCAAATTTTGCTTGTATATCTTTATTAGGTTTGTAATCCATTCTCCTTTATTGGACGAGCTAACACTATACGGAGGATTTCCTAACACAACCATAATAGGAGTGTCTTTCTTAATCTTTTCTGCTTCCTTAGATTCTTCTGTAATACTTGATGCAAAACCAAAAGAAAATAGATCTTCCTGTTTAATCCCTTCTTCTAATGCATTAGTTAAATATATTCCCAATCTCTTGTTGAAATGTATAAACCCTGTCTTTTTAAAAGCAATACTAAGTTTAAGATGGGCAATGGTATATGGAGCCATCATAAGTTCAAAAGCGTGAATACGAGGTAAAAGATCATGATGAACATATGAAGGCCATCTACCTTTTTGACCTGAATCTAGAATCTTTTTATATATGAGGTTTATCACGGCACTAATGAAAGTACCTGTACCAGTAGCAGGATCTAATACTTGGACGATATGTTTCCCATCTGCAGATTTAGAAGTATCGGCTAAACCATTTGGAAGATTGAAATCTTTCTTAAGAATAGTGTCTACTGAATTTACAATGAAGTTTACAACTGGGAGGGGAGTGTAGTAAGCGCCCATTCTTTTTCTTAATTCAGGGTCATATTCTTGCAAAAAATCTTCATAGAAATGAATAATTGGATCTTTCCCTTCTTTCTTTTCAAAATACTCTTCTAATAAATATTTTACATCAGCATGTGAGAAAACTTCACATAATTCATTGACGATATATTCTAACCTTTTATCAAAATCCGGCCCTACTATATGATCAAAAAAATGTCTTAGAAGTGGATTAGACTGTGGTATTAAATCTCTTGCTTCTTGTCTTGTAAAACTTTCTGGTGATTCGTCATTGTATCTTGCTGCAAATAGCCCATATACCAATGTTTGCGCATACATATCTGCGAAGGAATCTATTGAAAGATCACTAACAAGTAATTTCTTAAGCATTTCATATACTTTTGCTATCTCTGTACCCTCTTTAAGATATTCTTTTACATTGTCTCTAATTCTTTGTGCTTTTCCTGCCATTATCTTCGAGAGGTGCGCACCAGACTTTATAGGTTCTTTGTATGATTCTATAAATTCTATTAATGTTTGTGCAACATGCTCAAAATTTGAAGGTATTGCTGAGATCGTTCTATGCTTTTTGTCATTCTCTGCGATCTTTATTGGATCTTGATATCTAATACCATTTCTGTAGAATCTGAACTCGATATAATCAGTTAGTACAAGGTTCGCATAACCATAATATCTACGCATTTGGTCAGAATTTTCTATCTTGTCTAATGAAACACCAATATCTTTTGCTTCTATGTAAAGAATTGGTATTTCACCGTTAAAAAGAACGAAATCTGGTTTGTTCCCATCAATAGCTTTCGCGTCATGATCAATTCTTTTGTTGAATTTTTTTACTTTTACATTATCAAAAACCTTGTTGAGAAGTATTTCAAAGTCAGTTCTATACCCATATTCGGAAGTTTCCTCATGGGAATATTTCTTGGAAATAGCTGAAAGGTATTCGTTAAAGATTTGTTCCATATGCTAGTAATGGTTTATTTAATTCCTGAATTCAACAAATTATACAATGCTAGCTATAAAAACGATAGGACAGTTATATAATATATGTATGTTAGCAATACTACCAACTTCCACCTCCACCTCCTCCTCCACCTCCACCACTTGAGCCACCACTAAAACCACTCCCTCCACTACTAAAACTGCCACCTGAATCAACAGGAGTTGCTATTGTGGAACTAATATTCGATACAGAGTTCAAAAGTACCATACTATTAAATGTAGACATATCTCCTGTGTACCAATCTGGAGGGGTAGTGTAGAGGTCTTTAAACTCATTCATCCACTTCTTCTCTAAACCAAATAATATGGCATAAGGAAGGAGAGACTCGAAAACACCTCTAAACTTATCTGGATCATTGTGAAATTCAATCCTATGCTTCTCTGCTGTATTTATATACATCTTAAGACCCAGAAGTTCATAGTAAGCATCATTCCCTTTCTCTGATCTAAAATCCCAGAAAACGGAGATAATAAAAATCGAGATACCGGTAACAAATAAAGATAATGCAGCAAAAATTGAACCATTAACAAGCATTAATGCAAGGGCCACAGGAGCACCACCTAATGATAAGATACCTAAAAACGCCAATAATAATCCTTTTTTAGTCTTCTTCTCATCTACAAACCCATTATTTACAGCATCTAATCGTGTTTGCTCCCAAATCGTAGGACCATAGCCATATAGATTAGACGTTTTACTCTTTGTACTAATTTCATCTAAAGAACCAAACAACAAATCAAAAAGCTTTTCAGATGAAGGATGGGGAATTATTGGTTCAAGAATAGTCTTACGCAAAATATACTCTTTCCTTTTCTTTTGCTCTATATCAATAAATCTCTGAATAGCTAAATAGATAATCTCTGCAGTGATATATTTACTTCTAAGTCGTCCTTTCGATAGTAAATAACTGGCTACAAGTGGATTTAAACCTTTCGGAGGGGTAAAAGATGGTGCTACAGTTTTTTTACGGCTTTTGAGCTTAGAACCAAATAGGTAGAAGAGAGGAATAAGAAGAAGCGAAGATGAATACAGTATATTATTTCTTTTAATATTTTCATTCTCTTTTTCTAGGACATCAACAATAGAACCCTTTGGCATTGATACGGCTATTGTAATAGCCTCATTTTCTCTTAGTGGTGCGGTATTGGTTAATAGAAGAGAGGTGTCGGACTCTTTTGTAATTTGGCAATTAGTACCTGTAGAGCCATAAACTCCGGTATAGCAAACTGTATCCTGAATTACTCCTGGAACATTTATCTTTGCCTCGACGCTGTTAATTGGAACTGTCCATCCAGTACCAATTATGTTCCAATACAGTTCGTCATGGTCTTCAAAATAGTTTATTCCGTTTTTCACGGTATAGTCGATCTCATAAATATAAAGACCAGTAATTGTCCTATCTGCATCTCCAATTCTTAAAACGACTTCATCGTTAAGATTTACCTCTTTAGAATATGAATTGCCAATACTAGCAGGGCTATCGCTAGGGTAATACAAGATTGAGTTTATTTTGATGCTAGTAGGTGTTTTGAGACGGTTCCCTTCACTTCTTTTGTTAATAGGGACATTTCTATATATTCCATGCTTTGGGGTTGAGAAGTAGTAGTGAATCCTCTCTTTTATCCTAATATCTGAATTTGTTTGAAGAGATAAACTGATTTCAAACTTCTCAACTACCTCAGGCTTATATACAGAGGGGGAGTTAGTAATCTGAGGATTTTGCCCATATGCTAAGGAGGGTATGAATAAACCTACAGAAAAAATAATACCTAAAAATATTAGCAGTATTTTCTTCATTCCGTATTTAGAATTTTACCTCAACATTCTTCTGTTCCTCTTGGGACGCTTCAAAGAAATCTACTTTCTTGTATCCGAAGAGCTGAGCAATTAGATTGGTTGGGAATACAACAAGGGATGTATTGAAATCTCTTGCAGCACCATTGTAGTACCTTCTGGATTTCTGAATTCCTTCTTCAAGCTCTTTTAAGGTTGTTTGAAGTTGAATGAAATTGGTATTGGCTTTTAAGTCTGGATAGTTTTCTGCAACAGCAAAGATTTTTGAGATAGCACTGGTTAGTCCCTCTTCTAGTTTCATTTTCTCAGGGAGAGTACCTGCAGACATTGCTTTTGTCCTCATTTCAGTAACCATTGCTAACGTAGCACTTTCATGTTTTGCATATCCTTTAACCATCTCAACAAGGTTTGGTATCATGTCGTATCTTTGTTTGAGAAACGTTTCAATATCTGAGGAAGCCTCTTCTACCATAACCTTTAATTTCGCAAGTTTATTGTAGATTCCAATAAAGGCGAGAAATAGAACAGCAACCACACCTAAGATTCCGTATAACATGTTAAGTAAGAATAAAATTAATACTTGATTGTAAGAATAATTACCTCAGCTGTCAACAAATTCCACATCTGTTTCTACCTAAGATATTTCTTTAGTTTGTTGTACTGACCCTTAGTTAGAAATATCCTATGTACATCTTTATCATCCGTGTCTCCGGTGAGAGTAGCAGTATCCGATATCCCCCAATTAACAATTTTCATAGTTACTATATTTATATCTATGAAAAAATATTCACTATCTTTATTCATAGTTAATTAAATATATATCAAATTATTTTTAATTGGAAAATGGCGGAGAGGGAGGGATTCGAACCCTCGGTGGGCTTATGGGCCCACGACTCGTTAGCAGTGAGTTCCTTTCGGCCTCTCAGGCACCTCTCCATAAACAGTTTCCAATTATACTTCATTCAATTAATATATGCTAGAATAGTATATGTACCTAGGTATTCATGTATCATCATCAGGTGGTATACAAAACTCAATAACTAATGGTGAGAAGTATGGAGTAAATAGTATCCAAATTATGCCAACCGCACCCATGAGGTGGGCAACAAAACTAATCACTGATGAACAGATTGATATATTTCTAGATACTTTAGAGAAATCTAGTATAAAGAAGATATTGATACATGGAATATACCTAACTAACCTTGCAAGAGAAGACAAACAGCTATTTCATCTTGGGAAAATGGGATTGGTAGTATATTTAGATTTTGCTGAAAAAGTAGCTAAGGGTATACGGGAAAGAAAAATTGATAGCGAAATACTTGGTGTATGTTTTCACCCTGGTTCTCAAAAAGAACTCTCCTATGAAGATAGTCTAGAAAGAATCTCTTACGGAATGCAGTGGGTATTAGATGAGGTAAAGGGAAGTCAGAAACTACTAATTGAAACTACAGCAGGAACAGGTGGAAATCTAGGTAGAAATTTTACAGAATTAAGGTTGATGAGAGAAGGAGTCAAGGACAAACAGAGAATTGGTTTTGTAATGGATACTGAACATACATATGCATCTGGTTATGATTGGGTGAATAATTTTGATGGCGTAGTAGAGGATATGGATAGGGAGCTGGGTATACGAAATGTTAAAGCAATACACCTTAATGATTCTATGGTTGAGTGTGGGAGCAACAAGGATAGACATGCAAATTTAGGAGAGGGAAAGCTAGGGGAGAATACAATTTCAAAAATATTGCACTATAAGAGATTTAAGGACACACCTTTTATACTCGAGACCCCAGCACTTAAAGGAGATGCTACAATCCCAGATGAGGTAAAGATGCTTATGAAATTAGCAAAATAATTTTAATATGAAAATATATGAAAGAAAAAGATAGAAAAAAGATACTAAAATTTCTTGAAATACTACCCAATCCTAAGGTCTTATCCCTAATTGCAATTACGATAATCTTGGGGGTCATATTTTACATCTTAATCTTATCCTCTCTAACAAAGTAATGGGACAAGTAAACCTAAACGAAAAGCAGAAACAAGCAGTAGAATTCAATAAAGGAGATTTACTGATAATTGCAGGAGCAGGAACGGGAAAAACATCTGTAATAACCGAAAGAATCATACATATCATTAATAGTGGATGGGCAAAACCCTCAGAAATTCTTGCATTAACCTTTACCGAAAAAGCAGCACAGGAAATGCAAACAAGGATTGATGAAAGAATGGAATACGGATATGACGAACCGTACATATCTACATTTCATTCCTTCTGTGACCATATCCTTAGGAATGAGGGATACAACATAGGTCTTGATGGGAGCTACTCACTACTTAGCACCGCTCAAGCATACATTTTTTTAAGAAAACACCTTTATGATATGCCATTTAAAACCCTTCTTCCAAAGGGAAATCCTACGAAATTTCTAAATGATTTCCTTAAACATGTAAGCCGACTTCAAGATGAGGACGTATCACCTGAAGAGTATGAAAAGTATGCAAAATCTCTTCCTAAATCAACTGACGATTTGAAGGAGGAATATACAAGGGTAAATGAGTTAGCACAGGGGTACAAAAAGTATTCAGAGTTAAAAATTGCGGAATCAAAGGTCGATTTCGGAGATTTAATACTACTTACGATAAAGCTCTTTAGAGAAAAGCCAAATATTCTCGCTAAATATCGAAACAAATACAAATATATACTTGTAGATGAGTTCCAGGATACAAACTACACACAAAATGTTTTAGTAAATATTCTTAAAGGAGATGGAAAGACTCCATTTCTAACCGTAGTGGGGGATGACGATCAGGCCATATACAAATTTAGAGGTGCTGCAATCTCAAATATACTTCAATTCAAGGAAAGATATCCAAAAGCATTTGAGATTGTATTAACTGAAAACTATCGTTCAAAACAGGAGATACTTGATTCTGCACATACTTTAATCCGACATAATGACCCAAATCGTCTTGAAGTTACCGAGAGGATAGACAAAAGCCTTGTTGCACGAGGAGTATTTGAAGACGATAGAAACTCTGTCCAACTAATGGTCTCTCAATATGAGTCAATTGAAGCAGAGAGGGTAGCTGAGGAAATTATGAAATTAACAGGGTATGGAGAGTTGGTAAAATTAAGGGAAGATAGAGACAGTCAAACATTTGACGAGAAAGGTCAATCAACATTTTTAGATAGTCAAACTCCTGGAAAAGATGCAAAATACAAATTCTCAGATATCGCTATCCTTGTAAGAGCTAATTCAAATGCTGATATATTTGTTCAGGAATTTAGGAATAGAGGTATAAGGTACAAGCTGGGGGGCTCAAGAGGTTTGTATTTCAGAGAAGAGATAAAGAATTTGATTGCTTTTCTTAGAGTGCTTACGGATTTTACGGATGAAGTGTCAATGTACAAACTTCTTACCATGGGTATTTGGAACTTCTCTCCAAGGGAGTATATGGAATTAATACAATTAGCAAGAATGGAGAAGTTAACACTTCTTGAACTCCTCGAGGCAGAGTGGAAGATAAAGATAGGGGAAGAGAGTTTTAGTGAGGGAGATTTTAAGGAAATTGATAGCAAGATAATGGATAAAATACTTTCTCCTCAAGCTATTGCAGGAGTAAGTACTCTCCTTATGCTTCTTGATACAAGCATGAAAAAGATTAAAGAGGGTAGGTCTCTCGTAGAAATACTTTATGATTTTGTCATGAACAGTAGATATGTGGGAGAATTTCTAGACAAGGAGACACCAGAGAGTATCTTTGCGATTTCAAATATTAACAAGTTCTTCGAATTAGTAAAAAACTATGAAAAGGACAATCCTGATTCCAATATCTATGAATATGTAGATTACCTTAATTACAGTATTCAAATTGGAGAATCACCTTTAGTCGATTCTGTTGATATGGATGAGTTAAATGCTGTTAACATTATGACAGTACATTCAGCTAAAGGTTTGGAGTTTCCAGTTGTATTTTTAGTAAATCTTGTATCAGAGAGGTTTCCTACAAAAGCAAGGGGAGATGCTTTGCCCATACCGGATGAATTAATTAAAGAAACAGGGATTGAAAACCTTGATGAAAAAGAGGCAAATATTCAGGAGGAGAGAAGACTCTTCTATGTTGGAGCGACAAGAGCAAAAGAGAAATTGTATCTTACCGCCTCTAATTTCTATGGAGATGCAAAGAGAAAGAAAAAACCAAGTATTTTTCTCCATGAAATTCTTGATAGAAGTGTAGATGAAGATTTCAAAGAGAAGGTGCAAGTTAATGATTTTACTGATGATATAATACATTTAACTTCTATTGAAGGTTTGGATCAATCAATAATCCCATCCAAAGACATAATGAATATAGTAAAAAGATTTAGTTACTCTCAACTTAATGTGTATGAGAGCTGTCCTAGGAAGTATGAATATGCATATGTTTTACGTATTCCAACAAAAGGAAATGCTTCAACAGCTTTTGGAACTACAATTCACAATACACTTAAGGATTTCTATACTCTTCTTCAAAGGTCTAAGGAGAGTTTAGGTGGAATTGTGCAAGCCCCAACGAAAGACGATCTGCTCGCATTGTATGGGAAGAACTGGGTAAGAAGCGGCTATGAGAGTAAGAAACAGGAGGAGATTAGAAAAAAAGAGGGGAGAAAGATAATGGGGCAGTATTTTGATAAGGTGTTCTCTCTTGAAGAGAGCCCTTTACGATTAGAGGAGTCATTCAGTGTTCATTTCGCAGATGTAGTATTCAGTGGGAAGATTGACAGGATAGATTTGATTAAATCGGGCGAAGGTATCCAAGAGGTTTGTATCGTGGATTACAAAACCGGCTCAGAGAAGAGTGCAAGTGACATTAAGAAGGATTTACAGTTACCTCTTTATGCTTTGGTAGCGGAAGAGAAATTTGGCTTGAAAGTAGTTGGTGCCAAATATGTATTTGTAGAAACAGGCAACTGTGTCGATGTAAATGTATCTCAGGACAGAAGGGAAGAGGCAAAAGAAAAATTGATTGAATCACTTGAGAGTGTTAAGAAGGGAAATTTCAAAGCAACACCTGGGTTTGTATGCAGATTCTGTGATTTTAACTCTATTTGTGAGTACGCCGATTTATAGTATAATGCGATGATGATTAATATTTTTCTTACAATTAATAATTTTTTGGTTCAAAGAGCATATGCGCAGAGTATAGGGGCAAGCTTAGAAGAGGGTTTGTCTGTTGATTCTGACACCAACGTGGATAGCTTGTTAGAAAGAATTGTGAGGATAGCTGTTCCTGTTGCAGTTATTTCAGCATTTGTTCTTCTGTCTTATGGGGGATATTTGCTAATCTCAAGTCAAGGGAATCCAGATAAATTGCAGGAAGCAAGATCTATTATTACCAATGCAATTATCGGACTTTTAGTTGTTGTCCTTTCAGTAGCTATACTTTTGATAATTAGTGGGACTTTTGATTTAAATATATTTAATTAAAAAATATGGTAAACATTTCAAGACTTCTATCAACATTTGGATTGGCCTCACTTGATGGGAATACTGATAATATAGATAGTGTATTAGAAAACAAAATCAAGCCTGGTTTGAACTGGATAGTCGCAATGGCAGTGGTTGCTGCTGTGGCTATGATTATTGTCGCAGGGTATAACCTAATCACTTCTAACGGAGATCCCGAAAAGATACAAAAGGGAACAAAAGGTATAACAGCAGCGATCATTGGTCTGGTAATTGCTTTCTCTGCAAGAATAATCTTAGTGTTTATTTTAGAGAAATTAGGTCTTCAATAGTATTGTTTTTTAAATTATACTATTGTACTATTTGTTAGGCTTAAATAAATTAATTCATTACTAAATGAAAAGTTTAAAATATTCTTTGACCCCGATTTTGTTTGGTTTGTTTCTCCCCTCAGCGGTTTTTGCAGACGGAATAATTACTGGTATCCTTCCAGAGGGTCCTAATACAACAATTCCAATTTTAATCAAAACAGTTTTGAATTTTGCCATTGGATTTGCAGTTGTTGTTTGTGTCGCTATCTTAATCTTCGCAGGCTATTCATATATGACAGCAAATGGTGATGAAGACAAAATCCAGAAAGCAACAAAATCCTTAACATGGGCAATCATTGGATTGGTAGTATGTTTTGTTGCAATTCTCTTAGTAAGATTTGTAGGGGAAAAGATTGGAATTGATTTTGGAGCTTAAGACTTTATTCAAGAGCAATTGACATTTCTTCACGACATCGGAGTGTTCTTTATTAACCACTCTTGTTGAATTCCTAATATTGTTATTATATAATGAGCATTAAGATAATTAATATTAAATAAATAATTAAAACAATGAAGATTTCAAAATTATCGGTTGCTCCAATTTATTTGGCTATGGCAAATGCGACTGCGGTATATGCAGATGCTTCTGGATTTCTTCCAGACGACCAGACCGGAGGGAAAACACTCCCAGGAATTATCCAGACAGTTTTGAATTTTGCTATTGGATTTGCAGTTGTTGTTTGTGTTGCCATCTTAATCTTCGCAGGCTATTCATACATGACAGCAAATGGAGATGAGAACAAAATCAAGAAAGCTACAACATCTTTAACATGGGCAATCATTGGATTGGTAGTATGTTTTGTTGCAATTCTCTTAGTAAGATTTGTAGGAGAAAAGATTGGAATTGGTTTTGGAGTTTAAGAAATCCATTGAATAAGATATAAGAATACATTCGGAATGGAATGGTTAAGTTTTGTTGAAAAGTTTAATAGGGTGGAGTTCTCCTCATTGCAAGATTTTATTGCGAATCTGTTTAATGTTGCAATGTCATTTTCAGTAGTTATTGTGGTAATTGCATTAATCATAGCTGGCTTCAAATATATGTTTTCTAAAGGAGATGGAGACAAGGTAAAGGAGGCGACTAGGAGTTTAATCTTTGCCCTTATCGGTTTGGTAATTGTATTTCTTTCTCCAACTATTGTAAAATTTGTGATAGATAAATTTCTTTAATTAAGAAATGTCAAAAAATTTAAATAGAACTATTCTGCTACTTACTTCTCCTTTTCTTTTCATCTCGAAGGTATATGCTGAGGATCCTCCAGAAATTAATGCTGAAACTATCGACAAATTAATAAATACCATTACTAGTAGATTGCTTCCAATCGCTGGTCTGTTGTCATTCATATTCATCGTTTACGGAGCATATATGTGGATAATATCTGCTGGGGATCCAGATAAAATTAAAAAAGCTCAGGGTACTTTACAGTGGTCAATTATCGGCCTTATCTTTGTAATTATCGTCTCCCTTATCCTCAGGGCAGTTCTTGATGCAGTTGCATAAAATGAAAAACCATTCTTACAAATCAGAAGATTTTTTCAAAAGCCAAGGCTATGCAAGGAATGGTATTAAGTTGATTTACAAGAATGAGAGAAATTTCCGAATAGAGCTTGTATTCACGCTTTTGGTCATACTTGCTGGGGTATTTTTCAAGGTTACTCATTTTGAGTGGATAGCTTTAAGTTTAGTAATTTCCATGGTTCTAATATCCGAGACAATAAATAGTGCAATTGAAGCTTTGTGCGATACTGTTACTCAGGATTTTAAGATTAATGTAAAGTATGCTAAGGATGTTAGTGCTGGAGCAGTATTGGTAAGTTCCCTTCTTTCGGTTATCACAGGCCTTATTATCTTTCTCCCATATATCATTGAACTTGCTCAAAACATCTTTTTGAGATAATGGTATAATTAGGGCGATGAAAGGTATGCCCCAATTCAAAAAAACTTTATTTATCTCTATCACTTTACTTTTAGGAATTTTCCTCTTTTTCAATTCTCCAGTATATTCCCAATCAGTTTCAGATCTTGAAAAAGAGATAGAGGAAAGTAATAGGGCAATTTCAGAGAAAGAGAGTATTTTAGGAAATATTGAGAAGAGGATAGCGGAGATAAAGGGAGGAAATCAAACTTTAAGTCAGAAGATTCAGTTGATGACTGATGAGATTAATAAGGTTAAGGATACAATTTCACAAAAAGAGATAGAGATTGAAACAAAGGGTAAGGAGATTGAGAGTAAGCAAGAGCAGCTTAATATTCGAAAAGAAACTTTAGATTTAGTTTCGGCTGAGTTGTATATGGAGACAAGGAATAGGGTGTCAACCTTTTTCCTTTCAGATTGGTCTGATTTAGTAAGAAACTTTTACCTTAAAAGAAATATAGTTTCTGATTTGAGACATCAGGTTGAGATGATTAGTGGAGAGTTTAGTTCTTTAGCTGAGGCAAAGGAGTTGTTAGATTCTGAGAAGAGTCTTTTAGATACACAGAAGAAGGAGTTGGATGATTCCTTGGGTATTTTAGCAACAGAGAAAGCAAAGTTACAGGCAGAACTTAGTAAGCAGTATGCACAGAAGGGGAGTTTGAGTTCAGAGATTACAGATTTAACAAAGAAGGTATCTCAATTACAGGCGGCATTGATAGCAGCAAGAGGGGCTGGAACTATATCTTCGGGGGGTAGTACGGGGACTGTTCCTGGGACTTCGATTTCTCAAGCACCAGCAGGCTATTTTGGAGTTTTCTCTATTGGTGCATATACGCATAGAAACGGTATGAGTCAGTGGGGAGCGAGGGCGAGGGCTGATGCAGGACAATCTACAGGACAGATACTAAGCTTTTACTATCCTAACACAAGAATCTCAAATGGTGTAGTTAATTCTAATGGAATTCCCCAACCTTTAATGCAGAATATTAATGTGAATAATGTAGGTACTCTTTCATTTGAGGATTACTATCTATTGGGTATACAGGAGATGCCGGAGAGTTGGAATATGGAAGTATTGAAAGCCCAAGCAATTGTTGCTAGAACCTACGCCGTGTGGTACGTTAACAATGGGAATGGAAGATGGGTAAACAAAACTCTTGTTAACTCTATTTGCACATCCCAGAGTTGTCAAGTATTTAATACCCCACTCAAAGCTGGGGCTTGGAGAACCGCTGTACAGCAAACAAGAGGGCAAATTTTGACAGACTCAAGTGGATCTGCAGTAATGGCTGAATATGCAGCTGTACATGGAGCATGGGGGAATTGGCAGGGGCAAGCTACAGGTTGGGACACACAGAGTGGAAGTGGAGATAATTGGTTTACCGATGCTTGGGATAAAATTTCTGGTGTTAACTGGTTTTATAGATCTTGGTATATCAATGGATCTGGTTATTCTGGAGAAACATGCGGACATTCACCATATCTTTCTCCATCAGAAATGTTAATCATTCTTAATGCCTATTATGTAAAGAAAGGTGAGGGTTTAAGGATGACTCCCGATTTGTCAAGATTGCTTCCAAGCGATTATGGGAAGTGCCCAGGAGGAGCAAGGGATGATGACTTCGGTCGAACAGACAAAGTCCCATACAGTTTATCTGAATTACAGGGATTGTTATCAAATCCAGTAACATCTATATCCTCTGTATATGCTTCCTTTGCTAACGGACAAACCACAAATGTATATTTTCAAACAAATAGAGGCCTTATATCAATGTCCGGCTTTGCCTTCAAAGATATATACAATCAAATGGCTCCAGGTCATATGAGAATACAACAACAATCTTCCTATGCTTTCTTCAATATAGAAAAGAAATAGTCATACTTAATTAGCTACTCTAAATCAATAAATTATGTTATCCTAATTTATGAATGAGGTAGAAAAGATCAATATCCCAGAAAAATTCCAAAAAATAGATAGAACATTCCTAAACCATCTTCGTAATGAAAAGGGCAGTGTATTTATGCCATTCCCTAGAAATACGTCATTTTTAGGAAAAGAGGATGATGAAAGCGTAGTCTTAATCCTAAGAAAACATTGGCAATTTCTTCTACCCACAATCCTAGAATGTATCTTCTTACTTCTTCTACCTTTCATCCTTTCAGTGATAATTCCAAATTTGCCCAACAGAGGACTATTCGTCTTCGCTCTCTTTCTTGTATCCCTTTTAATTTCCTTATCCCTATTAATATATCGATATGTAAGATGGTTTTACAATGTAAATATCATAACTGACCAAAGAGTAATTGATATGGATTTTGAAACTCTTTTCTCACACAAAACAACTGAAGCAAGACTGGAGAAGGTAGAGGATATTACTTTCAAGCAAATTGGAATCCTCTCAAACCTGTTTGATATTGGTTCAATATATATTCAAACGGCGGGAGCAAAATCAGAAATAGAGTTTAAGGGAATTCACAATCCCAAACAGGTTCAAGACATACTCTCTGATCTGCTAGAGTCTAAAAAGAAAGGAGAAATTTAATGGTGGGAAATGAAATATTAGACAGTATAAATATGGTTGAGGTAAATACATTTGATTTTAATATGCTCCCTCTTCTTAAGGTTCCTTTTATACTCTTGTTAATTGCAAATCTGTTTTTTGCATTAATTCTTTATCTTCGAATCAGAATTCTCTCTGACACATTTGTCACTTTTGAAAACAGGAGAATAAAGAGTATAGTTGTTATCTATCTAATAGGCTCACTTGTTCTCTCTTTATTTGCCTTACTCTTTTTAATATTATCATAGTATATGGAAATAACTGCTCAACAATACATCTCGAATGAAAAAGATTCTCAAGCATATGTAACTACATATGCGAACCTTTTTGACTCTCGAAAAGAAAAAACAGGTAAAGAAGGAGATATTTATGTAATCTTGAAAATGTCCTCAACAAAGAAATTGCCTCTTAGTAGGCTATCTAAATTTGTTTTAGACAGTCTTACTGATGGATATCTTTACTCTCACGAGAAAACAACTAACGAATCCATGAAATCCTCTTTAGAGGACGGCTTTAACAAATTGAGGAGCTTAATCCAATCAGATAAAGATATTGAAGGGAGTAAAATTGATTTAACAATACTTGTATGTTTAGTTAAAAAGGAGGGTCTGTATATTGGCTCAATAGGAAAAGGTGAGATATATGTAATTAAAGGAGGAAAAGCAGTAAATATTGCTGAGATAATGGAGAAAAAAGAGGCGAATACGGCGGGAGTGTTACTTGAAGAGAATGAAGCACTCCTTCTATCTACACAGGGCATCCTTTCAGAAAATTTGGCAGATATCATTGTTGCATCAGAGCAAAAGAAAATTGCAAGAGAAATTACAAAAATTGGAGTAAATCTAAAGGGTGATAACGCGTTAATGACATTTGTAAATCAGAAGAAAAAAGAGGCCCCATCATTAATTGTAGAAACTTTGAAACCTGAAGTTGAAGAGGATAAACAACTACTCTCTGAGCAGGAAACCTCCGAAGGACAGGGTGGCGAGGAAGAGGTAAAAACCAAGAAGAAATTTAGCATAAAAGGATTTAGATTAAACAAATTAAAAGCAAGCGAGAATGTTCAGAGGTTTGGGAAAACATTTGCTCTAACGGCTTCTAAAGTATCTGAATTCGGAAAGAAAATGAAGCCTTCTTCCGAAACGGTAGGTAAATTCAAAAATATTCTGTTCAGAGTGGGCAATATATTTAAGAAAATTTGGGGTTTGATAAAGATGTTGTTTGCAAAAATTTGGCAGAAAATCTCACCTATACTTTCTAGAAAAAGATGGTTCAAGAAGGTAATGTCTAAATATTCAGAGATAAGTTTTAAACAACCAAAAAGGACAGCGCAGACAGTTGGGGTGAGGATAGATGATTACAAAGTAAAGGACTTGAGGGGAAAGAGGATTAAGTTGGTATTGGGAATCCTCTTGATAATTGTATTGATTGTATTTGGAGTCAACTTCGCGATTCAAACAAAGGAAGCTAATGAGCTAAGCAAAGATGCGAATCAGAAGTTTGATCAGATTGAGAATTTCTTGGACAAAACTGAAAAAAATATTACTTCTGACAAGAGTAGTGCAGAGGTAGCATATTTTGAAGCAGGAAATATTCTTAAAGAGATACCATCCCCACTTAGAGAGAAAGAGATTGAGAGGGAAAAGAAGATAAATGAGAGGTATAGCTCTATTGGGGATCAACTATTTAAGAAAGAGGGTTTTTCTACTGACTTGAAAAATCTTTCTGTATATATCAATCCAAGTCTTTCCTCTATGGGAGAAGGGGTTGATTTGGTAGACATTGATAAGTATATGGATAAAAATAATAGGGAGTATTTGTTACTTACAGATAAAGGAAAAAAGGTTGTTTATAAGATACTTATTGAAGATACTCCGACTGTGGAAGTTATTGCTGATGAAAAGAAATTAATTAAAACCCCTCAATATGTATCTGTCGGGGAAAGAGGGGTCTTTGTATATGATAAAGATGCTGGAGTTTTAAAATCTTCGATTGCGGAGGATGGGACACTTACAAGCTTTATCTCTCTTCCTGGAATACTTGGCAGGGACATCCCTGATGATGTGATAGAAGATATGATTATTCTTACTGCCAATGATAATGTTTATCTTGTTTCTTCAACTCAAAAAGCTGTTCTAAGATCAACGGCTGTATATGGAGACAGGTACTCAATGCTAAACAAATATATAGAGAACCCTCTTTTTGAGAGAGCCAAAGATATCCATGGAGATTTCAGTACATATCTATTTGTTGAATCTGATGAAGGTATTTTACGATACATCTGGAGTTCCGTTGAGCAGAAACAGGTTCCTTCAGAATTAGGAATTACTGGACTCTCGGGGGGTGTAGGAAAGATTACTAAAGGATACACGTATGCAGATAGTATGGATAGTGGATTGTATATGTTTGATTCTGAGGGGAGAAGATTTTTAAGGTTTGAAAAACCGCAAGAGAGTGCCTCAGATTTACGACACCCAAACCAGTTGTTACTACTAAAACAGTATGAATACAGGGGTGAGAATCAGGATGAATTTAAAAATGTAAAGGATTTTGTTGTTGACTATAAAGAAGAGAATATGTACGTTTTAGATGGTAATACCGTATGGAAAATTTCTTTGTAGTATAATAACGAATGAAAATTTCTAATAAAAAGGCTACTTTCAATTATGAGATTATCGAATCTTTCGAAGCAGGTATTATTCTATCTGGAGCAGAAGTGAAGAGTATAAAGGAAGGAAGAGTAAATCTAACCGATTCATTTGTGAAGATTGTTAGCGGAGATTTGTATCTAATAAATGCGGAAGTCCCTCAATACAGATACAGTACAGACGAATTTTATGACTCAAGAAAATCAAGAAAGCTTCTTGTTAAAAGGTATGAACTTATACAGATTGCTAGCAAACTAAAAGCGAAAAATCTCCTTTTGATACCTTTATCAATATATACTAAAGGGAAGTTGGTAAAAGTTGAAGTTGCATATGCCCGAGGAAGAAAAAGGCATGAGAAAAAACAAAGAGAGAAGGAAAGGGATTTGGATAGAGAATTGCTTTACGAAAGCCGTAAATTTGTTGTATAATTAAGACTATGAGCGAAATAATAAGTACTGGAATAGAAAGGCATTCGGAAGTGATTAAAAATCCTTCTGAAAGAATCCCTTCAGAAGAGATTCCATCTGTTGAGTTGAGGGAAAATCCTCTTCCACAGTCAGTTGGTTCACTCACTCCTGCTTTGCAGTCAGAATTGCTTAAAACTACTGAAATCATCCCCCAAAAGGATAATATATGGGATGGATGTGGCTATACTCCAGGTCAAATAGAAGAGGGATCGACTGAAGCAATCAGTAGTGGTGATAGGGCACGAGATGTTGTTGCTAAAAAGATTTCGCAAGTCCCTGTTACGGAGTAATTTTCTTTTGTTTTTTACAACTCTTCCTAATATTTTTTTGATATACAACTATTTCTGTGATATCCTTAATGGATAATATATACTGTCCTTTCGATGTATTCAGAAGATATTTATGCACAAGTATTTGGACCTACGCTAGGGGATTCGGGTAGCGAAACATCTACCAGGTACAAAGATAATTCCTATGATACTTTCGATATGGATATTCCTTGGGGGTGGATTTCTTTCTCTATTGTTCTAATTGCTCTTGTTGTATTAGGCTTTTTGTATATAAAAAAGAATCTCAAGAAGAAGGATAGAAATGAAAAAGCGAGTGATGGTATTCTAATGGAAATTCGGGTACCTAAAGGCAATGAAGTAGAGATAGGATCAGCAGAAAAGATGTTTGCAAATCTTTATGGTATTGGAGGAAAAGCAGATGGGATAGCCGAGAAATTTAGTGTAAGTAACTGTGTCACTTTCGAAATGGTAGGATTGCCGGGAGAAATACGCTTCTTTGTTCATTGTCCTAGGAAATATGCAGATATGGTTGAGAAACAAATACTTGGCTCATATCAAGATGCAGATGTCTCTGTTGTAGACGAATATAATATATTTGCCCCGAAATCAGAAATTGCATATGCGAGGCTTGTATTAGACGAGGATTCATATGCCCCGATAAGAACAGCTGAAAGCTTTACTGGCGATCCTATGGCAAATGTTCTTAGCACATTGAGTAAAATGTCTGAACAGGAGGGTGCGATTGTTCAACTTGCTGTTGCTCCTACTGACAATCGATGGCAGAAGAATGGTAGTGGGTTTGTTCAGAACATTGAAAAAAACAATTCTGATCCAGAAAAAAAGAAGATAAATGTCCCTCAAGAGAAGATACAAGCGATAAACAAGAAAATCTCTAAGCCTGGATTAATCTCAGAGATTAGAGTAGTTACTAGTGCTCCAACTAAGGAATTTGCAAAAATGCATTTAGATAATATTCTTGCTGCTTTTGATCAATATTCTAATCCAGGAATAAACAAGTTGAAGAAGAAAAAGATAAAAGATAGTGAAGAGATGTCTTTTCTTTACGATGTAATTTATAGAAGGACACCTGAGAGTGAGAAAAGTATTCTTAATATTGAAGAATTGGCTGGTTTGTACCACTTCCCAAACAAGGAAATTACAACACCAAATATTTTTTGGCTTCTTTCTAAAGAGCTTCCAGCAGGGAATGAGATAAGTTCGGATATAAATTCAAGAGACGCAATTTGGCTTGGGAATAACTATTTCCGAGGGAAAAGAAAGATGATTTGCTTCCAAAGAGATGACCGAAGAAGGCATGCGTACATTTTGGGACAAACAGGTACAGGGAAATCATGGTTGATGGTTAGAATGATGATTCAAGATATTTATAATGGTGATGGATGTTGTTTTATTGATCCTCACGGTTCAGCAGCTGAGATGCTTTTAGAGAGGATTCCACCTGAGAGGGCAGAGGATGTTATCTATTTTAATGCTGCCGATTTTGACAGGCCATTTGGGTTGAATATTATGGAATTCTATAACGAGCAACATAAGCATCAAATTGTAAACAGCTTCTTAGCTTTGTTAATAAGATTGTTCGATCCAAATAATCAGGGGTATGCTGGGCCTGCTTTCCAGCAAGCAGTTAGAAACTCAATGCTTACAGCCATGTCTAAGCCAGGTTCTACATTGGTTGAAGTTGTGAGAATTCTTCAGGACGAAGAATGGGTCATGAACTACTGGTTACCCTTAATTAAAGATGAAATGGTACTTGGATATTGGACTGACCAGGTAGCGAAGACGGATAAGAAGACAAAGGCTGAGTCATTGACTTACTTTATTTCTAAATTCGATAAATTTACAACAAACTTAGCCATTCGAAATATTATTGGTCAATCAGAATCATCTTTTGATTTTAGAAAGATCATGGATGAAGGAAAGATTCTCATTGTAAATCTTTCAAAAGGTTTGATAGGGGATGAAAATATGTCTTTTCTTGGTTTGTTGATTGTTCAGAAACTTTTAGCTGCTGCTTTGAGTAGAGAGAACATCCCAGAAGAGGAGAGGAAGGATTTCTTTTTCTATGCAGATGAGTTCCAGAATTTTGCTACGGAGGAGTTTAATTCAATTCTTTCAGAGGCAAGGAAATATAGACTGAATTTGACACTAGCACATCAATATATTGGACAACTTCCAGAGGATATTAAGAATGCAGTTTTTGGAAATGTTGGTTCTCTCTTTATTACAAGGTGTAGTCCTGAAGATGCACAGTTCCTAGAGACTCCGTTTGAAGGGTATGTGACAGCTTCAGACATAGTCAATCAGTCGATGGGGCATTGGTATACCAAACTCCTTAATAACGGCTCGTATCCCTCTCCTTTCTCATTGGTAAGTTCGTATGGCCCGAAGTTTCCTGATTCGGGGTTTGATTTGCCAGTAAACAAAGAAGTTACAGGCATTATTAAGGAGATGTCTAGGAGAAAGTATGGTAGAGATGTAAATGTTGTTGCTAATGATATCCGCACTAGAGCTCAGCTTGATAGGAAGGAAGAGCAAGCTCAGAATCCAGCCCCTGGATTTCCCCCAATCTTTTAGGTCTTCTAAAAAGAGTAAAGTTTTGATAGAATTGTTGGATTAATGGGAATATAGCTCAGGTGGTTAGAGCGCGGTTCTTATAAAGCCGTGGTCGGTGGTTCGAGTCCACCTATTCCCACCATAGAAAGATATCAATGAGGAGATACAAAATATCACAAATGCAAGAAAAAGATATACCCGAAGTAATTAACTTTCACAATAATTATCTAGGGGAGAGAGATTTTATTAATGAAAGAGAGCTATTAGATAGGTTGGAATCAAATAGGGGCATTTTTCTTGTTGCAAAAGATGAGGATGAGAAAATAGTTGGAATTAAGCTTTCCTTTATAGAGAACGATGTATGCCTAGGAAGGGGAGTCGCAGTAGATAAAAATTTCAGGAGATTAGGAATCGGAAAGGAGTTAGTAAGTATTTTTGAATTAGAGTTGAAAAAATTTCCAGGTGTAAAAAAGTATGTATTTGCTTCATCAACACAAGAAGGAGTTCCATTTCATATCAAATTGGGATACAAACCTTTAATATTACTGCAATCAGAAAACAATGTTCTGTTAGAGGGTATGGATTTTAATATGTTTACAGTTAGAGAGAAGCTGTTTAATAAAGAATACAATGTATATCAAGTATACCTAGAATCAGATAAGGAGCTTGATTTAAACTTTCTTTCAAAGATTAAAGCTCAATATCCGGAATTAGAAATTACCTATTTATTTGAAAAAATTCTTTAAAGTTCCTTTAGTGCTTTCTCCTCTTTGCCAACACTCTTAAGAATATTTAAATACTTCTCTGTTGTAGAGAGTCTCTTGTGTCCTACCAATTTTGAAACGGTTGGTAATCCTACACCATTGGCTAAGTGATGAGCAATAAAAGTATTTCTTAAATCATTAACCTTCGCATTTTTTATTCCAGCTCTCTCAAACGACTTGTCTATTGCTGTCCTAATATTTCTAACAAGCAAGGGTCTTCCGTTCTTAGTAACAAAAACGGTATCATCCTCTGTCTCAGGCCTTACAAGAATGTAGTCATCTAATGCTTTCTTTGCTGATTTGTTTAGTGGAACTTTTCTTGAAGGATGGCTTCCTGCTGCTTTTATATAGAGAAAATCTATTTTCCCATCTTTTGATTTTCTAATATCTTCTATTGAAAGTGCTGCCAACTCTCCGATTCGTATCCCTGTTTGAAGTAAAATCTCAACAATAGAGTAGAGCCTAATATCAACTCTACTTACATCTCTTAACGCCCTATACTCCATTTCTGATAGCACTCTAGGTGGCTTAAGTTCAAATCGGGGGTGAGCCAATTTTTCGGAAACGTTATCAGGAATATAACTATGATCTAGCAAATATCTGAAGAATGTCCTAGTGCTGTTAATTTTTCTAGATACACTTTTTGGGGTGTAATTATTGTCCTGTAGGTTTTGTCTATATCCCTCAAGGTCTTCAATTGTAACCTTGTCCAAGGAGTTAATTCCAATCTTGGAAAAGTAGTTTAGAAGCTGTTCTATGTCTTTGGCGTATGCAATGACTGTAGATTCAGAACGGTTTTTTGCTTCTAGATCTTTAGTAAATAGGTCAGCTTTATCCTTAAAATTAACATTGTTGATTCCGCTCACGATTACTTTTGGCTCAATTTAAGGGGCATTTGTTTAATATAGAGTAATTATATCACCACTCATGTGGGAGGGCAATAGTAATTGTATATGGGTCAGTTGCTCTTTTGGTCGTACTGGTCTCTTTTCTGTTTTTAATATATATTTGACTAATGGATAGAGTAATTTACAAACCCAAAAAAGATTTCATAAACAACGAAGAAGAGAAAAGCAAGAATCCTATAAATTCTGTTATAGGGAACTCTTTCGTAAAGATTGTTTTAATAGGTGTTTCACTATTTCTTTTTTACAGTATATATAATTCGGTTATAATTACATATCAAAAAATTGAAATCTCTAAACATGCGAGAGAGGAAGTCGATAAACTTAGATTGGAAAATTTGAAGTTAGCTCTTTCTCTTGAATCAATGAGTTCACAAGAGTATATAGAAGTTCAGGCCAGAGACAGATTAAATTTTTCTGGTAGTGATGAATATATTTTTGTAATACCTGATAGTACTCTAAAATCAGCACAGGAACAGATTCAGGTGTTTTTCTCTGAACCAGAAGAGAAGACAGATACTCAAGTATATGAGGTATGGATTGATTTTCTTAAAAACGGTATTTGAATACATTATATAAAAGGGTTATAATGACTTCATATCGCTAACGCGGGGTAGAGCAGTGGAAGCTCGTTAGGCTCATAACCTAAAGGTCGTCGGTTCGAGTCCGACCCCCGCAACCATTTTCTCCATCTATTTATACTAGACAACAATTTCTTTACAGATTTCTTTTTTTAGTCAAAAAAATACAATGTCTATTGTAAAATTATATATATCAAGCTACCATTGTTTTGTAATAAATATATAAGTTTATTATTAACAAAATGAAAATATCAGTAGTGTATGACTCAAAGTTTGGTAATACTCAAAAGATAGCAGAAACGATAAAAGAAGTTGTTGAAAGGGGAAATGAAGTTAAAGTAATTCATGTTACGGATACAAAGATAAAGGATATTGAGAGCCCCGATATAGTAATAATAGGTTCACCAACTCATGCGGGGAATGTATCAGAAGCAACGAAGGTACTTCTTAATATGATTCCTAAGGACTCGTTAAAAAATAAGCCTTTTGCAGTATTTGATACAAGTGTTGCTTCTTTTGGTCAGAATATCTTTATGAAAGGTATTATCAAATTTTTTGGCTATTCAGCTCCTAAGATGGCAAACGTATTGAAGAAAAGAGGGGCAAAGATAGTTTCGATTCAGTCTTTCTTTGTAATGGGAATGAAAGGCCCTTTAAAAGAAGATGAAATAAAACGAGTAAAAAATTGGGCTAAAGGTATAATTGAGTAATATGATAACAGTAACAGGATATATAAACCCTGACATCGATTGTGTCGCCTGTTCAATAGGGTATGCTGAGTTTCTAAGAAAAGGTCTTAAAGAAGCTCAAGCAGTATATTCTGGGGATATAGGAAAAGAGTCTGAATTTGTAAAAAAATACTTGGGGTATTTAAGTATTCTGCATGTATCTGGGGGACTTGAAGAGGATCAGATTGTATTGGTGGACACTTCAGACGTTGAATCAATAGATTTAAGCATTAAAAAGGAGAATATCATCGAAGTTATTGACCATCGAAAGCTTTCATATATTCATGATTTCCCCAAGGCGAAGATGCAAATAGATTTGGTTGGCTCTTGTGCGACATTAATTACTGAGAGATTTCATGATAATGGCATTATCCCATCGAAAGAATCCGTGATACTGCTTTTCTCTGCAATAGTGTCTAATACTGTAAATTTTATGAGTAATGTAACAACACAAAGGGACAAAGACATGGCGAATTGGCTAAAAAAATATGCAAATATCCCTCAAGATTATATCTCAGATATGTTTGAATATAAGTCAGAAATAAACAGGAAAAACATTGAGGAGGTATTAACAGAGGAGTTTAAGCAGTATACAATTTTGGGTAAAAAAATTGGAATAGTGCAATTAGAGATAACCGAAGCTATTCGTAGGGTCTCAGAATTGGAAAATGACCTAAGGGAGAAGCTTTGTAAAATTAAGAGTGATAAGGAGTTAGATTATTTGCTTTTGTCTTGTGTAGATATTAAAGAAGGATTTAATTATTTCTTAACAATAGATTCGGAGTCCTCAGATTTTTTTGAAAAGGCCCTTGGAATTACCGCTGTTTATGATGGTGTAAAGTCGGAGGGTATTTATATGAGAAAGGAGATATATCCAAAATTAGTAAAGTATTTAGAAGACAGAAAGTATTGATTAACAATGTTTCTGGTGCTAGAATAGCCCTTGTTTAATTGTCAACCATCACTATATGCCAATTACCGCACAACCTGTTAAAGGAATGTATCTTCTTGAAGAGGGAAGAGTCTTTATCTTGCAAGATAGAAAATTAAAGACCCAAGGCAGACAGGGAGGGTTGATTATTCTTAAGATGAAAGCTTTGGATAGTGGACAAATTGTTACTAAAACAATTAAGGCTGGTGCCAAGGTGGAATATATTGAGCCTGAGACAAAAGAGGTTCAGTTTCTTTACTCTGATAGCGAAGGTTCATTCTTTATGGATTCGGAGACCTTTGAGACAATTATGATTCCCAAAGATGTTATAGGTAGTTATGTACAATTTCTTAAGGAAGGAGAATCTGTTTTGGTTATGCTTTTTGATGGTAAAATTCTCTCAGTAAAAGAGCAGCCTTCTGTGTCTCTTAAAGTTATAGAATCTAGTGATGCAGTAAGAGGGAATACTTCCAACTCTGCAACTAAAGAGATTGTTTTAGAGACAGGCTACAAGGTACATGTCCCATTGTTCATAAAAGTAGGGGATGTGCTGAAGATAAATACTGAAACAGGAGCCTATTCAGGGAAGGCTTAATCAAGTCTGAGAGGCTCTTCTGGTTGGTAAGTAATACATTTCTTTGGTATAATCAATATGCTCGGTGGGATAGCTCAGTCGGTTAGAGCATGGGATTCATAAACCCAAGGTCGGTGGTTCGATTCCACTTCCCACCATACATTTTTTGTGTTTTACCTAATTTTGATTACTCATAAGATGGAAGATAAAAGAAAAAAACAGGTTAAGGGGAAAAAGGACAATGTATATGTTGTTGATATTAGGAAATTACCTAAAGGAAAAATGCTCAAAATCTCTAGTTTTGGTGTAATTCTTCTAATTACATTGCTTCTTTCAGCAGTTGTGTTTTTGTATAGAGCATTCTCTTACAAGGGAGAGGAAGTATCGGTAAGTAAGATAGTCTCTGAGATTTCTCAGAAAAATTACGAGAAGATAATACTTAGGGATGATATGGTTGTTCTTGAGCAAAAAGAGGAGATAGATGGGAAGCCAGTTGTGATAAAAAAGTTCGCGATGATTCCAGTCAAAATGGATTTCTATCAAGTTCTTTCCGATTCTGATATTGATATCAAAGAATTAGGAGATGATTTCTATGAGCCGAAAGTTGGCATTACATTTGGGGATGTAATAACGCTAGTTTTCTTTGGTTCTGTTTTGGTTTTTGGATACATGATGATTAAAAATATGCAAGCTCAAGGAGGGAAAATAATGGATTTTGGAGAGAGCAAAGCAAGATTACTCTTTGGGAAAAAGACGGGTATCTCGTTTGATGATGTCGCAGGAGTTGATGATTCAAAACAGGAACTTACTGAGATTGTAGATTTTCTAAAAAATCCGAAGAAATATAGAGATTTAGGAGCTAGAATCCCAAAGGGGGTACTTCTTGCAGGTGCTCCAGGAACGGGTAAAACACTTTTAGCAAAAGCTGTAGCTGGTGAAGCAGAGGTTCCATTTTTCCATACATCAGGTTCTGAATTTGAAGAAATGCTTGTTGGAGCCGGAGCATCAAGGGTAAGAGATCTGTTTAAGAAAGCCAGAAAAGCTGCCCCGTGTATCATTTTCATTGACGAGATTGATGCTGTGGCCAAAAAGAGAGGTACAGTTCTTCATTCTGGGGCAGGTGAGCAAACATTAAATCAGATTTTGGTTGAAATGGATGGGTTGGAAGATAGGGAGAATGTAATTGTTCTTGCAGCAACAAACAGGCCAGATGTTCTTGACCCGGCAATTTTGCGACCAGGAAGGTTTGATAGAATGGTTGTTGTTCATATGCCAGATGCTCAGGGGAGAAAAGAAATTCTTGAAGTTCATGCAAAGAACAAAAAGTTTGCAAAGGATGTAGATTTAGGAACATTGGCCAAGAAAACAATTGGATATTCAGGTGCAGATTTAGAAAATATCTTGAACGAGGCAGCGATAATGGCTGCTCAAGATGGGGACAAAGAAATAGGGCAGGATGATCTTGCAGAGGCATTCCTTAAGGTAAAACTTGGTAGAAAGAAGAATCCGGAGAAAGAGCAAGAAGATTTAAAGAAGACTGCATATCATGAAGCTGGGCATGCAATTGTTGCGAAATTTACACCTGCTTCTGATCCAGTTGAACAGGTTTCAATTATCCCAAGAGGGATGTCAGGGGGTGTTACGGTATACTTACCAGAGAAGGAAAGAAAAACTCTTTACAGGAATCAGATGTTAGCATGGTTAAGAAGTGGTGTGGCTGGAAGAGCCTCTGAGGATTTGTTCCTTGACGATATCTCCTCTGGTGCATCGGCAGATATTGAGCAAGCAACTGAGGTTGCAAAGGAAATGGTAATGAAGTACGGAATGAGTGAAAAACTTGGAATGGTAAAGTATGGAGATTTAGATGAGACTACACATTTGGGATATTCATATGGGGGTGGAAGGGATTTCAGTGAGGAGACAGCAAAAATGATTGATGCAGAAGTGAAACGTTTAATTAGTGAGGCATACGAAGATGCTAAGAAGGTGCTTACTGAACATAAGGAGGATGTTGAGAAATTAGTAGCTGTTCTTCTTGAGAAAGAAGTTGTAACCAGAGAGGAATTTGATGCTCTCTTTGTGTAGTTAGTGTAGAATACAGTATGAACTTAGTTAAAACATCTAAGCAAAGGTTTCTTGCAATTGATGCCAATGCAATTGTGCACAGAGCTTTTCATGCATATCCTGCAAGTCTTCAAACAGAAAACGGGATCCAAGTTAATGCCGCCTATGGCTTTACAGTAATGCTTCTTGAAGCTTTGGATATGTTTGAACCGGAATATGTTCTTTGTTCTTTTGATACAGCCAAGCCAACCTTTAGGCATGTCGAATTTCAAGAATACAAGGGGACTAGGAAGCCAACGGACCAGTCATTAATTGACCAATTTCCAATTGTTGAAGAAATATTAACAGCTTTTAATATCCCAATTTTGAAGAAGGAAGGGTTTGAAGCTGATGATGTTCTAGGAACCATCTCCAAATATGTTAGAGAAGGAAAATGGAGTAACGAAAATATCGAGCTTTACATCTTAAGTGGTGACAGAGACCTTTTGCAGCTGGTATCCGACAATGTAAAAGTATGTCTTCCACAAGGAAATTTCAAGAACTTGATTGCATATGACAGGGATGAAACAAAGAAGAAATTTCATATGTATCCGGAGCAGATTGTTGATTACAAAGGCATGGCTGGAGATGCTTCAGACAATATCCCCGGAGTTAAAGGGGTGGGGAGTAAGACGGCCATAGAACTTTTAAGCAGATATGGAAGTTTAGATGAAATCTACAAAAATCTCTCAGAGGTAAAATCAAGATATGCGCTTCTTCTTAGGGAGGGAGTGGAGCAGGCAGAAATGAGCAGGAGACTTGCGAAAATTGATCAAAATGTTGATATACAAATCAAACTTGAAAATTGTTTGCTTAGAGACTTTAACAAATCTGAAGTTTTGGAGGTATTTCATAAATATTCATTTAGGTCACTCATTACGAAGATTGACAAATTGAAGAAGGATGAACAGAAGTCCATAACTACCCAATTAGATATTTTTTCATCAAATCAACCAGAAGTAGAATGGACAAAAGATTTGGATGCAAAAGATATTGTGAAAGACGCAGAGAAAATATTAATTGCATATATTGATGAAAATGAATCAGCTCTGGAGAGGGGTTTCTTTCTTCTCCGAAAATTTGTTAATTCCTCAAATTTTGAAGACTACCTTCTTGAGGATATTGAACAGATAATTGGATGTGATTGTGAGAAAGTAGTCTACAATCTTGAAGGAATTCTTTCTGATGTTGGAGAACCTAAAGGTTCACTTTTCGACTTAGGTTTCTTTGCTCACCTAATTAATTCTGAAAGAAGGGGATATTTACTCAAGGATTTGGCTTTTGATTACTCATCTTTTATGTTTGGGGAGAAAATACATCCGTCAGAAATAAAGAAAGTTTTAGATTCAATCGGTGAGATTCAACAAACTCAAATAAACAAGGCAAACAAAATAGAGTTGTACGAATATACAAAGAAATGTATGAGGGACATTCTCAGAATAGAGAAGGATTACTTCCTTCAGAGTCTGGAGAAAATAGAAATACCAATTTCTATGGTTCTTTCTAAAATGGAAAAAAGAGGAATAAAGATTGATATCGATTGGTTGAAAAGTTTGGATGTAGAGCTTTCTAAAGCTATAGAAATGGTGAAAAAAGAGATATTTGAATCAGTTGGCCATGAATTCAATATTAATTCTCCTAAACAGCTTTCAGATGTGCTTTTTTCCGAATTGAAACTTCCAGATAGAAAGAAGGGTTCAACCAGAGAAACGGTATTAGATCTATTGAAAGGTACCCATCCTGTTGTAGAAAATATTCTTGAATATCGTGAATTAAGTAAAATTCATACTACATATGTACGACCTTTGCTTGAGTTAGGAGAGATGAATGAAGATAGTACAATTCATACTGATTTTAAACAAACAGGAACCTCCTCTGGGAGGCTTTCCTCAGTTAACCCAAATATGCAAAATATTCCCATAAAAGGAGAGTGGGCAGAGAAGATTAGAAAATCTTTTGTTGCAAGAAATGGTTTTAAATTACTTGGCATGGATTACTCTCAGATGGAGTTAAGGGTACTTGCGGATATGTCAGAGGATGAGCTGTTAATTGAGGATTTTCAAAATGATGTGGATATTCACAAGGCAACAGCAAGTAGAATATTAAAGAAGGATGTTGAGGAAATTACTAAAAAGGAAAGAAGTTTAGGTAAAACTGTTAATTTTGGGATACTTTTTGGCCAAACGGCGTTTGGATTAGCTAATATGCTTAAAATTGATAACGATGTGGCATCTGGGTATATCCAAAACTATTTTCAACACTATACAGGCGTTGAGGAGTACATGAGATCTTTGGAGAAAGAAGCGTACAAGAGAGGGTATGTGCAAACAATGTTCGGTACGACAAGGTGGATTAAAGGTATCAAATCAAGGAACATCCGATTGATGAGAGCTGCCCAGAGAGAGGCTATTAATATGCCTATACAGGGAGGAGAGGCTGATATTATGAAATATGCAATGATTCAATTAGATCAGATGATAGAGGAAAAATTTAAGAATGAGGCGTTTATACTACTTCAGATTCATGACGAGCTTATTTTTGAAGTTATGGAGGGGAGAGTTAAGGAGTTTGAAGAAGAGGCCAAGAAGATTATGAGAGAAGCAGTTTCATTAAATGTTCATCTTGATGTTAGTTCTGCTATTGGAGAGAATATGGCTGAGTTAAAAAGCTAAATTACACACTTTTTAAGAAAACCTTGCATTAATCCTACACAGTTGGATATAATCCGACAGAGCGATAGGGAAACCTGTTCTTAAAAACCTAGAATAAAGGAGATAACTTGGCATCGGTTACGAAGGACCCTGAAAAATTAAGAATACACAGATTTTTCAATTGGACTTGTCAAGAATGTGGGAAAAAAGAGGATCCCAGTTATCCGATCTTCACAATCCATCACATTAACCCCAAATCTAATGGGGGAACATCAAACCTTTCCAATCTTCTTCTCTTGTGTCAATCTTGTCACAGAAGGCTTCATCATTCGGAGCAGAAAAGAAACAAAAAGAGGAAGAAATAGAAGGGACTAGGGAAGGGAGGTATTAAATATATCTTGCTACAAGTATAAGTACCTCCCTTTAATCTTCCTCGTAATGATATATAATTAAGTATGGAAGACAATAATCAAAAAGAAAGGTCTGTTAAGTCTTTACTTACCAGTATATTGAGCTTGTTAATTGGTCTCTTTATCCTTGGTTCCATATTAAAAAATAGAAAGGATGAAGATTCTAAGTCAGAACTAAAGGAAAAGCCGCAAACTCCAGATAAAGAGGAAATTGTACAGGATAGTGTAAAGAATGTTGTTGGATTGAACAAAAGGCAAGCAGAAATTCTTGCAGAAGTAAGTAGGTTAAAAGAAATTACGCCTTCCGAATTGTATAAATTGCAACCAAATGTTTCTTCCAGAACTCTAAGAAGGGATATGGATGTTCTTGTTAACAAAGGATTGGTAAGTCAAGATGGGAGCACAAAATCAACTAAGTATACATATTTAGGATGAAGAACAGTAAAACTACTTTCAAAGAGATAAGTGAAATATTTCAAACAATAGAGGAAATTGCCTCAAGGAATGAGATTACGGAAATACTAGCATCTTTTTACAGAGAATTGACGAGCGAAGAGGGAGAGATTCTTTCATACTTGATATTAGGTAGGGTTGCACCATTTTTTGTAAATAGTGAGTTTAACTATTCTGAAAAAAGCCTAATTTCATTGTTAGAAAAGTATGCAAAAGCCAAGGATATCGATATCAGAGTTCAGCAGGAGAGAGATAGATTGGGGGATATTGGTGATACAGTAAAACTTTTTTCCGAAAAGTGTGGGTTTGTTTCAAAAGGGGCATCCCTTTTTGAGGCCTATGATACCCTTTGGGGTATTGTAAAAACAGAGGGAAATGGTTCTGTGGAAAGGAAAAATTCAATTATCTTGGGTGCTTTGGAATCCTTTTCTCCTTTGGAAGCGAAATACTTTGTTAGAGTAATTTGTGGGCAGTTAAGATTTGGCATTAGCTTTAAGACTCTCCTTGATGTTTTCTCTTTCGTTGTTGTTGGCGATAAAAGCTTACGATTGGATTTGGATAGGGCATATGGAATCTGTGCTGATATCGGATATATTTACAGCTGTATAGCTCAAAAAGCAAGAATGGAAGCTGTAGAAAGTTTGAAAAATTTAAAAATACAACCTGGTATCCCAGTTATGCCTAGGTTGGTCGAAAGAGTAGGCTCTTTTGAAGAAACGTTTGAAAGAACAGGTTCGCCTGCTCTTGTTCAGCCAAAATTTGATGGACTTAGGTGTCAAATTCATAAATATGAAAGTAAGGATTTTGAGCACAGGGAATATATTTGGAAAAAATATCTCTCACGAAAAGATATTGGTCTTTTTGAACAAGCTTCAAATGATGTTGAGATTAAGCTTTTTACCAGGAATCTAGAAGATGTTACAGAAATGTTCCCAGAGATTGCTGAATCTGCAAAAGCAATTTCTGACAAATCATTTATTTTGGATTCCGAAGTTTTGGGATTTAAGGATGGGAAGTTTCTTCCTTTCCAAGATACGATGCAGAGAAGGAGAAAATATTCAATTGGAGATGCATCAAAAAATATCCCTGTAAAGGGGATGGTTTTTGATGTGCTGTTCCTAAATGGAAAAGATTTGATTGAACAAGATACACAAAAAAGGGTAGAGACACTAAGTAAAATTGAAATGGGAGAAAGCCTTGAGCTTTGTGAGACTAAAGAGGTTTCTGACTTAGATAGCTTGATGCAGATATTTCATGAGAATGTTGAGAAAGGATATGAAGGAGTAATTGTGAAAATGCTTTCAGGTGAATATCTCCCAGGTGTGAGAAACTATGATTGGATTAAGTTAAAAAAGAGTATGATGAATACATTGGTGGATACTGTAGATTTGGTTTGTGTTGGCTACTATTACGGTTCTGGAAGGAGATCAGATTTTGGTGTGGGAGCAATATTGGGTGCTTTGTATAACGAGAAGACAGATGGATATGAGGCTATTTGTAAGGTAGGAACAGGTTTTAGTGATGAGCAGTTGCGAAGCATTAAAGGGCAGTTGGAGACAAAGATTGAGGAGGGCCAACCACAGAATGTTCTTTGTCCAGAGAATCTTAAACCAGATATTTGGGTATATCCAGAAGTTGTATTTACTGTTGAAGCAGATGAAATTACAAAAAGGTTGGGAGAGGAGAATATCGGAGGTGGTCTCTCACTTAGATTCCCAAGATTGGTGGAGTGGAATAGGGACAAAAGTTCTAATGATGCCACAAGAGTTAGTGAACTGATTAAGATGTTCGAGATGAAGTAGTAGGTTGATATTTCCTCATTGATGGTAAGACAATATCTATTTGTGTATACAAATGATAGTCAAACCGGAGGTGTTTTTTTTCTTTTTACAATACAAAAACCTTCATATATAATCCCAGGTTATGATTTCAGGCAAAAACATAACTAAGAAATTTGATGACCGAGTTCTTTTCTCTAAGATTGATTTCAAGCTTTCTGGAAACAAAAAAGTTGGTCTAGTAGGAAGAAATGGCTGTGGGAAAACGACACTCCTTAAACTAATTGTTGGAGAGGAGGATACAACAGAGGGTAAAATTAGCAAAGTAGCTGAATATGTAGGGTATATCCCTCAAGAATTTTCTTTTCCAAACGAAATGGTGGGTATATATCTTGAAGAGCAACTTGAAAATTCATGGGATGGGTACAAGATTGAAAAATTAGCTTCTCAGCTTGAATTTACGAATTTTGACCCTTACCAAAATTTAAACACATTAAGTGAGGGTCAGAAAATGAAGGTAAAGTTAATCGAACTTTTACTTCATGATCCAACAACACTTTTAATTGACGAGCCTACAAATCACTTAGATATTGAGGGAATAGAGTGGTTTGAGAAATATATTAAAAGAGTGCAGATCCCAGTGTTGATGATCTCTCATGATAGGCAGTTTTTGAATAATGTTGTTGACGAAATATGGGAGATTGAAAGACATGGATTAATCAAATATGTAGGGAATTATGATAATTACAAGGAAGAAAAATATAAGTTGATCGAGAAATGGAATGATGAATTCAAATTACAGGAAAGAAAAAGAGCTCAGTTAGAGAGATTGTTAGAAAATGTTAGAAAAATCGGTGCTGGGCACCAAAGATCAAGAGCAATTAGTGCGGCTAAGACTAGGATTGAGAGGTTGGATAGAGTGAAAACTGAGAAATACGAAAACAATGTTATCGAAGAAATTAAAATTAAGACAGAAGTACACAAATCAAAGCTTATGTTAAGAGTATCTGACTTAACAATGAATTACGGGGATATCAAGGTGTTTGAGGGTTTAGATTTGGAAATTAGAGGAGGTGAAAAAATTTGGCTTTTTGGCCCTAATGGGGCTGGTAAAACAACTTTTGTAAAACTAGTGATGGGGTTGGAGAAGCCAAAGAGAGGAGAGGTAAAGATAGGTGATAACTTGAGAATAGGTTACTTTTCTCAGATACAGGAGACAAAGGGGTGCTTGAAGAATATTCGGGAAGAGTTTATCGACAGAACAAAATGTTTTTACGGTAATTCTGGGGGATATTTATCTAAGTTCCTTTTCACTAAAAATGATATTGAACTTAAAAGTCTAAAGCAATTAAGTCCGGGGGAAAGGGCAAGGTTTGAGTTCGCCGTGTTTAGCTACAAAGATTACGATATGCTAATTCTTGATGAGCCAGATAACCATTTAGATATTGAAACTAAGGAGGTTCTAGAGCAAAGTCTTAAAGAGTATAGTGGGACAATATTGTTGGTGTCTCATGACAGATATTTTGTCGCAAATAGCGGAATAACGAGCGTATTAAATCTCAAAGATGGGGAATTAAGGAATTGTTAGTATTGTTTTCTAGTGGAGCTTTTGGTATAAAACATTTATATTATTCTACTGCTCACAAATTAATATAAATTAATAGCAACTTTTTATGGAGAGCAGTACTTCCGAGTTCAAATCCCGACCAGAAAAATTAGTTGGAGTTTACGGCCAACAAATACCTTCTATTGAAGGACTTTCTGTTGATCCTTTAAATTTTTGTATTAGAGATAGTGGCCTAATAGTCCCGGAAAGACTTTATAATCCTTCATATTCTATATTTCTCTCAGGAGATGTGGATGTAGAGATGCTTGATTATCTAAAAAACGAATTGATTGAACTCGAAGAATCGGATATATTTGTTAAGAATCTTAATATTGATTTGGCCTCTTACGGTGGCGAGGTGTACTATGGCTTTGCTGTCTATGATGCATTGTCAATTTTTAGGAAGGAAAAAAATCTTTCTATTACAACCACAAGTATTGGTCCAGTTATGTCAATGGCGGCATTAATCCTTCAAGTAGGAGATGTTCGAAGGATGTCAGCAAATTCTGTTATGTTAATTCATCCTATAACGGGACTGGCTACGGGAAGTAAAAATGAGATAAAAGCAGAGTCAGTTCAAATGGATAGACTGGATAAAGTATATAGCGAAATTCTTGTTGCAAGAGCCCAGGCGAGTGGGGTAGAGAGCACAACGGAGAAGGTGTTGGAAGAAATAACTAATGCACATAATGGGGTTGGGACATATCTTTCTGCTCAAGAAGCTAAGAAATATGGCTTTGTGGATGAAGTAATTTAAAGAATATTGTATTGTTTAGTATTAGGGATTGTTGGAGATACTGTTAATTTTATTCCTGTCGCAATAACATATGCTGGAGACAAATTATGTCCTCAATAAGGGTACTTGCATAGCAAAAATTTCTATGCTATACTTCTGCTCACGAGTTTGGGAATATATTTAAAAATATGGATGGAGAAACAGGAATCCTCTTAGAGATAGTTCTCTAATGAATCCCCTAGTACGAGAGTAGTGTTGCTTAAAAGCTTTGGATGTATTTGCACATTAAAAGTTGAAGAGTGACAGGAAGTCTAAAAAATTATTGACATTTTGACTTTCTGTGTGATTGGGTTCACACAATTCATTTAGTCAGACGTTTTAAGTCCAAATATTTGTACTGGTTGGCCATACCATTTCTGGTATGAAGTTAAGTACTATTTTTCAATGAGAGTTTGATCATAGCTCAGGATGAACGTTGGCTGTGTGCCTAAGGTATGCAAGTCGGACGATCCCTTTGAATTACTTGAGACTTCGGTTGATTGTTTTTCTTTTTGGGATAGTGGCAAACGGGTGAGTAACATGTGGATTATCTGCCCTGAAGACGGGAATAGCTCATCGAAAGATGGGGTAATACTCGATAGCCTTACATTCTTTTAGTTTGTAAGTAAAGCTTTTGCGCTTCAGGAGGAGTCCGCATCCTATCAGCTTGTTGGTGAGGTAATGGCTCACCAAGGCTAAGACGGGTAGCTGGCGTGAGAGCGCGGTCAGCCACCATGGGAACTGAGACACGGTCCATACTCCTACGGGAGGCAGCAATTAGGAATCTTGCGCAATGGGGGCAACCCTGACGCAGCGACACAGTGTGGAGGAGGAAGGTCTTCGGATTGTAAACTCCTTTTATGAGGGAAGAATAGATGACGGTACCTCATGAATAAGCACCTGCTAACTACGTGCCAGAAGCATCGGTGATGCGTAGGGTGCGAACGTTATCCGGATTTATTGGGCGTATAGAGAAGCGTAGGTGTTTTTGTAAGTCTTTAGTTAAATACCACGGCTCAACCGTGGGGAAGCTTCGGAAACTACAGAAATTGAGACAGGAATGGGCGAATGGAATTCCCAGTGGAGCGGTGAAATGCGTTGATATTGGGAGGAACATCAGTGGCGAAGGCGATTCGCTGGTCCTTGTCTGACACTAAGGCTCGAAAGCGTGGGGAGCGAAACGGATTAGATACCCGTGTAGTCCACGCCGTAAACAATGGACGCTAGGTGTTCGGTACAACTACTTAATCCTTCGGGATTGAATGGAAGTATTGAGTACTGCAGCTAACGCGTTAAGCGTCCCGCCTGGGAAGTACGGCCGCAAGGCTAAAACTCAAATGAATTGGCGGGGACCCGCACAAGCGGAGGAGCGCGTGGTTTAATTCGACGGCAATCGAAGAACCTTACCAGGGTTTGAAATGTATCTGC
>JAAZBX010000003.1 GCA_012513575.1 Candidatus Dojkabacteria bacterium
CCAGAGCCAACACCAACGGCAACTCAGGAGATCACGGATACACCAGAGCCAACACC
Source organism: Candidatus Dojkabacteria bacterium (assembly GCA_012513575.1). Lineage (GTDB taxonomy): Bacteria > Patescibacteriota > Dojkabacteria > SC72 > SC72 > UBA5232. The sequence continues at coordinate 57 of JAAZBX010000003.1, forward strand.
AACGGCAACTCAGGAGATCACGGATACACCAGAGCCAACACCAACGGGAACTTTGGTAATTACAAATACACCAAACCCCACAGCAACACCGGGTGATGTAATCACGGAGGTTAATACTGGTAGTGGAATTTCAATACCATTCTTTTTGATAGTAGGAGGTTTAGCCGTAATCATAATGATTACGTGCGGAACATTTCGAAAACAAAAGATTGGTTAAAATTCTCGCTGGGTTACTTGTAGTTCTATTGGCAACATCATGTTCGTCTATATTAACAACTACAAATACATTCGCATCCTCATTTTCATCTCCAGAGACAATTAATGCTACTGATACACCAAAACCAACTCAAACGGAAGAGGTTAAAACAGAAACATTAATTCCAACAGAAGTGGAACCAGAGGAACCAAAAAGAATCAGTCTTGAGGGTCTGTATACTGTCTCTATCCAATCCGAATTTCTTACTGAATGGTATAGATCACTATTCAAACAGTTAGAGATAAGGTGGTGTGAGCAGTGTTCATCTGAGGAAATTGAAACCCAATTAGAATATGCAGGAAACAATTGGATTGCGGTCCAAGATGAACACGTATTGTACATACACTCAGGCTGGGACTTCTTTGCTGGACCGGAATTAGGAGAAATCTTACTCCGGATGTATAAGGCTGAAAATTTGATAGATTCAGTAATCTGTCTCAACAAGAATGTTTGCTACGAAGTAGTGGACTACAAAATTCTTGAAAGAGATTCGATAGGAGGAAGTATTTCCTTAGGAGAGCTATTCACAGTTCAAGAAGATGATTATTTCATCTTTACTTGCTCAGAGCTAGTAATCCCAGGAATTCCAACACCAAAACTGATCATTCAAATCCGTCAACTCGAATAAAGTGCAAAGGGGAAGGTCTTGTGACCAATCAATAAAGATCTTCCCTTAAATATCATAAAATCTATTTAAGTAGATATCCCTTTCTCTCAGACTTATTCATTTTCTCAATACTGTATCTAAGTGTAGTTCTAGGAATTGTGTTAATATTTTCATTCAGAAATTTTCTCAAAACATTCATATCTTGTTTCCCAACTTCTCTTAACATCCATCCAACAGCTTTATGAATTAAATCATGCTTGTGAAAAAGTAGAAGCTTAGAAATATTTAGAGTATCTTCAAATTCTTTTCTTTTTATCATTGGGTATGTTGAAACGATAGAGATTCTCTGTTCCCAAAGATTTTTACTTTTAGACAGTTTATACAGAATCTTCCTTTCTTCTTTATTCCTTAAAACATACTCTCCAACAATCTTGTAACATGAAAGATCAACTAAATCCCAGTTATTACATCCAGAAAGATTATTAAGATAGAAATCAAATATATCTTTTCTCTTCTCATTCTCTGATTTTTCATATTGATATGTAAGAATTAAATATCCCGTTAATCTGACCTCGTGAATTCTGTGATTTATTAAAACTTTTATTTCATCAAATGAAATATCATGAAAATATCTTTTTGAAATCTCTCGAACCTGTGGAACAGATATACCCCAAAACATATCCCCATATCCATATTCACCTTCATTAGTTTTGAAGAATTTCTTAAAAACTTTTATCTTCTCACTGTTCTTTAAATACTCTAATTCCTTTAGAACATCACCTGCCTTGTTCATATATTTCATACTATTTTACTACTGTATATGTTCTTTCTGCTTCAATACTCTCTAAATCACCAATTGCATTGTACAAAGTAAGGGAGAGAACAACCCTTAATTTCCCAACACGATCGATAAAGGTTGAGGTAAAGCCGCAAAGCTCTTTGGATTCCCCTGACATAACGCCAGTATTGTTCATTTCCTGAATTAGAGTTTCTTCGTTGTTTTCATTTAAATAGAATTTCCAATTACACCTCACACTTGCAAAATCATATTTTTGATTACCTTCTAAAATGGAGTTGTACATTCGTGCTTGTCTTGGGATAAAAGTTTCTTCCTCTGGACTGATAATTGTTAATTCTAAAGCATGTTCTTTCTCTACTACATCAACACCTTCTCCTGAATCATCTTCGTCATCTTCTTTAACTAATGATTGTTCGTTGATTCCCTCTTTTTCTTTTGAATTGATAATCCTCTGTGTTCCATAGCCAAGTCCACAAAGGAGGAGAAGAATTAATAAAAGGTAGTGATGCTTTTTCATATTTTTTTGAATTAATTTATCCCTTATTATACATTCTTGAAAGATATTTAAAAATTTACTATAGCTTCCTTGCGAAGGCAAATGGTTATGTCTCACCACTTCAAACAAAGAAATACTCCCCAAATGATATAATAAAAAATGAAACAAAAAATATTGCTTTTTGTTTTCTTCCTTCTTCTTTTTACTCCACTAGTACTCATCTCAAAAAATAAAATCACACTCCTTAATAAGAAAACAGAAGAGATACCCAATACTGATGTTGAGACTCAAATAATTACAAAACCTATTCCTTTACCATACGAAAAAATTTTACTCTCCAGAATGACAAATGAACAAAAAGTTGGACAAATCTTTATCTGGGGAGTAGAGGGAACTTCTAATCTGACTCCCGAAAATAAAAAATTCATTCAAACACATAAACCTGGTGGAGTCCTTCTTATGCAAAGAAACATATCAGATGAAAATCAATTAAGGTTACTAATACAAGATATACAATCCACAAACAGTATTCCTCTTTTTATCTCCATAGATCAGGAGGGTGGTGTAGTATCAAGATTAAAATGGAATGAAATACTTGTCTATCCTCAGAAATCTATAAAGACACCTCAAAATGCGTTTGAGATATCCAAACAAAGAGGACTTTTACTCAAAGGATATGGAATAAATATGAATTTAGCACCCGTAATTGAGTACAGTGATAGTAGCAAATCCTTTATCTACAAGAGAACATTCTCTGGAGATATTAACGAAGTTATCGAAAAAAGTATTGCATCATTAAATGGATACAGAGAATCAGGAATTATCCCAGTTGCAAAGCACTATCCAGGGCATGGAAATTCCGTAATCGATCCTCATTACAATTTACCAATAATAGATATTGTAAATGACAAATGGGAAGAGCATTCAAAAGTGTTTAATATAGTTATTCGAGATACTAACCTTGACGCCCTTATGGTTGGGCACATACTTTTTCCCAAGATTGATTCTTCTCCAGCAACTATATCAAACATTATCATCCAGGAGAGGCTTAAATCATCTGAAAATTTCACAGGCTTGATTCTATCCGATGACATGGAAATGAACGCGCTAGATGGCTTGAGGAGTCCCACAGAGCTTGCAGAGGCGGCACTTAGGGCTGGCTGTGATATTCTTATTTATAGTAAATATTCCCTCGACAATAGATATCATCAACAAGTAGTATACGAACACATTTTAAATTTAGTAAATAAGAATTTAATAAATATTGATGAAAAGGTATTAAAGATATTACAACTCAAAATTAAGTATGGGATAATAAACAGAGAGTAATACTTGATAGACAAAAAATTAACGAGAATATATTAGAATTTATAGCCCTTATCAAATATGTTATAGTATTAGCCCCCTGTTGTCTCTATTTCTTTATAATTAGCCACTATTACGATACTGCGACTTCCCAACCCACAACCCCTAGTAATAACCTCTTGATTTATTGTATTTTGCTCCTTAGTATAAATTATTAGCACTTTTAAATCCTACTAGAGTTGGTACCAAACCCATATGAAGAACCAATCTTTCTTCATTGTCGGTGTCTAGGGTTTTAGAGGATATGTTAATGATTCGAACATTGACAACCTAGTAGCAGTAATTGAGAGCAATCTCTTTTATTTGTTGCTAGGTCCAACTTATACATTGAAAGATGTATATTGCTAATGTTGGACGGAGTATATTGGTGCTGCCGTCCTTTTTTTTTGCAAACACTATTCCACAGTATAATCGTCAAAGTAGCCCTGTATTAAAACAACAGGTGTCCCTTTATCTCCACTCCCACTCGTCAAATCACATAAACTTCCAAGCAAATCTGTTAATTGACGCGGTGTAGTTCCAAATGATTTTTCCACTTGATATTTTGATGAATTCTTCTCAACAATTAACTTCTTTACATATTCTTCAAGAATCCCCTTTTTGTCCCAATTCTCAGAAATATATTTCAATTTGACCTCTTTTGGTCTTCCCAACAAACCTTTTGTAAAAAAGGGAGAAACCACAGGATCCGCTAATTCCCATATTTGGCCAACAGGATCTTTAAAAGCACCGTCTCCGTATATCATTACTTCAACTTTTTTCCCAGTTATCTTTTTAATCTGTTTTTGAATAGCTTCCACAATCTCCTGTCCATCTCTTGGAAAGAGTTTCAACCTGTTTTCACCAGTCTTATTTGAACCTAGTAAGCCATAATCTTTGTTATATCCCGTTTTGGAATTTTTCCTGCTACATATATCATCTAAACCAAATACTACATTTGCCCCTCCTTCAATCATTTTTTTCTTAGTAATATTTCTAGTATGGATATCACAGCATAATACATTTCTTGTAAACTTAAGAATATATTTGGGATTATTTGAAAAATATACCTTTACCCTTTCTCCAAAGCTCTTGTAATATTCAATATAATCTATACCGGTAAATTCATGTTTAAATGAATAGCCAAAAAGTTTTCTAAACTTCTTCTCTCCGAAAGAATCAGAGTAAGGGTTGACTCTCGATTCTTCAACCATTTTAGGATCAATTATATGATTCCCAACCTCATCAGATGGATAACTAAAAAGTATATGAACGTTTTCACAAGCCATAGTTGCAGCTTTAAGTATCATCGAGAATCTATTTCTACTTAAAATCGGAAATATCAAACCAATTTCTTTATCACCATACTTATTTTGAATTTCTTTGACAATATTCTCTAAAGTAACATAGTTATGTTGACAGATTGAAACGACAGCCTCTGTTATACCAATAACATCTCTATTTTTTATCTCAATTTTATGATTTTTGATCGCTTTGAGGACAGAATCTACAACTATTTGAATCAAGTCATCCCCCTCTTTTATAATTGGAGTTCTTATACCATATACAGAAGTTCCTATATTTCTCATTTGTTTATTATAAAAATTAAAAAAGAGAACGAGCAAAAATCACTCCAGTAACCGCAGCTCCCGTAATAGAGCCAGAAAGCCCCGCTCCGTCACCAGCAACATACAAACCGTTAACAGAGGTTTGTAATTTTTTGTCTGTACTAATTTTGGAAGATCGAAACTTTACCTCTGGAGCATACAGGAGGGTAGAGCCTGAATTAATTCCAGGCATAACCTTTTCTAAAGTTTCTAATCCTTCTGTAATATTCTTGACAATTCGATAGGGTAGTGCCATAGCAATATCTCCAGGTGTAACATCCGTTAGTGATGGTTCTACAAATGATTTTTCAAGTCTTCTCCACGTACTTCGTCTTCCACATTTCAAGTCTTCAAGAGATTGTAAAAGAGGCTTCCCACCACCAATTGTTGAAGCTACTTGAGCAATCGATTTGGCATATGCTATTGAATTCTCAACAGGCTCTGTCAAGTGCACTTCATTTAAGAACGCAAAATTTGAGTTCTTTGACAAATGAGTAGAATTTGAATGACCGTTAACACAAACATAGCCATCATATGATTCTGTAGCGACCTCTCCATTTGGACAGCTACAAAATGTTCTTATTATGTCATGATATGTCTTTGTTCGTATTTTATAAACAGTCTCATACAGTGTTTCTGCCTGTTTCCTCATTATTTCGGCTAAAAATTCAACACGAACTCCTACCTCAACTTTGTCATATATATATTTTATTCCGTATTTATCAGCAATATCTTGCATCCAAGAAGCCCTTATCCTTCCAGGAGCAAGAAGGACTACTTTTGAATAGATTTCCTCCTTTTTCTTTGTAATCACTCCTTTTACAGCATTCTTTTGAACAATTAAATCTACTACTTCAGTTTGGTCTAATATTTCGACCCCTGAATTAACAAGAAATTCCTCAAAATTTTGTATCACATTTCTTAATTTATCCGTCCCAACATGCCTAGCCTTTCTAACAATCAAATCAATATCATTTAGGACAGCACTCCTTATCAACTCGTCGTATGCAGGAGTAAATTTAGGGAAATACTCCGAATCAACCCCAAATTCAGTAAATACCGTATCTACATAATCAAGTATTTTTTGATATTTACTCTTTGTAAGTATATGAAAAGCTTTCTCATGAGACAAGTCTGCTGTAAAATGAAGTTTACCATCTGAGAATGTCCCTGCACCACCAATTCCTGACATAACCTCTGTGGGTTTTCTTTTGTTTAAAGTTTTACCCATATCAATGAGAGCAATTTTTAATTTACTCCCACTTTTAATTAATTCATAACATGCAAACAAACCTGCCGGACCGCCACCTACAACAATTATATCGTACTTAGACATGGAATAATTATGATAATGTTACTCATTATTATTCCAAAAATAATTACTCTGTGCAATAGTGATTATTCAATCTCCCAAACCTCACTAAGTGATTTGACTACATGTAAATCTTGTTTTATGGATGACTGCTCTAAAGTATTGTATTGATTTCTCCTATCAATCCAAATCAGATTTTTTACACCCAAAGATCGAGCGGGGAGAATATCTGAATCTAAGCTATCTCCGATAACAAGAATATTTTGGAATGATAATCCCATATTTAAAGCATCTGATACTGGCTTCCCCCAATCTTTTAAATTCTCTATTTCAGTCGTGTAAAAGGGTATTTCATCTATTCCACACATTTTTTTCATTTGTTCAATCTTTACTTGGGTCCAGCCCTGACCAGCAAGAGTATTTGCAGCAAAGAATGAAATTTGAGGATAGCTATATAAGAAATGAAAAAGAGGAATAGCCTCAGGAATTATTTCTGGAGAATTGTTGTAAAAATCCAAAAAATGCTTATTTAATATTTTTGACATTTGGGGGTGAAATTTTTCTTGGTAAAACTCTTTTAAACCTTGTTCATATTCTTCTATTACTGGAAGAGGTTTACAATTTCTTTCGATAAATTTTTTATGAACCGCATCTGATATTTCTTTCATAATTTCATTTGGTGAAAGACCTTTGATAGGAAACAATTGTGCAATTTCAAGATAGGCATTTTGTTTCTTCGTTATGTAGTAAGCATCTGTTGAGAAAACTGTATTATCAAGATCGAAGATGATAGCCTGGATATTTAATGAAGTAATATAATTTTCTAACTTAAATGTTGAAAGTATTTCTTTAGAACCCTCCATTAATTGCTCTTTCTAAGAATAAATCTCTGCTCTCCTAATAATTTGTCAATATTATTTTCATTAGCTACATACAATCTTACCATTCCATCAACGAGTTTATTTGAGTCTGCAAGTAAGAGCAATTTTTGACCATTAACTTCGTATTTTCCCAATACTAATCCTACATGACCGAAATCACCGCCTGCAATAACAAAAATATCTCCACGTTTGTATTCCTCTATAGGAATAGGGTAGCCACCTATTCCAACGCCCCCATTATATAGTTTCGCTACATTTGGCTCCTCCTTGTAATAATTTGAATAAAGAGAAGCAGGAATTAGACTTTGTGCTCCTTTCTCTGTAGGAAAAGATGATATATCAACCATATCTAATTCTGGATAGAGTTCCTCCATCATTTCAACAAAACCAACGCATTGAAGTGGTTGGGAAGGAATCCTAACAAAATATGGGATTTTTAATGCTTCATTAGCAATTTCTTCCCCGTTTTTTTCTACCATTTCTTTATACCAATCAGTTGTTTGGAGGAATTTGGGTAAATCATTTATTGAAGTATCATATTCCAAGAATTTATTTTTTAGATTAATAAAACTCTGAATAGTTTGATCATCTTTAATAGATTCCTCCAAAAAGTTCAAATCTTCAAGGCTGTATAACAAATCTATTTGTTCCGAAGCATTTCCATTCACAAAGTATTGCTGATTGTCTCCTTTTCTTATTAGTCCATTGGTTATATCCATTGACGAAGCTAAAATAGATTCATCCTCAATCGCCTCTTTCTCAACAAATACTTCCTCTACACCGTATTTGTCCTTTGCGGACATAACTAATACAAGGGCTTGTTGGTTTTTAAAATCGTTTGATATTAAACCAAGTTTTATACTCTCACCGTTTTCCCCTTGAAGAGTTCGTTCCTGAAGTATTGAAAAGCTCATTGAAGGTGGGACTGAAACCTTTTTGACAGGTCTACTATCATTGTATTTTTTGTGTATAAAAGTGCTTTGAAGAAGGGGAATCGAATACAAATCAGTTTCTTCTGCGATTGTTGTTACTGAATATCCATCCTCTTTAAAATTAATTGATTCCAATTCCATCTTGTTCATTTGCCAATTTGATAAGTCTAAAACAGATTTATCGAATTCTCTTTCTTCCTCTTCCAATTTAACTGAAATATTGTCTCCTACCTCTAATTGGTAACAAACTGGAGAATATCTGGGATTTTGATTGTTGAACATCTCTTCTTTGTTAGGGTAGGGTCCATATGCTCTTAATGGCTCAACCATTGGGATAGGGTCTTGATAACTTTCCTGTGCCTTAACTCCTTTAGGAACAGTCGTTGAAGCAACTAGAGCGGCTGCTAAAATTAATTGGGCTTTTCTGAAATTCCCTAGACTTCCCCTTTCTGCATTTTTTTCAGATTGATTGATTGTTTCCATATTTCATTATAGACAATTATTTTTTTACATTCTATTAAATCAGGTTAATGCTGTGATTCCTCAGGCTCTTTCATTAAATAAAGTAATTCCATTGCTCTCCTAACATCTTCTGTTTGTGAATACGAACTCTCTTTAAGTTCATTTTGCATTGGAAGAGGTTGTTCATGTTTACTTTCTCTATATTTAAAATATGTCTCCCATAATGCTTGAAGATCTTCCTTCTGTCCAATTGGCTCATCTTCCGTGAAGCCCAAACTTATAATGGCATTAACATCAGATATATGACCTAATCCGTCTTCATCAGTAGCTGAGAAATCCACATCTGTTGGGAATATCTGGGGATCAATTTTGATATAACCATTTCTATTCATTTTCCATATAAAATCAAATCTCATTCCAGCTTCCCTATTGTACGCAACTGTTGCATCAACCTCCTTCCAATATGGACTGAAAGGACCCTGTGCATATGGCCCTGGATGAGTCCATCTACCAACTCCTAAGGGATAAATCTCAACACCTTCCACATGATAAAGCAAAGAAGAGAGAGCTGTTGCTGTAGCACAAACACCCCCTGCCGTAACAACAGAACCACCACTATTCCTTCCATCCTCATACGACTTTAGCATCTCCCTATTATCAAGACCAATAATCGAAAGATAATAATAAATCTCATCTTTCTTTAATTGACCGACATCAGTCAAATATCCAAAAGCTTTCAATATGTTTAGAATCTTGTTCGGATAAACAGAATCCTTAGTAACAATGTATGTTGAAACATCTTCAATTTCTTCACTGTTATTTGACACTAGGCTACTCCTTTCAAAACCTTTTTTTTCTATTCCAGTAAGAATTGCAGCAACAAAATTTTTTCCTCCAAAAGTATTTCCAAGTAATTGAATCTCTATCTTGTTTCCTTCCTTATCAATTAATACTCGCTTTTGAGCAACTTCAAAATTCATTCCTGGTTTAACTACAAACTGTTTTACTTCCGAAGAATCAACAATATCATTATTTAAATCAAGAGGAATAAAATAAATTAAAGTATTTTGTTCTGTTTTAATGATATTCTTTTCATTAATATTTTCTATGGATTCCAGAGAGTATTTTGATAATGAAGGAAATTCATATTCGCCAAGTGGGATACTTTCATCTTCATCCAATTCAACTGAAATATTGTCTCCTACCTCTAATTGGTAACAAACTGGAGAATATCTGGGATTTTGATTGTTGAACATCTCTTCTTTGTTAGGGTAGGGTCCATATGCTCTTAA
>JAAZBX010000024.1 GCA_012513575.1 Candidatus Dojkabacteria bacterium
AGCGGAAGAGAGAAAAGCAATGCCCTTCCCTTCTTCCGCCAGGGTATGATTGATCGAGATCAGCGCGATCAGCATAAAAAAGAATAACTGCACCCAAGTGCGGATCCGGTTGGATTTTCGGCGCTTGATGGGCATTCTGACAGGGCGGGATGATTCCATTTTTTCTCCTCAAAAAAAAAATCCCTGGGATACAAAAATTTATCCCAGGGTAATCTGGTTAATGGTTTACGGATTGCAGGCTTCGAAAGCCGGCAGGTGTTTTTCGAGGGAAGCCCGCTGCAGGTTAGAGTAGACCCGGGTGAGCATCGGATTGGTTGTGTTGAGCATCAAATCGTCGTAAAGAGCCGCGTCGACCTGTTCAAAGATCACACCCATCTGACAGGCTTCTGTAAGCGTGCTCCATTCGATCTCAGCCACCTCGCCTGCGTTCTCAGGCACGTCCACCCCAAACCGCTGCGCCACGCGGATCAACGCGTTCACATGCTGCTGCTCAGATCGAGCGATGCGCACAAATGGCTGAACATCACCCAGTGCATTGATAACAGCCTGGTAGGTATTCATGGCGGTGTATTCTTCTTGAATTGCTTCTGCAAGACCTGCCGCTTCCTGTTCTGACAAAGCTGTTACGACAGTCTGTCCTTGTGGGTTGGCTTGAATACCGCGTATGTTCGGAGGGCCACCTCGCCCAGCATCAGTGGCAGCCAAAGATGGGCTATACACCGAGGCTGTGATTACCAGGGTCAATATTGCTAAAGCAATGATAGTGATTGTTTTTTTTGTTTTTCATAGTTATCTCCTGTTTGATTGACACTGATTTTATTGACAACTTATTTAGATGGGCTTAAGCAAGCATATGCTTTTGATATATGTACAGGTTTGTGGGTTTTCTGGGCGTACACAAACCCTTCTCAGTATGAATTTGGCGAAATTTGGAGAGAAACTGTCAGTAACTTGACCACAAAGCAACCAGGCGCCTGGTTATGGACAGAAAACCTGTTACACATACTACCTCAACCCCATCCACCCCAACATGTGTGCAGACGAGGCAATTGATTAAAAAAACACAAGCTAACTCTATAGAGCCAGCTTGTGTTTTATCTAAACGATCCTGGATTATCTATATATCAAGGGCAGATAAATTTTGATCGGGAGCGGATCCGGAGCGACCTCAATCGTTACCGTGATCGTCTCACAAATCAGGTAAACGCCGTCGCTCACACATACGTCAAAGCTATAATCACCGAGCTCAAAACCTGCCGTATCCCAGCTAAACTCTCCAGTGGCTGGGTTAATTGTCGCGCCGGTTGGCGCGCTCTCTCCTAGCGACCACGTCAAAGCAGCCTCTTCAGGGTCTGTTGCCGTTGCCGTGAAGGTCAGCGTTTCGTTCTCCACGACAGTCCTCAACCCAATTGGATCAATAATCGGTACTTCATTGATATCCATAATGCTAATAGAGAACTCTCTATCATAAGTGAGCTCGGTAGTATCGGTAACGCGCACTTTTATCAGTCGAGTGTCATCTTCCTCATGATCAAAAATCACTGCCGTCTTCAACACAGCGCCATCAATCGTAAAAAGGGAATTATCAGGATAAGTTCCATCGTCAATGAGACTGTATGTGAAAATTTCCTCAACATCCTCATCGGTCGCGCTGAAATTGCCCACAATCGTCCCCGCCAGTTCATTCTCCTTCACAAAGTCAGGGGAAAGGGCCAATCCCGTTGGTGCGCATCCGGTAGTCGTCACCACACTGTCTGCACCCACTGAATAATCAACCTCAAAGGCGTCAGGCCAGTCGATTAGCAAGCTTTTTTCCGAGTCAATCACAAATGTCGTGCTCCCGCCCGCCACTTTCGCCTTGAGGGTGATCTTGATCAGGCTGCCATCGCCGCTGCGGGGTGCATTCATCCCTGCAACAGCCTGCTGAGCGACGCCCCAAATCAGCCTGCCTGTTTCGTTCCCCTCATCGTTGGTCAGTTCCTCCAGCAGATCCCCTTGCAAAAACCCGCCATTTTCTACCGAAACAACCTCTACCACGCTCTGATCAAAAGTAACCTCCAGGTGGTAAGCCGTCAGCGGGTTGGTTTCAGGCACATCAGCCACCACGAGCGAGACCTCAACGTTCCCGCAGGTGGTCGCCGTCTCAGTCGCCGGGTCAAAGGCAAGTGTGGGGATGGCATTAATAATAATGTCCCTTGCTTCCGCCGCCTGGGGTGCGATCAGCCCAAATAATAGGAATAAGGCGATCAATCCACTCAATAAATAATTCTTACCCTTCATTTTGTCCTCCTGTACTGTCTGTGTGATCTGGTCGATTGACTTGCTTGCGCCGGGTGATAACAACAATCCCAGCAATGATTACCAATGGCAGCGCTAAGACCCACCATAAACTTCCATTTCCTTGCTCTTCGGACTCTTGCTCGCTGCCCGAATCCACGTCCCCTCCCACCGCCAGTACAGCCGTCGGCTCTGCGGGCTCGTCCGTCGTCTCAACAGCCTCAACAACCGCCGTTGGCATCGCCGTCGGCAAAGGAGTCGCCGTAGGCGTTGCCGTCGGCATCAGGGTCTCGATCACGATGATCTGCCCCTGGTCCTGCACCGGGATCGGCGTCCCCACCACTTCCGGCGCGCTCGCGCTCACAACGATCTCCGCATCCACCCCGCTGAGCGTGATTGCTACGCCGTATC
>JAAZBX010000004.1 GCA_012513575.1 Candidatus Dojkabacteria bacterium
ATCTATAAAAATCTGCAATCTCCTTTGTCTTTTCTCTAATCAAACTGCCAATATTCCTAGGGATATTGTAAACATTCCACTTGGTATCTCCTGGATTAATTCTCTCTGGACACATAGCTACATTAAAATCCTTCCCTGCAACCAACTTACTTCCTTTCTCTAATATTGGAACTAGTATCTCCTCACAAGTACCCGGATTAACAGTAGATTCTAGAACAACTGTCGCGCCTTTTTTTAGATATTTAGAAATAGTCTCTGCTGCTTTAATAACTGGAGTGTAATCAGGAGTATAGTCATCAAGAACGGGCGTGGGTACACAAATAATAAAGATATCTGTGTTCTTTAATTCCTCTTTATCTTTTGTTGCATGAAGACTTAGCTCTTTAAGGTCTTTCTCTGCTTGAGTATCTGTTATTGGACACTCTTTTGATAATATCTTACTAACCTGCTTATTATTAATATCAAAACCCACAACATCATATTTACCACTTCTCTCAATTGCTAATGCTAGAGGTAATCCAACATATCCAAGCCCTATTATTGATACTTTTTTCATTTACGATACCCTTAAGTAATTAATTGATTATATTAGAATTATACTAAAGAAGAAAGTTCCTTCCCAAAGTCAGAAAATAGGATATAATAGCATAGTATGACCAAATCACAAACCTACATAACAATCCCAATGTACAACGATGAGAAAATGATTCTCAATGTAATTAAGGATTTAAACAGTGCTGGGTATAATAATATTGTAGTAGTAGATGATGGTAGTAAAGATAACGGATATGATGTTGTAAAAGACAATAGCAATGCAATTGTTACAAAACATATCATCAACAGAGGACAAGGAGCAGCACTACAAACAGGTATGGAAATAGCATTAGACAGAGGTGCTAAATATATAATTCATTTTGATTCTGATGGACAACACGATGTAAAGGATCTAGATCATATGTTAGATACCTTAATTAAAGGGAAATATGACATAGTACTAGGTTCTAGGTTCATACAAGAGAATAAAATACCCCTTAAGAAAAGAATAATACTAAGATTAGGAATATTCTTCACCTTCCTCCTCTCTCAGATATGGTTAACAGATGTACACAATGGTTTAAGAGTAATGACTGCAGAAACAGCAAAAAAATTAGATCTACAACACGACCGCATGGAACACGCATCAGAGATATTAGATAAAGTTAAATCATTAAACCTTAAATACAAAGAAGTACCTGTAACTATCCACTACACAGATTATTCACAAGCTAAAGGACAGAGAATATCTAATAGTATAAATATTGCTATGAAATTAATATCATCAAAGTTAAGAAGCTAATGATAATACAATATATTGTTACAGGAATAATAGCCGTAATTCTAGTACAATTAATAGTTAGGGTTATCAAAGATAGGACACAATTCTTTAAACTTCTCTTCTGGGGTCTTTTTTGGGGTGTATCTCTTATATTTATATGGCTACCAACTAATACCATAGATAAGTTAGGACAACTATTTGGAGTTGGAAGAGGTATAGATGTACTAGTTTACCTTTCCGTTGTATTCCTCTTTTACTACATATTCAGGCAAAATGAGAAAGTAGGCAAACTAGAGAAGCAAATAACTAAATTAGTTAGAGAGTTAGCAAAACAAAATGCAAAATCCTAAAGTCACAGTCTTAATGCCAGCATATAATGCAGAGAAGTATATAGAGACCGCTATAGAAAGCATCCTAAATCAAACCTACAAGGATTTTGAGTTCATAATAGTAAATGATTGCTCTACAGATTCGACTTTAGATATTATCAAAAAATATGCTAAGAAAGATAAAAGAATTAAAATAATCTCTAATAAGGAGAATCAAAAAATAGCTCAAACATTAAATAATGGATTGAAAGAGGCAAAAGGTAAATATATTGCAAGATTAGATGCTGATGATTGGAGTCATCCTGAAAGATTAGAGAAACAAGTAAACTTCATGGAAGAGAACCCTAGGATTGTATTATCAAGTGGTAATATGGAAATTTGTGATGGGGAGTTAAACAAAAAGAACATATCTAACTATCCACTTTCCGATAAAGATATTAGAAAAGTTTTTCTACAATACAACCCTACAGTATCCCCTGCAATGATATGGAGAAGGGAAGTATCTGAGGAGATAGGTGGTTTTAGCCTGAATACAATGTCTGAAGACTACATGTTCTTCATGGATATGTCATCTAAAGGAGAGGTTGCAAACCTAAAAGACATTTTAATTAAATATAGAGTCTTAGATACCTCCGTTTCATCTACGCAGATGAGAAGGGCCCATCTTTCAACTGTACAAATTGCTCTAACCGGTTTTCTCAAATACGGATATACCATTACATTCAAAACACGTTTGGTTATGATGACACGGTTTGTAACTGCTTTTCTAATCCCTCCTTCGATTTGGAGATTCTTTTCATCTAGAATAAAAAGATAATATGAAAGATATTCTTGTTTTCTCTGCCTTCTACAAACCTCACCTAGGAGGTGTAGAAAAATATGTTGAAAATTTCTATAAAAGATTATCTAATCATAAGGTTACTGTCGTTACATCCAAATATGATAAGAGTTTAAAAAAGAAGGAGAAAGATGAGAATCTCAATATTGTGCGAGTAGATTCTATCCAAATACTTAAGGATAAATATTACATACCAACTCTAAAAGGATTTAAAGAGGTAAAGAAATTGATTAGAGATAGTAAAGAAAGTAACACAGAAATACACACACATACCAGATTTTATCTAAACAATTTCTTAGCAACATTGCTAGCAAGAAAATATAAAGTTAATCATTATCACTTCGAACATGGTTCTTCTTTTGTCCAAGATGGGTCTAGTATTGTGAGACTATTTGCATGTATCTTTGATCAAACCCTTGGAAAATATATACTAGCAAAGTCAGATTTGGTATTCCCAATAAGTGAGGGGGTTAGAAAATTCTTAAATAAAAACTACAAAAACATCAAATTTGGCCCTACCCTATACAATTCTTATGATTTTAAAGGTAGAGAATATAAGAACTCTGCTAAACCAACAAACCCCAAACTTCTTTTTGTAGGCAGATTAGTTAAATCAAAAGGTGTTTATGAATTAGTCGAGGCAGCAAAAATACTCAAGGAAGATGGCTTCTCCTTTACATTAACATTTATTGGTGATGGTTCTGAAAAAGATAGTTTAACAAAGTACATAGAGGATAATAATTTGAATAAGCATATAATCCTAAAGGGGAAATTGCCATATACAGAAACCCAATCAGAGTTTCCCAAATATGATATTTTCATCAACCCGTCATATACGGAAGGTCTACCAACAACCGTACTTGAGGCCCTGTTTAATAATCTACTCATCATTGCAACAGATGTGGGAGGTACAAATGAAATTATCCCTAAAAAATTATTAATGAATAGAGAAAAATTATCTCCTCACAATTTAGCAGAACATATTAAAGACACATTTAACCGTTGGGAGGAGTTAAAGCTTAAATATAAGGATATATATAAAGAAGATAAGAAGAAATTTAGTTGGGAAGAGAATATAAAGAAATACTTGGATTCCTAGTAGTCGACATTTACGATTCACATCTAATCCAACCCTCCGGAACAATATTTCTGCTATGCATTTTACTACCTGCCAACCACCTGGTTGGTGCTACAACTATTTTTTCTTGATTAGGATTCAACCGTGCTACTCACCACGAGAAGCTACTATTCGCAAGGTATTAGTTCGTATACCTCGGAATCCCCACCATCAAAAAGCAATTTAAACCTATTACTATCTATTAATTCTTGTTGCTCTGCTAATCTTCTATCAAAAACAGGTCTAGACCCTTGATAGTAATACTTATACCCTCTGTCAATAAAGGTTTTAATGTAAGTACAATTCCCCAAGTCATCTTTCAAATCGTAATACAAATCAACATTGTCATCTGTTTTCTTTGAACCGTAATCATAAAAAGGCATCGATATTTCATTGTCTGTAAAGACTTCTAACCATCCACCACCATCCGTAGAGAAAACCAAACCATCATTACCATTAGCATTAATTAAGAATTTCTCCTCATCTGGGATATTCTGATTAATCCAATCGAAAGTTTTAATATCTGATTCTTCGATTACATTATGCATGGAATTTCTTTCATGGAATGTTTTATGCATTTTCTTTGAAAGGAAAAACCCAATAACTATTACAAATATAACAAAACAAACATTCAGAACTTTTTTATTAATCACTTTTGACACAATTTTATATAAAAACTCAGGAAACACACCTGCAAAAAGATAAGAATATATAAATAAGCTAATAAAATATGTCTCCAGTACGATTAAAACAGGAGTTATTGAGAATACAGAAAGCACTAATGCTAACAGGAATGAGAATAGCAACCATAGAAACAGAATTAGAAATTTCTGTTTTTTAAAAGCTTTTATAAAAATAAAAATGAATCCTAGGATAGAGGAAAGAGTTGTTAGCTTAGAAATGATGGTGTTTTTATATATCTGTCCATTCCATATATCCTTAATAAAACTAAAAATGTCATTGAGAATATCCTTGGGTATCGAATACAAAGATTTGTTAGAAACAACTGCTGACTCGGCAACAGCAATAAGGTTATATTGATATGTCTTTGCCATCCATGCAAAGCCTAATAAAATACCAATACCTAGAAATATTGTCCTGAATTTTTCTTTTTTGTAATCTACAAAAAATATTGCTAATAAATATGTAGAGGCAAAAACACCAAGAGGGTAATGTGTTAGAAATATTGACATAATAGCAAGATTTACCAAGACAAGAATTAGCACACTCTTCCTTCTCCTATATTCCGCGATTAGGAAGAAGAAAAAAAATAGAAATACGATAGCAAGAATAAGAGAGTTTTTTCCTGCATTAACAAAGAACATTGCTGGATAATATCCAAGAGAAAATAACACTGCAGATGATATTGCCCATATATCTTTTTTGAATGAATGCTTAATAAAGAGATAAACCACCACTCCTATATACGCATTAAAGAAATTGGTAATATAAAGGATTTGTTTTGCAACATCGTAACCATTAAACATTTTTCCAAAAGCACTAATTATGTGTAATCCGGGAGAATAGAAATAGTTAATAAGTCCAGTATCAGTTATCTGTTTAGTAAAATATGCATGTGTTATTGGATCGTGAAGCCCTGGGACTTCAAAGGAAGCAACAGAATAAACTTTTGCAAAAACAGAACAGAAAAGGAGAAAGAGAATAAAGTAATCCCATTTTTCTACCTTTGTTTTGATATTTTCCTTATTAAATGTCTTTGTCAGCATTAACACTAATATTGAGATAAGAAAAAATACAAGGCCTACAATAAGAGTTAATTTAATATCAAGGAAAGCAAAAAACATACAAAAACATATAAATAAAACAGTAAGCATCACAAAAGATAAAAGAAAATGCTCTAAGATATTTAATCTGTTTTTAAAAAAGAAAATACTCCAACCTAATCCTACCAAACAAAAGAGTAGATATATTGCGAAATCAACTTTTAGAAATACAAGAATTGAAAAAATTATTAGTAAAGAAAAATATAGGTAGTAATAAATATTATTTTTTATTAAAGTTCTCATATATTATTCCCTCCTAATCCTAAAATCCTCATGTGCATAGGACAAATTATCATTGTAAAAAGGATCTCTACCACCCATATATTCAATATACTGTGGCCACCTCTTTCTTAATTTCTCAGCATTAACTATATCCTTCTCTAATTTCTCCTTGTTCTTACTATCTAACCTACTAACAGATTCATAATGTATTAACTCTGTATAAGGAGTATACACATTGTACAGTCCCCTCTCAAATAATCTAATACCAAAATCTACATCCTGATATGCAGGATCAAAAGATTCATCAAAGCCATTCATATCTAAAAATGTTTTTCTCTTTACCATTACACACGCGCCAGTAACAGCTAAATAGTTCCTAACATTAACAACACAACCCTCATAACCAAATACATCCCCATCCTCTAACCTATGAGAATGAGCAGCAGCACCACCAGCACCTACAATAACCCCTGCATGCTGTATCTTACCATCAGGATAGTAAAGCTTAGCACCAACACTACCAACCTCTGGTAATTGACACCACTCTAACATACTCTCCAACCACCCATCATTCAAAACCTTCACATCATTATTTAGTATTAACATATACTCCCCATCTATCTGTTTACTAGCCCAGTTATACAACTTCCCAAAATGAAAAGGCATATCATATTCTAAAACCTTAACCCCTCTCCTCTTAATTTCCTCAAAATATCTCTTAGTATCTTCCTCCTCACTCCTGTTATCTACAACCACAATCTCATAATTACTGTACTTAGTATGTTCCTCAATACTTTCAATTGCTCTTTTTAAATACTCCACCTTATCCTTGGTTGGAATAACAATACTAACCTTAGGATTACCAATGATGCCCAACTTAACCCTCCATGCCCCTGCGAAAGGACCTTCCAATACTTCCCCTTTCAACTTCCTTCTCTCCAAATATCTCTCTAATACACCCCTCTGATTCTCATATGCCCAATCCTTTGCACCACTACCCGCTAAAGCAGTAGAACCAGGATACACTCTCCAATGGTAAAGTATCTTTGGAATATGCAATACATTCCAATTACCTCTAGTAACATACCTAAGTACCAAATCCCAATCCTGAGCCCCCTGTGTACCCTTAACAAGTCCACCCAACTCTTTAACTACATCTCTCTTGTAACAGGTAACATGTGTCGTATACATCTGTGCTGTTAATGTATGTGGAGACCAATCAGGCCAAAAAGAAGGATCAAACCTCTTTCCATATTCATCTATTTTGTCAAAATCACTATACAAAAACTCAACCTTAGGATTACTGTTAATACTCTTCGATAATTCAAGTAAACAGTTTTTAGATATCTCATCATCACAATCCATAAAGACAACGTACTCTCCAGTTGCCATACTCAAACAGTTGTTAGTATTCTCTATAATATTGATACCCTCAATATCTATAGTAGAAAATTTTACTTTTTCTGGATTTCTCCTTTGGAAATTTGAAAGAAAATCCCTAATCTCTTTCACATTCTTACTAGAACCATCTGAAATACATATCTCCCAGTTTGTATATACCTGAGACATAATCGAATTCAATGCTGATTTCAACATCTCTTCTGACTTATTCCACACAGGAAATATTATTGAAAACTTAGGAGTTACCTTTAAGTTTTTCAAATCCTCTTGCATTGATTCATCATTCAGATATTTCTCTTCAATATTACTCATCCACTCACCGTAGGATATCCTCATCAACTTCGAACCATCTCCTCCTGTAATTACAAATCGAAAAATCTTTTTAAAAATCCTTTTAATGGTAACTAACAAACCATTCTTCCTTATTGAAGAAGAAAGTTGTTTAGAATATATTGGAATTCTCTGTACTACCCTTTGAAAAATCTCTTTTAATTTCATATCTAAAAAGTCTGACTATATTTCTCTACCATCTCCGAAGGATCTCCAATCTCATATGTCTTATCCTCTTTCAACCATAGTACCCTATCCGAATACTTCTTCACACTTGCCAAGCCATGTGACACAAACAGAATTGTCTTTTTGCCAACAATTTCATCAAAGTATGCAAAACACTTCTTCTGGAACTCACCATCTCCTACAGCCAAAACCTCATCTAAAATAAGAATGTCCGACTTAACTTGAATAGCAATGGAGAAAGCCAGTCTAACTTGCATACCAGAAGAAAATTTCTTTATAGACAAGTCTTGAAAATCCTTAAGTTCTGCAAAATCAAAAATATGATCAACATGCTCATCAACTTCTTTCTTTGTTAGTCCTAAAATGATTCCGTTAAGGTATACATTCTCTCTCGCACTAAGATCTGGATTAAATCCAACCCCAAGCTCTAAGAAAGGTACGAGTTTTCCATCAACCAAAATATTACCCTGTGTAGGAACATATATTCCCGAGATTAGTTTAAGAAGAGTGGATTTCCCTGCTCCATTAGGACCAATTACACTAAAGAATTCTCCCTTCTTTACTTCAAATGAAAGATTATTTACCGCTGTAAAATCAATCATTTTTTTCTTAGAGAAGGGATTTACAAATCTCTCCTGTATGGTATTAGGAGAACCATGCTCTGGTATCCTAAATTTCTTTGTCAAATTTTCTACTTTAATTGCTATATTCTTCTCCATTTTTTTAGAAATGCTCTGCTATTTTTTTAATATGTTTATTAAAATATCCGCTACCAATTACAACTAGGATTATAGATGTTACGAGCGCTACAAGGACAAACTTTATATCCGTTATCCTTCCATATATCAATGCTTCTCTGACAGCTTTAATGAATCTTGCTACTGGATTGTAGTATACAATGAACCTAAATTTCTCCGGAATCATCTCAACAGGAAAAAATACTGCACTAGCATAGAAGAGAAGTTGTAATACTAGTTCCATAATGTGCTGAAGATCCCTTACATGAACTAACCAGATACTGGTAAAAAAAGAAATACCGTAGAGTGCAAGGAACATTGTGAAGCATATTAGAAGGATATATACCAAGCCTAGAAATGTTATATGAATATTTAGGATTAATGCCACAGAAATTACAATCCCAAGATTGATGCTAAAGTTAATTAATGCCATTGTAAGAGAGCTTGCGACAACAACCGCTCTTTTGAAATTAATCTTTACAATCAATCCTGCTCTCTCCATAATGGAACCCATACCCCAAATCATCCCTTCATTGAAGAATGTATATACAATCAAACCAGAGAGAAGATATACAGCGTACTGTTGTGATGTGAGACCTGTTGCGGAACCTGACACTCTAGAGAAAATCATAAAAAGGATTAGGAACATAAAGAATGGCTTAAGAAGAACCCAAAAGAAACCAAGGATAGAGCCTTTATACCTCATCTTGAATGTTGTTTTTACAAATTGTTTGTACAAATCAAAATCATTGTTGTTCATTACCTATCTTGTAAAAATTCTTTTAAAGTAAATTTCTTTGAGTATATCATCTTCCATAAAGTCCAATTAAAAAGATACCAAATTGTCTCCCTAATTGCCACCCAAAATCCTTTTCTACTTTTTATACTTCTAAATCTATTTTGCATATTCATAATATTTCTTTTTCGCATACCTAATTTCTTTGAAGATGCCATATGATCATGATATACCTCAGCATTTCCGTTGTAATATATCTTGTAACCTAAATCTCTAATTCTTAATGACAGGTCAATATCTTCATAGTAAAGAAACATTTTTGGATTAAAGCCACCTGTTTTTTCAAAAACATCTCTTCTAATTAAAAATGCTCCACCCATAATGGCATCAACCTCCTCAACAATGGTGCATTTTGTATTGTCATTTTCTTTGTCATATCTATCATATGGCATGAAATGTTTGTCTACATATATTCCAGCAGAGTTAATAATCCTTCTGTCATTTCCTAATTTTTCTTTGGAATACAATATCTTAGGACCTACGGCTCCAGCATCATTTTTTTCTTGAAGTGTTACAACAAGTTTTCCAAGCCAATCCTTCGGAACAGAAACATCGTTATTCAAAAAAAGGTATGCATCAAAATTAGGATATTCTTTTACTCCAAGATTATTTCCTCGTCCAAATCCTAAATTGTCTTTACTCTCAACTATTTTTACTGTTGGAAAATTCTTTCTTAAATACTCAATACTCCCATCTACCGAAGCATTATCTACTACAATTATCTCGGAATTTTCATAATCCGTATCTACAACAGATTGCAAGTTCTTTTCTAAAAGGTGTTTACCGTTATAATTTACAATTATTATTCCAATTTTCATCTCCTGATTATACAGTAATTAATTTAAGAAATGAAAAAGAAACTGTTCACTAAGCATCAATATTCTGTTAGAATAAAAGATAAGTAGTATTTAATTTACTAATAAATTCAATGAAAAAATTAACATATATAGTCCTAGCTTCTCTCTTTGCATTACTCTTCACAAGTGTAGTGTTTTTAAAAGAGTCTAAAGCTGCAGAAGTCTCCTTTCAGGATAATTACATCCTAAATGAGGGAACTACTGTAAATGACAATCTCTACATATACGGTGACTCCTCTGAAATAGAGGGTACTGTAAATGGAGATCTAATATTAATGGGAAAAAGTCTAACTATCAATGGTACAATCTCTGGAGATGTGTACCTCTTTGGCCAAGACATAATCGTAGGTCAAAAAGCACAGATAAATGGGAACCTTTTCATCCTAGGATACAAAACCCAGGTATCTGGATTGGTATCAAGCAACTCAACCGTAGTTGCATACTCACTAATTAATACAGGTATTACAAGAAATGATTTAACAGTAATATCAATTGACAATGTAATCTCAGGAGATATATTTGATGACCTTAGAGTAATATCCTCTACCTCTTCAGTAACTGGAAACGTTAAAGGAGAAGCAATTATGCTTGCTGGTACTTTTGATATTGATGAGACAAAGGTTGGAAAGAAAGTATACGATGAGGAGACATTAAGACAAATTGCAAAGAGACAGAACTATGATTTCAACAAAAAAGAAGACAACCTTGTTCCAAAAGAAGTAACTTGGGGAGTAAGATTAAACAGCATAATAATTGGGTTCACCAGTATATTAATTGCAGGTACAGTCCTAATCTTCATGGCTCCTGTTAAGACTGGATCTGTGATAAAGAAAATATCTGGTTCTTCCACAGAACTACTCAAAAGTTTAGGAGTTGGATGCCTTGTACTCTTCTTCTCATGGGCCCCTATTCTTTTCCTCTTAATCTCAATAGTTGGGATCCCACTAGCAGGAATTCTCATAGCTGCATTGGTATTTACTGCGGTATTCGGTGGTGTATGGGTTGAACTTTCTATTGGTAAAGAGATTCTTGAACTGTTCAAAATAAAAGAGTATAGACCCTTCAAATCATTCTTAATTGGAAGAGTAGTTACTACAATTATTCAATTAATCCCAATAATTGGTGGGATTTACAACTTCTTACTTATGACCGTAGCACTTGGTGCTTTTGTAAGATTAAAGAAGGAGCAATTTGAGAAATCAAATGTTGTTCTGAAAAAGAACTAATCCTGTTCTTATGATACAAAAAAGGGAGGCTTAAGCCTCCCTTTGTACTATCCAATACCTAATATACTACTTAGATAACTCTTTAATTGCAGATTCAAATGTAGTAAATGGATATGCACCTTTTACAACTGGTCCAGTGATATTTCCATCCTTATCTATCTTTCCAACAACAAAACCTGGTGTACCTTCGATACCTGCCTTGCCACCTTCAGCTTTTTCTGCAGCGACCAAAGATTTAATAGCTGAATCCGCGATACAAGAATCGTACTTACCAGCATCCACACCAACTGCAATTGCACCATTCTTTATCTCTTCATCTGTAGTGAAGTTAAATGCATTTGAATGGAATTCTGCGGCTTTATTCCCATCAACATACTTTGCTACACAGTGCATTGCAATTGCAGCATTGTATGAGATACCAGAATCTGAAAGAGGAAAACTCTTAAACACATATATGATCTCACCTGTATCAACAAATTTACTCTTTAATTCAGGATACACCTCTGTTGCATGCCTCTTACAATATCCACAACCGAAATCACTATATTCAACAATTGCAATCTTTGTTTTATCCTTATTTCCTAAATATGGAGCATCCCCTAAGGAAACTGTAGCATCTCCTGCAGAAAGTCCTGAATCATCTGATTCGGCAACTGTAGGATTTGCGGAATCCGTATTAGTATCCTTATTTTTATTGCTTGTGATAAAGATTGCTGCTGCGATGACCACACCTGCAATAATTATTGAAATTGGAATAATAAGGGAATCGAGGTTGATTTCAACAACATCTGACTTTGTTTTCCCTTTCACTTCCTTTATATTCTTAGCTTTCGCCATAACAATTAAATAAAAAATTAAATATTTTATGAGCAATCTGCTATTATATCCTATATCTAGAATTTTAGTAAAATGGAATATACACTAAAACAAACAACAAACAGAAAATCCCCTAAGAGCAAGCTCTTCCTGGTATTTCTATTCATTCCTCTTGCATTCATTCTGTTACAATATCTATATCCAAAAATATTTCAAGAAAATACAGAATCTACAGAGGAACAGATAGATACTTCTACGGAAGAAATAATCCCAGAACCACCAAAAGAGGAGCCTATTGAAGTAAAAGAAATCTTCCAAGATATTGATGGACAATTGTCATATATCGCCATCGATACAAGATATGAGACAAAGACCAATTTGCCAATTGTCATATACAGTCACGGATCAACTTACTCAGTAACCTCAAATCCTGACAATCAACTCCTTAAGGACTTAAAACTGTATGGAAATGCTTTTGTAAAAAAAGGATATATATTTGCAGCTTCCAATCAACATGGCGATAACTGGGGCAACAGCTATGCGATAGAAGATACTAGAAAATTAATTGAATATATTCAAAGTAACTTCACATCATCAAAAGAGATTTATTTGGTAGGTTTTAGCATGGGAGGGTTACCAACATTGAATTTCGCAGCTAAATATCCTCAAAATATTGTCAAAATTGCTCTTCTTGCTCCAACTTCATATGCTACTTCATGGAATTCAGAACGTGTTAGTGCAATAAGAAATATTCCCATAAAGATTTGGCATGGGAACAAAGATGTAAATGTGCCTTACTCTATGACAACTTCCCTTATTGCTAGACTCAAAGCATATGATAAAGAGGTTGTTTTGGAAACAATCGACGGAGTTGGACACTGGGATGTAGATACTGAGAGAATTGATGATGTCCTTACATATTTTCAAACTACAGAATAAAAGATTACCCCTCTGTAACTATTGCAGTCGCAGGACATGCTAATTGGGCTTGTTTTATCTTCTCTACTAAAATAGGGTCTTGGATATCAACACCCTTGTACTGATCCTTAACATCAACAGAACCATCATCCTTCATTTCAAATACTTCAGGACAAATTGCTACACATGAACCACACATTATGCATTTTGTTTTATCAATTGAGACTTTCATTAATTCTGTTTCTTAATTTATATACAGAAAGAATACATCGTAACAATTATTTTTTCAAACCAAACTTCTCAAACAAATTCTTTTCATCAACAGAGGGAATCCTCACACCCTGCCCCTTGTATACGGGCAATGTGAAAGAGAATGTCGTACCTTTTCCGACTTGGCTATGCACCCAAATCTTTCCCCCCATCATCTCTATCAAAGCATACACAACATACAATCCCAAGCCAGTACCTCCTGGTCTTACAATATTGAAATTACTCTCCCCAGTAATATAGTTTTCTATCCTGTGAAATTTTGTTCCTAACCTTGGAATCTCTTTTTCTGGAATACCCTTACCACTATCAATTATACTTACTTTAACATAGTCATCAGTATCTTCAGCCTTCATAATAATAGAACCTTCATCTGTATATTTAATAGCATTACTAAGAAGATTATCAATTATTTCTACCACTCTCACCTTATCAGCATACACATCCTTCATATCATCTTCTAAATCAACCATAACTCTTAAACCTTTCTGCTTAATCTGGTACTCATATCCGTGCAAAACAGTTTCTATCTGCTCTGGAAGAGATAGCCTCTCTCTATTCAATTCGATTTTCTTTCCTTCAAGTTTTGCACTTGAGAGGAGAGTATCAATTAATCTAATTTCATTCTCAATACTATTCTTTATTCTATCAAGATACTTCTGGTAGCTTTTAGGATTGTTGTCGACAAATTTCCCCAGCAAATCAGTATTCAACTTTACAATTGTTGCAGGTGTCCTAAGTTCATGACCCATAATATCTAACATATCTCTTTCCTTTCTTCTTGCATCTTCCAATTCTTCTACGTTTCTTTGAAGCTCTTTTGTTTTTTCACTTACATCCTTCTGCAAGTTAATGTTGAAATTCTGCACCTGTTGATAAAGAGTCGCTCTTGCTAAAGATGCCCCTGTGATAGAGGCAAGAGATTGAAGGAATGCGATTTCCTGCTCAATATACATAGTACTATTCAAATCCCTTTTGCCAAGTATTAAAATAGCGATTAGCTCTTTTTCATAATGGACAGGAACAAGAAGATGTAAATCGCTTCTTTCAAGAAGAGTAATTAATTCTCCGTATGCAACTTTGTAAGATTCATCATCTACATTAAATGCGCCAATTAACTCTCCCAAGGAAATACTCTTTTTTTTTGCAAAGAGTGGAGAGTTTACTATTTCAAAAATTCGTTTATTATCAAACACTTTATTCCCTGTATACTGCTTATTTATTACAGCTGAATCTCGCTTAACAATAATGGAGAAATATATTGGATCAATTGTTTCTTTAACAATCCCATGCAACTCCTTGAGTACACTATCCTCTGTCACAATATTTCCCAGAGAGTAAGTAAATCTATCAAGAAATTTGCTTGCATCATACCCTAAATTAATAATTCTTGTGGAAATTTTCTCCTGAAAAAATTCTCTGTACTTATCATAAAGCAAAGCAAACAAAATTGAGATAACTATACCAAAAATTAATGCCTCCCACCCAAGTCTCTCTCCGAATATTTCTAAATGAATATTCAAAAAAATCCTAAAGGTTATATACAGTAGTGAAGCACTAGTTATGACATAAAGGACTTTCCCAGCAAGCAATCTGATGTTAAAAAGTTGATACTTTACAATTGCAATAAATATTAGTCCTAGAAAAATAATTGAGAATTGAGGGCCTATCCAAATTAATTTGTAATTTCCTAGAATAGGAAGGATTAGATTAAAAGTCCCTCCTAAAAATCCTGTTAGTAAAAAACCTGTAAAAATAAGAGTTAATTGATTTTTCAAAATCCCGTTTGACTTGATTAAGGCCTTGAGATTAATCATTAATGCAATTAAGTAATATACTGCGAAGACAACACCATATGTAATATGTCCAACTCTGTTTAGTAGAGCTACATTCCCTGACTTTTCTAAAAGAACATCCTTGATAATGAGGGAATCCGAGAAAACCACAGCAAGGGAGACAAGAAATACTGGGATTTGAAGAAGCATAACTGTTTGGAAGTCGATTTTCTTTTTCTGTGTTAGAGACATTTCAAACAGAAGAATGAAATATGCAATATATATTGAGGCTACATAGTGAAATCTAGACCAGTAAAGGGCTGTCTGAACATCATTGCTACTTAAAAAACCTGCTAATCCAACACCCCATAAACCCAAAAAAATTATGCTCAAGGCTAAGAAACGAACAGCTTGGGATTTTCTTGAAGGTATAAGAACATAGAAACCAAAAATGATATTTACTAAACCTATTACAATTAAAGCGTATGCATAGTTATTCATTTCTTTTTCTATTATCTATTTTCTTAATACAAAAGTCGCATAGGTACTGTTTGGAGTACGAACAACCAGTTCAATTTTATCAAAAAACAGTTTTACAAAAGGAATCATTTCCTCCAAACTTGTAGAAGTAAGCTTTTTAAATTTCATGGCATCAAAAATGTCCTGTTGGGGGTTATCAATCAGGACAGTCAGAATAAAGACATCTTTGGGTCCTAGCCCTTCAGATACGTTTTTCAAAAGTACTTCTCTTTGGGAATTATCAAGATATTCCCAAAACCCTGTACACTCTACTATTTCAATATCCTTATTATCAGTAAAAACGTCTATTCCATTTGCCAGCACATCTCTCTGAACAGATTTTAATGACAAACCAATATTTATTCTATTATTAATATTTCTAAGTGTCTTTTCAGCTTTGTCGTTTGCTTTCTCAGATCTATCTACATTGGTAATTATCATTCCCTCTTTCCCTGACTGATAAATACCTTCAATGGGAAGAAGGCAGCTTCCTCCAGCTATGGAAAAAATACTATTTGTGTCCGTTTCTAAAATCTTTTTCGCAATTAAGTCAGAGACTATAACCCTCCTTTGCAGTGAACCAACAGCAATATCAAGATTATCCAATACTGTATCAACTCTCTCGCCAACACCCACTCGATAAATGACATCCATAGTTCCATGGGACAAACCAGTCGCTATACCATTCATTATCAAATCCAAAAGAGCCCTATCTGTCCCAGCTAAAAGAAGAAGTTTCCCAAGGCGAATCGCTTTCGGATCCTCTTTTTTTATTTTTCTCAATCCATACAGATACTTGGGATTGGGATTCAATGGAAATTCAACTGCATATGATGTAAATATTTTCTCCCCGGATGTTTCATCAACTTGAATATACTTCAAATTCCTAGGACTAAGCTGAGGCTCGTGTAATTCTCGAGAATCATTTACTGACACTTCAGTCTCTGAGGAAGAATCAAATGGGTCCTGAGAAATGTATTCATTCTCACCCATATGGATATTCTCTGTTTCCATATTATTATATACAAATTTAATTATTTATCTTTGCGGTAACCTGTTTTAGGTAAATTGCAATTCTTTGAATAAAGTGACTGATAGCAACAAACCCCATCACCAAAGACAACTCCACATGCCAATAAAGGAATTCAAAATTAATACTGTATAGACTTGGTTTCTGTATCCGAATTAGCATAAATACTCCAAATCCGAATGAGGGGATTAACAGAGTTAAAATAAGAACTGTGTTCCAAAAAGCATTAAACTTCATAAGCAAAAGCCCTTTGTTTTTCTGCTTCTTGATAACAAAGTAGGTACACCAATAAAGAGAGCAAGAAATGATAAACGGAATTATCATATTGTATTCCTTTGATTCTTTAACAATATCTTCTGCTCCTTCACTTTCGCTACTCACTTCTTCAGTAATTTGAGGTTCTACGGATATTTTTTCTTGCTCAAAATCCCCTATTTTATACTGCTCAAGCAAAGAATACGAAGAGGGCCTATGATCTCTCCCAGAGCCATCTTTGGTTACAAAATCCTCTGTCATATCTTTACCACACCACTCCCTGATGTCCAAAAATCTATCATGATTTGGGAGATATTTGGTTAAATCATAAACACTCTGCTCAAATACAACCCAACAATCATTAGAAGTATTGTGAACTTTAACATCATCGAGTGTATAAGCATAAACTTTGTTTAAAAAAAGAAATAATGAGAGAAAAAATAAGAGAATGGGCAGAATTTTTTTCATATCAACAAAAAAAGTAATAATAATATAGAATATAATCTCATATTTTCAATGAGGTTTGCAAGAAAGATTTGGGAAATTAACCTTTAATAAATAAAATCACTAAAGGAATTAAAAATAGCAATGAGTAGGCAATGAGGTACTTATTACTTTTGTTATTACTATCCATTAAGTTGATTATAGTATTAGGTAAGCGGATTCATTTTTATACATTTTACTTCCTTTGTCAAATATTTTCTCTCCAATTAATTACTACTTCCCTACATAGACATTCCCAATATGTTCTGGCACTTGTAAAAAATTGTTTGCAGAGAATACTCCTGATTCCAAAGAATAGTCTGTATAACCCATATTCAAGACATCTTTTCCTAGTAATTTCTCAATGGAATACGAGACTCGGTTCCACCAAATTCCATCATCGCTCCATTGGCCAAAGGAAGATATATCAGTTCCACTTTTAAAGATTTTTAAACAGTCGGCCAAATCATAACTTGGTACATATCTCATTAGTGCCCAAACTCCAATTTCTATACTTTTCTTGTCATCATTCAACAAATCCTCACTAGTATAGTTTTTACTGTTTAACAAATTAAAATCATTTAAATGCCAATACGGAATAACCTGAAACCATCCCTTAGCACTCATATTGGGATCTCCTCCGACATTTGAATCAAGAAATATACCACCATTACTTTCAGTCATAGATACTGATGTGAAGACAGCAAGAAGTAATTCTTTTGAGTATTGAGGATACATACTCGAATACTTTTCAGCTTCCTCGATTAAGTACTGTTTCCCATCTTCTAATCTTGTATGTGGCCAGTATTTTGTTGCCCTCTCAAATATTTCTTCTAAGGATGACTCTTTCTGTTCCGTTTGAGATAAACTTTTTGTATCCATTCTATTTACCTCTTCAACATTAGGGTCATTTCTTGAAAATGGATCCTCTAAATTTGCACCTATCTTGGTACAAGCAGAAGTAAAAAACATAGAAGTTGCTACTGCGATAAGGGCCAATCTTTTTCTTTTAAGTATCAACCTGTCTGGAATTTCTAATTTTTCTTTAATTTGTTCCACAATACTCTTTGGCTTCTCTGTTTCATCAGCAATATTCTTTGTAACAGAAGTTGGGAAATCATTTAGCTCAATTTCTCCCTCAGTTTCAAACTCCTTTTCTGGAACTATTGTCTCTTGATTTTGTTTTTTTTCATCCACCTGATTTTCAATTGTTTCCTCCATGAAAACAGTTTACATAGTAATCTACAAAAATGGAAGAATACACTCTTGACATTAAGCACTCCCCATGCTAGACTGCTAATAGATAGATGATTAAGGAATTGAGGTTTCTTAACATTTACCTCTAATTCCCCAATATTTATCATATTTAAATTTATCTATTTAAACATATGAAAATTACAAAAAGGGAAGAAAACAATCCACAGATTTCAACTTCACTTTACACACCAGTAAGAAGCATTTTTGATGACTTCTTTAGAATGCCATCATTAGTTGACGATGTGTTCAATCGAACAGCAATGCCTTCATACTCAAATCTTTCTGCTGATATTTGGGAAGAGGATCAGAACTATTTCGTAAAAATGGCTTTACCTGGGGTATCGAAAGATGAAATTAACATTGAGATAGATCAGGATGTAATTAGGATCTCAGGTTCAAAAAAGTTAGAGGAGAAAGATGAGGGAAAGCGAAAATATTACTTTAGAAGTTTAGATACTAGATTTGAGCAATCTTTCAATCTTCCAACAGTCGTTAATGCAGAAAAAGCAGAGGCAAGTTTTAAAGATGGTGTACTAGAAGTAAAGCTACCAAAAGCAGAACAGTACAAACCTAAAAAAATCGAGATCTCAAGTTAAATTCAGAAGCGGGTATAACCCGCTTCTTTTTTAAATCCTAACCTTCTCCCACTTCTCTACTGGTCCTTGAACCATTTCAAAAACCGAATTCAACTTAATTTCCTTCTCACTCTTTATTTGCTCATATTTATCCCGTTCTCTTTCCTTTAATTTGTTAAGCAGATGCAACCATTCATACTCGACTTGCCCTGAAGTAACATTGATTGGTATAGCTACTAAATTTAAGTCTATTGTAAACTTTGATTTGTCAAAGACATACCCTCTAACAAGAGATTCATTGTAAATATTTGATAGGTAAAGGTTAATGTAATTGATTGGCTCTTCACTATTTCTAAATCTAGTTAGTTGAGGATGATTTACATACCCCTTTGTTTTTCCTAACAGAACATTTTTAGCAAGTAGTGCTTCCCTCCAAACAGCTACCAACCCTTTTGAGTCTAAATATTTAGGATGTAAAGACCAAAGTCTCATTTAGATTTTTGTGATTTTATTAATTTGTATTCTATCATAAGGACGCAGATTGATTGGAAGAAAAAGATATTGTATTATTCAGTATGGTATTTCCTTCTACACAATTTGCACTTTTTTTTGTGTTGATTTTCATACCTGCGATTAGATTAAAATATCAGCCAAAAGCATATGTCTGGTACATTCTCCTAATCAACATTATTTTCTACTCCCTATTTGGGCTAAAATTCCTATTAATACTGATCATTGATATTTTAGTAAATTACTTTATCATTCTCCTTCAGTCAAAATATCAAAAAAACAAAGCGGTATTAATAGTTGGTCTGATTCTTAACATAGTATTACTTGGTTTCTTTAAATATTTTGTTTTTACTACAAATATCCTACTTCAAGCAGAGATTTTAAAAGCAACTACTTTTATTCCAACAATCCTTATACCGGTAGGAATCTCTTTCTATACATTTAAAGTGATTGCTCATCTGATGGATACATATAGAGGGGAATTACTTAAACCAAAATTCTCCGCATATGCATCCTATATTTCATTCTTTCCACAGATTACTTCTGGACCAATAGCCCGTGCAAAGGAATTCTATGAAGATTTGGAAGCACCCAGAAACAACTATTTTAACCTTGGAGAGACTACAACTTTAGTACTTGGAGGACTATTCAAAAAATTAGTCTTAGCTAGCTTCATTTTTAACTTTATCGGAGGACCCTTTGCCAACCCACTTAATTACTCCTCTTTGGATTTAATCATTGCGGCTTTTGCTTACTCAACTATGCTATATGCAGACTTTTCAGGTTACAGCGACATGTCTAATGGAATATCCAATTTATTAGGATTTAGAGCTCCTCTAAACTTTAACTCTCCTTACAAAGCTATGGGATTTAAAGATTTCTGGAATAGATGGCATATTAGCCTATCCTCATGGTTTAGGGATTATCTTTACATCCCCCTTGGAGGAAACAGAAAGGGGAAATTAAGAAAATATATCAATATCTTTATTACCATGTTTGTAAGTGGTTTGTGGCATGGTGCCGGACTAAACTACATTGTATGGGGAACAATCCATGCTGTAGGTTCAGTTCTTTCTCATATATTTGGAGAAACAGAGTATTTAAAGAATTTCAGAGACAAGGGAATATTCAACAAGTTCTTAAAGTTTGCTGCACAGATTCTTACATTTTTTATAATTACAATTGCATGGATTTATTTCAATTCAAGAAACCTTTCAACTGCAAATCAGTTTGTTTTGGGGATGTTTAGTTCAGATATAACTCAAAATACTCTGATAAATTGGAGATTGATTGGGACGGTAATATTTATCTTTGGTTTAAACTACTTCGGTGAATATATTAAATATTTTGTCACAAAAATTATTAACCACCTAAATCTAGTATTTGCGGTATTAATAATCTCTGCACTTGCTTACATCATTATCAGGCTCGGCCCAGATTTGATGCCACCTTTTGTATATTTTAATTTCTAACTATTACAAATATGGAACATGATAATAAAATACTACTTGTTATCATATCCGCTCTTGTGATTGTTTTCGTTGCAAATTTTCCTGCTAGTATTAAAGAGATTAGAGAATTAGCAAGTAAGGCAGAGGAAAGGATTTCTTTAACTCAGGAGAATCTAGAGGACAATTCTTTTTCCTCATTTATTATGAAGCTTAAAAATCTCGAAGATAGGATTTGGAATAAGATTAAGGGAGTAGAACCTATAATCTCTGAGAAGAAAATTGCTAAGGAGACAAGTAATGAGAAAGAAGTTAAAGAAGAGAAAGTTGAGGAGGAAAAAGAAGTGAAAGGAGAAAAAATTTTTTCTCTACCAATAAAGATTGTAATGCTTGGAGATTCAATGATAATGGTTGGATTTGGACCTAATTTAGAGGAACAGTTAATTGAGAAAGAACAAGTTTCAGTTTTTAGAGAGGGGAAATTCTCTACTGGATTAAACAGAATTGACTACTTTGATTGGTATGCAAGAACAGAGGCGTTAATTCAGGAGCATACCCCAGATATTCTAATTGTAATGTTTGGTGCGAATGATGGTCAGGGAATTTTGGATGAGAATGGAACAGCCTTTAAACTCTCCGACCCTAAATGGGATGAGGTCTATCAGAGAAGAGTTTTAAACTACATGACAACATTCTCAAGTAAGGTAAAGAAAATATATTGGGTAGGTCATCCAATATCCCTTTCCCCTGATTTCGGACCCAAATTTGCTAGAATGAATAAGATTTATCAGTCTGAAAGTTTGAAATTTCAAAATATTGAATATATAGATATGTGGAAGAGAATGTCGGTTGATGGGAAATATGCGTCAGCCTTACCAAGTAAAGATGGCACCATTGGATTAGTAAAACAATCAGATGATGTTCATGTCACCGAACATGGAGGAAAGATTATGGCTGAAGATATTATGGAGATACTAAGTGAAGATATTGATTGGAAATAAGTCGGGGTGACTCGACTTGAACGAGCGACCTCTTGTACCCCATACAAGCGTTCTAGCCATCTGAACTACACCCCGATTTAACAATTATACCCTAAATTAAGAGTTTTTCTAACTCTCTTTTTAAGCTTTTAATATCAACAAATTGAATACCCTTTATTCCTAACGTTTTTCCTATTTCTACATTCTCAAAGCTATCATCTATGTAGATCATTTCCTCAAATTTTTCTCCAGTAAATGCCTCCAAACATTCATATGCCCTTACATCTGGCTTTACATACAAGTCCCCATTAGTAGCTTTTGTGAAATACTTTAGGAAGTCTAACCTCTTATCATATAAGATCAACTTCTCAGAAAGTACATTCGTAAAGAGGAATAACGGGACACCGCTTTCTTTTAACTCTTTAACATAAGCAAGGACATCTTCATTAAGTTCTTTTCGAATTGGATCGTAAAGAACATTCACAAAATCAAACAAAATGACTTTCATTTATTTAATCTCAAGAACAACTTGATTTGGGCTTAAGCTTGCACTTAGTTTGTATTCAACCTCTTCATTCATTCCAGAGAATACATAAGTCGTACTTTCTCCACTTCTAGAAGTAGTTAATGTTATACCCAAAGGTAAACTCAATGTTTTGGAAGTCCCTCCTACCCTATCTAGTTTCAGACTTTGGAATACGACAACTAACTCATTTGATTCGTTGTAGCTTGCTTTTACAGAAGGAATTGGATGCTCCCCATCAGCCGATACTCCCCAAACAAATTTTAATACACCCCCTGAAGCGCTATATTGGTAAGAAAGCGCTGAGGCATTCTTCTCAACTCCGACTCCGACAATTTCTTGATCACTAG
This sequence comes from Candidatus Dojkabacteria bacterium, assembly GCA_012513575.1. Taxonomy (GTDB): domain Bacteria; phylum Patescibacteriota; class Dojkabacteria; order SC72; family SC72; genus UBA5232. Next base: position 22,845 of record JAAZBX010000004.1, read on the forward strand.
ATGAGAATTCTGTACTTCCAAAATTTCCAGATATCTCTTTTTCTCCCGGATACTTCACCCGAAGGAAAACTCCCCATTCATTATCACTCTGTCCTGCAGATACATCCAATTTAAAAACCGTACTTTGAGAAAGGCCAATATCATAGAAGCTCTTCTCTTGTGTCCCAGAAACATTGTGGTAAAGCCTAGTTATTCCATTCTTGTTTATAATCCTCTCTCCTTGAAATGGAATCCCAGATAGATCTTTCTCAATATTTGATATCTCAACCTTTATCACTCCACTCCCTGGATTGTAGTAAGCAACTGCATGAGGAAGAATGGAACCCGTTAAGAGAAAGGAAAACTCATGATAACCATCTTCGGAAGTATCTGTTATCTCTTCTAATGTAAACATCTTGCCCTCTTCTACTTCCCCAGCTTCCTGCCTATTTGCAGAGTACTCTTCAAAGCCAACAGTATTTTCCACAACTTCCTTCTCTTCTTCTTCAACCTTTCCCTCTTCTTTTTCTTCTTCCTCCCCATCCACTATCTCTACAACATTCCCATTCTCAGAAGCTTCCTCATCTTTGTCTCTAGTCATTATGTAGGTAACCAAACCACCGATAACGACCAAAAGAATTAAGAAATATACAAAGGATTTTTTCATTTCTTTGCATGTAACATATTAATAGTAAATGCTAACATAGTATTAATCATATTGAAATAGACAGATTTTGTGATACCATATACCAATGGCAAAGATAGTAGAAATCTCTCAAAATACAAATAACATCAAAGCAGAGGATTTTGTAGAAAAACCTCCAAAAGAAGAAGCTCAGTTGGAGTCTCCCAATACAAATACAAAGAAAAAAATTCAATTTAAAAGTTTTATATTTCCAATTGTAGCGATATTAACTGTTGCTGGAATAGCTTCTTTCTATTACTTTGCAATCTACAAATTAAGACCCACACACCCATCAGAAGTTGTACTTTTCAAAGAGAACTTTGTATCACCAAAAAGTTCCCCTTCATTGTTTAAATTCAATCTTCCCCTACTTGCAGAGCCAAAAGAGCCAAAGACTGAAGTAAGTCCATTAAATGGTTTGCTTTTTTCTAAGAAAGAAATGGACCAATTAAAAAAGAGAAGGCCTGTCGCTGTTATGATAAATAATCATTCCGAAGCAAGACCCCAATCAGGTTTAAACAGTGCAGACATAGTATATGAGACAAATGCAGAAGGAGGTATTACCAGATATCTAGCTATTTTTTGGAGTAATGCTCCCGCGAAAGTTGGTCCAGTAAGAAGTCTTAGACAATACTATCTTGAATGGCTAAGTGAATATGACCCACTCCTAATTAGGGATGGATGTGCAGAAAGTACCGATCCCAGAGCCAATGCCTGTGGTAATGTCTATGCTTATGGGATAAAAGATATTGGTACAATAAATTCTTGGAGATGGAACGATGGAGTAAGATTTGCGCCACATAATGAATACAACTCCATTACCAAAGCCTGGGAGTATGCACAAAAAAGAAATTGGGACTCATTCCCTACCTCAATTCAATCCTATGATTTCAAGAACGATGCCATTGTAGCTGATAGAGGAAGCAAAACAGTTGTTAAAACTGTTTTTCATATGAGGCTAAATAACGGTGGCGCATATGATGCTATATGGACATATGACAAAGATACGAATTCATACTTCAGGAAGGTAGGAGGAATACTAGATGTTGATCAAGAGACTGGTACTCAAGTAAGTGCGAAAAATGTTGTAATTCAGAAAGTTAATATGTCGGCATCAACAGATGGAACGGCGCATATCGTTGTTCAAACGATTGGAGAGGGCCCTGCTGTCATATTACAAGATGGAAAAATCATTAATGGTACATGGAAAAAGAGTTCAAGATTAGACAGAACAAAGTACTTTGATAGTAGTGGGAAATTAATCAAATTTAACAGAGGAAGAATTTGGATTGCTGCCATAGCGAATTCTAGTGGGAAATTTGATATAATTGAACAATAATATTATGCAGGTTGGGCAGCATGCTAAAAAAAATCTTTATATCAAAGGTTAGGATAAGCATATTAGATGTTTTTCTTTCGAATCTTGACTCCTCTCATCATGTTCGCGAACTTGTAAGAATTCTTGATGAGGAAATTAATGCTGTAAGAAGAGAGTTAATGAACCTTGAAAGCGCAGGACTCCTCAAATGTCGCAAGGAGGGCAACAAAAGCGTTTACAGAATTAACAGAGAGTCTCCGTACATATGGGAACTTAGATCAATTTTTTTCAAAGAATCTCCTACGGGTCAAGCGATTCTAGATGTTACAAAAAAGATTGAGGGAATAGATTTAATAATTCTCACTGATAGCTTTATAAAAAAGAAATATCAAAATCCTACAGATGTAGACTTTCTCTTCATTGGAACAATGAGAATAAAGGACCTCTCTACAATAATATCCCAGCTTGAAAAAGAACTTGGGAAGGAGATAAGATTCAGTGCAATTACAAAAGAAGATTTTGAATTTGCCCGAAAAAAGAAAGAACCCTTCTTGATGAATATTTTAGAAAACGATAAAATCATTCTGTTCGGCCAACTATCAGACCTACTTTAACCATGAAAATTAGATTCAAGTTTAGTAAAAAACCAAAACAGAATATCAAGAAAATCCTAAAATCAATACTCTTAGTTCTAGTTGGAGCAATTTTTATCTCTACTGTACTAATATCCTTACCCCTTACCGAGAGAATCTCTGACAAGGTTTCTTTTAACCTTTCCACCAAAAACAAAGATTACTGGTCCAAAGAGTATGTAGTTTCGGTAAATACCACCGACAAGAAAGAACTCAGAAAAATCAAACAGATTATTTATAAAAGATTGAGAAATTACGGTGTTGAGAAAGTTTCAATTTTCTCGGATGTTGTTTCAGACACTGATAGTGAGTTTAGAATAGTTGTTAATACAACAAAAGATAAAGAGCTAGTATACAAACTAGTATCAAATCAACACTCTTTTGAGATTGTGACAAGAAAAAAGGATGTAAATTTTGACGACACAGAGAATCCATACGCAATTACAATGAGAGATAACTATGAAGACACAGAATGGGACTATAATGATTTTAGGACAGTATATATTCCAAAAAGCAAGTTAAGAACAAGTGACGGAGGAAGACAATTTTTTGCAATCTTCAAACCCTGGACAAACAAACAGAGTGCTCTTACGAGTTTCCTAAAAAATCACAAGGGAGAGTTGCTTGGTCTTGATATTGATTCATTCGTTTATCCATTCCAAGTACAAGACATTGATAAGGACAGTATAAATCAAGAAACCATAACAATTGCTGTTTATGTAGAAACAGAGGAAGAAGCAAGAGTCACTAGTTTGCTTTACAACTCTGGCCATATAGAAGTTCCTTACACTCTTAAGGAAGAAATAAATAGAGAAACAGAAATAATCTCTCTTGACTATGTAAAGCTTAGCATCGGTCTAGCTATTTCACTTCTAGCCTCTTACCTTTACATGCTCATATTTAAATACTCTTCAAAAGAAAATTTGCTACTCTCTCTTTTCACAACTGTTATAACTCTAAGTATTTACTTAGCCTATCTGAAATTAACACATATCGCAGTTGATACATTCTTGCTTGCAATTCAATTCATACTAATGATGATCTTCATAAAAGCGGTATCAGACAATCAGGATTCTGATTTATTTGTATCATTAATACTAATACTTGCCTTCATCTTAATATCTTTGCTAGGGACAGGAATAATGATGACATTTGCCCAGGGGATGATTGCACTGATTGCTTTGGCTAAAGTAAGTTCAATTCTAACTAGATGGTATATAGATAATGTAAAGAAAATATAAATATGGAAATGATAAAACACATGTTAAACAATTGGAGTGTATACCAGCAAATTACACTATCTTTGCTCATTATATTTATTATTGCACTTCTCTCTTTGGGTGTTTGGTTATTTTCAAAAAATAAAAAATTCCTTCTTTTTGCATTAACATCTATGGGGCTTTGTATCCTTACAACCTTCTTGGGATTTCAATTGGCCAATATGATATTTGATATCTCAATCAACTATATATTCTTCTTGACGCCAATAATAATTTTAGCAATTAATATTATTTACATCGGAATGTCAATTGGATATTACAATTCAAAGAAGATGCAAAAATATCCAAACTACAAAGATTTACGAAAAGAATTTGGAAAAGATTCAATTCAAATTTCAATATTTACTATTTTGCTGTTCACTTCTTTCCTAATATTTATTGATGGCCTTGCATTCTCCTTTTTGCTTTTAACAGCAATTCTTTTAGTTTTAACAACTTGGATTAACTTTTTCCTCGTGAGAATTTTCTTTAAAGATGAGTAGCTCCCCAATAATTGTAATTTCAGGATGTACAGCTTCGGGGAAATCAGATGTTGCTCTTAAATTAGCAAAGAGAATAAACGGAGTAATATTAAATGCCGATTCAAGACAGATATATAAAGAAGTCTCTATTGGCACAGCGAAACCGAACCTAATACTAAATGAAAGCAATCAGTGGGAGAAAGAGGGGATAATACACTATCTATACTCACAAACCTCGATTAACAAGAAATACAATTTATTCAAATATCAAACAGATACTTTTAAGATCCTTAACCAACTTCCTCCCCAAATAACCCCTATCCTCACAGGAGGAACAGGCCTATATATTGATTCAGTAATATTCAATTACAAATTAAAAACACTATCTCAACCCCAGACAGAAGTAGCTGACAACTTGTCAGATTTTACAGCTAAGGAACTTCAGAGATTAGTACCATCGGAGATCTTAAATAAACTAAACGAAAGTGATCGTCAAAATAAGAATAGATTAATTAGAGTTATCCAGAAAGGTCTTCCAAGTATAAAAAAAGGCACACCACTTGAGCATATTTACTTTTTCCTAGATATTGAGAAGACTGCTCTTGAAAAAAGAATAGAACAAAGAGTAAATCAAATGTTCAAGGATGGTTTATTAGAAGAAAATATTAAAATTCGAAACGCATTTCCCAAGAGTACTTTTTTTAAAACAACCATAGGATATAAAGAATTTGAAGATTACTTCCAAAAAAATATTTCATTAGACGAAGTTAAAGAGGATATCATTATTCATACAAAACAGTATGCTAAAAGACAGAGAACTTGGTTTAGAAGAAATAAAGGAGTTATATATGTTAAAAACCTAGAAGAAATTGAGAAATGGATAAGAGAACTCTATCCTAATCGCTATTAACATCTAAAAGGAAGGAATATTTCCCATCCTCAGATTCAACCAATTTTATTTCTGATACTTCAAATGCAATTTCATTTACATTCATCTTTTTCGATACATTGGTTAAGTCTTTAATAATATTTGCACTTTCTTGAGCTGACAAATCTTTATTCACTCTCCCAAGTGTCAAATGTGGGATGAAATTGATATCTCCCTTATCTCCAATTATTTTCTTTAGTTCTAAATAAAGCCCTCTCATCTCTTCACCACCTTCTAGAAAATCTAAAAAAATTAATTCTCTATACTGTCTACTTATTCCTAATTTAACAGAATTAAATTTAACTTTAAATTTTTTAAACTGAAATTTCTTCAATTTATTTTTTATTATGAACACTTTTAAAGGGAAGGCAGACTTACCAAGGAAAAGCAAAGTACTATGGTATGTGCAAGGATTACTCCATCTAACTTTAATACCCAAATCATCAAAAATTTCTTTTACATTCTCAGCAACTGAAGCGATATCATTATTTGATTTATTATCAGGGAAAAATCCAAGAAAAATACTCATTTTACTATTTAGATATTTTATCTATACCCCCCATGTAAGGTCTTAAAATTTCCGGAATTGTTATACTCCCATCTTTGTTTTGAAAAGTTTCAATTAATGCAACCATTAACCTACTTGTGGCAAGTCCAGAACCATTTAGTGTATTTAAATACTCCAACTTCCCGTCTGCTCTCTTATATCTCATATTGCCTCTCCTCGCTTGATACTCTCTAGCATTAGAAACCGAACTCACTTCATAGTACTTATCCATGGATGGAATATATACTTCAATATCGTATGTCCTCGCCATCCCAGCTGAACAATCACCCGCTGCTAATTTTACAACTCTGTAGTGCATACCCAAACCCTCAACCAACCTCTCTGCTCTCTTAACTAATTCTTCGAAGGCCTCATCTGCTCCTTCCTTTGTAGTATATTGAAACATCTCAACTTTATTAAATTGATGCATCCTTATTAAACCTTTCTCATTGGCTCTGTAACTTCCTGCTTCTCTCCTATAGCAAGGAGTATATGCAAAGAATTTCCTTGGAAGTTCCTTCTCCTCTAAAATCTCGTTTCGGTATATATTTGTCAGAACTGTCTCTGCTGTTGGAATTAAACAAAGACCATCCTGAACCCAATATACATCCTCTTCAAACTTGGGTAATTGTCCAGCTGTGTAAGCAGATTCTCTTACAACCAAATTCGGAGGGATTATCATCTTGTACCCTGCTTTGATATGTTCAGAAACAAAGTAGTTTATCAAAGCCCATTCCAATTGAGCTCCCAAATCTTTGTACATGCAGAAATTATTCCCAGCAATCTTTGATGCTCTATCAAAATCAAAAACGTCTAAATCTGTTCCTAATTCAACATGGTCTTTAATTGGGAAATCAAATAAAGGTTTACCCCCAACTTCTCTTATAACTTCATTGTTTTCCTTCCCCCCAGAAACCACGTCAGAATCTGGGATGTTTGGTAATACTTCTATTAGTGATTTCATTTCATCCTCCACAGCTCGCAGATTTTCTTCGTTTTTTTTCACTTCATCAGATTTCTTTTTAAGTTCTAAAAGAAGTTTTTTAAACTCATCACTTTTCTTGTCAACAGAAGCCATCTTTTGGTTAAAACTATTTTGCTGTGCTCTACCAGTATCAAATTCCAATTGATATTTCTTTCTTAATTCATACAAAGAAACAATTTTATCCAAGTTGAAATCTCCTTTATCTAATCTCTTTAACAAACCGTTTTCTACCTCTTCCCTTTTTTCAACAATTCTTTTAATATCTATCATTTGATTAATCTTTAATTTAAAGGTTCCCTGTATTATATTCTGCCCATTTGGTATTATCAAGAATATGAAAAAGAATTACAACCAATTTAAGGAGTTTATTAAGCAGTCGAAAAAAATTCTCATCCTTACACATAAAGGACCAGATGTTGATGCTTTTTGTAGCTCTCTACTTCTGAAGCAAATTCTTCTTGAGCTTTATCCAAAAAAGAAAGTTGTTTTTAGAGCGAAACAAAATCCCTCTCTTAAGCTTCCTGGTATGAAAGAAATTGAGATTGTTAAGGAATTAAAGAGTGAAGGTTTTGACTTAATTATTCTTACAGATGCTGGAGACCTAAGTCTTTGTATAGAGGATACTGATAACGTAGAGGATTCAATTCCTCAAATAATTATTGATCATCATGATACTTTTTTTGAAAAGAAAAAAAACACAGTATTGGTAAATGAGAATATGAGCTCAGCCACTGAACAGGTATATATGCTGTTTAGGATTCTTTACAAAAATGAATTTAAACTAAATGAAGATTCCTCTACTTTAGTGCAATATGGGATTGTAGCTGATACCGGGAGATTTCTTTACGACATCACAACCCCAAATACACACAGAGTATTTGCCGATGCTAAAAGCATTGTTGATGTTGATCTTGAAGATTTTGCATACAGAAATTCCAAATTCCCAAGAGAAGCAACACATGCAATTATTAAATACCTTGAGTCATTGAAGATAGAGAAAGATATGGCCTATATGTTTGTTGACCGAAAGGATTTAGAAGAAGATTTAGAATTAAAACAGGGTGCGAGTGAAGCTCAGGCATTTTTAAGAGATAGGTATCTCAGATTTATTCAGGGAGTACATTGGGGTTTTATTATTAAACCAGATATGAATACTAAGGATAGCTGGTTTGTGTCATTTAGAAGTACAAAGGGATACCAGGATGTTAGAGTAATTGCAGAAGAATTGGGTGGAGGTGGTCATACGTATGCTTCGGGAGTTTTGATAAAGGCTGATTCTATCGAAGCCCTTTTAACAAAAATATTGAATATCATTGAAAAACACTTGAAAGCATAATGAAAGACAAAAAGGATAAAAAAGAGGGACTTACTCCAAAAGAATTCTTTAAAACAATAGCATGGATCTTTAAGATTTATTTTAGAATCTCACCTTCAAATACTATCCTGGTTATTTTAACCCGCATTTTAAGAGACATTCGAGGACTTATTTACAGTTTTTTTTATGCAAAGATTATCGATCAACTCATTAAGATTGCTGGAAGTGAAACGAAGGACTTTGAATCCTTAATCCCCTACCTAATTGGTCTTCTCGTTTACTTTATCTTTTCTGGATTAATAAATAATATTAATCAATACGCATTTAGGAGCTTAAGACAATTATCAAGAGTCCAACTTGAAGAGATATTTGCCCAACACCTAAACTATTTGGGTATCCAAAATCTTGAAGACCCTGATGTTCAAAATCGTATTACCAGAGCTTCTCAGTGGCTACAAGATACCTTCCAAACATTAGTGGATACTGTGAATGTAATTTCAAATATGGTTCAGGTAATTGTATCTGGTGCAATTATTCTTTCATTCTTCCCACTTATGATTCCAATACTTTTAGTGTCTACGGTAATCAAATTCTTCCCTGATCAACATTTCATGAAGAAAGATTTTCATTGGCAAGTTGATAATTCCGAAAAAAGAAGAATCGCTTGGTCTAGTATTAATGTTGTACAGAGTTCAAGCGATCTACAAGAAATTAGCATTGTCGGAGGGTATAAATATTTCCAAGACAAGTTTCATTCTTTTTTTGACTGGTTTAACAGTGGTCTTTTAAAAATATATAAACAGAGAGAGATAGCTAATTTTTTTCTAGTTACTTTTGATTCTATTCTCTCCGTATTCGGATATGCGGTAATATTTTACAAACATATAATGGGACAATTCACATTGGGTACCGCATCATTTCAAATGCGTTCTCTAGACTCATTCTCGGGGGCATTGGACAGTATGTTGTCATCAATTACCCTAATGAATGAATTCTCCGTAAAGATGAAGGATCTAATTACTCTTTTTGAGATGAAACCTGTAATTAAAGATGGCGACATTAAGTTACCATATCTTGATACTCCACCGACTATTGAATTTAAAAATGTTTGGTTTAAATATCCAAAGGCGAACAAATATGTGTTTAAGAATTTAAGTTTTAAAATAGAGAGTGGAGAAGAAGTTGCACTGGTGGGTCACAATGGAGCAGGAAAAACAACCATTGTTAAACTCCTTGCAAGAATTTACCCTGTAACCAAAGGTCAGATATTGATAAACGGAATTGATATAAACAAATTGGCTATAGATGATTGGTATAAAAACCTGGGAGTTCTTTTTCAGGACTTCAACTTTTATTCACATCTCTCAGTTAAAGAAAATATCCATCTTGGGAAACCAACAAAAACAGCTGATGACAAAGAAATCATTGAGGCTGCGAGAAAGGCAGATGCTCACAATTTCATTATGGAATATAAGGACAAATATGACCAAATAATGTCTGAAAAGATAGAAGGAGGTATAAGGCCTAGTTCTGGACAAGCTCAAAAAATTGCAATAGCTAGATTCTTCTACAGAAATGCTCCACTTGCTATCTTTGATGAGCCCACAGCAGCCATTGATGCTATATCCGAATACAAAATATTCAATACTATTTATAATTTCTTTGAAAATAAAACTGTTGTAATAATATCCCACAGGTTTAGCACAGTAAGGAATGCAGACAGAATAATTGTCCTAGATAAAGGAAAAATTGTTGAGGAAGGAACTCACAAGCAATTACTAACTAAAAGAAATGGAATTTATCGAAAGTCATACAGATTACAGGCAGAGGGATATAAATAATTAATTAACTACTTGCACTTGAATATTTCTTTACATTCCATCTCCAAACAAGTTTTGCGAGCAGTAAAATGAATAGACCTATACCCAAACTAATGACAAGATATCCATACCCTATTTCACCTCTGATAATATTTGCAGGGATAGTAGTAAGGAAAGCTATTGGTAGAACTGTATAGAAAATCGCTTTTAAGTTGTCTCCAAAAACATCAATTGGATATTTCGTCAGACCTAATAATTCTTTAGCAATTGAGAGAACTCCATTCCTAGGATTAGAGATAGTAAAACTTGCGAAGAACAGATAGATTGAGTACCAAATTAATAATGAGATAAAAATAGCAACTAATCCAACCAGAATATTAATTAAAGAAATATTTCCAAATTCAGCAATAATGTAGTAAAAGATTAGTGTTAACCCTGATAAAGCAGTAATAAAATTGTTAATAAAGAAATCGGAGAAAGATGCATACCATGATGAGGATAGAGGTTTAAGTAAAATATAATCAAATTTACCATCTAAAACCTTTGATTCTAGATATAACAAATTCGTTGAGAATAGTGACCAACCCAAATAATTAAGAAGATTCCATATACCAACAACTAAATATGCTTCCGATTTACTCCACCCCACATAAAGCTCCTTATCACCAAATAGTATACTTAGAAAAAATATTTGTATTCCTAACACTAATATTGTTCTTAAGACCCTAACGAGAACATCGGTTTTGTATAGATAACTTCGTTTAAGGCCACCTCTTACAACCTGTCTCCAAACTTTAAAATAGTATATTATATTTCTCCTAGATTCCTTCGGCTTCATACTTTTTAATGGCTTTCTTGTAAATAATCTTATACAACACAAATAGGATTAATAACCATATAAAACCCAAAATAAATCCCTGCTCTTTTTCATAATCATTTACTCTCCCAATAATTAATTCTACTGGAAATGACAAAGTATACCTGAATGGTAATACTTCAAAGAGGAATTTTCCTATTTCTGGAAGAAAAATTGAGGGTACAAATTCTCCTGACAAAAGTGATGCAATATTGTAATAAAGAATTCTTATCCCATCCATTTCTTTGATTTTAAAAGAAAACAAACAAACTATGTTTCCTAACAAAAAAGAAATTCCAAATCCAAGAATAATAGCTATCAGTGAGAGGAAGATCAGATAGGGGTTGAAATCTACTATCCAAAGATTATTTATTCTCGCGAAGTATATTGCTCCAATAAAAGAGGGAAGAAAAAGTACTATCCTCAAAATATTACCTCCTATATTAGTCCCTAGATACTCAAGAAGATAGCTATATGGTTTAACCAAAAAATTCGAAAATCTCCCATCAAGTATATTTCTAATTCCGTGTTCAAGAGTAAAGTCAGAAGTAAATTTACTAACAAACATAATTAAAATGTAGTAGGAAACAATATATTCTTGATTACCTATTCCCTTTGTATTTGATGCTGCAAGCCAAATAAAACAAAGACCTACTATCTTAATTGCGTCAGCAATTATCCATGCCAGCATCTGCCCTTTGTATTGAGATTCTCTTTTAAAATACATCTGTATTTCTCTACTTAGTATCTTTTTGTTTTGTTTCCTGTCTTTCATTTTCTAGCTGTTTTACTTTCCACATAAATAATTTGAACTTATTCTGAGCATTAGGGTAATCAGAAACAAATCTCAAAGCAGTTTCAAGTATTGCTCTGGGTTTAGTTTTTGCCCATTTAATATACATTGTTATCCTTTTCTTATCGTCTAATTTCCCAGCTATTCTTAATCCAAACCTTTGATATTCTGTTGTTACATACTTCCCCTTGTCTCCAAATATTTTCTTAGGATTTGTTTGTAATAGGTTTACATCAAAAAGCTCTTGTTGAGAATCTTTCTTTTTTTCTTGGGGAATATTTGTTTTTAACTGAGAGAGAATATCCTTTACTGAGTCCATACCATGAGTATATCACCTAAGGTATACGATTCTCTATCACTTCTTCTTTTTTTCAAACTTCACTCTCCCCTTGTATATCTCCTTTGTGGAATTCTCTGTCTCATGTCTCATCTGTGGGAAGAAAGTCCCCTCTCTTGCTGTAACATTTTCCATAAACCAAAATACTCTTTCGCTATGTCCATATCCACTTACAGGAGGCATCCCATACTCCAACATTTCTACAAAATCAATATCTAACATATGTGCCTCATCATCTCCTCCCTCTCTAAGTTTCTGCTGGTCTAAAAATCTTTCCAATTGATCCTGTGGGTCATTAATCTCAGAGTATCCATTACCCAATTCACTTCCTGCAATAATTACCTGAAATCTCTGTGTCAATTCCTTATTATCTTCATGGGATTTTGCTAAGGGAGAAATGAATTTTGGTTGATTAACTAAAAAGGCCGGTCCAGATATTGTCGCCCTTATACTTTTCCAAAGAGTATCTATCATCCTATTTCTGTTCACCTCACCACCCATTTCAATATTCTTTTCCTTAATTACTTTTAATATCTTCTCATCACTATCATTAAAGATATCAATATCAAAATGCTCCTTCATCAAATTAGAGTAATCTAGCTCTTCCCATTCATCTGCCAAATCATACTTATGTCCTCTTGTTTCAAAATCAGTTTTTCCATAGACTTTTCTTGCAATCTCTAAAAACAAATTTTTAACTAATTTCATATTGTCTTTGTAATCCGCATATGCCCAATACCACTCAATATCGTAGAATTCTTGAAGATGCTCGTCGTCCATACCCTCATTTCGGAAATGTGGTCCGAAGGTATATATCTTCTCAAATCCTCCACCAATTAATCTCTTCTGGTATAGTTCAGTAGAAATTCTAAGATAGAAATCTTGATCCAAAGCATTATGATGTGTGATAAAAGGCTTTGCATCTGCCCCACCAGTTACTGCTTCCATGATAGGTACTTCCACTTCCATAAAGCCTTCCTTTTTTAAAAATTCCCTTTGTACTTGCCAAAATTTCGATTTTCTTTCAAACATCCTTACAGATTCGGGATGAATAACCAAGTCTAAATACCTTCTTCTGTACCTTTGCTCCTTATTTTCCAACTCTCTTGGTATTGGGCGGATTGCCTTAGTAAGCAACCTCACATTCTTTACCATCAATGAAACCTGCCCAGTCTTCGTTTTACCAACTACTCCGTATGCTTCTATAAAATCTCCAATGTCTAACAATTGAAGATTATCCCAACCTAAATATCCATTTTTCAAATCCTTAACTAAATCATCTTTTCTAATCATCAATTGGATACTTCCAGTTTGTTCAAGGATATTTGCAAAAATTAGCTTTCCATGCTCTCTCCAAGCAATTAATCTTCCGGCCAATACTGTTTCATCCCCATCAAACTTCTCAAAATCCTCTAAAACATCTCCAATACTGTCTTTTCGAAAGGATTTTGATGGATATGGATTAATTCCAAGTTTAACAAGCTGTTGTAATTTTTGAATTCTTAAATCTCTTTGACCAACAAGATCGCTAGTTACCTTCTCTTCCATAAGGATAGTAATGATATTAAAGTTACATGATTATATCACAAACAGTTTGAATAACTCTCTACTCATGAATAAGGACTATATCTCCTTTTTCGAAATTCTCATAAAGGTACTTCGCATCTGCAACTACCATTCTAATACATCCTGTACTTTTCCTTTGTCCAATATTTGTTTCTGGCTCTATCCATCTTCCTCCATCTTCAGTTTTCATCCAAATCAAACCGTGTAGTCCATACCAGGAATTTTGCTTTTTACTGTAGTAAAAAGCCATCCAGTACGGCATATATTTTCCTCCAGGAGCAATTGGTTCCATTCCTTTATCAACGATTGGGAACACTCCATATACTTGCCAACCATACTTAGGACCAGAAAGTAATATTTCCTTCTCAATTTTCCCACCCTTCCAGACATACAATCTCTGTTGAGAGTTATCTACTTCAATATATTTTTGTGCATATTTACCATCTGTACCAGCAGTAATTTTATAATCTAAATCAATCCAAATGTTGTTAAAATTACTTATAAACGAGCTGTTTACTTTGTCATAAATATTGGAGTAGTTAATTTCTTCATCAGCTAATTTGGATACAAACTCACCTTTACTGCTTTTTACAACAACTGTTTGTCCATATTTTTCTTGGAAAAATGGTTTAATTTTCTCCTCTAGATACTTTTCAAATCTTTCTTTGTCTAAAGCACCATTTTCAATCATTGGCTGAACCTCTTCATCGTAGATATAGTAACAAAGTTTGTCTTTGCATATATTTATCGTATACACAGGAGAACCAATAGCCAGTTTTGAGACGCCCTTAACTTCTTGCTCTGCACTTTTCTCTTCTTCCAAAACTGTATCAATTTCTGTTTTCTCTTCTACTTTAACCTCTTCTGTTTGAACTCCAAGTATTTCGCTTGTTGATACAGGAGTCTTAGTTTTGCCATAGGTTAGTACTATTACAGGGATAGCAATTATCCATATTCCTAGAACAGCAAATAGCAACCAAGAGGGAATAACAAATTCGTTTTTTTGATTTTGTTCTTGCATATATATAAATATATTAGAATTAATTGAATATGGCAATCTTTTAAATAGATAATTCGCGAGAACCTTGATATAATGGCAGAATAGTTCACATGCCTCAGAAAAGAATCATAGATGGAAGATACCAGTTTAGAATCAAATGAATATCAAGAGATAGAAGAAATCCCAGAGTTTTTTCAACCTGGATATGTTGAAAGAGTTGTTGATGCACTACCATATTACTTCCCTAATTACCTTAAAGAAAGACTGAAGAGAGAACATCCTGATATACCTGTGACAACGAAAGAATCGAATAAGGGGGGAAGGGAATTACTCTACCTGGATAGATTTATTCCCTATTATCGAGGAGCCCACCATCTTAACGAGATACTCGCCGAGAGTCTTACTTTATCTATACTTACAGAAATTAACGATTTTACAAAGACTAATACTCCATATATTGAGAATCTGTTTGAGCCTTTCCTCTCCGATTTTGGGAGAAACAACACAACATTTGAACTTATTCAACATATGCAAGTTGCTATGCTAAGTGGTGATTTTAGACAAACGAATAGATTCTTAAAAGAAAACTACCATATATCCCTTTATCAGGTCCTCTCATATTTAGATGCAAAAATAAAAGACAAGATTTATCTATCCCAACAAAATGAGAAGGACAAATCTGTCGTGGTAGGGAGTTTTTATCCCTATGAGGGGAAAATATACATCAACCCATTATATCAAGAGAATTTATCTTTGTGCTGGAAAATAGTAAACATCTCAAAAGTAAGCCTTAAGCTTGCCAGATTGAATTTCGCCTGGAAGGAAGCAAAAAGAGAAAGGGAAGAAATTCAACAATATGAGGAAGAAAAGAAAAAAGAGTATGCAACCATCGCTGGTATTGGCATACACGAGACAATACATTACCTATCATACGATTCTCGAGAAGGAAGACTCGGATTTGCCTTTAATAATCAATCTGACCTATACAGACTCTCTAAAACCTACTAATACCCAAACTCTAAATATTCATATATAATCAAAACATGGGAAATCAAAAATTACTAGAAAATGTAGTAGCTCTTTCTAAAAGAAGAGGAATAATATATCAAAATTCAGAAATCTATGGTGGAATAGGCGGTTTCTACGATTACGGACCCGTTGGTGTTGAAATGTTAAACAATCTCAAAAGATACTGGTGGAAAGATATTGTGGATAAAAGAGAAAATGTTGTAGGAATTGATGGTTCAATAATTACACATCCCAAAGTTTGGGAGGCATCAGGGCATGTACAGAATTTTGGAGACGAAGTTGTCGAGTGTAAAAAATGTCATCAAAGATTTAGGCCAGAAGATATTGATAAAAAGTGCCCAAACTGTGGTGGTACTGAGTTTACAGAACCAAGATCTTACAATCTTCTTTTTCAAACTGAAATTGGAGTAATAGATGGATCAAAGATGAAAGCATATTTAAGAGGAGAAGCATGCCAAAATATCTATCTTGATTACAAAAACGTATTAGATAGTACAAGACAGCAATTACCCTTTGGTATTGCACAAATAGGGAAAGCTTTTAGAAATGAAGTCACTCCAGGGAAATTCACATTTAGAACTAGGGAATTCGAACAGTGGGACTTACAATTCTTTACAAATCCAAAAGAGATGACCAAATGGTTTGAGTATTGGAAAGAAGAAAGGATGAAATTCTACAAATCTCTTTACAACAAAAAAGAGAATCTTAGATTCTATCAGCATCCAAAGGAGAAGTTGGCCTTCTATGCTAAAGATGCATACGATATTGAATACCTTGCTCCTTGGGGCTGGGCAGAGAATGAAGGAATCCATTGGAGAGGTGATTATGATTTATCCCAACATATGAAGTTCTCTGGCGCTGATTTGACATACAGAGACCCAATTACAAATGAAAGCTTTATACCAAATATCGTTGAAACATCTGGAGGATTAACAAGAACATTTCTCTACCTTCTTTTGGATGCGTATGAGGAAGAAGATTTGGGGAATGGAAATACTCGAGTAGTACTCAAAATTCATAAGGATATTGCCGCTTACAAAGCAGCAATATTCCCACTTGTTGGGAACAAGGAGGAAATAGTGAACAAAGCCAGAGATATATTTGGAATGCTTACAGACTCATACAAAGTAGTTTGGGATGGAAGAGGAAATATTGGAAAAAGATACAGATACCAAGACGAAATTGGAACTCCATACTGCATTACCATTGATTACGAAACCCTAGAAAACAATACTGTTACTGTCAGAGACAGAGACACAATGAAACAACAAAGAGTAAAGATAGAAGATTTAGATGAAGTAATTAGTTAACAAACATCCAGTATCTCGTACTTAATCTTCTTCTCACCGACCTCTATTTCAACTATATCTCCCTTTTTTGCTCTTATAAAAGCCCTCCCAACTGGAGAATTATCAGAAATCTTGTTCTTCAAGGGATCTGCCTCAACATTTGATACAATTGTATATGTTACTACCTTCCCATTTGCTCTAGCCTTCACTTCTGAGCCAATCTGTATTTTACTCTTACAAGAAGTTTTCTTTATTATTTTAGCATTTGAAATCATTTCTTTTGTCTCACTAATCTCTTCATCAATATTTTGTATCTCTGAAGTAACTGCATTGATTGCATCAGTATCTTCACTAACATCGCTTAATCTCGCCTGCTCAAGATTCTTAACGAATTCTTTCTTTGTCTTTTTAAGCTTTAAAAGCTTCTCCTTTAGCTCAAGATACATATCTTGAGAAATAATAATATCATTGTTCTTTTTCATATTAACATCAAAAACAAATAAAATACTATGAGAAAATTACTTATTTGATAACTAAGGATTATACCATTTTTTGACTATTCTTTCGAAATTTTTCAATCTCTTTATGATTCCCTGAAAGAAGTACTTCTGGAACCTTCCAGCCATTAAATTCTTCTGGTTTGGTATATTGCGGGAAGTCATATAAATCATTTGTAAAACTCTCTGTTTCCAGTGATTGCTCATTTCCTAATACTCCTGGAAGAAGTCTAGTAATACTATCCACAAGGATTAGTGCTGGCAACTCCCCTCCTGAAAGAACATACTCTCCAACAGAAAATTCGTAATTGACTAAGTTATCATGAATTCTTTGATCAAACCCCTCATACCTTCCACAAAGAATAATCATATGCAAATCCTTTTTGTTTGAGAAACTCAATACTTTTTTTTGAACTAATTTCTCACCTTTTGGCGTAGTTATTGCAACGATAGTATTTTTCTTTTTCAATTCTTTAATTGCCCTATAGATTGGTTCTACTTTCATTATCATTCCAGGACCACCACCATACGGTGTGTCATCCACTGTTTTATGCCTATCATCAGTCCATCTTCTCAAGTCATGTACATTGATTTCAACAAGATCCTTCTTCTTAGCAATTCTAAGAATTCCAGTATTAATATATTCCTCAACTATATTGGGGAATATTGTTACTATATCAAACTTAATCATATGGATATTATATATTTTCTATCAACAAATTTCACCTACCAAATTACGCTTAATCCACATTTCCCAATGAGGGGAATCTTGTAATGGTACCGCTACGGGGAATCGAACCCCGATTGTAGGATTGAGAATCCTATGTCCTAACCGTTAGACGATAGCGGCATTACTTAACCAAGTAATTCTATCATACTACACAACAAAGATGTTAATTATACTATTTTTCTACTCTTTTTGTCATATGGTCTTGACAACAAAATCCTCAGTGTATATTATCAGTCGCATTTAAGTTAGCATTTACGAAATGGATAGTACTGGAGATTTCTTGATAACAAAAGAAGGTTTAGAAAAACTTGAGACTGAACTCAAAGAGAGAGAGGGCAAGGTAAGAAAACATATTGCAAATACCCTTGATGAAATGAGAAATCAAGGAGATTTGAGAGAAAACGATGCGTATTCAATGGCAATTGAAGAACAACATATTAATGAGGAGAGGATTCTTGAAATAAGGTTGAAGATAAAGAATGCAAAAGTTGTTAAAGATAGAGGAAAAGATACGGTAGGAGTCGGAGATACTGTTGTTTTGGAAGGCGAGAAGAAGCTTGAGTATCAACTGGTAAGTGAAGAAGAAACGAACCCTTTAGAAGGCAAAATTTCCTATCTCTCACCCATTGGGAAATCTGTAATGGGAAAGAAGATTGGAGAGAAGATTCAGATTGAGACCCCAAAGGGGAGCATATCTTACAAAATTGTTTCAATAGGCTAAGGATGAACTAATGTACCATCAGAGAAAAGTTCTGCAATAGATTGTTTCTTAGCGATATTTTCTCCTCCACAGATAAAAAAGGAAATCCCCTTATTCTTACAAAAGTTCGCACAGCCTCTATCAATTGGAATACTGCCATTTGCTTCATGCGAATCATTTTCTGTAATAGAGAATAGGTCAAAATAATCATCCCAGCTCATATCTTTAAATGATTTAGCATTGGGATTTTTGTCTGGGTCTTCATCATAGATATAATCAATGTTAGATATCTTGTATACCCTTTTTTCTTGAAGAATATCTGCAAAAACAACTGAATCCATATCTGTACTCCAACCCGACTTCAAACCACCGCTTACAATCGTCCCTGGGCCCTCTTTAACAAGGTGTTCATATGCATCCCCTAATGTCTTAGGTATCAATATGCTACTGTCTCCTAAATAGCCTGCTAGAAGCTCTGCACTCGTTTGAGTTACAGACATTGCAATATTATGCAAAGCTAACTGATTTTGGATATTACCTTGCATCCTTTCTTGGAGATGCCTAGACATTGCCCCCCCTCCAGTGATAAATACAACCTTCTCAAATTGCCCCCTATTCTCAACATACCAGCTTTTTAGTTTACCCATAATCCCAAAATTAATATCCTGATTCTCTTGATATAGAACTGATCCCCCAATTTTTAATACTACATCTCTTTTATCCATTGCGTTAAATAGTAAAAATAAGAGCCAAAGCAAAAAGTACATAAAGAACAGGTGCAAGGTAATCAGACAATTTAACTTTTCCTGAGAACCTAATATTCCACAAAGAAATAATTAAATAGAAAGACAAAGCTCCTACTGCTGGCAACATAAATATGCTTCTATTCCAAAAAGGCACCAATGATGCTGATACAAAAATAGAACTTGCAAAGGCAAAGAGGATTTCTAAACCTCCAAACCTATCGTGTAATTTCAGAACAAAAAGATACAAGATAAAGGAGGAAGTGAAACTAAGTAGTAAAAACTCTATCATCGAGAAACCTATTCGAAGGAAAGCGTTTAACAAAAGGTATAGAGTTGTAATACACATAAAATCAAATATAGCTTTCGTAGCAATATGTATTGTGTAAAATTTCCTCATGGAGCTTTTTACATTTAGAAAAAGAACTAAGAGAAGAATCATACACATACCTAAAACAAAATGCCCAAGAAGGATATTTCTGTTGTAAAAAAGAAAAACAAGAAGTGAAAGATAGAATATTCCTGGAAGAATAAAATATGAGAAGAACCTCTTTTTAAGTGATATCTTCATAAGAACATTGCTGTATTTTGAAATTTTCTTTTTGGAATATTGGTCAAAAGTTACAGCGAACCAAACTTCTAAAAGAAGAAAACCTACCAAACCAATTATTATAGAGGTTGAAAGTTTAGCAGAAAAAACAGAATCAAAAAAAATCTCAGTAATTAACACAAGTAGAAAAAGGTACAGTAATTCATTTTTTATTTCTATTTTTTCATTTTTCATAGGCAGTATTCTATCTTATGTTACTACACCAGAGAAACCGTTGAAAATTGCAACTGCAATAACAAGCCACCAAACTCCAACAGTAAATAATTCTCCAACCGAATCCTTAATTCTTCCCCTTTTTGTATACCAAACAACTTGAGCACAAAGGAGTAAAAAGACAAATAATACAATTCCAATATTTATTCCATCCTTCACACTTAGTCCCATCGTTGGAATAATTTTAATATCTTCCTGTTCCTTCTCTTTGAAATATTCAGATACATCCAAGGTTGATGAGTTTCCAACAGAATCCGAGACAACTATCTCTACCTTGCTTGTATCCATTGTTTTAGGAATCTCTACATTAGCAGAGGTAATAACTTCAGATTTTGGAACTGGCAAAATTTCCGAGCTGATTACAACATCCGCTTGATTCCACTCACCTATTATTTCAAAAGAAAGGGTAAACTTATCGGAAGAATTTATTACCTTTACACTCTCTTTTGATACAATTGGTGGCTTTGAATCTATTGTAAATGCCGTTTCGGCAGATTTAATATCAGTTCCTTGAATATTTGCGATTATTCTATGTTCACCTTCACTCCAATCACTTTCTTTACTAAATTCCCATGTATTACCCTCTGAATCTGCAGTTCCAATTAATTGACTACTTTCTACTATTGCCACGGAATATTCACCCTGTGTATTTGTGGTCTCTCCTTTTATTTTAACGGCTGGATCTGTTACCATAGCCCCAATTTCGGGAGAAGTTATTCTAATACTTCTGATTTCTCCTTGCTCGGTAGGCGTAATTACCTTCTGACTGCCAGTTACTACTTTGGGCGTTGAAGAGGGAGTTGAAGTTACACCTTGAACAGATGCTGTTAAATTACCAAACATCTGTACAACCAAAATCGTCTGTTTCCCCAGTAATGTACCCTCTACCACTGCAATCCCTATATCTTTGTAGTGAGGACTTAAAATATTGTCTCTATGCGTAGGACTAACCATCCACGCCTCAACTAACCCCTCAGAGGTTCTAAAACCTTTTCCTAAATTTTCTCCAGCATATACATAGTTATAACCAGCAGCTCTTATAAATTGCCATGGGGTTTCGCCGTTGGGACCAAAATGATCCCAATACTGCTTTGCAAACATGTCATTTGCCTTTGCTAAGGCTGCCGTAGAAAGCTTTGCATTATTTATTAGCTCGGGAAGTCCCGAAGAACGCCTTTCTTGATTAGTAAGCGAAATAATATTTGCTGGAGTAATTGAGCTTGCATAAGCCTGATCAATTTCAAATATTCCTCCGAAGTAGTTAACCACAAGAAGCATAATTGTATATGTGACAATTGCAATCTTCCTTAACAAATAAGGCTTATTCTTGTTTCTACTTGTTGGAACTAAAAAGTCGTTTAACATGAGTTAGTATAGTTTAATGTATTTTCTTGTTTTAGTAAACAGAAAAGGACCCATACGGATCCTTTTCCTCATTTCTTTATCTACAAAGAAATACCGGCAGTCTTACTTAACAACAGCTCTCAAAGCTTTTCCTGCCTTGAATGCTGGAACCTTTGTTGCTGGGAGCTTGATCTTAGCAAGAGTCTTAGGATTGATTCCTGTTCTTGCTGCTCTTGTTCTAACTTCGAATTTACCGAAGCCTGTCAAGAGTACTGGCTCTCCCTTCTTAAGAGAATCAGAGATTGCATCCAATACTGCCTCTAATGCTGCACCAGCCTGTTTCTTTGTAAGGCCTGTTGCTGCAATTTTGTCGATTAAATCTTTTTTTAACATTGTAGTAACCTCCTTTCTTTTTTTGATATATACACAAATGGCTCTCGTAAAAGATATTTGTGTATATCCATCTCTAAAATATGAAAAAGAAAGCAATTGGTCAAGGAAGAAAACACTATAAGTTATTAGGTGGGATTAATAAAAATCCTTTAATACTATACTCTTTTAGAATCCAAGACTTATTAAGATTAAAATAAACAATAAATTTACCCAAGAGGGAAGCTCTTAAAGCATTGCCACAACAACACATTTCACACTTTCAACTAATTTTACTTCTAAATGGCAATTAAATGCCTAATATCAACAAAATAATGAGAATGAGAAATAATACCAACCATCCCTATAGAATTTCCTACTAGAAGATAACGCTATTACAGCACTATTTTGCTATATCTGTTGCCCTTGTTTCTCGAATCACTGTAACTTCTACATTACCAGGATAGCTTTGCTTGGACTCTATCTCCTTTGCAATATCTCTGGCCATCACAATTGCCTCATCATCAGAAACTATTTTTGGATTTACAATTATTCTAATCTCTCTACCAGCCTTAATAGCAAATACATCTTGAATTCTTTCTCCTCCA
The DNA here is from genome assembly GCA_012513575.1 of Candidatus Dojkabacteria bacterium. Classification (GTDB taxonomy): domain Bacteria; phylum Patescibacteriota; class Dojkabacteria; order SC72; family SC72; genus UBA5232. The sequence goes on from JAAZBX010000004.1 coordinate 45,479, forward strand.
ACTTCTTTTGCTGCTGCTTCTATTCCCTCAATTCTTTGAATATACTGTTCATAGCTGTCTTTTCTTGCCCCTGGTCTTGATCCTGAAATTGCATCAGCGAGATAAATAACTACTGCCTCGGGAGTTTGCGGATCAATATCCAAATGATGAGCCTCAATGGCATTAATAAGCTTTTCATCTAGCATATATTTTCGAGCAATTTGCCCAGAAATATGATGATGAGGGCTATCAACTTTATGTGTTAGAACCTTTCCTACATCATGCAACAAAGCTGCCTTCTTAACTAATGACACATCTGCTCCAATTTCATTTGCCAAAACTTCTGCAAGTCTAATTACTTCTATCGTATGGGACATAAGTGATTGGCCATAACTACTTCTATACTTCATTTTCCCTACTAATTTCATCAATCCCAAGTCCATATCTGGCCATCCCGCTTCGTCTGCAAGAATTTGTCCGTTTTTCTTTATCTCCGCTGAAATGTCATTTTTTGCTTTTCTAACCGACTCCTCGATCGAACCTGGATGAATTCTTCCATCAGCAATTAACTTTGTCATCGCTACATAAGCAATTTCTCTCCTCAAAGGATCAAATGATGATAGAGCGATAGCATTTGGGGACTCATCTACAATTACATCAACACCTGTTAACTGTTCAAAAGACCTAATATTTCTACCTTCTTTTCCAATTACCCTACCTTTTACCTTTTCATCTTCCACCTTAATACTCTTTGTTGTTGTCTCTCCAACATAATCGGTAGCAACTTTTTGCATTGCTTCAACAAGAATCTTTTGTGCTTTCTCGTCAGCAATCACTTCAATATTTTTTTCGGCCTGTCTAATCTTCTTTGCCTCATACTCCTTCATATCCTGATCGATCTCCTCAACCAATTTCTCTCGGGCCTCTTCTTTTGAAAGACCTGAAATCCTCTCCAACTCCTTTTTTAACTCATTTCTGTCTTCCTCTAGCCTCTCAATACTATCCTTTAACTTAACCTCTCTAGAATTTAAGTCCTCACTCTTTTCATCTAACAATCTTGATCTTTTGTTAAGTTTCTTTTCTCTCTCAATTAAAATTTCTTCATGCTCCGTACTTTCTCTTCTCATCTCTTTTATTCTCTTTTCTTCTCTTTCCTTCATCTCGTCAATTTCCTGCTCGGCCCTTTTCATCCTATCTCCCATAATTCGCTTCGCTGCATTCTCTATTTCGCTAGCTGGGATATCTTTTACATTCACCCACTTAAAAACGAATTTCAATATTAGAACCGTTGCAAGTGCAACAACAAACGCCACCCCTAACGAGAGTAGCACCATTACAGATATATTATCCATATCAACCAATTTTAAAATTTATCATACTCCTTTAGAGTAGATCCTAGGAAAATCAGGCCGTAATCGACCCTAAACTATAAAAAACAAGTTTTCTAAAATTTCAAATTTCATATACTAACAATAATATTTCTACTTTTATCAAAAATCTGTTTTCCCCTAGAACCTTTTGCTATAAGGAATAAGTAATCATACCATTTTTTCAAAATCACCTCAATAACTCTGTTGGTTTAAACTCTCAATTATCCTTTGATAGTATCGAAGATTATGTATCGTGGTTAAAGTCAAACCAGTAACTTCATCTACTTTAATAAGATGATGGATGTATGCTCTAGAGTGCTTCTGACAGGTATAACAATCACAATTTGAATCAATTGGCCTTTCATCCAAAGAATATTCGGCATTTTTTATCCTTAGAACACCATTTTCACAATCATTAGAGTAAAGAGTTCCATGTCTTGCATTTCTAGTTACTAATACAGTATCAAAAACCTTATATCCTAAACCCGCCACAATCTTTATATCCTCTGGTTTGCCAACTCCCATCGCATATTTAAATTTCTCCTTTGGAGTATTTTCTATAACAGCTCTCATTTCATCCAAGACCAGTTCACCATTGTCTGCGATAACAAAACCTCCAAAATTATATCCATCAAAACCAATTGCACTAAGCTCCTGAGCACATTTTTTTCTTAAATCTAAGAAATTTGCTCCCTGGACTACACAACTTAAAAGTTTTCCCGTCTCCTTCGTTCCTCCATATTTTTCTTCAAAGTGCTTCTTGCATCTACTAGCCCAATCGATAGTTCTTGATACCGATTCTTCCGCCTCAATTCTTTCGATATTTGTACTTCTACAATCATCTAATGTAACAAGAACATCTGACCCTATCGCCATTTGCATATCTATTGAACTCTCAGGGGTCAATTCGTACATGTCCCCAGTTCTAGGAGATTTGAATGTTGCGCCATTATCATGTACAACTCCTTTCCATTTCTTTGAATGAATTAGCGAAAACACCTGAAAGCCTCCTGAGTCGGTAAGGACTGTACCTTTCCAATTCATAAAGTTCTTTATTCCACCCAATTTTTTCATTTTTTCCAAGCCTGGAGTCATAAGTAAATGAAGAGTATTTGTTACTATTGCTTCAGTTCCTGTATCTTCTAATTGCTTTGATGTTAATGCCCTTACAGCTCCTCTTGTAGCATCAGGCATAAAAACAAATTTTTTACCAAAGTCAGAAATTTCCATTTTATAATTAAAGTTTAATAAAAATCATTTATACTATCAACATACTATCTCCATAACTTAAAAACATATATCCATTTTTTAAAGCTTCTTGATAGGCATTTTTTATCAATCTTTTACCAGCAAAAGAAGAAACTAGCAATATCAACGATGAATCTGGCATATGGAAGTTTGTTACTAGATGATCTACTACTTTCCATTTATATCCTGGGTATATATAGACATTAGTCGTTCCAGTAAATTCTGAAAGCATCCCTGAATCATCAGCACAACTCTCAAGTAACCTCGCAACAGTTGTACCAAAAGCCCAGACCGAACCACCTTCTTCTTTTACTCTGTTAATTTCAATTGCAGCTGTCTTTGATAAAGAGATTTCTTCTTCATGAATAATATGATCTTCGATATTTTCTTCCTTTATTGGTGCGAATGTTCCCCAACCCACCTTTAATTCTACCTTAACAATCTTTGCCCCTTTCTCCTCAATTCTTTTTAATATCTCTTCTGTCAAATTTAAACTAGCCGTAGGAGATGCTACCGAACCTACATTCTGTCCAAATACAGTATTGTATCTTTCGTAATCTTCTTTTGTGTCAAACCTCTTCATGTATGGAGGAATCGGAGTATGACCAATCTTTTGAAATATCTCTTCCTCAGAGAATGGAGAAAGTAATTCAACAACCCTACCATTTTCTTTCTTTTCTTTAATACGAACCTGAATTAATTGTTCTCTCTCGTTGGTTAGTAGGATTCCATCTTTAAGGAGTTTACTTTTTTTTATTAATGCGAACCAATTCCCCTCTTTCTGCTTGTTCAAAAAAAGAATCTCAAACAATCTCCCTTTACTATCGTGGAAAAAAGTTCTTCTTTTCTCAACCTTCGTATCATTAATCACTACGACATCTCCTTTGTTAATATATTCAACACAATCTGGATACTTCTTGTGAAGAATATGACCATTACTTCTATCAAGTACCAGAAGCTTGGTTGTTCCTCTTTTCTTCGGAGGGTACTTGGAGATTCTATCCTCTGGAAGAATATATTTAAATTCTGACATTTTCATATTCTGTGTATTATAGTAGAATATTCACTATGGATAAAGTAAAAACAATATTTCTTGGAACTGGATGGGAATCAGTTGAAACTCTAAAGACATTACATAAAAGTAAGGCGTTTGAAGTTGTTGCTGTAATTACAACTCCAGACAAACCAATTGGCAGAAAGCAAATTGTCACACCCTCAGACGTTAAAAAATATGCCTTAGAGAACAATATACCAGTAGAACAGCCGGATAAGGTTAAAGAAAGATATATAGAAATTGCACAGAAGTACAATCCTGAGATTGTCATATGCAAAGCATTTGGAGAAATTGTCCCAAAGGAATTTTTAGATTATCCCAAATATGGATGCATAAATATTCACTTTTCACTTCTTCCGAAATATCGGGGTGCAGTACCAATTCAAAAGGCTCTACTGGATGGAGAGAAGGAGACTGGAATTACAATTATGCTGATGAGTGAGGGCTTAGATGAAGGAGATATTATAGATACCTACACCGAAGAGATTAGAGAGGATGATACAAATATCTCCCTTAGAGAACGCCTTGTGAAAAAAAGTACTGAGGTTTTGATACCAGTTTTAAATAAATGGATAAACGGAGAGATAGTTCCAATAGCTCAAGAAAATAGCTTAGCAACTTACTGTTGGCAGAAAGATATTTCAAAAGATAAAGCAGAAATAAAATTGGAAGAGTACGAACCAAAATATATTGATAGGATGGTAAGAGCATTTATTCCATGGCCTATTACTTGGATAGTTCTTCCTGAGAGTAACAATGAGAATCTTTCTAAAAAAACAATGAAGGTATATAAAGCGGAGCTTACCAAAGGGAAGAAGATAATAATGCCAGGGATGCTTTGGACGGATGGAAGAGATGTATATGTCTCGACAAAAGAAGAAGGAGTCTCCCTCAAACTTATTGATTTCCAAATTGAAGGAAGGAATCGAATGGGAGGAAGAGAGTTTCTAAATGGAGTTGGACGATTTATTCCCAAGAATTAACTTATAATCTATTCCAAAATTTCCAGATCTGAGATAGTAGCCACCTGCGAAGTCACTGAGAGCCCCAAGAATTTCTAACTTATATTCCCCTATCTCCTCATCATCAAATGCCCAGAAAAGATAACTAATTAACTGTTCTAAAGGGGTTCTCTCATTTAACAAAGATTTTACATCATCTGCAACTAATCCCATCCTTATCATCATTGCAATGGCTTTAACGGTTGCTTTATCATCATCTTCTACATCATGTGTTGTCGAATAATCAATTTCTTCTTCATCACATTCTTCTTCAAGTGGAGTGTCGTCCATAGAAAAATACTGACCATACATTTTATAGTGATTTAAAACTAGTGTTCTAAATTCTTCAGGTGAAAGAGACAAAGCGTGTGCAAAGTAGATACAAACCGAATCTAATCCAGACAAACCATTTTCTCTTGAGACATTGTCTGTAGTAATCGTCCCACTCGCAAGTTCAAAGGCAATTGAATAAGCGATGTTGTCTCTTCTAATTTCTAAAGAACCTCGCTCATCAGGTTCAATTTCGTGTTCTGAAGGCATTTTAAGGTGTATTAAATAAAATGTATAAGTACATAATAAGCCGGATTCTGTATAACGATGGTTATCTATCTATGCGGTTTAACCTTGCTTTAAGTGGGGGTTACAATGCAACAATGTATTACTACACTGCTCGGTAGTCTCTTACACTACCTTTTCACCCTTACCTAGTAAACTAGGCGGTATACTTTCTGTTGCCCTTTTCTCCGAAAGATCACTCCCTCCCAACTCTCGTTGGCACTTATCTCGACATGTTCGAGACAGACATAAAGTCCGGACTTTCCTCATTTACTCCCGAAGGGTAAATGCAACCATCTAATAGTACTTATACAACAAGATTTTACTATTTCCTAGCCTTTTTTACAAGGTAAATTGCAAGTACAATTATTAACGCAATTGGTACCCCAAAGACTACAAACCAGATTGCAAAATTTACCAATCCTTTTCCAAATTCCCCAAGTGCTCTAATAGCATCTTTCAAAACTCCAAAGGGCTTCCATTTCTCTTCAGGTTCGAAAGTCCCAGCACTGCTTTGAGAAATTGAGACCGTTATTGTAGAGTAATCTGTTTGGTTCGCATAGTACTTTAATTGTGACTCAATTGCCTCAATCTTATACCTAATCTCATTTAATTCTTTAAAGACTTCCATTGTATCTTTAACATTTGTTGATTGTTTCTGAATCTCAAGTAGTTGCTTCTCAGTATTTTGATAAGTATTCAATCTTGCCTCCAAATCCATCACCTGTTCAGTTACATCTTCTGAACTAACTGAGGAGAAGATTTTTTCGGCTTTAACCCCTTCCAAATCACTTAACATTTCATCGAAAGATCCCTCTTCTACTTTAATTACAATGCTTATATTTCTCGATTTTCCAGTTCCTTGATCAGAAGAATTTGATATTTCTGCACCATATTTATCTATTACATCCTGAACCTCTTCCTTAGTCTTATCAATATTGTCTGCACTAAATCCTATCTGTCCTCTTCTTATTACATTTTTTTCTTGGGAACTATTTGGAGCGGCTTGGTCAGCTACTAAGTTTTTCTCAACAGATGGCGACGAAGTAGACACATTAGGAGAGACCCTTCCAACTGAATCTACGTCCAAAGAGTATGATTCTTCCTGAGAACTTCCTTCCCCCGCGATCGTTGCTACACTCCTTAACAAAACCACACCGATAAAAAAGAGCATCCCCAAACCGACTAAGGAGAGAATACAGATCCCAATTATTTTATAATACTTTTTCTTTTCCATATTAATTGAAATGAAAAATTAACATACTTCATAATAGAAGATACGTTTAAGTATTACAACAACTCAAATGTGAATTTAACAAAAAGAATGAAATTACCTCTTTGAGAACTGAGGCTTCTTTCTTGCTTTAACGTGGTGATATTTCTTTCTCTCTACCTCTCTTGGATCTCTTGTAACAAGATGCTCTTTTCGTAAAGTTGACTTTAATTCAGAATCCATTCCATAGATTGCTCTTGCCAAGCCCAACCTTACAGCCCCTAACTGCCCCGTTATTCCTCCGCCATTAACTTTAGCAGTAAAAAAGAATTTCTTATCAAGGCCAGTAACAATTAATGGCTTATTTACAATATTATCAACATTTTCTTTCCCTCCAAAAAATTCGTCTATTGGCTTATTGTTAATAGTTGATGTCTTATCTCCTGCAAAAATCCTAACTCTTGCAGTCGATCTTTTCCTTCTTCCTATTCCTTCAAAATACTTCACTTCTGTTTAATTAATTAAATTTAATCTCGATTGGGTTCTGTCCTCCATGTTTATGAACAGAATTTTTATAGACATATAATCTGGCAATTCTTGCATCCCTTGATTTATTATTTGGTAACATATTCTTAACTGCATCAGTAATTATTTTGGTTGAATCCTTTTCCATCTGTCTTTGCCATGTAGTTTCTTTAAAACCACCAGGATACATTGAGTGTCTATAATACATTTTATTAAGTTCTTTACCTCTTGTTAATTTTACATTATCACTATTGATTACAATTACATTATCTCCACAATCTACATCTGGGACAATTTCTGGTTTTTCTTTGCCTATCAATAATGATGCTATCTTTGTTGCAACTCTACCAAGAATTTGATCTTTAACATCAACAACATACCACTTTCTTTCTAGATTCTCTTTTTTTGTCCAAACTGTTTTGTATTTCATATTTAGTAACTAATAATTAAAGTCCTGATCTTGTTCTAGCTCTGTCTCCATGTTTAACAACAGCGGTTTTATCAACCCTTTTATCAATATCAAGTACTTTCTTTTTATCCTCTTTCTTAATTTCCTTCTTAACCTTCTTTTCTTCTGCTTTTTTCTCTGTTGCCTTTTTCTTTTTATCCATTCCAATTAAAGATACTCTTGATTTCTCTGCATTATCTCCTACTCTAAAACCAGTTTTTACAATTGTCACTCCAACCTTTTCACTTTTCACATATTCGGAGAACTTCTTTATCAATTCAGAATTACCTAGTGTATTATGTATCTTTTTTGTAAAATTTAAATCTTCAGATTTTGTTTTACCTTCCTCTAGAAGAGAGGACATGTCTGATTTTAAAATTTTTGCTTTTGGAGATGTTGTCTCAACTTGGCCTCTCTGCAACAATGAGATTAAAAGATTTTGTCTCAAAGAATTTCTATGTGCCATCTTTCTCCCTAATTTTGCTTTTTTTACTCTTTTATACATTCAAAATTAGTTGTTAATATTAATACCGTACTCATTTAATAGCTCTAAAATTTCATTCAAAGATTTATTCCCAAAGCCTGGGAGATTTAACAACTCAGTTGCAGTGGTATTTCTCAAATCCGCAACAGTCTTAAATCCACCTGCTAGCAACCCAGTCTTGGACCTCTTTGATATGGGCAACTCTTCAACTTTCCATCCGCCAATTTCATCATCCTGAGCAACTGTACCAACTTCTTCAACTTGAGGTGTATTTACTTCCTCCTGGATAGCTTCAACTTCTTTTTGAGCCATTCCCATTGCAATCATTACTTTTCCTGCAAATTCCTGAAGAATTTTAGCAGAATCTAACAATGCATCTTTAGGAGTTATACTTCCATCTGTTGTAACACCTATAAGGACTGCATCCAAATCTGTTTCTTGCCCTTTTCGTGCCTGTTCAATAAGTAAGCTTACTTTCTCAATTGGGGTAAAATCACAATCTAAAGGGATCACTCCAATCTCTTTCCTTCCGCTGGTTGGGATGATTTTATATCCAACGCCCGACTCTACAGTAAATTCCATTTCCATAGAGGAAGAGGAATCTGTTAAAGTTGCAATATGCAAATCCTTGTTTACAACTTCATAATCGCCAGAGGTTTCAATATCCTTTGCAGTAATTTCTTTTTTCCCTTTTACTGATAGTTTACAAACTGCCAGTTCGGAAGACTTTGTACTAAACTTAACTTGCTTTAAATTCATTATCACATCAATCATGTTCTCTTGGACACCCTCAAGTGTTGAGTACTCATGATCAACACCCTTAATACTCACTGATGTAATTCCGGCTCCTTTTAAGCTTGAATACAAAATTCTTCTTAATGCATTCCCCAAAGTATGACCGTACCCTCTTGGTAATGGTGAAATTTCAAAAAGACCATAATTTCCAGCTTCTTCTTTAATTGTAACCTTAATATCTTTAAACGCTTCCATTTAGTAAAAATATAAAATTATCTAGAATAGAACTCAATTATTAAGTTCTCCTTAATCCCTTCATCAATATCATCTCTAATCGGCAATCTTACTACTTTACATGAAGAATCCTTTGTTTCAATCCAATCAGGAGTCTTAAACAATTTCTCATTAGGAGCTAACTTTGCCTTTTTTAGTTCAATTGAATCTCCTTCTCTAATCTCGATAGAGGGAACCGAATTTTTCCGCCCATTTAACTTCACATGACCATGTGTAATATACTGCCTCGCAGCAGCCCTTGAAGGAGCTAAGCCTGCCAAATAGAGAACATTATCCATCCTCAACTCTAACAATCTGAGAAATTCCAGACCTTTATCTGTATTCTTAATTTTTGACCTTCTATCAGATTCTTTATATGCTGCGACCATGTTCTTTTCTCTTAAACCGTATGTCCTTTTAACCTTTTGTTTCTCTCTTAATTGGAATCCATAGTTTGACAATCTTGCCCTTCTTTGATTCCCATGTTGTCCAGGAGCAAAAGGCTTTCTTTTTAACCCTGATTTATCGGAGAATGATCTTGCACCCTTAAGGTGTAATTCAACTCCTTCTCTTCTACTTAATTTTTCTTTTGGTCCTGTATATCTACCCATGAATCTAAAAAATACAAATAAAAATTACTTTCTCGGAATTTTTCTCGGTCTACATCCATTATGTGGAATCGGTGTTTTATCAATAAGCATCGTCACTTTCAACCCTGCAGAATCTAGACCCTTAACAGCAGCATTTCTTCCAGCTCCTGGGCCCTTAATAACTACTTTGACTTCTTTTAGCCCGTACTTCTTAATAACTTTCTCAGCAACATCCATAGCAGCTTTAGTCGCAGCATATGCTGTGCTTCTTTTTGCACCTTTAAATCCTACCATTGAAGGACTTCCCTGACCTAGAACCTCACCATTTTCATCAGCCAAAGTGATAATTGTATTATTAAAAGTGGACTGTATTGTTGCAATACCACTCTGAACATTTCCCTTGGTTGATTTTTTTGTTTTTTTATCTGTTGCCATTTTCTATACTATGTTTTATCTAAAGTTCTCTTTAATCCTCCGACAGGCCTACTCTTTCCTTTTCTCGTTCTAGCATTATGTCTAGTTCTTTGACCTCTTACTGGAAGACCTAATTTATGTCTAATTCCCCTATAGGATCTCATATCTTTTAACCTTTTAATGTCCCTAAATCTTTCCTGTCTTAATTCTCCTTCGACACTAAAATTTTCTTCAATGTATTTTCTTACTCTATCTAATTCTGTTTCAGAAAGGTCCTTTACAAATTCTACTTCCTTAACATTTGCCCCATTACATATCTTTTTTGCAGTAACCTCACCTATCCCGTATATTGACATTAAAGAGACCCACAGTCTCTTATCATTTGGTATTTCAATTCCCGCGACTCTTGCCATTTTAAAAAAGTATAAATTAATAATTAACCCTGTCTTTGGTTATGATTTGGGTTTTTTCTACAATAAACATATACTCTGCCTTTTCTCTTAACAGAATAGCAATCAGGACATCTCTTTTTTACAGAAGCTCTTACTTTCATTTAATTCATGTATCTATATGTTATTCTGCCTCTTTCTTTGTCATAAGGCGTCATCTCAATTCTCACCTTATCTCCCTCTAATATTCGAATGTAGTGCATTCTCATCTTCCCTGAGAGATAACCGATAACTTCATGCTTAGAGCCGTTTACATCCAACTCAACAATGAATTGAGTATTTGGTAAACACTCCTTCACAATTCCATCAAATTCAAAAACTTTCTTACTTTCGTTCATAGTTAGTCAATAATCCACACTAGTGGAATCTTTGGAATTATACCAAAAGAAGACTAGTAAATCAACAAAATAGTATAAATACTAGATTGTTTGAAGTCCTTGAAAGAGACTAGGTAAGAATAGCAAAAAAAAGTTTTTTTTACAAGTGCAAAATCTTGATAATTTCTTTGTGTATCTCTTCAATACTTGGCGTTGCATCAACCTCAACTAGCAAACCCCTCTCCTCATATACTTTAAGAATGGGATGTATTGTCCTGTTGTATTCTTCAAGCCTACTAATTATTTTTTGTGGTTGATCATCATCTCTTTGGATCAAAGCAGTACCACACAAATCGCACTTTCCTTCCTCTTGTTCTTTTTTAAACTTTGGGTGATAGGTTGCACCACACTTAGGGCAATATTTTCTTAAAGACATTCTTTCAATGGCAATATCCGCAGAAAGCACAAAATGAATAAATAAGTCTAATTCTCTTCCCTGTGTTTTTAACAGATTATCAAATAATTCAATCTGACCAACATCCCTTACTACTGAAACAAATGCCCAATTCTTTTGTCCATCAAACCTTTTTAGCCATTTGGGAAACATCTCTTTATACACTAACGAGTTTGGGACAAAGAGTCCCTTTGAAGTATATTCCTTTGTAGCCACCAAGGCATCTTTATCATTCTCTTCGAAAAGCTTTCTAATCATCTGGCCTGTTCCAATATTCTCGAAATTGAAATTCTTTACAAGGAATTCCACTTGTGTATCCTTACCGCATCCTGATGGCCCATGAAAAAGAATTGTTCTTGGATTATTTTGGACTCGATTCATATGTAATTATTATGAATTAATCACTAACCCTTAAAGGTATCTATCATAACTTCTTGTCGTAACCATTGATTCGACCTGCCTTTTTACCTCAAGAATAACACCTATTACGATGAGCAGTCCTGTCCCTGAAAAAACAGCCCCATTTACAAGTCCTACCCTAACAAACAAGTCGGGAAGAATTGACAGAAGAGCAAGAAAAATTGCTCCTACAGCAGCTAATCTAAGGCTAATTTTTCGTAAATAATCCGATGTGTTTTCTCCGGGTCTAATACCTTGTATAAATGCTCCCTGTTTTTGAAGATTTTCTGCTAATTCATCGGTTTTGAATACAACTGAAAGATACACAAAGGAGAAACCAATGACCAATAGGAATGTTAAGCCATCTTTAATATAAGGATTGTTTATGAAATCCAAAACTTTCTCAGCTACATTTGTTAACCCTTCATTGTAATTTTTACTTACTAAAAATTTCCCCACTAATTGAGGAAATGATAGAAATGCCATAGCAAATATTACTGGCATAACACCAGATTGTGTCAGTTTAATTGGGATATAGCTCTCCAAAGCCCCTCCTGTCCTAACTCTTCTAGAGTATTGCACTTTAACCCTTCTTTCTGCGGTAGTAATTATAACTACTGATGTAACCATAATAAGAGAAATAACGATAAACAGAGTTTTTTGTAGATTGTCCATTGTCAAGAAGTTTGAACGTATTGACCCAGGTATTCCTGCTAAAATTCCCAACATAATTAAATATGAAGTCCCACCTCCGAGACCACTCTCGGAAATTAGCTCTCCAAACCACATCATAACAACTGAACCTGCGGTAAACGTGGCAACCATCGTTGCCAACTCCAAAGGACCCAACTTTGTGATCAATCCAAACCCTAATAGGGTGGAATAAATAACAAAAGATTGAAGTATTGCCAACGGAACTGTTAACAACCTTGTGTACATAGAAATCTTTCTTCGACCCTCAGGTCCCTCTTTTCTTGTTTCATCAAGAGCTGGAATAACTGTTCCCAATAGTTGAAAAACGATTGATGCATTGATATATGGGGTTAATCCTATCGCCACAATTGAGGCAGTTTCCAGGACGCCACCAGAGACAGCAGACAAAACATCACCCATGCTAGTCCCTTCAAAAAGACTCTTGATTGCCTCTGCAGGAATTCCCGCAACAGGGACAGAGGAAAGTAATCTAAAAATCAACAAAATCAACAAGGAAAAAAGAATTTTGCTTCTAATCTCTTTTGTTTTTAAAATATGCTTGATTCTCTCTATCAATTTGTTCATGATGTTAGGAGGTTATTTTATTGAACCACCAGCTTTTTTGATTTTTTCAATGGCACTCTCCGAAATCTTCAATCCCTCTACTTTGAGTTTCTTTGTAATTTCTCCTTTTCCGAGGATTTTAACAACTTTCGAATTTTTTCTTGCAATTCCCTTTGAGACTAAGGATTCTAAATTTACTAAATCTCCATCTTTAAATTCCTTATCTAAAACTTCAAGATTAACTGCTTGAGCTTCTACTTTTTGTGGCTGATTAAATCCTTTGTACTTTGGCATTCTCCTAAAGAAAGGTACATTCCCACCTTCAAAGAACCTTGTTGATTTATGCCCTGCTCTAGACTTCTGACCTTTTGTTCCTCTTCCGACGGTATGACCACCAACTCCAGATCCATATCCCCTTCCAATCCTTTTTCCTGGCATTACTCTGTTTTTTCTTTTTGGTATACTATTTAGTTTCATTTCTATTTATTGCTAACTTTATCTTCAATCTTTTTATCTATTTTTTTCACAACTTTTCTTCGATCTACCTTTTCAAATCTATTCTTTTTTTGAGTCTTTTTCTTTTCCATCTCTTTCTTTCTTCTTTTCTCTTCTTTTGCTCTTCTCTCTTTCTCCGTTTCTTCTTTTAGAGTAATCCTGTCTCTCATCTTTTGCATCCTTGAAAGTACTCTTGCACTTCTTAAAGCCTTGAGTGCTTCAAAGGTACAGTAAGCATTTCCATTTGCATCTGCACTTCCCAAAATCTTTCCATACACATTATCAACGCCCGCCAACTCTAGAACTGTTCTAACTGAAGAACCTGCAATGACACCAGTCCCTGGTCTTGCTGGTCTAAGTAGAACCTTTACAGCACCAAATTTTTGGACTATCTCATGAGGTATAGTATCACCAGCAAGTTCAATTTTAGTTGCCACTTTAATTGCAAGTCTTTCTCCTTGTTCAACCGCTGTCCTAACATCTGCGCCTCTTCCCAAGGCAACTCCTACAGTTCCACTTCTGTCACCAACTACAACGACCGTACTAAATCTTAATTTCTTACCACCTTTTGTAACCTTTGCAACTCTTCTTACTGGAAGAGTCTTCTTGTCAAATGCCCTTTTTTCTCTATTTTTCTTAAATTTCTTTTCTTCCATATTATTCTTTCTAAATTTTAACTCCTTCTTTTCTTAGTTCTTCTACAAAGGACTTAATCAATCCGTGATATTTGTATCCGCTCCTATCAAAAACCAATGCATCATATTTTTTACAAAAAGTTACAAATTTTTTAGTCATAGACAAAATATCTTTCTCATTTTTTTTAGTCATAAGAGATTTCACAACAACACTCTTGTCATCATCCGCAATTCCAGCATAGAAATACCGATTACTCTTAAAAACAAAGACTCTTGGTTTTATAGAAGTACCATGAATCTTTTTTCGGATATGTGCTTTTCTTCTTATTCTTTTTTCTTTTTTAGTTTTTTTAGCCATTTGTATTAAAAAATATTTTATGCGACACTAGCTTTTGAGCTTTTTCTTCTTACATATTCATTCTCATATCTAATACCTTTGCCTTTATATGGCTCTGGTTTTCTTATTTCTCTAATCTTCGCTGCAAATTCTCCAACCTTTTGCTTGTCAAAACCTTTAATGGTTATCTTTGTCTCTTCTGGAACCTCTATTTGTATCCCCTCGGGAGGAGTCATTTTAATTGGATGATTCCAACCCAAGCTCATAACTAGCAACCCTCCATCAAGTCTAGCTCTATATCCAACACCTACTAATTCTAAATTCTTACTAAAACCATTTTTTACACCATATACTGCATTATAAAGCAACATTCTGTATGTACCATGATCTGATTTGGCTTGTTTTGTTTCATCCTTTCTATTTAGCTGTAAACTCTTATCTTCTATCTTCAATTCAAGATGCTCTGGGAGTGTAATATTGATCTCTCCCAATGGACCTTTAACAAGTACAGTCAAACCATTTAAAGAAACCTCTACTCCCTCTTCAATTGTTATAAAATCTTTTCCTATTCTTGACATAATTACCAAACTTTACATATAAATTCACCTCCAAGATCTTTGCTCTTGGCGACAGAACCAGACATAACTCCTTGAGAAGTACTAATAATTGAGATACCTCTTCCATTCATTATCGGTTTAATTTCCTTTTTAGTGACATATATTCTTTGTCCTGGCTTACTAACTCTTTGAAGTTTAGAAATAACAGGCTCCTTATTCTCGTATAACAATTCGACATCAACCGTTCCAGAATCCTCATTAAGCTTAAAGTCTTTAATCATTTCTTCCTTCTTTAGAACTTTTAATATGTCCCTATTAATATTTGTATTAAGAACAGGAACAAATTCTTTATTCCTCATTATTGCATTTTGTATTCTTGCGAGCATATCTGCTATTAAATCGTTCATTTTTTTATTCTTTAAATTACCAAATAGATTTCTTAACGCCAGGGATTTTTCCCTCGCTAGCTAATTTCTTAAAACAGATTCTACATAATCCGTAATGTCTAATATACCCCCTAGCTCTTCCACATAGTTCACATCTATTATACACTCTAGAGCTGTATTTAGAGGTTTCCTTTAATTTTCTTGCTTTGTATTCTTTAGCTTCTGTTGACATTCTTTGTGAATGGGAATCCAAATTTATCTAAAAGGGCTTTTCCATTTTTATCATTCATTGCTGAAGTAACAATTGTTACTTCAAGACTTCTAATCTTCGAGACGTTGTTCGGATCAATTTCAATAAACACTGTATGATCCTCTATCCCAAGAGAGTAATTCCCAGCGCCATCAAATGACCTTGGGCTTAAACCTCGGAAGTCTTTTGTCCTTGGTAAAACAATATTTACCAATTTGTCAAAAAACTGCCACATTCTCTCTCCTCTTAATGTGACCGAGACACCTATCTCCATCCCCTGCCTTATTTTGAAAGCTGATACTGCTTGCTTTGCTTTATTAACGACAGGTTTCTGACCCGTAATTCTTGTTAAAATTTCGACTATCTCATCTAAAGCAGCTTTATTGTCCACTGCCTCCCCAGCTCCAACATTTACAACAATTTTCTTCAATGTTGGGACTTGCATGACATTACTATAGCTTTGTTCCTTCATTAATTCCTTGCTTACTGTTTTGTTGTATTCTTCTTGTAATCTATTCATATTTATTTCTTATTTTTCTTTACAGTTTTAGATACTTTCTTTTTTTCTTCTTCTATCTTCTTTGGCTCTTCTT
This sequence comes from Candidatus Dojkabacteria bacterium, assembly GCA_012513575.1. Taxonomy (GTDB): domain Bacteria; phylum Patescibacteriota; class Dojkabacteria; order SC72; family SC72; genus UBA5232. The sequence continues at coordinate 61,497 of JAAZBX010000004.1, forward strand.
TCTTTGGAGTTACTACGACCTTTTCTTTAGTCTCTATTTCTTTCCCACACTTTTTACAAACTCTAACATTTTTTTCTCCCTCTTTTCTTACCCCTACCCTTGTTGCTTTCCCACATGAAGGACAAACCAACATAACTTTTGACAACTCAAATGGTTTTTCAATTGTCAAAATCTCAGAAGTTCTAGTTCGACCATCTCCTTTTAAATGTCTTTTATAGAGATTTAAACCTTCTACAATTACACTGTTTTTCTTAGGACTAACGGCGACTACAACGCCCTGTTTTCCTGATTCTTTCCCGTATAAAATTTTTACTGTGTCTCCTTTTTTAATTTTCATATATTTTTCTTAAAGTACTTCTGGCGCTAAAGATAAAATTTTATCGAATCCCCCCTCTTTCAACTCTCTTGCTACTGGGCCAAAAATTCTTGTTCCTTTTGGCGTTTTATTCTTTGGATCAATCAAAACTACTGCATTATCATCAAATCTTACATATGTACCATCTTTTCTTCTTAATTCTTTTGTTGTTCTAATTATTACAGCCTTATGAACCTCATGATCCTTTACACCTGTATTTGGTGTTGTTTTCTGAATAGAGACAACAACAACATCATTTATTCTGGCATATCTAACTTTAGAAGCCCCTGGTATTCCAATTAATTTAGCTTCTTTTGCTCCACTGTTATCTGCAACTTTTACTATTGTCCCTCTCTGTATCATATTTATATTTTTTTAATTACAACCCATCTTATTTTTTTCGAAAAAGGTCTGCTCTCCTTAATGACCACCTTATCTCCAATGCTTAGCTCCTCTTCTGCATGAGCAAAATAAATCTTTTTCCTTTTAATCCTTTTCTTATATATTGCATGACTTTCTACTGTATCGACTCTTACCTTCACTGTTTTGTTCATACTAGTACCAACCACAACGGCCTCAATCTCTCTTCTTTTACTTTGTTTTTCGGTTGTCTCTTTTTTCATATCTTTCATTTTTTGTAACGGCTTGTATTTTATCAATAAATTACGGTATTCTCAACTATATTTCTCTTTTTTCTACAAATTTTGTTTTTACTGAAAATTTGTGTCCAGCTAATCTCATAGCTTCCTTTGCTGTATTCTCATCAACGCCTCCAATTTCAAGGAGTATTGTTCCTGGAACCACCACTGCTACATATCCCTCAACGGAACCTTTCCCACCCAACATTTTACTGTTTACAGATCTTCTCGTGTAGGATTTATGTGGGAAGATTTTAATCCAAACTTTCCCTTTCCTTTTTGTGAATCCCGCAACCGCTCTTCTGGCAGATTCAATCTCTCTTGCATTTATCCATCCATTCTCTAGAGTCTTAAGTCCATATTCTCCGAATGTAACTTTGTTATTTGCAGTAGCAACACCCCCCATGTTTCCTCTAAACTCTTTTGCAAATTTTCTTTTCTTTGGCTGCAACATATGTTTACTTTAAAATATTATTCTTCAGATTCGTCCATATTATTTTTTTCACCTCTATATATCCAAACCTTGATTCCCATTAGTCCAGCATCAATTGTCTTCGCAACTTCTCCTGCATAATCTACATCTGCCCTTAAAGTTTGAGCAGGGACAGAACCTGCAGTTGTTTTCACTGTCCTAGCCTGGCTAGCATTGTTAATTCTTCCTGATACCCAAATCTTCAAACCCTTAGCACCAGATGCCATTATCTTTTCTTTTGCGCTTGCTACAACTAATTTTGAAGGCTGTCTTCTCTCAATTCCATCTGCAATAGATCTTGCAACAATTCTGGCAGATAAATCTGCTTTTCGAACTTCTCTAACTTTTAATTCAACTTCCATTTTAGTAAACCTTTTTAACTCTTTTTGTAAGAGATCTATTCCTTCCCCACCTCTTCCGATAGCAACTCCTGGTCTTGCAACATACACAAGAATCTCCATTCTATTCAAGGATCGATTAATCTTGATATTGTCAATCCCAGCATCTTTCATCGATTTGTTAATTTTCTCTCGAATTTCTAAGTCCTGAGCTAATACTTTCGAATAATTTCTCTTGGGTGCATACCAAACAGAATCCCAAGTCCTATTTATTCCCATTCTAATAGCTTTTGGTGTTACTTTTCTACCCATTTTACTTCACTTTTAATTCTAAATTAATATGAGATCTTCTCTTATCAATTCTTGATACTCGACCTCTTGATTCAAATCTTGTTCTCTTTAAAGTTCTAGCTTCATCGATAGTGATTTTGCTTATTACCAAACTCTCCTTATCTACTCCATACTTTTCCCTTGCATTTGCAATCCCCGACATTATAGCCTTCTTAACTATTGGGGCGCCTTTTTTCGATAGCAATGTTAGCATTTCTATCGCTTCAGATGCATTTTTACCTCTAATTAAATTTGCAACTAATCTCAATTTTAAAGGAGATTGTGCAATATTTTTAACTTTTACTGTTACAATTTTGTCTTCCATATTTATTTATCTGATTTAGTTTCTTCAAATCTTCCGCTACTTCCATAGACTTTAGAAAGTTTCCCCTTCTTCGCATGGCCTCTAAATTTCCTTGTTGCAGAAAACTCACCTAGCCTATGACCAATCATAGATTCTACAACCAACACCTCTTCATGCTTTTTACCATTATGTACTAAAAATTTCATCCCAACCATATCTGGTGTAATGGTAGAAGCCCTAGCCCATGTCTTAATTGGAGCCATGCTTCCAGTCTCTTTGGCTTTCATAACCTTTTCCATCAATTTTTTATCTGTATATGGTCCTTTCTTTAGCGATCTAGACATATTTTCTTAAATATAAATTATTTCTTTGCGTAAGGTCTATTCTTAGTTCTTCTTGTTTTAATAATAAACTTTTCAGTTCTTCTATTTTTTCTTGTTCTTGTTCCAATGAGATTCCCCCATATATCTTTTGCAGCACCTCCAATAACACCTTTTCCTTCTCCACCTCCATGTGGATGCTCTGCCGGATGCATAACCATACCCCTAACTTCTGGTCTCCAACCCAAATTCCTCTTCCTTCCAGCTTTTCCTAACTTGACATTCAAATTATCTTCATTGCTTACCTGGCCAATAGTTGCCATACACTCAGCAAATACCAATCTTATTTCTCCAGAAGGCATCTTCAATTGAACATATTTACCAGTAGGATCAATACCCTGTACAATAATTACCTGCCCCGCTGATCTTGCGAATACTGCTCCACGACCTGGCATATTCTCAACAGAATGGACTGCTGTACCAGAAGGGATATTCTTTACCATCATTGCATTACCTGGTAACACATCTGTACTTTCTCCTGATATAATTGTGTCCCCAACTTTCAGATCTTTAGGTGCAATTATATATCTTCTCTCACCATCTGCATAAAGAAGTAGCGCTAAATGTGCACTTCTGTTTGGATCAAAGTACAAACCCGTAACCTTTGCTGGTATTCCAAACTTATCTCTTTTGTAATCGACAATTCTTATTCTTCGTTTAAAACCACCACCTCTATGCCTTACAGTAATTTTACCTTGATTATTTCTTCCAGCTTTTTTCTTTTTGGGGATTGTTAGACCCTTTGGCCCACCATCCTTATTGAGATGAGACCTATCTGCCAATGCTGTTTTTCTTCTTGTAGAAGTTGTCGGTTTAAATTTTCTAATAGCCATATTAAATCTTCAAAAATTCATTTATTTTATCTCCCTTTTTAAGTGTAACGATTACTTTTACCATGTCTCTCTCTCTTCTTGGTTTATATGTCTTAAGATCTCTTTTCATTTTCCCTGGTTTTACAACACTATTAACACTCTCAACCTTAACTTTATACTTACTCTCCACGGCCTTTGCGACTTCAATTTTGTTATTATATCTCTCAACTAAAAAAGTATACTTATTGTTGGCATTTGCCATTGCATAGCTTTTTTCAGAAACCATAGGTTGTAATTCAATTGTTTTATTTCTCATTTGTTAATCTTTTTTCTAACATCTCAATTACTTCATTATCTACATAAATATATTTTCTTTTTGCAATATTTTTTGCATTTAATTTTTCTGATGAGACCACATCAAGTTTTTCAATATTTCTAATTTTTCTGCCTAATTCAACATTGTCAGTAATTACTAGCGCCGATTTTGAAGAATTTTTCTTCATTTCATCTCTTAATTTTTTCACATCATTTAAAGAAAACTTCATGAATTCTAATGTTTTATTCCTTAGGTTCTCAGAAAGCATCACACATGTAGCTTTCTTTGCCATTTTCTTATTAATCTTTCTATTCCAATTTCTGTCTCCCACATTCCCAAAAGCAACACCACCACCTACCCAAATCGTAGATCTAGTAGAACCCGCCCTTGCTCTTCCGGTACCTTTCTGTTTCCAAGGTTTTTTACCACCTCCTGATACCTCTCCTCTACCTTTTACATTTGCAGTAGATTTTCTTTCATTACTTCTGTAAACGTACAATACCTGTGCTACAAGATCAGCATTGTAAGGTACTTCCCAAACCAATGGATTCCTTTTAATCACAGCTACCTTTTTCTCTACTTTTGTTTTACCTTTAGTCTCTGCCATTTTATTTTGTAAATATTGCTATTAAATCTCCTTTTGAACCAGGAACTGGTCCTTTAACTAAGATCAAACTATCTTTAACATCAACAACTTCTCTGTCAAGAAGTGTAATTTTGTCTTGTCCCATTCTCCCAGCCATTCTTTTACCTTTGAGAACTCTTCCTGGGTCTGTACCAGCACCAATTGAACCCGGTGCCCTTAACCTATCTGATTGTCCATGTGTTTTAGGACCACCTGCAAATCCATACCTTTTGACTACACCAGCAAAGCCCTTTCCCTTAGATATTCCACTTACAACCACTTTGTCTCCAGCTACAAATTGAACGGACTTAATATCATCCCCAATATTAGAATCACCTTCTAATTCTCCCTTAAAATATGCCCTTTTCTCAGGAACCTTTTTTGCTACTCCATATTTACCCTTCATTGATTTGATAGGGTTTTTCTCTTCACCTAATCCTAATTCAAAACCTTTAGCTTCGATATATGAAAGTATGCAATCAGACGCATCAATGACAGTAACAGGGACTACCTTGTCATCCTTAAATACTCTTGTCATTCCCTTTTTTATACCTAATATTGCTTTCATATTTTTATTTATTACTCTATTCCAATGTCAACACCAGCAGGCATTTGTAAATGCTGCAGGGCATCTATTGTTTTTGGGGTAGGATCAATGATATCTATTACCCTCTTATGTGTATTAATTTCAAAATGTTCAATTGAGCTCTTGTAAATAAATGGAGATCTGTTTACTGCAATTTGCCTTCTCTTTGTTGGCAAAGGAATTGGCCCAGCAACTTTTGCACCTGTGCTTACAGCTGTTTCTATTATACTTTTCGCAGACTTATCAACAACGATTGAGTCATATCCTCTTAATTTGACCCTAATTCTTGCAGTTTGATTTGCCATTCTATTTAAAAGAGCTTAATTAAATTAAATATTGTGGAGAGCAGTTTCCTGCCCTCCACAATTAATTCCTTACTTCAAAATCTCAGTCACAATTCCCTGTCCTACTGTCTGACCACCTTCTCTGATAGCGAAGGAGAATCCTTTCTCCAATCCTACTGGTGATACTAATTTAACAGTAAACTCAGTATTGTCACCTGGGACAACCATTTCGGTTCCCTCATTTAATACTACTTCACCTGTAACATCAGCGGTTTTGATGTAGAACTGAGGTTTGTATCCTGTAATGAATGGCGTATGTCTTCCACCCTCTTCCTTACTTAATACATAGACCTCTGCCTTAAAGTCGGTGTGAGTATTAACACTTCCAGGAGCTGCTAACAATTGTCCTCTCTGTACATCCTCTCTTTTCAAACCTCTAAGCAAAATACCTACATTGTCTCCTGCTTGACCCTCATTCAATGTTTTGTTAAACATTTCAACTCCAGTAGCTGCAGTCTTCTGTGTCTTTCTTCCCATTCCCAAAACCTCTACATCTTCTCCAACTTTTATCTTTCCTCTCTCAATTCTTCCAGTTACAACTGTACCTCTTCCCTCGATAGAGAAGACATCTTCTATAGGCATCAAGAAAGGCTTATCTATATCTCTCTCCGGAATTGGGAAATATTCATCAACAGCTTTGATAAGCTCTTTAGCTGCATTAAGACCTTCTTCCTCTCCCTTTTGAGCTTTAAGTGCATCTCCAACAATTATTGGACAATTCTCATCAAAACCATACTTCTTAAGTAAGTCTTGGACATCTGCCTTAATTAATTCAAGGATTTCAGGATCTGCCTCTCCAAATGTGTTGATAAATACTAGCACCTTTGGAACTCCAACCTGTTTTGCCAAAAGGATATGCTCCTTTGTTTGAGGCATAGCGCCATCACTTGAGGAGATAACTAATATTGCACCATCCATCTGCGCTGCACCTGTGATCATATTCTTAATGTAGTCCTTGTGTCCTGGACAATCTACTAATGCGTAGTGCCTTGTTTCAGTTTCAAATTCTACGTGTGCAGGAGCAACAGTAATTGATTTTGCTCTTGATTCTGGATCTTTGTCCAACTTATCAATCATTTTTGCTGCTTCGCCCTTATCAGGAGCAAATGCACTAAGAATACCTCGAACCAAAGTTGTCTTACCGTGATCGATATGACCAAGGGTTCCGATATTCATGTGTGGCTTTGTTCTATTAAAATCTGCCATGAATATATTGTTAAAAATTTAATTATATTAATTCCTAATTGATATTTTCAGGTTTCAATTTGCAAACCTGCGATGAATGTTATCAAAAAGTGAAGATTAATGCAAGTGTTTCATACTATAATTTGCACTTTGGGAAACAACCTACAAAAACTTCCCCTCTATTATTTCCAACCTTTTGTATCTATCTTGTTCAATTCAATTCCTTTCTTTACTATAGAAACAAAAAGAATCATTGCCATAAGAAGAATCAATACAATTAAACCAATATCATATTGAGTAAGATAATGATTAAAGAAGTTAAAGTAAATTACCTTAGAAAAGAACATATATACAGAGAAGAGCACCCCTATTATTCTTATCTCTGTAGGCCCAAACAAACCAAATGCATTCCTGTTCTCTCCCTGGACATGAGTAACTAAATCAACATGCGCCATAAGAGCAAGATAAAGGCATGCGAAGAGTAATGCAATTTCAATCTTAAAAAAGCCTGAGAGTCCAAAGCCCAAAGCCAAAGTAATTACCGCAACAGAATCAACTATCTTGTCTATATAATATCCATACTTAGGTCTACCTTTATTCCTGTATCTAGCCAAACTCCCATCAAACGAATCTCCAAACCAGTTGATTATTAATCCCAAAGGGACAAGAGTAATGAACCACCTATTTGCAAAACCAACTATTATCCCCACGGAAGTCATTAAAATCCCAATATAGCCTAATATTGTCAAATGATCAGAATTAATCCATTGTGGAATTCTAGGGCAAATCCACTTTTTAGCCTCCTCTTCGATCTTGCCTGTAATTGCGGTATTAATTGCTTTCTGCTCTTTACCTCTTGAATATTTAACTGCCCAATCATCGAGATTAAAACTTTTTACATCTTTACCAAAAGATTCAATTAATTTCCCCAACTCATCAAAAAACTCCTGAACCCTTCCCTCTTGTAAAAGAGAAAAAAGCTCGGAATCTCTAAAATCTTTTCTTTTATTTTTCATTTGCAAATTGGTTATTTTAGTAAATGATTATAACAAGAAATAACGATATAAGAAAAAGGGGGTAACAATCTACCCCCTTTTACAAAAATCGTAAATAAACTACTAAACTTTTTTACCTGCGATCTCTTCAGCTACATTTCTTGGTACTTCAGCGTAATGAGAAGGTTCCATAGTTGAGCTTCCTCTACCACTAGTGATAGATCTCAACTCACTTGTATAACCAAACAATTCAGACAAAGGAACCAGAGCTGTGATTCTACTTATACTGTTTCCCAAACTCTCAGTTCCCTGGATTTGACCTCTCTTACTACTCAAAGAACCTGTTACATCTCCCATATATGCATCAGGCGTATCAACATCCACTTTCATAATAGGCTCTAAAAGAATTGGGTCTCCCATTCTCATACCTTCTTTGAATGCCATAGATCCCGCAATCTTAAATGCTGCTTCAGATGAGTCAACATCATGGTAAGAGCCATCATATACTGTGACTTTGATATCAACGACTGGATAACCAGCTGTAACACCTGCCTTCATTGCCTCTTCAACACCCTTTTGAATTGCAGGAATAAACTCCCTTGGAATTGATCCTCCCTTTATTGCGTTAATAAACTCAAAACCTTTGCCTTTTTCATTAGGATCAAGTTTTAGCCAACAATGACCGTACTGACCTTTACCACCAGACTGTTTAACATATCTTCCTTCAACCTGTTCTACACTTCGTTTAATAGTTTCCTTATATGCGACCTGAGGCTTCCCTACGCTTGTGGCTACATTAAACTCCCTCTTCATTCTGTCAACAATGATATCTAAATGAAGCTCACCCATTCCAGAGATAATAGTTTGACCTGTCTCATTGTTTGAACTAACTCTAAATGTAGGATCTTCTTTAACAAACCTAGCCAATGCTTCTGACATTTTTTCTTCATCTGATTTTGTTGCTGGTTCTATTGCCTGTGATACAACTGGCTCTGCAAATTGAATTTGTTCAAGAATGATTGGATTCTTTTCATCACAAAGAGTATCTCCAGTAATAGAATCTTTCAGACCTACAACAGCACCAATATCCCCTATTCTCAAGGATTCAACCTCTTCTCTGTCATCTGCATGCATTAGAATTAGTCTACTTGCTCTTTCTTTAATATTTTTTGTTGAGTTTAAGACATATGACCCCGAATTTATCTTCCCTGAGTAAATCCTAAAATATGAGAGATTCCCAACATGAGAATCGTTTACAATCTTAAATACTAGAGCTGAGAATGGCTCATTCTCGTCTGGTTTTCTGTAAATTTCCTCTTTTGTTTTAGGATCGATTCCTTTAACAGGAGGGACATCTAATGGTGAAGGAAGACATATTGTTATGTAATCCAATAGTGTTTTAGACATAGCAGTTCTTGAATCACCTCCCAATACTGGAAATATTTTCTCGGCAAGAGTTCCTTTTCTCAAGGCCGAATAGAGCTCGGCTTCGGGAAGATCTTCCCCAGCAAAATACTTTTCCATTAAGGCATCATCTTGCTCCGCCAAAGCTTCAACCAAAGTATTTCTTAAATTTGCAACTGTATCTTTAATCTCATCTGGGATTGGGCATTCTATTAAATCTGGAGTGTCAGTGCCTTCATATTTGTAAGCTTTCATTTTTATCAAATCAACATAGCCATGGAGCTCCTGCTCCTTACCAATCGGATATGTTACAGCAACTGCCTTGTTACTTAATCTGTCCTTAATTGTTTGAAAACTATGATCAAAACTCCCTCCAATTAGGTTAATTTTATTCATAAAGCAAATTCTTGGGACATGATACTTGTTTGCCTGCCTCCATACCGTTTCTGATTGAGGTTCGACTCCTTTTCTTCCGTCAAAAATAACAACAGCTCCATCCAATACCCTCAAAGATCTTTCAACTTCAGCTGTAAAATCTACATGCCCTGGGGTATCAATAATGTTGATTCTGTATTTCTCTCCATCGTGAATCCAGAAGCAAGTTACTGCTGCGGACATAATTGTTATTCCTCTTTCTTGCTCTTGTGCCATGAAATCAGTAGTTGCTTCTCCCTCATGAGTCTCTCCAATTTTATGTACCTGCCCAGTAAAATAAAGCAACCTTTCTGTTGTAGTAGTCTTTCCAGCATCGATATGGGCAATAATACCGATATTTCTAATTTTATCTAAAGGCATCTTAACATTGTATGTATTCTTATCCATATATTTAAAAGATAAATTAACGAGTAATGAAGGGGAATAACTACCTTCGCGATTGCGATTATACTAGACTATTTAAGATTAGACAACAGTTTCGAAGCCTCTTGAGATATCACATTCGAAAGATCGTACTCTATCCCCCTCTCAAAAGATGATTTTGCCCCCTCAATATCACTCTCTTTAACTTTTAGCATCCCTTGGACAAGATAATATTTGGGATTGTACCTATCTTTTGCAAGTAGCTGATCAAGAAGAACGCTTGCACCAGTAGTATCACTATCCTCCACTGCCAATCTGGCCCTCCAATATAGATACTCCTTTTGTTGATTTTCTGATAATTCCAATTTCCCAAGCTGCTCAATATAGTAGTCCACCTTCGCTCTTTCACCTAACATATAGTTTACTTTTACTCCCCATAAATAAATGTATGGCTTTTCTTGATTAGTAGTTAATGATTTAATTGTATCTGCAGCTTTAAGGTTTTGGTTGTTTTCAAGAAGAAGGGAAAGATACTCGTCAACTAAATTCTCAGAGATATCCTTTCCTCCATATTCCACAGCTCTTGAATACATATTTATCGCACCTTCTAAATCGTTTTTTAGATAACTTGCCCTAGCTTTCCCCCAAAGAATTTCTGTTTCCATTCCTCCCAAGGACAAAGCTTTGTCAAAATACTCAATAGCTTTGTCGTATTGCCCAACTCGCTGATATGATATCCCCATAAAATATTCTCCTTCCAAATACTGAGCAATATCCATTTCGACTGTTTTAAGAATATTTAATGAAAGGAATGGGTATCCACCATTTAGATATACCCTTGATAGTTTAACTGCATTGTATTTCTTGTCGTCATCCAGAGAATTTAGTAAATTATCAAATTCATCATAAAAGGAAGTCCATTTCCCTGAAGGAGCAATACTTCCTATTTGTGTCTTTGCCTTCTCTGTATCAGTTAGTGCATAGAGATAGGATAGCAACAAATTGGCTTCCACAGTGATATCTCCTTCATATTTGTTTTTTTCTATTTGCTTTAATCCTTCATCTATCCTGTCGATATTTATTAGTGCTTTTCCCAAAGCGAATTCTGCTTCTAGATTCTCTACTCCCAATCCTAAACCTTCTTGATACATTTCTTTTGCTTTCTTGAAATCTGCGAGGTCATAATAATAATCACCAATTAAATCATATAGAACCGACCTTTCATTTGAAGATATAGCTCTAGTAGACTCCCTAACAATTGAGAGGGCTTCATCGGCTCGATTCTTTAGCAAAAGGATATCAACAATTCCCTTGTAAGCAGTAAATTCCTGAGGTATCAGAGAACTTGCCTCGTAATATTGGTTAATTGCTTCCGAATACTCTCTACCATTAAAATTCAACTCAGCCTGCTTGATTTTTTCATCATACAAACTTCTTTCACCTTCTGTCACCCTTTTCCCCAGAAAGAAATACAGAGAAACAGCAACTATTAAAAGAATTAATACAAACCAAGGTAGAAATTTAAGAATTTTCTCTTTCATATATTAAAATATAGTTTAGGGGCACACTTATGTCAAATTGCGTGACATATGATAGAATTGTTTACCATGTTTGGGAAGAAAATTATTTGGGTAGTATTCACTATATTAGCATTTGCTCTAATTTATAGATTGGATTCGAATTACCCCATTAACAATTACTCAGAAAGAAGCACATTCCCAATTGAAGAAGTTTTCCGTAATGGAAACAGTAAATTAGATGGCAAGATAAAAATTGTTACTGTAACTCAAGAAGGAAATACTTCAGTACACCTAACGAAGGGTTCTACACCCGCAGAGGCACTACTTTCTCTAGGTTATCATTTGGGTAATAACATTAGAATTGTTTCAACCTCTCCATCAAATATACTTTATAACGATACATATATTCTTCTTCAAACATACAATACAAAACTTGTTGAGAGGGAGATGATAATACCCTTTGGGACAATAACAAAAGGTTCCTCCCTTTGTCCTAGAGTAAGCCAGACAGTTGTCGAACAAGAGGGAGAAGCTGGTAGAATGATACAAACTGTAGAGCAATTCTATCTTGGAGATAAATTTATTTCTGAAGAAATTATTTCACAAAGTGTTGAGAGATCCCCAATTCAAAGGGTCATTGCTATTTCAAATGCAAATGATTCTCCCCAATCAGTAACACAGCTTGGGCCAAGATGTGATTATTGGGAAGGGATTGTAAATTCTCTAGATGCAACGGAGGAGGAGAAACAGTGGCTTCGTTTTACAATGAGATGGGAATCTGGATGTAACGCAGAGAACAACAAGTCATTTTACAAGGGTTTGTTTCAATGGGATCCATGCTTATGGTACAAGATATATCCTAATGACAATATATTTGACGGGAGAGCACAAATCTCTAAAACTTTACAAAAGATTCGTCAATGTGCCGATCCTGCAAAAATGTGGCCTGGAGTTTACAAAAAATATGTTCAAACATACGGAGAACTAAGTTCAAGGTACACATGTGGTTACCTATAACTGTAATATTCACAAATATCTTGTGGTATCTCCCCCAGAAACCTTGAAGGCAATTGAGAGGAGAATCCTTCTCTTGTTAATCTCTGCTCGGCAAAAGTTATGAAAAGTTTTCTTTTAGCTCTTGTAATACCAACATAGCATAATCTTCTTTCTTCTTCGAGCTCCTCTTCCTCCAAAAACGATCTGGAGTGAGGAAGTAAACCTTCTTCTGCGCCAATGATAAAAACAAAATCAAACTCTAACCCCTTTGATGAATGTAAAGTCATTAAATTAAGGTAATTTCCTGTTCCATCCTGATTCTTTGTCTGCTCTTGTTCAATAATATTGATTTCATTTAGAAATACCTCCATACTCGAAATCCCATGTTTTTTAGAATACGATGAAGCAACATTTTTTAATTCAGTAATATTGTCTTTTTTCATAATTGACTCTTCAGAGCCATCATCAAACCATTCAATATATCTTACTCTCTCAAGTAAATAATCGATTGTTTTTATAAGTTCTTTCCCTTTTGAGTAGAAATATAGATTGCCAAAAAGTGAAATAACAGACAAATATTTTTTCCATTTATCTTTAGAAGCAGACAGAGAATCTATTAAATCCTTGCTGAATCCTGACTCTTTCAAATTCTCCCTATTCTCACAAACATATGCTGCTATCAAGAATTCACCGATCGTAAGAGCACTTTCCTTCGCAAAAGAGTGCAACTCTGCCTTCGCTTTCGGACCCATTTTTCTTGGAGGGATATTTAATATCCTATCTAACGAGAGTTCGTCCTTAGGGTTAAAACAAAATCTCAGAAAGCTTATAATGTCCTTGATCTCTTTCCTCTCATAGAATCTAAAACCTCCTACCAACTTATACGGGATCCCAGACTTAAGAAAAGCTTCTTCAATTGCTCTTGATTGATAATTAGTTCTGTAGAGAATTGCCATATCTCGTAGTTGAACCCCCTTCTGCTGAAGCAACCTGATGTTACTGAGCACATATTCAGCTTCATCTTCCTGATCTAATGCCTGATATATTGATATCTTTTCCCCCTCATTGTTGTCAGTCCACAAGACCTTATCTACCCTACTATTGTTCTGCTGAATTACATTTACGGCTGCTTTAATTACATTTTTTGTAGATCGATAATTTTGCTCTAATTTTACCACCGTTACATTCTCAAAATCATTTTCAAATGATTGAATATTTTTAATATTTGCACCCCTCCAAGCGTATATCCCTTGATCATCGTCCCCAACGACACAAATATTATGGTGCTTTTCAGCAAGAAGTTTGGCAAATCTGTACTGAACTGTATTGGTATCCTGATATTCATCTATTAACAAATATTTAAATCTCTCCTGATATCTACTCCTTACATTTTGATTTTCTTCAAGCAATTTTACAGTTAGAAAAAGAAGATCTCCGAAATCCACTGCATTTTGAGCCTGCAATTGCTTTTGATAAACAGGATAGATATCAGCAACAACGTCTTCAATAAAACCACCATAATGAAAAGGAAATTGCTCAGGAGCAATCATGTCATTTTTTGCAGAACTAATGAAGTACGAGATAGCCGAGGGTTTTATCTGTTTGATATCTATATCTCGCTCTAAAAGAATCTCCTTAATCATATTTTCAGAATCGTCTGAATCATATATAGAAAAATTATTCCCTAACCCAACAATCTCAGCATTTTGCCTAAGCATAATAGCTCCAATAGAATGAAACGTACCAATTAGGGGGATTTTCTCTCCTTCTACTCCCAAATCTTGAAGAATTTTGGTTACTCTCTCCTGCATCTCTCCGGCAGCTTTTTTTGTGAAAGTTACCGCAAGAATATCCTCGGATTTAATATTTTTTTGAGTGATTAAATATGCAATTCTGTTCGTAATTACCTTTGTTTTCCCC
>JAAZBX010000022.1 GCA_012513575.1 Candidatus Dojkabacteria bacterium
TGATTCATTATCTGGCTGCGCTAAAACAAAAAAAATTCAGAGACAATTTGCCAAGCAAAAGCTTTGTAACCGACCTTCTCTTTCGCCTGACCAATAGAAAAATCGATTTGAAAGAAGACGAAAAAGAATTTGAACCTGGCCCGGAAGATGACGTTTTGATAGTCGAATTGCTGACCGCCCGAGAAAATGAAATTCTGCAATTGGTGGGCAAAGGATGTTCCAACCAGGAAATTGCACTGGAACTTCATATCTCAGTAAATACAGTAAAGAGGCACCTTAACAATGCCTTTATGAAATTAGGAGCTTCTACCCGCACCCAAGCTATTCGAGTTGCTCATCAGCAAGGGTTTATCAAATGAGACAAACAAATACAGTTCCAAATTAACACTAAGATAACACTTCTGATTCAAGACAGTCTATTCCCTTTGCATTAACCTAATCGATAGATAAATTCGAGCGTATTTATGCGCCGAGTTTTTTGTGTAAACATGGATAAAGCCGAACTAATAGTAAACGCTTATCGGTAATTGTCGGTTTTCCTGTGCCCGCAAAAAAATCTCGTAACCATATAGATGACCCCTTCATGCAGTGAGACAGTCTGGTGGTTCCATTGATAAGTGCATGAAGATCATGGAGGTAAAGTAAACATTATGAGGATCCTTTTCTTGTCGGACATTGCCACAGTTATTCTGGATATTGTCGCTTGGATCATCTTTCACTTAAGTATCGGGTATTCCTGTTCCAAGATCTCAATAGAACGTTTTAATCCGGAAAAATGGTGGTATCAAACAAAACCATGGGAAAAAGGCGGTGAAATCTATCAACAGCTTTTCCGCGTGAAAAACTGGAAGAAACTGATACCTAGTGGCGCTGCCCTCTATCGTAATGCTTATGAAATCAAACACTTAACCAATCTTTCAGTAGAGAACGTCAGGATTTGGCTAAAAGAGAGTTGTCGATCAGAATTTTGTCATTATGCCATGATTATTCCAGGGTTCTTTTTCTTTCTCTGGAACAGCGTTGAAGCAGGCAGGTGGATGTTGGTTTATGCAATCCTGAATAATTTGGTGCCAATAGTTATGCAGCGATACAACCGCCCCCGCGTAAGAAAAGTTTTGGCACAACTAGAAAGAAAGTCAAAACAAAAGAGGGAGAGTGTAATTTCTTATGAACCACAAACGGCGTTTCTTAATTCTTACAAGTGATTCAGGTTTTGGCCACCGCAGTGCTGCAAACTCAATAGCAAAAGCACTTATGTTGCTGCATCCACAGGAAGCCGAGGTTGCTATAGTAAATCCAATATTTGAGCAGCCCACTAATCGGTTTTTAAAAAAGACTGAGTTGAATTATGACAAAATGGTAAGCAATTATCCGAGTTGGTATCGCCTTACTTATGAAATTAGTGATTCAAGATCCGCCAGCACTATTGTTGAAGGCACATTAAAACTTGCCCTGGGAAAAAAAATCCAGCAGATTATTGAGCAATTTCAACCGGATGCTATTTTAAACACTAACCAAATGTTTAATGCCCCAACCGGAGCGGCGCTCACTGAATTGAAAATAAAACCGCCTTTCTACACGGTTGTCACTGATCTCGCTGATGTCCATTCCATGTGGTTTAACTCCGACCCGGACCTCTTTTTTGTCGCATCGGAGGTAGTCAAATCAAAAGCAATCTCAAGTGGGATCCCGAAAGAGGATATTTTGATAACAGGGATTCCGGTGGATCCGGCATTTAGTTTAATTCAAGAGTCAAAATATAACCTGCGATGTTCTTTAGGACTTGACCCAAGTTTGACCACCTTACTTATTGTTGGGAGTCAGAGAGTGAAAGGGATTTATTCCTATTTGAAGGCACTGGAAAAAGTAGGTTATCCATTTCAAGTGGTTGTAATTACCGGAGGGGACAATGCCTTGTATACAAAACTAGGAAAAAGGAGTTGGTTTTTTCCCATACAGGTAAAAAACTATGTGACGAACATTTCAGACTGGATGATCAGTGCTGACCTTCTCATCACAAAAGCAGGAGGACTTATACTTTCTGAGGGTTTGGCTGCCGGCTTGCCTATTGTCTTAATCAATAATTTACCCGGGCAGGAAGAGGGAAATGTCCGCTATATTCTAGAAAATAATGCCGGAATTCAGGCAAGCACCCCGGCAGAACTTATTCCCATTATGAATTCATGGTTAAGTGATGGCCAGAGCAACCTGAACACGATCAAAAATAATTCACGCAGATTAGGCCATCCTTCTGCTGCACTTTCTGTTTCTGAATCACTCTGGCAAGCAACCTCTTCTTCCGCTGTTTCTGGGCCTTTTACACAACCCGAAATTGTAGGCTATCTTGAATAAAATTGCGGAAAAGAACTTCTTGGGAAAATGGTACGTGATTGTACCAATGGTTATATTCTTAATATTTGCGATCTTTTTTTCTTTTAATTTTAATGTCGCAAAAATGAGTGATTTTTTACAAAAAAACGAAAACACAGGTTATTTTGTCTGTGTGATAGTGTACATCTTGCTTGGAGTTACCTTAATCCCTTCAGAGCCGGTAACGTTGATAATCTTAGCCTGGAAGGGGCCTTTAATTGCAGTATTACTTGCAGTCATCGGAAATACGCTGGCGGCATTTGCCGAATTGCTCATCGGCGGGAGCATCGGTGATATTTCAAATTTCGAACAAAAGAAAGAAAAACTTCCATTTCACCTAGGAAAATTGCCAATTAATTCCCCAATATTCTTATTTTTGGCTCGAATGTTGCCAGGATTCGGCACCAAGTTTGTTAGTCTGGCAAGTGGTGTCTTTCATGTGCCCCTCTTTACATATTTATGGACGACTCTGGCAGCCAACTTCGTTGGGGCTATTTTCGTCGTTTTTGGAGGTTATGGCTTGATTAATCTAATCAAAAAGTAGTGCTTACGTTTAGCTATAACAGTTCGATCCGACCTTTGCCAGGGTACACTCCCAAAGACAGCCCTTCGCGCTGCTCCCATATCTTCATGATCGTCACTGATCACTAACTTCACACCGTTCAAGCCCCGTTCTTTGAGACTCTTGAAGAAGGTTCTCCAATGAGCTTCATGCTCACTGAGAGAGGCAGAAACCCCAAAAACCTGCATTTCACCCTCTGGAGTTGATGCCTGAAGCCACCAAAACAGCCGAATCGCGCACCTGACCTGCTTCTCGTACCTTTTCGTAGACTGCATCAACATAAAGATAGGTGATCTCTCCCAAGGACCGCTCTCGCCATTCCTGCAACACCCCATCCAGTTGAGCGGTGGCCCGGCTGACCTGCTCGGCAGAGATCTCTACCCCACATAGTTCTTCGGTGATGGCTTTTACCTTGCGGGTAGAGACTCCTTGAATGTACATCTCGGCCAGTGCACACATCAAGGCTCTTTCACTGCGCATCCCCTTTTCGAGAGCCGAGGGATAAAAGCCACCTTCTCTTACCTGGGGCACGGCAAAGGTGATGTCGCCGATTCTGGTTCGGACGGTCTTGGGCTTGTACCCATTGGCATGCCCAACCCGTTCTTCTGTCCGTTCGTATTCCTCGGCTTGCAGATACTTCGATCTTTCCACCTGCATGGCATTGTTGATCAGGACGCGCAACAATTCCGGTACTGCTTCAAGTCCTTTTTCTGCCAGTTCGTGAGTAAAGGTATAATCTTCTTGGTGAGTCATTCCGTTCTCCCTTCTTGTCTATGCAACTTGAAGGATACTTCTGACTCACCACTTTTGTTAAGGTTCCATATTTTACAGAAAATATGTCACACCAACTCCAAATCGCAAAAAGAGATTCCAAAAAAGTAAATTCATCGAGATGAAATTCCCATGAATAAAGTCGTGGAGAAATATAAATCTCTCCTTTTTTATCTAAATTATATACACTATGAGAGTCATTTGATTTTTTCCCGTCCAACTCCAACGGCAACGGCATTCGTTCCCCCCACACGGACCGGGAAGGGCGCTCTCTGCCATACTGGACCGGGCGTACGCCGATGTAAGGCGTTTCATCCAATCCCAGACCTCCAGATTGTAATAGGCTTGCGCCGTGATATAACCGGTAATATGCTTGCGCCTTGTATACCTCTCGTTTTGGATTCTCTCCTTGACAGGTCTGGGTTGTCTTTTATTTTGCTACCAGTTCCTGGGGGAATACCGACCTTTGTTTTTATTATCTAAAGAATACACTCGTGCAGACCTATCTTCATGAATTTAAAATGTTATAAAAGTATCATTTTGGGGTCAGAAAGATTTCTGACACATGGAGATCATATTGGGTTCGTCCAACTCTGAACCTTCCCGGCAAGGGGGAAAGAACCAAAAAGGGCATACAATACGATTAAGGTTGCATGCCTTCTAATAGCTCGGTAGGGCTAACCGCCTGGATTGAAGTTGCAGCTTGTTGACACCCATCAGGCTGCCGAGGATGCCCAACGGGATAATGAAACTGATATAGGTGTATCCAAATCAGGGCTAAGCAGTAATAAATTACCGCCTGTCGGAAGAAAAATTCTTCTTTTGGGACAACTCTTGCTTTGATATCAACTGTTTTCAATGCCCGGCAGACAGGTTTAACACATGCCGACGCTTATCGTAATTTAAAAGCTTCAAAGGTCAAATCTACATTCTTGTCTTTGTTTCTGAATATTTTCGCGTAGTTTTCGACCATCTTCACCGGACCGCATATAAAAACGCTCGAATTCTTTTTTAATGGATAATCTTTTAAGTCGAGTGGTTTCATGACAGCCGTGTCAATTAAATTCACTTTAAATTGTTTGTTTTTCTTCTGGTAATCCTCTAAAAAGTCCTTGTAAACTCCTCCGGCCTCACCCTGATAGGAGTAAAACATTTCAATCGATTGGTCGATTTGATTGTTCTTTAAGTAAGCCATAAATGGTGTGATCCCAATCCCGCCGGCGACCCAGACTTGATTCTTTTTCCCCTTGCTGAAATCCATACGGCCGTACGGGCCATCGATAGAGACGCGAGTATCAAGCTCCAAAGATTCATAGATCTGTTTCGTGAAATCGCCAGAATTTTTAGTGGTTAAGTAAATCTTCTTTCCATCACCCCCAGAAAGTGAAAACGGATGGGGCGCTTTTTCCATCCCTTTTTGAAAAACTTTAATGAAGATGAATTGACCTTTCACGAAATCCATCGGTTTGTCTAACGTGATTTCCCATTCAACGATGGTCGGGCTTAACCTGGTAACGTTGGTCACCTTTCCCTTGTGGGTGAATTGGGCATTCTGATAGAAGAAAATGACGTACAAGCCAGATAAATACCCGACCACGGATGTGGTCACCACCCAGATACTAAGCGGAGATAAATTGAATAAATTGTACTTGCTGGATACAATAACGTGGAATAACGCAACTGTATAGGCGATGAGCATCAAGCGATGTGAAATTCGCCACTCTTCATATTTTAACCTCTTGTCGAACAGGGTAATAGCGGCCAGGACGATGAACAAGAACAGGCCTAACCCACCTAAAACAGTCGAAATTCGGATCGTTTGATCTGTGGTGAGTTGGTCCGAGATGGCCGCGTGGATCAGGACCAAAACAAGTGAGGTGATGGCGATATATTTATGATAAACGTAAAGTTTATCCAACCCGTTGAACCAACCCTCGATGAATTTATTTCTACTCGCCAGAAGGAAATTAAGAAAAAATCCATTGAGAGCCAGTCCTGCCACGATGTGCCTGACCCGATCCAATGGAACGATGTCTGTTTTTGGAATGGCAAAGAACCATAAGGTAAAAGTGATTGCCGTCGTTAGGACGATTAAAAGAATTCCCTTAATATTTTTCAAGAAGCTCCTCCTGACTGTGTCCTTTCAGCTTGATTTGTCCATGCCGCGATTACCGACACCATCTCATCGGCCAGCAAATATGCGGCGAACAACAGGGCGAAGTTATTCGCTACTGTATCTGTATCAAAGATAACTATCATCCCGAGCAGGATTGACGCCGCGCATCAGAATTAACCACCATTTCCGAAGTAATGGGGAATCCTTCCCTGTTTCTCCACCCGACCAAATCGTTTCAAACAATTAATAAATATATCACTGGGAGCAGGTATTGTCATGAATCGAAAGTGCTATTAAAGTGTTATTGTTGGAAAGTGAAAATGGTTATGAGATCAGACCCAACTGGCGCGCCTTCGATACGGCTTGGGTGCGTTTCTTGACTTCGAGTTTTGAATAAATGTTGCAGGCGTGGCGCTTAACAGTGTTGAGCTCCGGATAGCGTTCAGAGGAAATTTCCTGGTTCGATTTTTCTTCAGCAATCAATTTCAGTACTTTGATCTCACGAGCAGAGAGTGCGATGGGCAGCCCGTCCTCTGTCTGCACAGTGACTTGCCGATCTCGCTTAAAGATGGAGCGGTGTACAGCTTGCCGGTCTGCATCGTTGTTCGGAAGGACGGAAAGCAAACGATCGATAGAAGCCAGGGAGGGAACATAAATGCCAGAATCTTGCTGCGCCGATTGGCATTGGCGCAGGAGGCCCGTCAAACGCCAGCCTTCATCTACGTATATCCATGGCATCCTTGTGGTTCACCCAGCGCCAGGGCATGAAGAAAGGTGTCCTTTGCCCGCTCATTTTCCTGGGCCTCCTGCGCCATCGCTTGAAGCACCAAAATCTCGATCTTCGACGTTAAGCGTTGGAA
>JAAZBX010000005.1 GCA_012513575.1 Candidatus Dojkabacteria bacterium
AGAATACTTTGAAAATCTCAAAATGCTTAAGAATCGTATTTATACACTTAAAGATTATGGTAAGTAAGGAGTTCTTAATAAAACTCAATACGATTATTAACTCAAATGGAGAATACTCTGAGGAAGAAATTGTTTATATAGGAGAGAACTTAATTCTGTTCTATAAAACAATACAAAAAATAATGAATGAATATTGTTATGACGAAAACATTACAAACACAACAGAAGACATTTAAGGAAATAAATCCTAAATATTTCTTTAAGGTAAATATAAAGGCAATAAGAGAGTATCAATTATTAACAACACTCTCTGGTTCTGAGCTTAAAGTCCTATTGGCTATAGCCTCATTCCTTGGCAAAGAAAAGAAAGTCTTCCCATCTCAGAGATATCTTTCAAGATTAACGGGTCTAAGTATTTCTACTGTTTCAAGAATAGTTACAAGTTTATCATCTAAAAGATTTATGGGTGAAGAAATTCTTTCTATTGAAAAGGGAAGAGAGAAGGGAAATAAATTTACCAATAATAGATACGAATTATCCACAAAAGTAGGTATTCGTTTTGGTGAAGATGAGTATTCTGGCAAATTTCAAAATTCCGTAGAGCATACAGATCAAGCTAAGAAGAACAGTACTAACAAGGAGAGTCAATTAATAAAGGAGAACATAACAGTATCTTCTTTTAAAAAGAAAGAGGATTCCAGTAATCCAGAGTCTGTACAAGTACCCGATCTCAATACATTACGAAAAGACGAGTCATTTAGCTTCTATGCAAAAGCGATTTCTAAGCAGAAACGATTCAAGGGGAATCTCCTTTATGCTGAAAGAGTATTCAGGAAGAATATTGAGGTAATAGGATATGAGAATTGGTTAGACCTTGCTAAGAAATTAAAGTATCACCCGACTCCACAAGACCTTCTTGATCATGTTCGGTATAAAACATCACAAGAAAAGATGTCCTATAAGGAAGCTATGGATGACTGGGATAAACAATTTTAATTAACTTTTAATGAAAGGAGGTATTTTAACAAACAAATCTTACAAACTTCTTACAATATTTAAATTAAGTTTTAACTAATATGTGGCATTTAAAAACATATAATAAACATATAATAAAAAAATTACAGAGTAGGGTGTTATCGCTTGATGACAACGAAAATATGGATTATGAAATAAAAGAAATTTTAAGACTTTTATACATCTTAAAACACTATAGAAAGAGAAAACCCCCTGTTGACGGAGGAGGTCTTCTTCAAATGAGTTTGTCACTCTGATAAATATTATATATTATTTAAGTAATAAAAATTATGGGAATTAAAATACCAAAAGCAATCATATTCGCAAGAGTAAGCTCTGTAGAGCAAAAAGAATCAGGCTTCTCTCTCCCTGCTCAGATTAAAATCTTAACAGAGTATGCAGATAATAGAGGTTTAGATATAGCAAAAACATATTCCATTTCGGAAACTGCAAGTAAAAGAGATCAAAGAAAAACCTTTGATGAAATGTTGAACTATGTAACGAAAAATAAAATCAAAGTTTTAATCTTTGAAAAGGTAGATAGGGTAACTAGAAACTTAAAAGATAGTGTTAAGATACAAGATTGGTTAGATGGAGATCCAGAAAGGCAACTACATTGTATTAAGGACTCTCTCGTATTACACCAAGGGTCAAGATCTCAAGAAAAGCTTAACTGGGATCTAAGAGTCGCTATTGCTAAAAACTATGCAGACAATCTATCTGAGGAGGTCAGGAAGGGGTATAACGAGAAGATAGCTCAAAAGATATATCCAGGGAAACCTAAGTTAGGATATATGAGTGTAGGCAGAGGACAATTAAGAGAGATAATTCAGGATCCTCAAAAAGCACCATTGATGAAGGAGCTTCTAGAAGAGTTCTCTACAGGGAATTACTCAGCAAAGACTCTAAGAGACAAAGCTAATAAATCAGGTTTGATAAATGATCGTAACAGAAAACTTTCTACGACAGGGACATATAGATATTTAATAGATCCTTTTTACTATGGTTACTTTGAATGGAATGGCGTATTACATGAAGGTGGGCATAAACCATTAATCAGTAAGGAGACATATGATCTTAATCAAAGGATCCTAAAAAGAGGTTCATATCCAAGATACAGAGTTCATAACTATGCACTAAAGGGTATTGTTAAGTGTGGGGAGTGTAATGGCATGGTTACATGGTATGAAAAGAAGGGAAGAGTATATGGAGAATGTAATATGAAAGATAGAGATGAAGATGCCTGTAAACAAAAGAAATGTGGAAGAGAGGATAAATATCTTGAAGAAATTGTAAACATTCTGAAAACTTTTCAGATATACGATAAGAGATTGATAGAAGCAATAAGAGAAGAGCTAAAGAAAGAAAATCGGGATCAAGCTGTTAGAGAGGAATTAACTCTTAACCAAGCTGAGACAAGAATTAAACAGATTAGAGCTTCCTTAAACACTGCTTATGAAGATCGTATAAATGGAATTATAGATATTTCTAAGTATCAAGAAATAGAGAAAAGGTATGAAGAAGAACAGAAAGGGTTAGAAGATACAGTTAAGAGGATTAAGAAGTATTCTGATAAGCAGAAAGATATTGGATTGGCTATTTTTGATCTAGCTCAAAATGGGGAAAAGATCTTTGAAAAAGCGGATATAGATGAGAAGAAAACCCTCTTAAATACTATGTTTAGTAATCTCTATCTACTAGATGGAAAGATGAAATATGAGATCAATCCCGCATTTACTGTAATGAGGGATAAGGTACTTCAAACTAATGAGATGCTTCTAGAAAGTTCGGGAGTTGTAAGAATCACAAACATCAATCCTGAAAAAACCGAACTGGGTAAGAAGGTTGATGTGTTGGATGAAATTGAGTATGTTACTCTTACAAATTCCGTAATACGGAGTGGACGGGGGTCGAACCCGCAACCTTCGCAGTGACAGTGCGATGCTCTAACCAACTGAGCTACCACTCCATTTGCAAAAATTAGTATATCAAAATATCAATATTAAGTACATACTTCATTCTATATCCTCAGTAAATAGAATTAATCATGCATTAAGATATGCACACCCTATAGTATTTGTTACGCTTTTTTTGTATAATGTATTTGATTCTTAGCACATTAAAACAAAGGAGAAATAATGGAGAACCAGCTAGTAGGAGGAAAAAAGTTTGTAAACTCTTTTTTGGGAGAAATCGAAGTTGAACTATCATTGACACAAGTGTCTGATGGTAAATCCAAGAAAGAAATAATCATTAGGATTCCCCAACAAAACTTTGAGGGAAAGATTAGTCCTAAACGTGGAGCAAATAATGAGCAATCATTAGCTAGCAGTATTGAATCCGTTTTGATTAGGTTTCTTCCCTTTGGGGACTCAAAAAAACTATCATGGGCATTAGCCCGTAAATTCACTCCAAACTAAGAATCAGGTAGCCCTGAATATATCTTCTCAGTAAGAAATTTAGGGCTACCCACAAAAAAAGGATAAAATTTCAAAAACAGAATGAAGAAATACAGTTTTACATCACACTTAATGTCATACCCAAAGAGTATGAAGCTGGAACTTGGGAAGCAGGTATCCTTTGAGATAGTCCGACTGAAGTGAAATCCCAGTAACAGTAGGTATCAGCACCTGTAGTTGCAGAAAGAGATGTAGCTTCGAAAGGTTTAGATATTAACAATATAAGTCATGTAATTAATTATGACATTCCCCAAAACTATGATGATTACATTCATAGAATTGGAAGAACCGGAAGAGCAGGCAAGAGAGGATATGCTCTAACATTTGTAGAATAAGGAGTAGGACGATATTTCTCCTTGTTAAACATTACAAAAAGATATATCGTGTAGAATAAATTTAAAATTAGTAAATAATAAAATGGGAAGATTTGAAAGAGGAAATAGAGGATTTGGTGGTGGGAAATTCGAGAGAAGAGAAACAACCATGCATCCTGCAGTTTGTGATAAATGTGGTAGAGATTGTCAAGTACCTTTTAAGCCATCTGGAGACAAACCTGTCTACTGTAGTAATTGTTTTGAGAAACAGGACAATGGTAACTCCGACAGATTTGAAAGAAGAGATACCGGAAGAAGAAGTTACGGAGATAGGAATGATAGAGGAGACAGAAGAGATAGAGGAAACAGAGAAGATAGAGAGATGTTTTCTGCCGTATGTGATAATTGTGGTCAAGATTGTCAGGTTCCATTTAAACCAAGTTCAGACAAACCTATTTTTTGTAGTAAATGTTTTGAAGAAAAGAATGGATCACATAGTACAAATTCTGCTAGTAAGAGTAGTTGTAATTGTGAGGGACAGACTCAGAAGCTTGATTCAATCATTGAGAAATTAGATAGGATGCTTTTGGTTTTAGAAGGAAAAAATACTCCAAAAGTAGAGAAAGAAGCAAAGAAAGTAGTTAAAAAAGAAGTCAAGAAAAAAGCTGTAAAAAAAGCTAAAGCTACTAAAAAAGTAGAAGTGAAATAGATTAAGTCAATCTATATAACGGGTAAGAAAAAAGGAGGGTACAAGTACCCTCCTTTAATTTTGTAACTATTAAAGATTACTCTTCAATTAGGGTGATATTGGTTGCGTTTAATCCCTTTGGTGTTTCTTCAACATCGTAGGATACTACATCTCCAACTTTTAGTTTTCTATTAGCAAGGTCACCTTCCAAAGAATTTTCGTGATAGAAAATATCTTTCTCAGAACCCTCTTTAGTAATAAAACCAAAGCCCTTATCAGTCACAGTTTTTACTGTTCCTTTTTCCATGATAATTTATGGATAAAATAAGTTAAGCTAAAAGACTTCTACGAAATTACTTTTCGGAAATTTCAAATACTCAGATAACTACCCTACATAATAGCAGAAAAATGAAAGAATAGCGAATATCCTATTTAAGAGCACTTCTTGTCAAAAAATGCTATAATAACAATATAATCTCGTTATTCACACATATGGTTAGATATTCAGTCCTTGCAGTAGGTATTAACAGCACGAAGAAAGAGAAGGCAAAAATCCAAAAGGAGCTTAAATTAGATAATATTAATTTGGATGTTGCATCAATAAAGGAAATTCTTTTTAGATTGGAGGAGGGAAAGATAACAGCATTGATAGCAGGAAAAAATCCAAACAAGTACAATTACATATTAATACAATCTGGTTGGAGTACAACGCATATGGCATATTTACTTCATCTTTACCTTAAATCTCAAAAAATTCCTCATAATATTCCTTCAACACAAAGTACAAAACTTTCTGATATATTTCTTCTTTCTTCTAAGGGTGTATCTGTTCCAAATACCTTTTTTCAAAATGGTTCCAAGATAGATGAGGCTAGGATATTAAAGATAGAAGAAACATGTAAATTCCCCTGCATATACAAAACTGTATTGGGTTCCTTAGGTTCGAATGTGTACTTAGTCAATAGGCGTGAAGATATTGAGGAAGTAATTCGTAAAAATGGGAAATTAAATAAATATATATTTCAGGAATATATTCCAAATGATTTTGATTACAGGGTTGTAGTAGCGAACGATATTGCGACTTCTGTATGTAAGAGAACACGGGTAGATGACAAGTATAGAAATAACGTTGCATTAGGTGCTACAGAGGAGTTTGTGACCATAGAGAATACACCTCTAGATG
>JAAZBX010000006.1 GCA_012513575.1 Candidatus Dojkabacteria bacterium
ATACTTACATATATCCAATAAACAAATGTTGGGATGTCTCCACCACCAAATTGTCTTGCTCCGTAAACATAAATTCCAAATACTATCCAAGGAATAATTCCTGCGATGCAACCTATTACAAAATCTAACCATTTTATCTTCTTCTCTCCTTGGTTGTGAACTTCCATTGCAAGACCAGTGAGATTCATAATGGCATCCAAGAAAAAGATCATAATTAGACTGGATAAATCATAAATTCCAGAAAGGAGACTTATTGCAACCATCATAACGCTTGCACTTAATGCATACTCAAACCATCTTACTTTGTTAATCCCTTTCATTAAATCACTCTCGTATTTCTCTCTGTAAACAGTAGCAATGAAAAGATGTGCCATTGAACTTAGGAAGAAGAACAGGGCTACAAGCCATGCAAGATTGATTGTGAACAGCTGCTCAGAAGCAGGAAGAAGTTTAGAAATTGTTTGATCAAATTTCAAGAAACTTAATGTAACTGGAACAACACCTCTCTCTGGATCACTTAGCAGTAACACGGCTATTGCTTGTATAAAGTGCAAGCCACCCATTATTAGGTTGAAGCGATTAAGCCCCTTTAACTTATTTTCCATAGAAAATAAAATAAATTTATACAAATATTACTATTAAATATTTTATATGAACAGTTTATTAAACGCAATAAGGTTTAATAGGGAAAGTAGTTGTAGTATAATATCATTAGGAAAATGAAATAAAATTATTAATCATTACCATGCCTACTGAACATCAACCTACTTTTGATGAATTCGCATATGAGAATTTACCTGAAGGTTTTTCCTCTGATGTAACTATGCATACAAATACTGTAAATTTCATTAATTCACTTGTAATTGATGAAGAAGTACGACCCCTTGTTGAAGTTGTAGCTGAAAGAAGAGCATTCGATTCATTGCAAAGAATGGAGAGTATGACCCCAAGAATAAATGAATCAATAGCTGATGTAAAAAAAAGTGAAATGGTATTTCTATCCAAAAATGAGATCAAAGAAGAGGGTCATTATATTCCAGTTGGAGGTCAATATTTTGAACATAAACTTGGGTTGCTACTGCTTCATCAGGAGGTTGAGAATGGGAATCAATTAGGAAATAATTTCTATATCACGAGACATGTACTTAAGGAATCTCCAGGAGGGAATATGTTTAGTTCAATTACATTTATGAAATTTTCTCTAATTGAAAATAGTGAAGATGGAGTGATACTCACCACTCTCAATCAAGGTCAGAAAAAGTTCCCATTTTTTAAAGACATTAAAGGGAGATTCTCTTTAAAACCCGATTTCTCAAAAGTCCAAGAGACAAAATATGTTGGAGACAAGGAGATTTCTCAAAAGGTTAAAGAGTATATTGGCAAAAGAAAGCCAGATCCAGAAATTCTTAAAAATATCTTTGGTATGATAAAACAGGCTAAAGAATATGATGAATATTCTTTTTAGAATAATTTTTGTGATATAATTTTGAAGTGATGAACCAGTTATCACTGGGGAGCTAGGGAAAGAAAGATATGTGTAAACATATTTAGTAGAATCCCAAACCGTTTTAGGTTGTAAGGGAGTATTAGAAATAATATTCTAAAGTAGGGTGGTATCGCGAATTTATTCGCCCCTTTGCAAATGGTTAGTGAATTTCTAGCTATTTGTAAGGGGGGTTTTTTTTTATATTATTATTAATTACAATGAACAGAACTGGTTTAAAAAATGTAAATGCTACTCAAGATTTTGTCGAAATGGAAAAAGACATTATGTCTTTTTGGGAAAAGAACGATATTGAAAAGAAATATCTAGAAAAAAACAAGAAATCGACAAAACACTTCTCCTTTATTGATGGGCCAATTACTGCAAATAATCCAATGGGTGTACATCATGCATGGGGAAGGACATATAAAGACATCATTCAAAGGTATAAGAATATGCAAGGATTTGAGCAAAGATTCCAGAATGGATTTGATTGCCAAGGTCTTTGGGTTGAAGTTGGCGTTGAGAAAGATTTAGGTTTTAACAGTAAGAAAGACATTCAGGACTTTGGTCTGGATAATTTTACAAATGCATGTATAGCAAGGGTTAATAAATTTTCTAAAGTTCAGACCGAGCAGTCCAAGAGGCTTGGAATGTTTATGGATTGGGATAATAGCTACTACACAATGTCTAGGCAGAATAATCTATATATTTGGCATTTCTTAAAAGTTTGCAATGAAAGGGGGCTTCTTTACAAGGATAGATCAGCTACAACATGGTGTCCAAGGTGTGAGACAGGTCTTTCACAGCACGAGCAAGCAGATGGGTATGAGATGATTAAAGATAGATCTGTTTTTGTTTTCTTCAAGTTGAAGCCAAGTGAGGGAAAGGATGAGAATGAATATATTTTAGCTTGGACAACAACTTCGTGGACTTTATCTTCAAATGTTCTTTTGGCAGTTAATCCTGAGTTGAAATATGTAAAGGCTAATATAAATGGGAAAACCGTCTATTTAGGTTCTGATGGTGCAAAAAGATTAAACATTAAGGAATTTGAAGAGATTAATGTTAACCAATTACTTGGTAGGGAGTATGAATCCTTGCTAGATATTCCAGCCCAAAAGGGAATTGAACATAAAATTGTTGAATGGGATTTAGTTGATGCTAAAACAGGTTGTGGTGTTGTACATATTGCACCAGGATGTGGGCAGGAAGACTTCGAGCTTGGGATGAGATTAAAATCTGATATTATCTCTCCGATTGATTCAACGGGACATTTTACAGTTGGCTTTGGAAATTTGGATGGGAAATATGCACACGATGTAACCGAAGAAGTAATTGATGACCTTGAGAGAAAAGGATTACTTTTCAAAGTAGAAGAATATGAACATAGCTATCCTCACTGTTGGAGATGCCATACAAAATGTTTGTTTAGGCTTGAAGATAACTGGTTCCTTGATGTATTAAAAATAAAGGATGAATTGAAAGAGCAGGTCGATACTGTTAAATGGAATCCGGCGTATGTTGGTAAAAGGATGCTTGGATGGCTGGATAGTATGGGGAATTGGATGATAAGTAGAAAGAGATTCTATGGCCTCGCGCTACCATTTTATGAATGTTCTCACTGCAAGAACTTACATGTAGTAGGGAGTCTTGAAGAATTAAAAGAGCATGCGGTAAAGCCAGAGCTTGTAGACAAATTAGATGATATCCATAGACCTTGGATTGACGAGATAGAAATTAAATGTCCAAAGTGTGGAGAAAAAGTTAAAAGAGTTACCGATGTTGGGGATTGTTGGTTAGATGCGGGAGTTGTTCCTTTCTCTACACTTAATTATCTTGAGAATCGTAAATATTGGGAGAAGTGGTATCCCGCAGACTTCATAACTGAGATGATTGAACAGGTTCGATTGTGGTTTTACTCTATGCTTGTTTTTGGAACGGTTTTGGAGAAGAAAGTCCCTTACAAAGAAGTAATGTGTTTCGCTGAATTAAGAGATGAGAATAATGAAAGAATGAGTAAAACAAAGCCAAACTATGTAAAATTTGATGATGCTGCAGATAAAGTAGGTTCTGATATCTTAAGATGGAATTTTGCATCTGCATCTATTGGTGCAAATATGAGATTTGGTTGGCCTACTCTTGAAGATGTAAAAAGAAGATTTTACATACAGCTTTGGAATTCTTACAACTATTTTGTTACATATGCACAGTTAAACGGTTGGAAGTATAAAGATTTTAATCTTGATAAAGTAACAAATTTGATGGATAGGTGGTTAGTATCTAAAACAAATAAATTGGTTTCTGATGTCTCTTCCTCAATTGATTCTTACAATATTGCTACAGCGTCAAGAGATATCGAAGAATATTGTAAGGATTTGTCTCAGTGGTATATAAGGAGAAACAGAACACGATTTAAGGAAGGAGATTTATACGCTTTAGGTACTCTTCATTACTCTCTTATGACTTTGTCCAAATTAATAGCTCCTTTTACCCCCTATATTTCCGAAGTTATATTCCAAAATATTGTAGTTAATCTAGGCATAGAAAGTTTTGAATCTGTACACCTAGCTGATTATCCGTTAGCCAATGAACAAAAAATTGATGAGAAGATTCTTAAAGATATGGAATTAGTAAGAAGTATCACTTCAAATGGGATGAAGATTAGAGAAAGAGCAAAGCTGAACCTAAGACAACCTTTGTGCAGAGCATATGTCAATGTAAAAGATCCAGAACTTTCTCAAATTATTAAAGAGGAGTTAAATGTTAAAGAGATAATATTCTCTGAAAAACAGGATTTAGGTGAAAATATGATTTCTGAAGGGGAAAAAGAGAATAGAATAACCATAGATTGTAATCTTACAAGTGAATTAAGGAATGAAGCATTGATAAATGAATTTATGAGAAGGTACAAAGATTATAGAAAGAGTAAGGGCCTTAAAGTAGGAGATTTAGTTACCCTATATCTAAAAATTGAGGATAGTTTAACAAAAAAGATTTTTGAAGAATTTATTAAAAACAATTTTTCTGTATTTAATGCGAAAAGCGTAGTAATAAATGAAGTTGATGAAGTAGATATAGAAATCGAAGTAATGGATACTAAAATTGGAGTTAGTATTAATTAATACTTGTTAATATGGCGGAAAAAGAAGTTCCGAACCAATTTGCTTGCGATGAAGCATTTGCAATGTATATGGATGAGAAAACAAAGAAGATTATTCAAGCGGCAATGGTTTTGGATGTGTACTCAAAAAATGCTAGTCCTAAGGAACTACTTGGAAGGGTTTTGGTAGAATTGGGCGACGAAGATGACAATGAATCAACATTTTTCGAACAAGTTAACAAAATGGAAGCCATCTTGTATGAAATTGGAGATTTGCCAAGTAATTAATCTTTTCCGATTTCAACCTTAATACCAGTAATATCACTGAAATTTTTCGAAGCCGTCTTCAACGAAATTCCAGATGATACTGCTAATTCTCCAACAATATTCCTTATAGCATTCTCAAGCTGTTTTTCAATACTTATTGGGATCAATCGACCCTCTTTCTCTCGAACCTTTTTTACATGATTGCAGTATTGGATAATTTTTATAGAAGATTCAATAGAAGAGCTTTCCTCAAGCTCTTTAAATGTATTTAGCATCAAATTGAAATCTTTCATCTTAGGGTCAATTGAAGGATTTCTTTTAAGTATTGAAATTTTTTCTACTATTTCTTTTTTCGAAAGGACAGGGCGAATTCCTAAATTATCTACATTATCCACAGGTGTTGATATACTCAATAGATTTGTAATTAATTCAAACTCAAAATATCTTTTTTTCTCTCCATTAAATTCAATTTCTTTCTCTCCCTTAATCCAACCTGCTCCGTGAGATGGATAAAAAACTTTTGAGCCTATCTTGAAATTCATACTTGAGTATTATTATCTTAATGCTACATTATACCACAAAAATGATATACTAATCCTATGAATATTCTTCTAATTGGAGGGGGGACGGGGAGTACAGTAGTTATTGAAGGTCTAAAAAAGCATAAAGATTTAAATCTCTCAGTAATAGTTGGAATGATGGATGATGGGGGTAGTAATGCTGTGGTCAGAGATGAATTCGGTTTGTTGCCATTAAGCGATATTAGGAAATCATTGTTGGCATTGTACGATAGCGGGAATAACGAAGTCCTTAGGAATTTGTTTATGTATAGATTCTCAAGTGGAGAGGGTATTAAGGGTCACACTTTAGGGAATCTACTCATGGTTGCAATGGCAGATATATTAGGAAGTGAAGTAGAAGCAATAGAGATGTTTAAAACCATTTTTTCAATTAATGGCGATATTATCCCAGTTACTCTTGATGATTCAAGATTGGTGGCAGAATATGAGGATGGGGAGGTGATAGAGGGAGAACATTTAATTGATGAACCTGAGGATGATAGAAATATTACTAAGATTTATCTGAATCCAGCCGCGAAGGCGAATGAGGATGCAATACGAGCAATTGAGAGGGCGGATTACATTCTCCTTGGTCCTGGGGATTTGTATACTACCACTTTGGCGAATATTGTTGTCGATGGGATAAAAGAGAGTATTCAGAAAAGTAAGGCAAAAATAGTCTGTATCGGAAATCTAATGAGCAAGAAAGGGCAGACAAGAAATCTCACTCAATTGGGATATTTAGAAATTGTTGAAAAGTATATAGGAAGAGATGTTGATTATTTTTTAATAAACAATGGAAAAATTCCTACAAAAGCGTATGAAAGATATCTAAAAAAGGGTGAGCATATAATTGCTGATGATTTATCCCCAGAAGAAATAAAGGGAAAGATAATCAGAGCAGATCTTGTAGCCACAGCCCCAGTTGTAAAAGACAAGGGTGATAAACTTGAGAGAAGCCTTGTAAGACATGACAGTAAGAAATTGTTTAGAGAATTGAATAAAATATTCTACTCAGACAGTACTTTCCTCTCAAAATTATTTAAAACTTTTCTTTCCTATTACAAAGATTAAACCCTCATCTCCATTCATATCTTCTTTTGTTTCAATTGCAAATCCCTCATTTTGTAACATTTTTAAGATTGTTTTAAGGCCAGTTTTCTTAATAGGATGATATTCAAGAACGATATTTTTTACTAGATTCAATTTTCTGTTTTCATATAAATCTTGGAGAATTTCTGCTTCTGCTCCTTCAGTGTCAATTTTTAACAAATCAATTGGTGTATTGATAAAGGAACTTAACTTTGCTGCCTGGACTTTAATTCCTTTTGTTTTTTGTTTCCCATTCCATGCGTTTGGTATAAATGATGAAGTCGAGAATGCTCCGCTACCTGAAGAATCTATGTAAAGAGTTTTTTCGCCTTCCTTACTTGAAAGAGCCAAATTATAAAGTGTTACATTCTTTATATTATTTCCGTTTATATTCTCCTCCAAAAATGGAAAAACATTTGGATTAGGTTCAAATCCCAATATCGTTGAAGTAGGATACTTTTTTTTAAAGTAAAGGATACTAAGTCCAATATGGGAACCGACATCGAATATTAATGGATTTTTCTTCTCAATATCGATTCGATAAATCTCGTCTCCGAAAATTTCTTTATCAAGTATTTTTAGCTCATACTTATTGAGATAAGCAATGTCGTATTTATGCAGGGTAATTAATTGGGGTAGCATAGTTCATTATACATCTAGTTCATTAGTATTGAGCTATTAGGTTCATTACTCCTTGAACTTTTCTTGCCCAGCTATCTGCAGAAGGGGGACAGTATGAGTAACTAATCAATCTTGGTGTTGTAAGTCCTTTACTGTAGTATTTTCCAATTCCTTTAGAAACAGCCCAAATACCCTCTGACCAGTCAGTAAATCCACTCTTTCCCCACCCCCATGCGTTGTAGGACCTAAAATTCTTCTTTCCTCCACCAGATTCAATTATTGATATCGCAGCAACTATTCTGTAATCAATTCTGTATTCTTCTGATGCTTTAACAAAATCTTCTGCAAAATGAGACAAGGGAGAATTTCTACTCTGTAAATATTTTCTGACTTTTTGCACCTTCTGCTCATGAGCTATCTGTTCTTCAGTTAGTACTAAAAAAGGTATAGGATTGGATTCTTCATAGATGTGTTCTGTTTGGTCTTTCTTAATAATTGGAAGAATTTCTTCTGCAGTTCCAGCATTTGCAGTTGAGATTACAACTTTCCCTGTGACTGTTTGAAGTAAAAGGCCAACAAAAAGCATGGCGCTCAAAAATGACATCGTTTTTTTACTATTAATTCTTAATATATTCATAGAAATGTTAGAATACCAAACTACATTATACCATAAAAGACCCATAGTAACAATTGATTTTGTGAAGGGAGAAGTTTGTGTTAATATTGTTTTATGATAAATATTGATATATCTGCGTCAAACAGAAGAACCCCCAAAACTCACCGTACTCGAGATACGGTTTCTTTCAGAAAGACACAATCAAAGAAAAAATCGAAAAAACTTCTTCCCAAAGTATTTTTTGCTGCGTTCCTGTTTACTACTTTATTCCTTTTCTTTGAGAACAAGCATCTTTTTATCCATGCAGTAGAAAATTTGTTTACATTTGGCAAAAGTGCAGTAATTTATGATACTTATTCCATATCTTTTAATGATGATGTTCCAGAGGAATTTGTAAATTCAATGAAAAGCAATTTAAGTAAGCTTGTTTTAGAAGGAAAGCCCAGATTTGAATTTGACAAGAAGAAAGCAGATGTTGTTGTCGGAATGCAGGAAGAGGAGGGGAGTAAGGAAGTTTTTAGTAAAGATTTTATTCCTGTGGGTCATTTTTATTCTTTGCTTACAAATATCTCACTAGATGATCTAAAGAGTAAAAATGTTTATATGCTTGATTCCAATATGAAGGGTTTTTTAGAGCAAAAGTTTGGTTTAGAAATCACCTTAATAGGTGAAGGAAAGGATGCATTAATTGAGAAGCTTAAGGAGAGAGATGAAAATATTGCGTTGTTATCATTTGAAGATTTAGACCCTGGAGTAAAGATAATTCCGTTGGATAATAAATACTATCTTGATGATAAAGAGGGAGCAATTAAGTTTAATTTTTATTCTTCAGTTAAACCCAAAGATGAGTTTATTCTCTCGGTTATCGCAAGAAATATGGGGAGTGCATCTTTTGAGGATGCTTCCCTAACTAAATTGAATATGGGAGGTGTAGTCGCAATAGCAAGAAACCTTGCTTTTAAGATGGAGGCAGTAAAGGATTATACCTATCCTGCGAAAGAGATTGGAGATTTTTTAGCTGATGCGGATTTAACTCATTTTTCTAATGAAGTTTCTTTTGTCCCAGGTTGTGTTCCAACAAGAAGTATGGCTTTTTGCTCGAGTCCAAATTATATTGAAAGCTTTAAAAAAAGTGGTGTTGATATAGTTGAATTGACTGGGAATCATAACAATGACTACGGGACGAAGTATAGTGCAAGCACGATTGAGACTTTCAAAGAGTTGGGCTGGGATTATTTCGGCGGAGGGCTAAATGAAGAGGATGCTAAGAAGATTTTGTATAAAGAGGTTAATGGCACAAAATTAGCATTTATTGGTTATAATTACTATGATTCTATGCAAAATAACATAGGGCCTTTGGCTAGAAACGGTATTTCTGGAGCAAATTCGTATTCAGAAAGTAAACTGAAAGAGGATATTGCAGAAGCTAAGAAGAATGCAGATATTGTTATTACCACTTTTCAATTTCAGGAGTGTTATTCATATCCTGATGGTGATGTTATATATCCAATTTGCTATCAGCCCCTTTCTATACCTGATCAGAGAGGAACATTTAAGAAAGCAATTGATTTGGGTGCAGATATTGTTGTAGGGACACAAGCTCATCAGCCTCAGACATATGAGTTGTATGGTGATGGAGTTATTTTTTATGGATTGGGGAATCTCTATTTTGATCAATATATTTGGATAGGTACAAGGCAGGGATTAGTTCTTACTCATTATTTTTATGAAGGAAAACATATTCAGACAAAGGTTGTTCCAATATATATGGACAAGGATTTTGTTGTTCGCTTAGCTACACCCGAGCAGGGAGCGCTACTTCTTAAGTTACTAAAAGAAGCGAGAGATTAAAACCTTATTTAATCACTTTAATGAATATTCCTTCCTCTTGGCTAATCTTTAATGGATTACCAAAGATATAGTTACTTTCATCTTTGAATGTATAATCAAATAGACCCTTTTCTTTTTGCCATTGGCCAATTTGTTTGATTTTGTTAAACTCCAAATTCTTTAATATATCAACCGAATAAGTTCCTTTGCCATCAAATGCAAATGATGGGATTAAATTCCATCCAGCTGTTTCGAGAATGTTTGATGGGTTGACCCTGTATCCATTCACAGGAAATTCTGTATCATGCAAAGAAGAAACCATGTATGACTTGCCAGATTTTAGTTGGAAATCATTTCCATTTATTGCTCCATTCTCATATTTAACAATACTTACCCATTGGCCACCTTGGTATTCTCCTACAGCTATAACTCTTTTGTCTGAGATATTGATTAGGTCGTAGGCACTTTTAGGGATTAGGGGATTCTCAAGATCAATTACCTCCAGAGGACTAATGAAACTAATCCCTTCCCTGATTTCATATTTAGTACTTTCTAATCGACAATTCTCTTTGCTAATATCTGAGCGTATTACACCAGAGCAATCATAGGGCATTTTCATAGAAAGAGAATTATTGGAGTAGCAACAAATACTTTCTGTTTTAACAACCTGTTGATCAGTAGTGCAGGTTTGTCCGTTTTCTGCATCCTTTTGAACAGTTTTGTTATTCCAGTAACAGATACAACCCTTTGAATTTCTACAGTGCAAATCTTTATCTGTGACTTCAAGAATTGTCTTGTCTTCAGGGGTAGGATTTTCTTCAGTACAAACGTAGCCACATTTAACATCTTTGAAGTAGTTCTCTGTCTTAATTGAACCCTTAAAGCATTCACATCCTCCAACATCTTTACAGGTTTGACCAACCAAAATATCCTCTTTTCCTGGTTTGTTGTCTGGGCCTGTGCATGTTACGCCTGGATCTGGGGTTGGATCTGGATCAGGATCAGGTGTTGGGTCTGGGTCGGGTGCGGGTGCGGGTGCTTGATCTGTACACA
This sequence comes from Candidatus Dojkabacteria bacterium, assembly GCA_012513575.1. Taxonomy (GTDB): domain Bacteria; phylum Patescibacteriota; class Dojkabacteria; order SC72; family SC72; genus UBA5232. Next base: position 10,626 of record JAAZBX010000006.1, read on the forward strand.
CAAGGCCACATGCTATATCTTTAAGGTAGTTTCCAGTTTTAATTGTTCCTTTAAAGCATTCACATCCTCCGACATCTTTGCAAGTTTGACCAACCAAAATATCCTCTTTCCCAGGTTTATTATCTGGGCCTGTGCAGGTAACACCTGGATCTGGGGTAGGATCTGGGTCTGGATCTGGGTCAGGGTCAGGTGGTTGCGGATTTGTTCCTGTTGGGTTTCCTTGACAGTCTCTATATACACCATTTGTAACCTGTTTTGATCTGTCACAAGCACTTGAGCTCTTGGAGACATTCCATGGCCAGCTAGGCAGAGTTCCTCTGGTTAGCCAGTTATAGTATTCTCTGATTTCAGTAATGTATGCTTTCCCATGAGCGATATTTTCATCTGTACAGTACCCTCTTGCATACTTCGTAGCCCATCTTTCTTCTTCAGTAATACCTTTGTCCGTGCAGTAACCTGAAATATAGTCATCGGCCATTTGTACATCAAGAAATTGCCTTAATTGTCTTGTAAAGTCTCTGCTTGGGATATTGGCTCCATTTATTCCGAAATCTTGTACATTCGCATACTTGGCGTACATACTTCCTGCAGATTCATGCACCCATAATGTTATCGGTAGTGCAGGGTTTACTCCTGCTTCGATAGATTGACAATATACATCACTGTAACACTCTTGAGCATAATGTCCTTTACAACCTCCAATTAACCTATCAAGTAAGCTTTGTGTTTGGCTTTTTGTCGGAAGATATTGAGTATTGGTTATTGATATATTAGTTTTGCAATTTGCACCACTTTCAGCATAAACAGGAGAAATAATTCGAAAGAAACTAGCTTTCAGTTCTTCCTTGAGGATTTCAGATGGAATAAATTGTGCATACTCGGTAACAGTATAATCACTCCCCTTCAAATCTAATGCCCAGGTCCCATGGGAGCTTGAGTAAACCATAAATTTTTTACCTTTATTATCAATTAAAAGGAAATTTCCCTTCTCTGTTGATCCTGTTTTAATGTCGGGCAATTCTACTTTTGTACCGTATTCTTCTGTAGAGAATTCAAAGTCATGTTCCCATGTTTGTTTCGGTGATTGAATTCGAAAGGAATATATTGTATTAGGCTGTAATTGGGATAAGATGGCTTTGTAGATATAGTTGTCCTCCTTCATATTCTTGTAAAGATCAGAACCACTTACAGAAATGTATGGCATATTTTTTTCTTTCTCTTTGTAAGAAAGAATACTGAATACTCCTTCATTGTTTTTCCAATATACTGTTGCATTTGTTGCTCCAATGTTTGTTACTACAATATCAGAAGGCTTTTCTTTTAATATTTCAAAAAGTTTGTGATTTTGGATAATTAACCATGAGGAAGCAAAAAGAATTATTAATGCAAATACATACTTTAGTAAGAAAATATTCCTTGTTTTCATAGATAGTAAATAATATCAGATACTTCTTCTTGTGTATATCATTAGGTGTTTTCTAAATCAGAGAAATCTCTTAATTCTTCCCATTTTTCTTCAAAATCATCTCTTGATTTGGCTTCTTTTACAAACTTTTCATATTGAGAATGTGTTTTATTTATTCTTCTGTAATATTTGATTGGGCACCAGTATCTTTCTGTTCTCGCACCGATCTCTGTGCAGAATCGGAAAAGGTTGTTTACATAGCTACAGTAAATGCAATTAAATTTTTCAAGAGGATTTAGCAAACTTAGTAGCTTTCTATCATATACAAAGTATTCACTCTGTTTGACAGTAGGAATTCCATACAATCTGAAGCATACCTGTTGGTATATCTGCACAAATATATGCAGAATTACAGAAGGTAATATCATTGAATATATAAATGGAATGCTTAGAACATATTTGAAATTGACTTTTACTTTAGGGAATTTTATTCGTTTTATTATTTCCTTTTCTTCGAGGATTTTGTTGATATGTTCATCAAATGTTTGTAATACGTTTTCCTTTAATTGAATTAATTTTGTATATGCCTCATTGTTGTTTGCGATTTCTGAGATACTTTCTTTTATTTTGTCTAGAATATTCTCTTTCATTTAATTATTAATATTAATTGAATATGGTTATTATATATTAATATTGGATTAAGGAGAAATTGAGGAGGATTTAAACTCCGCGACCAGGACTCGAACCTGGAACCAAACGGTTAACAGCCGTTCGCTCTACCATTGAGCTATCGCGGAATAACTGGGTCTATTATATCTATCTCTTCCCCATTATTCAATATCATCATTTAAAAACTCATCATAATATTTAAAATCAAAGAAATCTTTTAGATCCTCAAATGACTTACAACTATCACATGGAAAGAATGTATATATTAGGGAATTGTTTTCCCCTATCTCAAACTTCTCACAATATGGCACTGAGTCCTCATCTTGAGTTTGATGCATCTTAATGGAGTGCTTAATCTGATTGATAATGCCCTCTGTTAATTCCAAATCATATACGGGAATTTTCTTCTCTTTGTTTTCTGCTCTAGTCTGAATATTTCCTAGAAGCCCATCAACTAGTAAATATCTAGCTGTAGGAGTGATTTTTCCATACTGTCTAAATTTTTCCACGAAAATTGTTGAACCATCTGAGAGTTTTTTTCTTTCAAAAAATTGTTCATAGTCTTCAAGTAATTTAGCAGGAAAAAAGAGTTCGTTGTCTTCCTCTTCGAAATTGTTTTCATATTCATTTGGCATACTTTTTCAAGATATTACAAATTAATGGTATACACATTTTGAAGTATCGTATACAATATATCATATATAACTTTAGAGTGGAGAGATATGAAAAAAGAAGAAGTAAAGTACACTTTTCTGGGGATGGATCCTAGTGATGCTCTTAAGGAATATGCTTTTAGTAAAATTTCAAAAAGGGAAGATCTAATGGAGAGGCTTTTAAATTTGGAAATAGCATTTAAGGAACATAAGGCTAGTAAGGGGGTGAGAAATGATTTTAGAGTTGATATATCTGTAGATTTACCTGAGACACCAATTAGGGTTACAGAAAGGGGAGAGGACATGTATGCAAATATTGATTTGGCAGTAGATACTCTGGTAAGAAGGCTTACAAGATATTTTGAGATGAAAGAGCATTGGGGAGGAAGTAAGGAGTGGGAGGTTATGGAGATAGAAGGAGATGGGGAAGAGGGTTTTGATGAGTACAGTAACTATGTGCCAAAGATTGCCAAGAGGAAAAAGATTAATGACATGTCCCCTCTAGAGGAGGGAGAGGCGATTGAGAGAATGGAGATGTTGGGTTATGATTCATACCTTTTTAGAAGTAAGAAGACAGACAAGATATCATTGGTGTATAAAAGAAAAGATGGCTCATACGGTATTGTAGAGCCATCTTAGAAATCTAATTTACCTAACTTACTTGCTTAAGAGATTAAACAGTGTAGTTAGAAATCCATACTTAGGTTTTGCAACGCTATTGTTTTGAATGCTGTACTCAGATTTTTTACCTGTTAGCCATTCACTCTGTTTTGTCTGAACTTCATTTACAATATATTGCTCCTTAGTTTCTTCTTTGTATTTCTCGTAATCTAGTTTCTCTCCCTCTGCTAATGCAGCACTTTCCTGGGGGAAGATAACGCTAGAGTACTGATTGAAGAATGCTTTTAGATCGTCTTCTGTATATTCAATACTTGGACCAATTACTTTGGTGTAAAGCACTTGTACCCTTATCTGCTCTTTGAGTTCTTCCTCAGTTAAATTGCTTGCTTTCAATGCTGATTCGTATGCTTCTTGTCCACCAATTCTTGCGATAATCTTATCTAACTGAGTCTTAATATCTTCATCTGTAACTTTAACATCAGCTTTATTTGCTTCTAATTCGATAATTGCATCATTTATCATAGTGTCTGCAACTGAAGCACCATATGAATTCTCAAGATTCTTATGCCATTTTGCCTTGGAGATTCTCTTGCTGTTTACCTTAGCTACACTGTAATCATTGTTAAGGTATTGAACACCTAAGTCTACCAATGCAATTAATCCTATAATAGCAACTACAAAGCCAAATACTTTTAGTATTTGTTTGTATATAGGGCTCTTGAAATCAGGCTTTTTGAATACTATCTTTGGAAGCTTTGGAAGGGCTTTCTTAGCAACTGTTTTTTTAACAGGTGCCTTTTTTGAGACAGTTTTCTTTGGGGTAGTTTTTTTTGTTTTGACAATCTTTTTAGTTCTTGCCATGAAAATATTAAAAATAAATTAGATTAATTATCTTGTAGTTTATCAGATATTGGAGAAATAGGGAAGAGTGCTACTGAAGGTGTAAATAAACCGATACCATACCATTCCCATGCTTTACATAGGCGTATTTCCCACCATAGCCATCCACACCCTTGTATAGTTGTCCTGCCATAATTGGGTAAACAGGTGCCCCTTCATTTTTATATCCCCATTCATTTCTACTGTATGAAACTAAATCAATTGCATTTCCTTGATGCTCGGTTTGTGTCATGAGAATATAATTCCCAGATAAAGGATTTCTAGCAGATCCAGCTACAATTATTGGAGAGTACCAATTATCTGAAGGCCAGTAAAGAAAAGAATTTCCAGCTTTTCTTAAATATCCATTTGAAAACAAATTAATATCACTATAGAAATACCCCCACCCAGAATACTTTGTTCCACTATTTAAACCGAAATGAAGGTGTGAGCCGTTTGAAAGCCCAGTATTCCCCATCCTTCCAATTGGTACATTAGTTGTAACATAGCCACTATCAACAATTTCACTTTCGTGTGTATTAATATAGTTGATTATTGCTCTATCAAGATCGGAAAGTTTCTTTATGTTCTGTTGGTACACAGCAAGTAACTGAGCCTCTTTAATTTTAGATTCAGCAAGTAATCTCTCTCTCTCCTTTTTTTGTGAATCCAAGGTATTGATGGTTTCTCCTAATTCACTTTTTTCCTCTTCTCTGCTAGCTCTTTTTAATTCAAGTTGGGCTTTGTTATCCTCTAATTCTGCTTCTACTAGCTCCAATTCTGATACGGTATTTGTGTATTGTTCTAAAGCTTTTTTGTCGTTATTTCTTGTGGTGGCAAGATATTTACTTTTTCTCAATACAGAAGAAAAATTCTTAATATCTAAGAAGAGTTCAAACTGGTTGATAAAGGAGTACTTATACGATTCGGTAATCCTTTCGTTTACTGATGTGCTAAGAGTATTAATTTCTTGCTTTAAAATAGAAACAATATCCTCATTTCTTGTTATTTCTTGCTGGAACAAACGGATTTCCACATCAGTAGCTGCAATCTCTATTTGCAAAGATTTTATTTTTTGTTCTGTTTGTGCAATTAAATTGTTAATATATGTGATTTTATCCTGAAGGGATAACTGCTGATATTCTTCGTCTTTTAGTAACTTTTGAATGTTTCCCTGTTGATTCTGAAGTGATCCAAGTTGATTCCTGAGATAATCGAGGCATTCGAGAGAATCTGGATTAATGTATTCAGGGCATGAAGCTTGGGCTAAAACCTTCTGACTGGACAAGTGAGAAATCAATAATAGAGAAGCGAAGAGTATAACAAAAATTGTAAATATTCCAATAAACCTTTTTTTCATCTTCCCATTATTTCAAATATTTCTTAATTGCACTAACACTACTAATAATACCAATAATAATGCCAGATAACATATGTATACTGTAATAAGAGATTAGAAATAGAATATTGATAGGTCTTAAAAATATAATACCTAAGTCTCTAAGTATTTGATTAAATGAGAAAGAGAAATCAGGATTTCTAGAAAGTGAAAGTACGATAATGTAGAAGGGTACAATTATCAGTGTCGCAGCAATAAAGCCTCCCAACCCGCCATAATATGCTCCCTCAAAAAGGTAGGGCATCCTAATATATCTACTATAACTACCCATTAAATTCATAATTTTAATCTCATCCTTATGGGTATTAATATTAAATCCTACAGCTATCCTAATAAGGGAGAATGCAATAACAACAAGTGCAGAAATTAATATTACTGATGCAATACGTATTGTAAAGGAAAGTGATTTTAAATTGTTTACTACATCTTTAAAATACATAACCTCATCAATAGAAGAGTTAGTTTCTTTTTCTTTGTTAATTTTCTCAATAAGAAGTAATAATGAATCTACATCCTTTGCTCTTATCTCAAGACTTGGAGGGAGAGAATCTGCAGTAACGGTAGCTAGTAAATCGGGATTGTCTGAGAAATCTTCTTTGTAAATAGAAAGTGCCTTCTCTTGAGAGATATAATCAATATTCTCTACAAGAAGGGGGTCATTGAAAAGCTCCTTAATCTTCATAATATCAGCTTCTTTTGTATCTCTTTTGAAAAAAACAATCACTTGGGCTTTCTTCTCATAGTACTTGATTGCCTTTTGAGAAAGAATTCCAATACTTATGAAAAATGACGAGATAAGAAGGACAATTGCGGAGACAAAGATGGTAGAAAGTGAAAGAAACTTATTTCTTTGTATGTTCTTTTTAGTTGTTTCAACTATTTTGTTTTTTGTCATCTTTTTTACACTTATTATTTAAATACTCTTTGAGAAATTTCTCAAGCTCCTTTTTCTCTTTCTTCACAATCTTCAAATTAAGCAAATCATCTTCAGTTAAATTAAGAATCAAATTTATCGAAGTAATCTTTGCATCAAGAAACTTCTGAAGTGTTCTTTTATCTAACTTGTCCATTTCTGAGTCATACTCAACTTCTTCTTCTTCTTTCTTCTGCTCAAAGTCTGTATCTGCCTCGTCCCCAATTTTAATATGAGAATCAATTTTGGATGTCTCTTTAGCGGGTCTGACAATTGTGTCATATTCCCCTTTTGTATCAGAAATGATTTTTCCTTCATCCATTCGGATTACTCTAGTTTTAAGTTTGTTCACAATCTCTCTATCATGTGTAATTACTAAGACAGTTGTTCCACCTCTGTTAATACTGTTTAGGATATCAAGTACTTGAAATGAGCTATCAGGATCAAGATTACCAGTTGGTTCATCTGCAACAAGTAATTCAGGATTGTTTGCTAATGCTCGAGCAATGGCTCCTCTTTGCTGTTCTCCTCCTGATAGTTGTACTGGGAAAAGATTTCTTCTGTCTTGTAACTTTACCAATTCGAGAAGGTATTCAGTAGTCTCCTTGATTTCCTTGTCATCTTTGCCCAAAATTTCTAGGGAAAACTTAATATTCTCTTCTAATGTCTTACTCTCCAAAAGTCTTAAATCCTGAAATACAATGCCTAACCTTTGTCTGTATTTAGGCAGAAGTTTATTAGGGAGTTTAGGAACTTCTATTTTGTCAAAAACAATGTTTCCAGAAGTGGGAAGCTCTTCTCTGATTAGAAGTCTCATCAGTGTAGTTTTACCAGCACCAGAAGGACCGACTAAGAAAGAGAATTCTCCTTTGTTAATACCAAATGTAACATCATTAAGGGCAACAATGTTATCGGTGTATCGTTTTGTAACTTTATCAAATAGTAGCATGGCAGTTTCCATATTCATTTATTTTATCATATATACTACTTCATTCTAATCTCTGCTTCAAGAAATTCATCTAAATCCCCATCTAATACAGATTCAGGATTGTTTGACTCAATGTTAGTTCTGAGGTCTTTAACCAATTTATATGGATGAAGGATATAATTTCTAATTTGATTTCCCCATCCTGCAACTTTGTAAGTTCCTTTAATATCAGAGATTTCTTTTAATTGTTGTTCTTCCTTTATTCTCCAAAGTTTTCCCCTTAGTATTTTCATGGCATTCTCTCTGTTTTGTGCTTGGCTCCTTTGTGTGGAGCTACTTACAGTTATTCCCGAAGGTATATGGGTTATCTGGACAGCAGAAGATGTTTTGTTTACATTCTGTCCTCCAGGGCCGCCTGATTTGACTGCTTTGAATTCAATATCCTTATCAGGGATTGAGATGTTTTCATCATTTTGATTGAACAGAGGTATTACTTCTACACCTGCAAATGTAGTTTGTCTTAGTCCTTGAGAATTAAAAGGGGAGATTCTAACTAATCTGTGTGCTCCATGCTCTCTTTTTAGCATCCCAAATGATAGTGGAGTATGTATCTCTATCGTTACAGAAGAAATACCTGTCTCACTTCCTTTTAGTATATCTGTAACTGTATATTGCCATCCCTTTTTATCAAAATACATAGTATACATTCTAAAAAGCATTGAGGCCCAGTCATTCGCTTCAGTTCCTCCCTGCCCAGAAAAGATTGTTAGAACTGCTGGGTATGAATCATATTCTCCTGAAAGAAATTTCCTTAGAAGAAATTCATTTAATTCTTTTCTTAATCTCTGGTATTCATCAAGTAATTGACTCTGTTCTGATTCGTTTTTAATTGAATTGAAAAGTTCAGATAGGGATTGAATATCTTGATTTAATTTTTCTACTGTATCAAGAGTTTCTCTGATGTAGGAGATTTTGTTCATAACAGTTTTAGCTTGATTTGAATCTTCCCAGAAATCGGTTTTCAGGCTTTCTTTCTCCAAAATCGAAAGTTCTTCTGTTAGGCTTGGCATATCAAGAGAATTAGTAATATCTGAAGAATCTTTCTGCAAATCGGATATCTCTTTTTTACTTAAAATTGTCATTAGTGTATATTATATTGAACTAATGTATATATATCTAGATGTAAAAGATATTCATTTTACGAAATTAATATTGAATCGAAAATTTACTAATGACAAACGAGAGTGTTGTTGATGTGAGAAAATTTGTTACTTTGGTAATACTAGATGGATTTGGAATTCATCCTGATAGTGAAGGAAATGCGGTTGTCGCTGCGAAGACTCCTTTTCTTGATACAATCTGGACTCATGGTAGATCGACTTTAATTCATGCTGCGGGGACACATGTTGGACTTCCAGGAGAGTATGCTGGGAATTCGGAGGTCGGCCATCTTAATTTGGGTGCTGGTCAGGTGGTATATCAAACCTTGCCAAGGATAAATGATGCAATAAGTGGAAAAGAACTGGATGACAATCCCGTGATAAAGCATATGTTCTCGTATCTTAGAAAAAACAGGGGAAGATTACACTTAACGGGTGTTTTAAGCCCAGCTGGAGTTCACGGCCATATTAAACACTTGTTCTCTTTACTTGAGTTATGTGCCGTGAACGATATTGATCCATATATTCATATTATGCTTGATGGTAGAGATACTCCTCCTAAAGAAGGATTTCTTTACCTTAATAAACTTCAGGCAAAAATAAAGGAATTGGGTGTAGGTAAAATTGCTTCAATCATGGGAAGGTTCTACGGTATGGACAGAGATAGCAGATGGGAAAGAACAAAACTTGCATATGATGCCATGGTAGGTATTTCTGACGAAACTTTTACTGATCCAGTTGAGGTTATAGAAAGAGCCTACAGTAGGGGAGAGGATGATCAGTTTTTCAAACCGAGGGTTCGTGTTGACAACCATTCTAGACCAATAGGCTCTGTTGGCAATAATGATGCGATTCTTTTTTGGAATTTTAGAGAGGACAGAGCTAGGCAGTTAACAAAGGCATTTGTTCTAAAAGATTTCCCACATTTTACAAGAAGAAACTATCCTCAGAATCTGTACTTTGCTACTATGACAGGTTATGAAGAAGATCTTCCTGCAAATGTTGTTTTCCCTCCAATCGGAATTAAAAAATCATTGTCTGAATATTTAGCAGATAATGGTAAAAAGCAACTTCATATTTCTGAAACGGAGAAATATATGCATGTTACATACTTCTTTAATGGAGGTATCGAGAAACCTCATCAGGGAGAGATATTTTTTAATATTCCTTCTAGGAAAGTAGATAATTATGCTTCAGTCCCAGAAATGAGCTCACCCATAATTAAAGATGAGGTCTTAAACAGAATTAAAGATATGAGTAATAATCATCTTGATTTCATATTAATAAATTTTGCGAATCCTGATATGCTTGGCCATACAGGAAATTTTAAAGCAACAGTAAGAGGAAATGAGATATGTGATGAGTTATGTGCTCAGATAGGGAAAGCAACAATAGAGGCGGGTGGTTCATTTGTTGTAACTGGTGACCATGGGAATTGCGAAACAATGATTAATAGGGTAACAAAAGAAATAGATATCGCACATACAAGTAATCCTGTGCCTTTGATTGTTGCAAATACACTTGAAGAAATTACTCCCACCAAGGGTGTCCCTCAGTTGAAAATTGGAACTGGATCAAAATCAAGAACTACGGGAATTCTTGCAGATGTTGCTCCAACAATATTGGGTCTGTTAGGTTCTGACATACCAGCCAATATGACCGGGGTTGATTTGAGGTCAGTGTTATAAATAAAAATAGAGAAGTACTAATATCCCAAGACAAATTCTATAAATACCAAAAAATGTTAGCCAATTTTTTCTTTTTATTCTCTTCAAAACAAATAAAGTTAACAAACTAAATAAGAGTGTTCCAAATATTGTAATAATAATATTTGGAATTATCGGTTCTCCCACAATTCTAAGGATAGAATCTACTTGGTTTCTAAGAAATAACCATACAAATGTTCCACCTAATACTGGGATACTTAAAAAGAATGAATATTCAAAAGCTGTATATTTATCAAGTCCAAGGAGTATTCCAGTCATTGTTGTAATCCCAGATCTCGAAGTCCCAGGGATTAAGGCAACTGTTTGAGAAAGCCCAATAATGAATGCTTGTTTCCAAGAGATTTCCTCAATATCATTAATCTTTTCTTTATGAATCTTAGTAAATTTTCTTTCGACAAAAATCATAAGTATTCCCCAGAAAACAAGAGAAGTGCCTAATATCCACGGATGATGCAATCTCGAAGAAATTGTATTCTCAAAGAGTAAACCAGCTACTCCCGCAGGAAGGCTCGCGAGAAATAATTTTAACAAAAATACTAATTTGTTTTTAGAAAATAATTTGTAAAAAATTTTCTTCCAGAAAAAAAGAATAATTGCTAAAGTAGTACCAAAGTGAAAAAGAACAAGAAGTGCTGAGGTTATGTCAATTTTAAGTAAGGTCCCAAACAGAATAATATGTGCAGAACTTGAGATGGGGAGTAGTTCTGTTATACCTTGTACTATACTTACTAAAAGAATCTTTAAAGTATCCATGATTTTATGATAGTATTATTTAGTATGATAATCAAAAAATTATTAATAATATTCATTGTATCATTTATTTTCTTTTTTTCTTCCTCGAATCTTTTTGCAGCAGGAGCAAATTTTTCGTTTTATCCTGATGGCGGAATCATTGTGGATAGCTCTAAAGGATTTACTGTAGATGTTTTGATAGACACCTCAGGGGAAGAAGTAATGTCTGCAAAATTTGTAGTACTTTTTGACCCAACTGTTTTAAGACTTAAGAAAGCTGAAAGGAATAGCTCATTGTTTGAAAGTTGGCCTGAAGACGAATCTAGTTTGGACAATGATAATGGAGTAGTAATGCTTAGTGGGTTTACTCAGTCTGGGACAGGAACGCCTTTTTCTACTTCCGATAAGCCAGAAATAATGGCCAGACTGACTTTTGAAGTCTTGAAAGAAAAAACAACCTACCTAGATTGGGAATTTGATACAAATAATGGGGTTTTTGATACTCAGATAATGAAAGATGGAAGTCCTCCTCAAAATCTTTTAACAGAAAAGCCAAAGAATATAGTGTTCCAATTCTCAGAGGGTAGCGTTATCAAACCAGATGTAGATACAGGCATATTCGATTTTAAATTTCTAATTGTAGTAGGTGCTGTTTTGCTTATGTTCGGAGGGTTTATGATTTTTACTAGACCAGGTTTTTACCGAAGAAGAAAAGGTACTGTAGTAATTATTGGAGATGATAAATAAAAAGGAATTAAAAGTAGCTTTGGTTACGGATTCTCTTTTCAAAATGGCTGGCGGTGCAAAGGTACTTGAGGCGTTTGCTGGGCTTTTCCCGAATTCTGATATCTTTACACTTTTTGCATGTTCAAAGAAAAGTAGAGTGAGAAAACTTTCTGAAAGTATTAACTCGCATAGAATTATTACCTCCAAATTGAATACCCTTCCTTTTATCGAGAAATTTTATAGATTTACTTTACCTCTTTGGCTTTTTGAAATAGAAAAATTTGATTTCTCCTCATATGATTTAGTAATCTCTTCATCTTGGGCTGTGTCTCATGGTGTAATTACCCCTCTTGACACTTTTCATCTAGCTTATGTTCATACTCCAATGAGATATATTTGGGATATGTATGAATTGTATTTTAAGAAAAAAGTTTTTAAGTGTGTATACGCAAAGATAATACATTGGCTAAGAATTTGGGATGTTGTGGCTTCTTCTCGGCCAGATGTCATTATTTCTAATTCTAATTTTGTAGCCAAAAGAATATATAAGTATTGGAGAAGAAAAGTTGATAAGGTTGTATTTCCACCTGTCAATTTGTCTCAAGGGGATATTATAAGTGAGAGGGAGGAGTATTTTGTTTCAGGTGCTCCATTTGAACCTAATAAAGGAGGGGAATTTCTTTTTGAATGTGCTAAATGGATAGGTTTTAATCTTAAGGTTATTGGAAGTGGTGGGATGATGAAGAAATACAAAAGAAAATATCGTGATTGTAAAAATATTTCTTTTGAATCATGGGTTTCTGAAGATGAAAAATTTGACATCTTATCGAGAGCAAAAGGGTATATATTAATGGGAATAGAAGAGTATGGAATTTTTCCTGTTGAGGCTTTGAGCTGTGGAACTCCTATACTTGCACTCTCTCAAGGAGGAATTTTGGATACTGTTAGGGAAGGGGAAAATGGTATGTTTATAAAAAACAGAACAATTGAGGAATTTAAAAACAAATTTTACGAGTTCTCAAATTATCCATGGGATTATTCTTTAATATCCAAGAGCATTAAAAATTTTAATAGTAAAGAGGATTTTAAGAGAAAAATTAAGAAATTGTTAGTTGATAATGGCTTTGATATTTGATATCATTTTTTGTATGCCGAGATAGCTCAGTTGGTAGAGCATCTGTCTGAAGAACAGAGGGTCCCCAGTCCGAGCCTGGGTCTCGGCACCACGCGAGAGTAGTTCAGTTGGCTAGAACGACACATTGCCAATGTGTAGGTCGCGGGTTCGA
>JAAZBX010000007.1 GCA_012513575.1 Candidatus Dojkabacteria bacterium
ATGGTGCTACATCACTAAAGTCTACTGTTGCATCATCTGTGTCTGTTGCCTCTGTTCCATCATCATCTACTGCTTTCCCTGTAAATACGTTTACATGATCTGGGCCTGTAAAGTCTCCCTCTACCCACTTTGTAAAAGTAAATCCACAGGTACTTCCTGCACTTAATACTGTCCCTACCTCACAATCATCGTCTCCTGCTAATGTACCATATACTGAATCACTTAAACTTGTAATTGTTACTGGCTCTTCAGTTGAGATGTTCTTTACTGTAAAGGTAAAGGTTACATTACCTCCGGTCTCTGGTACTATCATTGGATTTGCACTCTTTGTTACTTCTAACAATGGTGCTACATCACTAAAGTCCACTGTTGCATCATCTGTGTCATATACAGAGTTCTCTTCGTCATCTTTTGCATATGAGGTGAAAGTATTTACATGATCTGGTCCTGTAAAGTCTCCCTCTACCCATCTTGTAATACTAAACTCACAAATTGATCCTACTGCTAATACTGTTCCTACTTTACAATCATCATCTCCTACCAATGACCCGTATACTGAATCACTTAAACTTGTGATTGTTACTGGTTCCTCACTACTTGTATTCTGAACTGTAAATGTAAAGAGTACATTCTCACCCGTCTCTGGGACTATCATTGGATTTGCTGTCTTAGTTACCTCTATAGTTGGTATATGGTCAATATCATAATTAGTAATCGTACATATTTTACTTGCTCCAATTTCTATATTCCCAGAACAATCCTTTGAATAGTTTACTGTATAGTTATCTTTATCTTCAATTTCTGTTACAGAGTATGCTCCGACATCAAGGGTTATTACTGTTCCAACTTCTGAACCTGGAAATTGATCATCTGACACATTAATTCCCGACACATTAATTGTAAAATCACCTGCAACTTTTTCTCCATCACTATCATTAACAACATTTTTAATTACAGTAAGTTGAGGTGCAATATCATTATTTGTTACTGTACAAGTAGCAGAACCATTGGCTGGAATAACAACATTTGTACAATTATCATATGTAGTACCATATCCACTAAATGAAGGTTCAGTTATTGTATATGTACCAGGGTTTACTGTTAAGTCATTCTGTCCATCTGCTTCGAAAGAGACTGGTACTCCACTATTAACAATAAAAGAAAAATCAGAAGAAGTTTTCAATCCTCCATTATTATTTACTACTACCTTTTTAACAACTAATGTCCCCTGCTTTGGGGTGTTAGTAATCGTACACGTTGCTTCATCATCATACGCGAGTGTAATAGAATTACCTAGAACTGGACTTCCTCCATTTTTAATACAACTCCATTGACTTGCAGTGTATTTATCTGAATTTATTCCAGATTCTGAAAGAGAATATGTCCCTGGATTAACAATCCCAAAGATACTGTTTCCCCCTGATGGATATCCAGAAAGAGTGTCTCCTAAAGATGAAGCAGATAATAACCACTCGGAGGCTATACCACTTCCTGATGGAGAAAATTCCTTAACTAAAGTTAATTTTGGTGGCAAAGGAACAATATATTCTGTGGACCCAAAGAAGAAACATTTTGATCCTGTAGGACAGTTGTTTGTTCCAAATACTGCATCACAATATCTTGGAGCTGGGTAAGCAGGGGTAGAAGGGTCATTCTGATACCAAGATATTTTTAAATTTTTAATTGAAATATCTTGCCCACAATTCCAAGAGAAATCCGTATCAAAGGTTTTATATGTCAAACCTGTAGACACTACATGATCAACACAAGTTGCTCGAGAATTAATACGCTCTTGAAATGCTCCATTCTGATAAATTTCTCCCTCAATAAAGATTGAATACCTATTTGATGACTCAACTGCATAGGTTACTTTAATAGAAATAGGAATTGCAGGATCTCCCTGATTACAGGAAGTTATTGGAAGTTCTGTATCTGCATTAACAAGTTCCATGTTGAATATCTTAATCTCCCCCGCAGCACAAGGAGAATCACCGCATACGTAAGGAAAATCAGTTGGAAGAATAGTAAGTAAATAAATAGTAAAATGATTTAACTCTTTAATTTTGACTACATCTCCCTCTTCACGGATTTCATTTGTAACCTCTTTTACTCCAGTTAATAATCCACTTCGATTTTCTACATAACCCAAGGTATAATCTTTATCAGTGTTCGGAAGTGTTAAATCATATTCAAAAGTACCATTAATCATATCTGTTTTAATATCATATGCCTTATCACTAACCGCTCCTGTTGCCTCTATCTCTTCCTGTGTTAATGTAATTTCCTCTATTGTTAACTTAGATGGATTCTCTGGTAACTTAGTAAAAAACACTCTTACTTTACTATTCTGTGGAGCGATATATGTTTTACCAATCTCCACATTACCAGTAGTAGTTGCAACTTTCTCATCAACAACAAATGTGGGATATGTTAACTCTTCAAGAATATTAGCTGGTGTTGGTTTTGTCAAAAGAGGATTTGGCACAATTCCCTCTAGAAGGTCCTCTTCTTCTTGGGCAGGAACATCAAGAGGTGTCTCTTCTTCTATAGCTTCGTCAAGTTCTTCTCCCTTTGCTATCCACTCAGGATCAGAAATACCTTCCTCCAGTATATCTTCCGAATGATCTATCTCTTGAACAATTTCAGTTCCGACAGGAACATCCAAATTCAATATCTCATTCGCAGCTAGTATGGGTGGTGTGAAATTATATCCAATCAAAAACAGTACAGTGAGAATCTTGTATGTAGATTCCCTAAACAATTTTTTATTAAATATCATTAAATTATCCCCAACAAAAATTTAATTAAATAGCTATAGTAAGGAAGACGTCGGAAGGACATGTGTGGTACAATATCCTCGCCAACATGTTTCCTTGAACGTATTATACTCCCAGTTCCTATAGTTCACAATACCCCATAGAGCCAACACTCATATACTTTCAATTCCTCTGTTTTAGTGGTAAAATGCCCATTTGTTATGTCAGAAATCAAATACAGTAAAGAAAAATTAAGGAATGTTGCAATCATAGCACACGTAGACCATGGGAAAACTACATTGGTCGATGCCTTTATGAAACAAACACACCTCTTTAGGGAGAACCAGGAGGAAATGAAGCAGACCCAGATTCTTGACAGGGGAGAGTTAGAAAGGGAGAAAGGCATTACAATTAGTGCAAAGAATATTTCTGTCCATTATAAAGACATTAAAATCAATATCATTGACACACCAGGACACTCTGATTTCGGAGGAGAAGTTGAAAGAACACTAAACATGGCAGATAGCTGTCTTCTTCTAGTTGATGCAAAAGAGGGTCCGATGCCTCAAACAAAATTTGTACTTAAAAAAGCCCTAGAACTCGGACTTAAGCCTGTTGTATTGATAAACAAAATAGATAAGAAGTTGGCTAATGTAGAAAAAACATTCTCAAAAATAAATGATCTATTTCTCTCTCTTGCAACAGAACCTGAACAGCTAGATTTTAAAACCTTTTATGGAATATCAAGGGAAGGAAAAGTATTTGAAAAGCTTCCTGAAGGTGATTTGACATTGGCTAATCATACCCCAGGGGATCTACTTCCCCTCTTTGAAGAAATATACAACTCGCTTCCAGCACCAAAAGGAGATGAAACGAAACCCTTTCAAATGCAAATTACCTCAATTGAGTATGATGAACATTTAGGAAGATATTTAATTGGGAAAATTTCCAATGGGAAAATAAAAGTTGGAGAACCAATTGTTCTTGTTTCTGATAAAGAAGGATTCGTAAAAAAACAGGGTAGGGTAAACGAGTTGTTTACAAAAAATGGTCTCGAATGGGAAAAAATTGACAATGCACAGGTGGGCGAAATAGTTGCAATTACAGGTATTGATTCAACAGATATAGGAGCAACTCTATGTAGTACAGAAAATCCCCAGGCCTTACCAGAGATAAAGATTACCCCACCTACAGTACGAGTAAAATTCTCTGCGAATACATCTCCTTTTGTTGGAAAAGAAGGAAAGCTAGTTACAGCCAAACAGTTACAACAGAGATTGGATCAAGAAAAGAACCTTAATATTAGTCTTAAGATTGAGAGCAAAGGCTCAAACAGTCACTATGTCTCAGGACGAGGTGAGTTGCAGTTGGCAATTTTAGTTGAGCAATTAAGGAGAGAGGGATACGAATTTGAACTTAGCAAACCCGAAGTAATACTACAAGAGATTGATGGAATCATGTGTGAGCCTTTAGAAGAGTTGATCATTGACGCTCCTGAGGAGTATATGAGCGTTGTCACACAAGAGGTAAGTGAAAGGAAAGGAAAGATGGTTAATATGGAGAACGAACAAGGAGAAAGTAGATTTACATTCCACATATTGACACGAAATCTCATTGGTCTTCACAGAACGTTAATGACAGCTACAAAGGGAACTGCGGTTATCAATAGCGCTATAATTGACTATGTAACTCACGAGAAAGGAAATGAGCTTTTTCGAAAAGGAGTAATCATCTCTTCTGAAACTGGTACAGCACTAGCCTATGCGCTTATGAGTGTACAGGAAAGAGGAAGACTTTTTATCACAGGTTCAACTGAGGTATATGAAGGAATGATTGTAGGGATTAACAACACAGAGGATGATTTAGAAGTAAATCCCTGCAAAGCAAGACACAAAACAAATGTTAGAATGTCTCACGCAGAAGTAACAGAAATCTCTCTAAAAACACCAATCACGCTTTCTATTGAATATGCACTCTCATTTATTAAAGAAGATGAACTAATAGAAATTACACCCAAGAATATTAGGTTAAGAAAAAAGCTCTTAAAAAGCACGGAGAGAGTATGGTCTAAGAGAGAGAATCTTACCTTCTATGCGAAACAACAATTAGAAAAGCTCTCCGAGCAGTAGTAATCTTCACAAAAAGAATTATAACGAATTACAAAAATTTAACCCATTTTAAAAAGGAAAAGGGAGGAATAAATTCCTCCCTAATTCAAATTCTAAAGAAAATAGCTATATTTATCTATCGAATTCTCTTCTTTCTTCCCTAGCTTCGGAAACATTGATAGCTCTGCCATCAACTTCTTTTCCATTGAGTTCTGCAACAGCTTTTTGTGCTTCTTCCTCGCTAGACATAGTAACAAATCCAAAACCTTTGGATCTGTTCTTCATTCTGTCGATGATTACAACTGCTTCTTCAACAGTTCCAACCTCTGAGAATGCTGCCTTCAACTCTTCGTCTCTGACATTCCAGCTAAGGTTTCCTACAAATAACTTTTTACCCATTATTATAAGAATAAATAAAAATTAAATCCGCTACACCACTAAATGGGAGAATACACTCTAAGCTATTCCAAAAAAGAAAGCTTCTATAGCTATTTAAATTATACCATATTTTAGAAAAAACAAGTAGCAATTCCAAAGTGAAAAAAGTCTTTGTGATACAAACAAAAAATTGATTGAGAAATGTTAACTTCGCTTTTTTCTGAAAAGGAATTCAATCATTTCTTTTGACGAGGCTCTTCTATTGTACATCAAACAACCCAACTCAAAAAGTTTGTATGCAATCCAAATAGCAATGATTACATACAACAAGCAAAGAATCATTCCCAAGAATAGTTCTTTATTTGGGAGAGTACCCAAAGAATTTCTTATCATCATTACCATATATGAAGAAAACGGGAAATATGTAAACACTCTTGAGACCAATGAATTTGGGTCCATTAATAGTGATTGCATAACATATATTGGTGCAATGGAAAGCATAATGAAAATACTTGAAAGATTTCTACTATCCTCTGCACCTGTTCCAATGGCACCAGTTCCCATCATAATTGCTCCGAAGAAAAGAAAACCTGTGATAATAAAGAATATAGAATAGGGGAGGGCAGACCAATCAATCTTCGCTATATCAAAAGGTAAATTAATTTCTGTATATTTTGAAGCTACAGTAAAAATAACTACTCCCAAGATCAACCAAACCATAAGTTGTGTAATCACAACCAACATCAATCCAATCATCTTACCCAACATTAATGATTTTTTATCAACTATAGATAACATTGTCTCAATCATTCTGTTCTCTTTCTCTGACGATACACTTTGAAGAAGGTAAGAGGAGGAAATATATACAGTTACAAAAAATACTACCATTGATAAAATTGGGAGCACGTATTTATCAAAACCTTGCTTTACAACATTCCCGTCGTCTTGATAACTGAAGATTTCAGAAGAAATTTTTCCGCTTAATAATAATTTGGATTTTTCATCTTGAATTGACTCTATTGCACTAGATTTAATAAGGCTTTCCATCAAGATTGGGATATTTGCCATTCTCATTAAATCACCAGTCTCTTTTTGATAAACTTCGTATTTTAAAGATTTTAGAAAATCCTTGGGTAAATGGATGATAACCTTACTTGAATCTTCTTTAACATCATTCTCAACTAATTTAATATCTGTTATCTTTTCTAACGGTTCGGAAATCAAGTTGTTAGGGATTATTCCAACCTCATCAAGAATGTATATTTTTGTCAGATTTGAACCCTCCTGAGCTTTCTTATTGGCCTGAATGGACGAGAAACCAGAGATTACCATAATCAAAGCCATAAAAATTGGAAAGAACAGAGTAGCCGCCCAAAAAGATACTGTTTTAATAATCTTCAGATATTCGAATTTTGCAATCTCAAAAATTCTTCCCATCTAATCTTTCATTAAATTAATAAAAATCTGATTTAAACTTGGATAGTCTAGTTCCATTTTCAATATTTTTGTTCCATTCTTTATGATTTGAGTTAATATTTCTTCAGTTTTAATACCCTTATTTGGAGTAATTTCAATCTTTTTATTGGTAATTACCGAGCTATAGAGTTTAGTCTCTTTGTCAGGAATTTTCCCATCGAATTCAATGATTATATTGTCACTACCATATTTCTTTCTTACATCGTTTACCTTCCCATACTCTAATCTCTTTCCATCTTTGATAATCAAAAGGCTATCAGCCATTTTTTGTGCTTCATCAATAACATGTGTACTGTATAAAATAGTAGTACCTTTCTTTGCTCTCTCAACAAAAATATCTATAAAAAGCTGCCTGTTTACAGGATCTAATCCCTTGAAAGGCTCGTCAAGTATCAAAATCTCAGGATTATGAATTAATGCAGTTCCAAGTTGAACTTTCTGCTGCATGCCAGAGCTTAATTGAGAGACTTTTTTGTTTTTATGTTCAATCATTCCAACATATTCCAGATATTCATTTGATTTTCTTCGAGCAATATCTGAAGAAAGACCTCTTAACTTTGCTGTATATTCAAGAATTTCATAAACAGAAACCCCCTTATACAAACCCCTTTCTTCTGGAAGATATCCTATCTTATTATTTAATTTCTCACTAAATTCTTCATTATTTATTGTTAACCTTCCCTTATCCTTTTGATAAATCTTTAATAGGCATCTAATCGTTGTTGTCTTTCCAGAGCCATTTGCTCCTAAAAACGCAAAAACTTCTCCATCATTGACTTTAAAAGAGAGATTATCAACAGCCAATAAATTACCAAAAGATTTAGAAAAATTTTCAATTTCAATAGAATATTTGCCCATAAACAGAAGTATACTTTTAAAATACTGTATAATCAAGATTATATGATAGACAAGATTTTGATTCATACATGTTGTGCTGATTGTTTACTAAATGCTCTCAATTTCCTGGAAGAGAAAGATTTTATAAATGACGATTCAGAGGTTGTGTCACTTTTTTACAATCCCAATATACATCCTAGGGCAGAGTATCTTGAGAGATTAAATGCCGTAAAAAAAGTTCTCCCAGATTTAAAAGAACATTGGAATATTAATATTATCATTCCAAACTATTCCCCAAAAGAGTATATGAGTAAAGTATTACTCAGTAATAGTAAGAATAGATGCGATAATTGTTGGGAAGTGAGAATAAAATTTCTCTTCGAATACGCAAAGAAAGAAAATATTCACTATTTAACAACAACCCTCTTAACAAGCCATTACCAGGAGAAAGACAGGATACTAAAAATAGCTAAGGATACAAATAAGAATTACAACTTAGAGTTTGTTGAATTAGACTCATCCTTAAATGAGACTCATTCAGGCTTCTACAAACAAAATTACTGTGGATGTTGTTTCTCACTTACAGAAAAAATGGTTGGTTCTATTAATAATTTAAAATAACTTACTATGAATTACTTTCTTATAATATTAATCTCTTTTCCAGTCATACTCCTTACCTTATTAATAATCTCAATCATTCTCCCACAAAAAGGGAATTCAATTGAAGACGATGACAATGATGATCATGATGATGAAGAGTAATCAGATTTTCTAATCTGAAGGCTGGTAGATTGATAATTGTGGTATACTTTATTTATGGCAAAAGAATTAAAAATACTTACAATTGATAACAAAGAAGAGGAGAAAATACTTAGAACAAAAAGCTCCCCCGTTGAACAAGACGAATTTGGCAAGAAAGAACTTATTGATTTCTCAGAGGACTTACTTGAAACAGCAAAAAGAAGCCAAGAACCTGCCGGAGGTATTGCAGCTCCACAAGTTGGAAAGAATAAAAATATTTTCTTTCTTTTGAATTACGATACTGATGAATGGGAAATTTTTATCAACCCAATAGTTCAACCTTTGGGATATTCAAAAACAAGTGTTGAGGAATCCTGCTTAAGCGTCCCTAATAGAGAAGAGAAGGTACTTAGGTATAAGAAAATTAAAATTACTTTTCAAGATCTAGAGGGAAAGAAACATGTTAAAAAATTCTCTGATTTAAATGCAATTACCATTCAGCATGAGAAAGATCATCTTGAAGGTATTCTTTTTATTGATAGAATTTAAATATATAAATTTTTACCTGCCTTTTATGAAATTAAAGAAAATCTCCCAATTACTTCTTCTTTGTTTTGTTTTCTTTTTACCTTTTGTATCTTTTGCTCAAGATAACAAAGAGGAGACTAGAAGCTCTCTTGAAGAAATGCTTGATCTGGACATTCCCAATATTACTGATAATCCAAGCCTTCTTCTTAATTTCACTGATCCTTCCAAAGAGAAGGGTGGAGTGGAATTAAGTTTGGACGAGAAAGAATACAACAAAATTCAAAGTCCTTTTACTCTTCCAGCATTAAGCATCGGAAGTCACTCTTTGACTTTCAGATTTTTAGACCAATATGATGTTTCTCAGACATTAACAAAAATTTTAATTATTACACCGCGTCCTCCAGCTCTTAACACACCAAATATAAATAGTGAGGGAATAATTTTTACTGGTAGAGCACTAGCTGGCTCGGAGATTACTTTGATTCTAAACTCTAATAATAAGATGGTTGTTAAACAAACAGAAGTTGATCAGGATGGAGTTTGGACTTTAACTATTGCAGAAGATATCCCTCAAGGGTTGTATACATTTAGTGCTTTTGCAAAGAAATATGGATATTCAAGTGAACTAGCAGAACCATTAACTCTAGATGTTTCCGAAAGAAAAATTGATAATGGAGGGATAGAAAAAAACACTCCTATTTATTTCACATTTAAAGATTTTACTAAAGATGATTTAAGAAATTTAACTTCAGATCATATTGATTTACTTGTACTCTCAATTGGCCTTTTCTTAATTGGCCTTTTAGTGGGTTTCCTTCTATTATCTTTCTCTAAAAAGAAAGAGGAAAATCGTGTTGTAAATGAAGTAGAAAAGAAATTTGTAAAACCCACATCAAAAGATGAGAAGAATCTCACTTTGCTTGAGAAACTAAAGGATAAGACTGTAAACATCGAAAACCCTCCTGTAGTTAAAGATGAAGTTAGAACAAATGAGTTACCAAAAGAAAAGAAAATTATTTCTAAAGTCGATTTCTTAAAGAGCTTCAAAAGCCATGACCCTGATGATGAGAAGGGGAAAGAGACAAAGGACGAGAAAGAAGAAAAGAAATCCAAGTAACAAATGTGCGCCAGGGTGGTGAAATGGCAGACACGCTACGTTCAGAACGTAGTCCTAGAAATAGGGTGGGGGTTCAAATCCCCCCCTTGGCATTGATTTGAATTATTTCCAATACCAATCTTCAATATTATGAAATCTTTCATATGAGTGAGAGATATTACTAAAATCTATACCCTCAAGATTCTCTCTAACATAATATTCAAAAAGAGGATTATAAAGGAATATAGCAGGTGAATCCGCTACTAAGTATTTTTGGAACTGAAGATATTTTTGTTTTCGAACTGCCCTGTCTAGACTCTGTCTACCTTCTTCAAGTAAAATATCAACTCTATCATATTCGTATCCAGAAAGATTCAGATCTGGATAATTTATTTTAAGAGAGTGCCACAAATTGTATTGATCAGGATCAACACTTGTTTCAATTTCGTAAAGAAGCAATTCAAAATTCCTTGTCGCAATTAGTTCCTGAGTTATCCTCTCGTAATCAAGTTCTTCCAATTTAATGAAGATTCCTTCTTTTTTATAATAATCCACAATTAATTTAACCAATCTATTATTTGAGGGATTGGAAAGGTATGACATAGTAAAGGTAAGAACCTCTCCCTGAGCATTTTCAAAATAACCCGAATTTGGATTAATTGAATATCCTAAAGACTTAAGAATTTCTCCTGCTTTAGAAGGATTATAGTCATGGAAATCAACATCTTTATTGAAAGCCCAAGAAGAAGACGGATAAGGTCCCTTTAATACTTTCCCTCCGATATTATATTCATCAAGTAATTTTTCTTTATCAAGCAGAAGATTTAGTGAATTACGAATGTTCCTATCCTTCAGTGATTCTTTGCGAATATTAATAAAAACTAATTTCTCCCTATCTGGGATAACAATTTCATAATTAACAAAATTTGAATATTCTTTGACATAATTTGAGAGAGTCCTATCCCAAGAACCTATACTATCTAATCTCCCAACTCTAAAAGCCATTTCAAGAGATTTATCATCTGGATACAACTTAAAAACAAAATTTTTAATCTTTGGTTCATATCTATCATATGCACTGTCAACCAGAAATACAGAGGTGGTATCCATTTTCACAAAGCTATATTTCCCACTTCCTATTGGAGCTTTCGAAAAAGGAGCAAAGGCTATCTTATTTATTTCTACATCTTTTAAATGTTTTTGTGGAAGAATATAAATGGAAATTGCCCTAAAAAAAACAGGATTAGCTTCATTAATTTTAAGTTGAATGGTATTTTCATCAATTTTGTTAACCTCCATTTCTGCGAAAGCAAGTCCAACAGAATCAAAACCTGCTTCCTTAGACAACTCAATAGCACTATTAAAGGTGAAAATAACATCATCAATTGTTACTTCCGTTCCATCATGCCAAAAATGGCCTTTATCTATTGTGAAAATATATACTAAACCGTTCTCTTTTACTTCCCAATTTTTAGCTATCCCTGAATAAGGCTGACCATTAGAATCAATATTTACAAACTTCTCAAAAATTAAGCTTTCCAGAGATCTCTCAATATAGTTGTTTGTTACAAAAATAGGGTTCAAAGTGTTTACTCCCCCAACGACACCTTCTACAAATGTATCATCACTATTACTTCTTCTTAGAGAATTAGCAAAACTATTAGAATTAAGAATCAGGACAAAAAGAAAAACAAGAAGCCCAAATAAAATAATATAACTTAATGGAATAAATTTCCTATATGTTGAGATTAAAAACTCAGGATAATTCCAAAAAATATCTCGTAAATCAAATTTCTTTTTTTCTTGAATGGGAGAAGCCTTAACATTTAACTCCTCCAAAACACTCTTCATAATAGAGCTCTCTTTTGGAGAATCTTTTACTTTTTTTGCTTTCTTCATAAGAACAACTACTTAGAAGATAGTTTTAAAATTACAAGTGAAAGAATAACTAGAACAACAATTAAAGCAATAGTAAAGTAGTATAAAAACTTTTCCAAGCCTCTTTTTGTTCTAAAAATTTCACCTCCACCTCCAAACATTTGGCCTAATCCTTCCGCTCTATTTTGTAACAAAACGGAAACGGCTAAAAGTATAGAGACAATAATTTGTGCTATTAATAATATTTTTGAAGTATCCATAAGTTCTTATTATACAGTAAAAATAAAATTTTTACCTCCTATCAAGCTCTTTATATATACCTACTAAGAACGATGTAAAGAAAGAGGTAACACAAACTGAAATTATTGGAGAAACCAGGAATTCATTAATCTGAATTGTCCCTAACTTCATTTCAGTAAATACAAAATCATTAATTGCAAAATCTATCATAAAAAGCTTCATTAAATACGTCGCTCCAGAAAGAAGGATTGTTCCCATTAAAAGAAAAGTTATGAAATTGCATTTAATCGTTAGGAAATTAAGAAAAGGACAGACTAATACAAGTACTATACCGCCTGCTAGGAGAACAACCAATAAATACATTGCTGATTGGGGAAGTTGAAAAGCTTCTTTAAACAAAGACATAAAGAAATAATAAGCAAGCATCCCAATTAGTGTTAGTTTTGTTCCTTCTTTCATTATTTTCGTACTTTAACTAATACATAAAAGGATACAATTTTTTATAATAAATTACAAAACCTGCTTTAATGTTGTATACTGAAATACCAAACTGCCCAATGAACAACATAGCCAAAACAAAAATTATCGCTACAATTGGTCCTTCTTCGTGGGATGATTCTGTACTTAGAAAAATGTTTGAATCAGGTATGCTATTAGCAAGAATAAATGCATCATTTGCTGATTACAATGAACTTGAGAGAGTATCAAAACAGATCAGAAATATATCCCCAAGAATCGCTACAATATTGGATACTCAAGGAACAAAAGTTAGAGTGAAAGGATTATCCAAAGAAACGATTGTAAAAGACACTGTAACATTAAGTTCAGAAGATCGTTTAAACTCAAACGTTTTAACTATTACCTACCCTTCACTTGAAAGAGATGTGGTGGTTGGAACTCGAATTCTTCTTGATGATGGAAATATTCAACTCCAAGTTAGAGAGATAAAAGGGAAAGACGTTGTTTGCAGTGTGATACAGGAAGGAATTTTGAAACCAAATAAAACCGTAAATATTCCAGATATTAATCTCCATTTTCCTGCTGTTACTGAGAAGGATAAACAGGATATTGAATATGCAAAAAATTTAAACTTTGATTTTGTTTGTGCCTCATTTGCTCGCAACAAGAAAGACATTCAGATTGTTAAAAGTATTCTTGAAGGTAGTAATACAAAAGTAATTGCAAAAATTGAGAATAAGCAAGGGGTGTTAAATTTTGATGAGATATTAAAAGAGAGTGATGCGATTATGATAGCAAGAGGAGATTTAGGAGTAGAACTTGATTTAGAAGAAGTCCCAATTCTTCAGAAACAAATTATTTACAAATGTAGAATGGCTGGAAAGCCCGTGATTGTTGCGACACAAATGCTTGAATCCATGAAGACAAACAAAAGACCTACTAGGGCAGAGGTCTCAGATGTGGCAAATGCCGTAATGGATGGAGCAGACTGCATGATGCTTTCAGCGGAGACTTCAACAGGAAATTTCCCAATTGAGGCTGTACAAATGATGAATAAGATCTCTCTAAGAACTGAGAATATTATGAAGTTTTCTCCTGTTTATGGAGAAACAGATGCAGGAACAGAAACAGATAGGTTTGGAATCTCTGCCTGTAAACTATCGGAAGAAATTCACTACAATGCAATTTTGATAATATCTGATTCGAAGAGCGTAGTAGGTAGTGTCAGTAGACATCGATCTTCTATACCAATTTACGTTGTAAGTTCTTCACTTGAAAGTATTAGAGAGAACACTCTTTACAGGGGAGTAACTACTTATTATATAAAGGAGCTTTCTGATGATAGAGATAGCAATATATCAATAGCGGTTGAGAAAATATACGGCAGTGGGAAGTTGGATTTATTAGATAAAATTGCTATTATTAGCGGTAGCTCAATAAAAAATAAAAAGACAGATAGTATATTAGAGATTGTTACCGTTAAAGATATATTGAATTCCTAGGGTGACGTAGCCAAGCTGGTTAAGGCCGCGGTCTGCAAAACCGCTATCACGGGTTCGAGTCCCGTCGTCACCTTATATTTTTCTTCTTTTTTTGATAGAATTACTTCATCCCTTGCAGGAATGGCGGAATAGGCAGACGCGCGGGACTTAAAATCCCGTTCTAGAAATAGAGTGAGAGTTCGATTCTCTCTTCCTGCATTAATTACCCAGTGGACCCCATAGTATTGTAAGATTTCCTAACTTCTGATATAATATAGTGTTCTTTAAAAGAAGGAATATCGCTCGTGAAAGGAGGAATTTTGAATAATTCGGCTTTTCCGGTTGGGTTTGTCTAGTACATTTCCACATATAATTCGATCAGATAATTAATGCACATCGTTGGCTCTTGGCTTTTCGCCGATTGCCCAAAATCGTTCTGAATTGAAAGGAAATGAAAATGATCCGCTATCCAGTAGGATTTACCTAGTTTATGTAGATTAAATATACATAAACTTGCTCCACAAATACAAATAACCGGCTTCGCCAATCTTGGCCATTCACTTTCCCAGATCGGAGGAAAAATGCACAGGATTAGAAATCCTACTTAGAAATCAATTTATTGATTAAGATATTCCTTGAAAAAATGAGATAGGGTGAGAACCTTGTGCTGTGCCGACATATGAAGCGCTTACACTTTTTATCCTTCGCTTCCGTCCGCTAGCTTTCCACCCTCTCCCACTTCCTTTATATATTGCATGTATTACAACTATTCACAACCTTTTCTAGCATATCTTTTAGTCTACTCTTTAGATTTTTAATCTTTTCTTCCGTCCAATATTCATCAACAGAGCCACTCTCCATAGAAGTCTCATTATCATGTCCGACAATCTCCCCGTTTACAACTACAGTAACATCTGGGACAAAAATTCGGGGATTCCCCTCATTATCATTTAGCAAATATCCATCAAGAAGAGACAATAATTTTTTATATCCTTCAGTATTATCCTTTCTGTCTTGAAGAATATTAAAATAATAGATCTTCTCGAGACCAACCTCATTAGCAGTTTCGTTTAAGTACTTTACATATCTCTGACACCAAGGACACTCCGGAAAACCAAGATAGACAACTCCCGTACCAGCTTCAAAAATCTTAATAGTCTCGTCTACTGTCTTATACTCAAACACATTGTTTTCACCGACCTCTGAATATTCTTCAGAAAACCTCACTGAATCGGATACTAATTCCTCTTCAGGATTATTTTTTTTCATCCCTTTTGTAAAGAAATACATCCCTCCCAAAATCAATGAAAAAAGTAGGAAAAGGATTAAAGCTCCCTTCAAAGATTTTAATCTATTCATTATTCTGCATCATCAAACTTATCTGGATTGTTATTACCACATTTGGGACATACTTTAAGTGGAAGTGCACCCTCATACAAATACCCACACACCATGCATTTCCATCTTAGCCATGCACTGTCCAAATCTTCTCTTTGCTGATCAGGGTGTAACTTGTCATACTCAACTGGGGTAGGGATATTCGCAGGCTGATTGCCATTATTTATTGTTAATGTATCCTCCATCGCTTATCCTCCTTAAAATTAAATCAAAGGTTTCCTTCTCGTTTAATTTTGAAGTATCCAACACAATATCATTGTACAACTCTTCATTAGAATAATCCACTTTATACAAAAATTTATATCTTCTACCATCGATAATCCTTCTTCTAATTAACGAAAACACTGTTTTCAGAAAAACAATCACTTTGGACATTCCTCTCAAATCTTTCTGCTTCCCCATGGACCTTTTCACCCTAACAGATAATTTAGCGTCGAGCCAAATCTTAACTGTGCATGGGATATTATTTACAGTTGCCAACCCCGCAAAAACCTTACTCTCTATGAGGACATTCCCCTTCCTTGCAGTATCAATTAAGCGTTGATCAACCTCCTTATCTATCTTGTAAAACAGTTCTTTGTTCGCTTTCTGATAAAATTCATCAAGTGTAGAAAAACCGAAGCTTTTAACCCTTTCTCTAAAGATTGATCCGGCGTAGACTCTTTGAATATTAAAATGTTCTGAAAGCATCTTAGAGAGTGTAGAAGAGCCACTACTTCCCGGACCTCCTACAACAATTAGCAAATCTTTTCTTTTAAAATCGTTCATATTTCTTAATGTATATAGTATATTATAAGTATTGATATGTCTAGAAAAAACCAGACTAAAAAAAGAAAAAACTTAGAAGCAAGAAAAAGTCCTGACAAATTCATTCTTTATTTCTCAATATTGATGACTGTTTTTGGAGCAATAATGATTTTTGACGCTAGCGTATACAAGGCAAATGAATCATTCGCTGACCCTTTTCATTTTCTTAAGTTACAACTAGTTTGGATTGTCATCGGGTTAATTATTGGTCTATTTCTATACATTTACGATTACAGAAAACTTCAAAGATTGTCATTATTAGGAATGATTATTTCTGTAGTTACATTGATTTTGGTTTTACTCCTTGGTGAAGATATTAATGGCTCAAAAAGATGGTTTTCCTTTGGACCTTTGCCCCCTTTACAACCAGCTGAGTTTGCAAAAATTGCTGTTATTCTTTATCTCTCAAGTTGGATGAGTAGCAATAAATACTTTTCTGACAAAACTAAAGTTGAATTAAAAGGCTCTTTTCTTAAATCTCTTGTTAGTTTCGGAGCAATTGTCGGTGTTATAGCCTTATTAATCATGTTGGAACCAGATCTAGGAACAACAATGATAATTGGAACAACTTCTTTCATTATGTATTTTATTGCGAAAGAAGGTTCTGATCATGCGAAACTAACATTTATGAGTCTTCTTGTCCTGTTCATTCCACTTGTCATAATTGCTGCGTTGCTTGAACCGTACAGAATTGGACGAGTGTCTACTTATCTTCATTTACTTACAACAGGAGAAATCTCAGATCCAAGAGGAGACGGATATCAGATGCAACAGATATTAATCGGGATTGGTTCTGGTGGTTTTTTGGGAAAAGGGTTTGGTCAATCAAGACAAAGATTCGGGTATCTTGTTGAAAACACTGCATTTACAGACTCAATTTTTGCTGTAATTCTAGAAGAACTTGGATTCCTTGGTGGTACTATTTTGGTTGTGGCATGGACAATATTCCTCTGGAGAGGTTTTAAAATTGGGTTAAATGCTCCAGATAAGCAGGGAAAACTCCTTGCAATTGGAATTACAGTTTGGTTAACTTTGCAAGCACTTTTAAATATGGGTGCAAATGTCGGATTAATTCCCTTAACTGGGATTCCTGCACCTTTTTTAAGTTACGGAGGTTCTAGCACTATCGTAACACTTGCTGGTATTGGTATACTACTTAATATTAGTAAACATTCAAAAGGTTAAAATGATTAACAAAGAAGTTCTTGCAAAAAAAATAGTCGTAACTGGTGGGGGTTCAGGTGGTCATATCTCTAGTGCCAAATCAATTATTGATGAGCTAGACAAACATTTTATTCTTAATGAAAACAATTTCTTGTATATAGGAAGTGATTTGGGAATGGAGGGAGAAAAGCCCGGGAATTCTCTAGAGATGAAAATTTTCAAAAACGAAAATTTCAAACAGTTATATATTCGAGGGGGGAAATTGCAAAGAAGATTTACTTTTAGAACTATTTACTTATTTCTTAGAACTATATTGGGATTTGTTGATTCATTCAAAATATTAAACAAATTCCATCCCGATATTGTTATTTCCACAGGAGGTTTTGTTTCTGTTCCTGTTTGTATTGTCGCTAATTTTTTTAAAGCTCAAATCTTTCTTCATGAACAAACTGCAACCGTAGGCCTGTCAAACAGAATAGTGTCAAAATTTGCAAAAAAAATATTTGTTGCTTACCCATCATCAATAAAATTTTTCCCGAAAGAAAAAGTCATTCACTCTGGGAATTTAGTCAGGCAGGAAATTTTCTTTAATTCTGGAAGAGGCCCTATTATAGAAGAAATGAGAAAAATGATTGCTCAATCAGACGAATTACCAATTATTTATATATCCGGTGGCAGTCTTGGTTCACATGTTATTAATGAGGTAATTAAGGAATCTCTTCCCATTCTTCTTCAAGACTATCAATTAATTCTACAAACTGGAGATAGTAAAATCACAAATGACTATCAGCTTTTGTGCCTAGAGAAAGAGAAATTATCCAATGACTTGAAAGAACGATTAGTTGTTACAAAATACATAGGAAATGAACAAATTGGCTTCGTTTTAAATAATATTGACTTGTTTATTGGTAGGGCAGGAGCAAATACGGTATACGAACTTGGACTTTTACGAATTCCATCAATATTAATACCTATACCCTGGGTAACACATAACGAGCAACAGGAGAATGCAAAGATTTTAGAAAGTGTTGGCTTGGCAAAAATTATCCACGAAGGAGAGTTTACTCCAGAGAAACTTCAGGTTCTTCTTCGATTGTTCTCTAAAGAGAAATTAGTTATTGACGAGAAAAAGGCAAATGAAATTTTTGTTTTAAAAGCAGCTGAAAAAATTATTCAAAATATTAATTTTAGAGATTAAAAATATGTCAGATTTGATTGTAAGAGGGGGAAATAAATTGTCTGGGGAGATTACACCTGCAGGAAATAAGAACTCAGCACTTCCAATCCTTTGTGCCTCTCTCTTAACCAATGAAGATGTTATTATTAAAAATTTCCCTGACTTGACTGATGTACAAAAATTAATAGACTTAATGATTTCAATGGGTTCTCAAATCGAATGGGATAAAAAAAAATGCATTCTTAAAGTAAACAATTCACATTTTAAAGACAATCTGGGTAACAATGGATTTCCAATGGGGATGAGGGGAGCTATCCTCTTAATTGGTCCTTTGGTAACTAGAATGCAACATATTGAAGTTAAGAAAGAAATTGGAGGATGCTCCCTAGGGATTAGAGAATTAGATCCTCATTTAGAAGTTTTAAATGGATTAGGAGTCATGACAGAGGAGAAAGATAGTATCTTAACAATAAATTCTCCCAGAAGACTGTCAGGAGGAAAACTTTGGCAAGATTACATGAGTGTGACAACAACTGAAAACTTTATTATGGCTTCCTCAAAAGCTAAGGGTGTTTCGACAATGACAAATGCTGCTTCAGAGCCCCATGTCCAAGATTTATGCAATTTCTTAATATCAATGGGGGCTAAAATAAGTGGTGTTGGGACTTCTACATTGGAAATAACTGGAGTGGAGGAGCTTCACTCAACAGAATTCTCGATCTCCTCTGACCATCATGAAATTACTACATTACTTGCATTAGGTGCAATGACAGGAGGCGAAATAAGAGTCAACAATGCAGAACCAGAGTTTTTCCCGTTGATTAATAAAACATTTAATAAGTTCGGTGTACAAATAGAATATGAGGGAGACACTGCAATAGTCAAGCCAGTTTCAAAGCTTGTAATCCAAGAACCTTACACGAAAAATATGCTTCAAAAAATTGAGGCAGCACCGTGGCCATATTTCCCAGCTGATTTAATTCAACTGATGATTGCTCTAGCAGTAAAATCCGAAGGAAACATTATGTTTTGGAACAAGCTTTATGAAGGAGGCTTTTTCTGGATTCAAGAGATGATGAAATTTGGAGCACATATTGTTATGTGTGACCCTTATAGAATAATTGTTTTTGGAGACAAACCTCTTTCTCCAGCAACTGTTGATAGTCCTAACATTATTCGAGCCACAGTAGCTTTGATGATGGTAGCTCTTACAATTAAGGGAGAAAGTCTAATCCGAAATGCTGATTCAATAAAACGTGCCCATCCAAACTTTGTAGAAAACCTTCAAAAATTGGGAGCTGATATAGCCTGGATCAATTAGTTAGATCATTCCTAACTTCTTAAGGAAATCTGGAATCAAGTATAATCCTAGGGCATGGCTACCTTTAAGAAGGATTGCAACTTTTCTATTCCTTAACCCTTGCAACTTCGAGTTGAGAAGTGCTGCAACCTCATCTGCGGATTCGAGATGTTCACCAATTTTAAATTCCGAAAAATAATCACCAACAAAGTAAACCTCATTAAATTCCATTTGTGAAGCATGCTCTCCTAATTCTCTATGCCTTTGTTTAGAGATTGATCCTAATTCTTTCATCTCTCCTAGAACGGCTATTGTATAGTACTCTTTGGGAAATAATTTTCTAAAGGTATTGATAGACATCTTCATAGACTCTGGATTCGCATTATATGCATCGTTAATAAGTGTCACATCCCCAAATTCCAACTTCTGAAATCTTGCCTCTTGTCCTTCATAGTACTGGATATCTCTGACGCAATTATCAATACTAACTCCCAATTCATTAGCAACAATTATGGCTGCCATCGCATCATATACATATCCTTCACCATAAACACTCAAATCTACATCTACAATGTTGTCATCGTAATATTTAAAAGTAAAATGCGTGCCTTCATTATCCACAGAAATATTAGAAATCTGGAATTGGGCATTTTCTTTTTTCCCAAATGTAACCAATTCAGCACTCTTATTGTAATTATTTGCAATATGTTGGAGTCTTTCGTCATCAATATTTAATATTAATGGTTTTCCTGTCTTCTCCATATAGTCGGCTAAATCTTTCTTCTCTTTGAAAATTTCATTTATAGAACCCAACTTCTCTGCATGCACCTCTCCTATATTTAATAAAATCCCATAATCAGGATCAACAGAATTTACATGCCAAGCCATTTCACCCTTTGTATCCATACCGCATTCCAAAACAATAACATCTTCATCAACATATTTTCCTAGCAATACGGCATTTCCCCAAACAGTATTATACCTTTCGGAAGATAATACTTTCATATGATTTTTTAAAATTGAGACAAGCATACCTCTGGTTGTCGACTTTCCAGTACTTCCAGAAATTGCAACAATGGGCTTCTTTATATATCCAATTGAGTAATTTAAAACTTTTTTTAATCCTTCCTGAATACTGTCGACAAGAATTAAGGGCTTATTAACTCCTTCAATAGAGGAATATCTTTTATTCTCACAAAGCGCCATTGAGCAACCAGATTCTAATGCTTCGCAGATAAAGGAGTGACCATCAAATTTTTCTCCAATTATTGGGATAAAAATGTCCTGTTGGGAGACATCCCTAGAGTCATAGGTGAAACCCGTAAAAAAAGCAGACTCATCATAATTTTTTATTTCAAACTCAGGAAATCTCTCTTTTAGATCCTTTAAAAAAATTTTCATATTTCTCAATTAATAATCTAATCTCTTTAATAATATATTGTTTATACATTTATTTATCAAGTAAGCAAGATAATTAATAAATTTATCTATCGGTTGGATACTCAAAGTAAAATAATTTACTCAAATTTTTACGAATTATCCTGCTTTTGACCGAAATGTTTAGCCTAGAGTGTAATATCTAGGCCTGTAATATTTTTCTCTTGACAGCATTCTTAACGTCAAGCTATATTGGTGGAAAGAAGTGGTAAAAAGTGGCAAATAATGATATAGTGTCCATATGATTATCGGAGAATACAAAAGTAGGGTTGGAGAAAAGAAAAGAGTATCACTTCCTACTAAGTTTAGGGAGCAAATTGGTGAGGATTTAATTCTTACCAGAGGCTATGAAGAATCCCTAATACTTGTTAACAAAGAAATGTGGGAAAAGGTAGCACAAGGTGTTATCAATGGCTCTTTTACAGATAAAAATATTAGAGATACAAGCAGATTTCTTGTCGGAAGCGCAAAAGAAATAGAGATGGATTCTCAAGGAAGATTTGTTATCCCAGAATCATTATTCAATCATGCGAATCTTGGCTCCGAAATTGTCTTCATTGGTCTGGTTAATTGGATAGAGATTTGGGACGCTGAGAAATGGCAAAAAAGAGTAGGCTATCTTCAAGAGCATGGAGAAGAAATTGCGCAAGAAATTAGTAAAATGTCAGTTGAAAAAAATGGATAAAATTCACATCCCAGTTTTACTAAATGAATCTCTCGATTCTCTTTCAATAACACCTGATGGTTTCTACATTGATGGAACATTAGGAGATGGGGGCCATAGTATAGAGATTTTAAAAAAACTCTCTCCAAATGGTTTACTAATCAGTATTGATCAAGATCAATATGCAATAGATTTTGTTCTTGAATACTATCAACAATATGAAGCGGCAAACTGGATAATTACAAAATCCAATTTCGCAGATATTGACAGGATTGCTTGCAACCTTTCTCCGAAAAGAAATCCTGATGGAATACTTCTTGATATTGGACTCTCTTCAAGACAGCTTGAGGAATCTCATGAAAGGGGTTTTAGTTATCAAAAAGAAGATGAACCTCTAGATATGAGGATGAGTAATGAATTAGGAGTAACTGCAAAAGATCTCTTAATTGCCCTCTCGGAAAAAGAGCTCTCTCAATTATTCTGGAAGTATGGAGAGGAAAAGTACTCGAAACGAATATCAAAAGAAATCAAAGAAAATATTTCTAATATTAATACAGTTGGAGATCTTACAAGACTTATCTATAAAGCAGTACCGGCTGCTGATAAATCTATTAATAAGAACCCTTCTCGCAGGGTCTTTCAGGCCCTGCGAATCGTGGTAAACGATGAGTTGGGAAGCTTAGAAAAAGGTTTAGATAACTCTTTTAAGGTCTTAAAACAGAATGGAAGGCTCTCTGTAATTACCTTCCATTCATTAGAAGATCGTATCGTTAAAAATTATTTTATTGACAAATCGAGAAGCGGAGAGGGAAGGATGCTTTTTCAAAAATACATTGCCCCAACCGATGATGAGAAAAGAAGAAATCCTCGCTCCGCTTCTGCTAAGTTAAGGACATTAATTAAAAACTAAAACTTTAATGCGAATATTAAATAATGCATCAAAAAACATCGCGGCAAGTATATTCGTTTTAAGTCTCGTTTTGTTTATTCTAAGCCAATTAATCATTAATTCAATACTGGCACCACTTGGGACTGAACTCCAAAGTATGAATGGAGAGAAGAATTATTTAATTGAGGAGAACAGAGGAATGGAGGAGGAGATAGCAAAGAGTGGCTCAATTACAGTAATCCAAAAACTTGCAGATAAAACATTGTCACTGTCACCCTCCAACAAAAAAACTCTAGTCTACCTACAAGAAATAGCAATCGTTGCTAATAAATAAAAATGACAAGTCTTACGCATCTTCACAAGGCAAATATAGGAAGAGGGCAGAGTCGAAAAAATAAGAAGAAAGGATCTTCTTCAAATACAAAAACTCTTATGTATGTTATTTCTTTCTTCGCCTTTATAGTAGTATTTCAAACATTTCGATGGCAGATTTTGTATGCGGAGAAATTCAAAGATCTTTCTGAAGAACAGTACAAATCTACACAAATCTCAATAGCTCCAAGAGGGAAAATTTCGGCTTCGGATGGGACAATTCTAGCTGTAGACGAACCTGTATGGAATATATATGCGACACTAAGCAATGAAGAAGATGAGCGAGAGAAGTTTTTTAAAGACAAGGAGAAATTTATATCTGAAGTATCGGGTATTTTAGGGGTTGAACGAGAAGAAATTAGTTCAAAGCTAACCGAAGATTTTGTTTATGCTTCTTTAAAAAAGCAAGTGTCAACAGAGAAGAAGAAAGCCCTAGAGAATGCAGAGATTTTTGGCGAGAACACTCAAGGTTTTGGCCTTTATTTCGAAAGGGAAGAGAAAAGAATTTACCCAAACGGTACTTTAGCTGCACACATTCTAGGCTTTTTAGGAAAGGACAGTGAGGGGAAAACAACGGGCCAATATGGGATCCAGGGCTACTATTTCGGAGATATAAATGGGAGATCTGGTTATACATACGAAGAGAAAGATTCCTATGGAAATGTTATTTTAACTTCTGAATATCAGCCTGTTTTGCCAAGAGAAGGAAAGGATTTCGTTTTGACAATTAAGCCAAATCTTCAAAGCAAAGCCGAAAAAATACTAGAAGAAGTTGTAAGAGATACTCGCTCAAAAAGTGGAAGTGTCGTTATCATGGATCCTAAAACAGGAGCAATACTTGTAATGGCAAATTTCCCAACTTACTCTCCAGCAGAGTATTGGAGAGTACCTGAAACTTCAATCTTGAAAAACAAAGCTATTTCAGATGTCTATGAATACGGTTCTATTCAAAAACCATTAACGGTAGCAATTGCCCTAGAATCAAAAGTAATCGATAAAGATTATAAGTGTGATGATAGTACAGGTTTTTTAGATTTATACAAAGTCACAGGATATGAAGATTTAAAAGGGTCAAAAGTATATACATGGAACAGAAAGCCCGCAGGCATCATAGATATTGCCGATATTTTCAGGACATCAAACAATCCGTGTACTGCACAAATAGCTTTAAAGGTAGATGCGCAGAAGTATTATGCAAAATTACAAGAATTTGGGCTTGGAAAATTTATTGGTATTGGTTTGCAAGATGAATCAACCAACTATCTTAAACCTTTTGATTACTGGACAAAACTGGATGTAATAACTTCAGCATTTGGACAAGGTATATCGGCGACTGTCCTACAGGCGATTTCCGCTCAAAGCGTTTTTGCAAATGATGGAGTAAGAATGAGACCATATATTATCGAACAAATAATTGATGAGGATGAAACTATTTCAATAAAACCCCAAGTACTTTCACAACCGATATCGAAAGAGACAGCACAAATTGTAAAAGAAGCCATGGGGGTAGCAGTAGAAAGAGGAATGCTTGGTGGAATGGTTAAAGAATTGAAAAATTACTCTGTAGCAGCAAAAACAGGTACTGCACAGATTGCAAATATTGGAGAACTAGGTTACAAAAGCGATTACACAAATGATACAGTTGTAGGATTCGCACCTATTGAAAATCCCAAAATGATTATGCTCGTAAGGCTTGAAGAACCACAAACTGCAAGTTTCTCAACGCTAACTGCAGCTCCTTTATGGGAAAAAATATTCCTCGCGATTGCTGACGACCTAGAAATCCCAAGAAAAAATTGAGATAATAATGAAATAATTTATTTCTTAGTATTATGAATCAGGAAATTAGAAAAGGTATTGAACTGCTTTTTGTATCAACTATCATTTCAACAATATTTGCCCCTATTATGATTTCTGCCCTCTACAAATTCAATCAAGTGAGTGGGATAAAGAAATCAAAGATTGGAGCCACTGATGGAGATAATTCATTATTCATGAAGATAATGAAAACAACGACAACAAACGGAACACCAAATATGGGAGGATTAATTATTTTGGTTGTCGTTCCTTTGACTATACTTCTTTTCATGTCAATAACTGAAATAATAAAAGTGTTTTTGATTGGATTCATTCTTTTTGGGATCTGGGGACTCATCGATGTTGTAATTTTTACAAATGGGTTTAAGAATAATGAGAAGATGAAAGCTTTCCAAGAGACTTTTGAGTGGCGTCTTGGGAAATTGATCTTTTCTATATTATTGAATATTGGTGTTATGCTACTTTTATATAAAACAGGATATGTTGAGAAATTAAATCTTACCAATAATCTAATTGTTAACTTTACTCCATTAGTTGCAATACTAAGTGGTGTTGTAGGGCAGTTTGCAATCTATTCTACAGAGTTAACTGACGGAGCCGATGGATTAATGATTGGGATTATGACAATTATCACAATTTTCCTTTCTTTCCTACTCATCCTTCAGGGACAGTATGATTTTCTACCAATTCTATTAATAATTTTAGGTGTTGAAATAATTGATTTATATTTCAATATTCCTCCAGCAAGATTCTGGAATGGTGGCCCTGGAGCAATGCCACTTGGTTTTACAATGTTTTTTGTTGCACTAGTGACAAACAATTTAATCCCTTACATATTTATGTCGTCTATTACATGGTTAATTATGCTTTCTAGCTTTATTCAAATAATCAGCCTGAGATTTTTCAAAAAAAGAGTATTTAAAATCGCACCGATTCATCACCATTTTCAAGCAAACGGTTGGCCACAATACAAAGTAGTCATGAGATTTTGGTTGTTCACTCTTGCCACATGCATCCTGGGATTTTACCTAGGGATTATTTAAATACTACTCGCACTCTACAGAGTTATTATTGCAGGAGCATAATTCCCCTTGCTTTTGCGAACTAAAGGTGTCATTCCCTCCATAAAGGATTCCGTTGTAAACACAAGTATTAAGAATATTTGAGCTACCATCTTCACCCATGTACGTTATTTTAAAATTCTCATCAACTAGAATATCTAGATTACTAAATTCAAAAGTATTCGAGACTAAACAATTCTTTGTATAAGTCCCAACCTCAAAAGCAGTTAAAGTAAATAGTTGCAAGCTATTATCTTCTATTTGATAATATGCCGTCTGATCTGGAGCTTCGTTATCCTCAGAGCACCAAACTTCTCTTTCAATTACAACTTTCAATTTTTTCTCACTCTGGCTCACATCAACTGTTTTAACGTTTGAAAATGAGGGTGTTTCTGAAACCAACGTATTTTGAAATTTGTAAGAAAAAGAAAGATTTTCAGTTAAGAAAGTTGATTCCGAGACTGTATCAGATATTGCTCCTTCTTCACAAACCAACAATCCTTCGGAAGTACATACACATTTTTTGTTATTCTCTCCAACAGAATCACCAACTTTAATTTCATCTCCATTAAACTCGCAGTTAACAGAGCTCGAAGATTCCAAAAGTTTGTAAGCGACCACACCTACCGAAAGTAAGAAAATGAAAATCGTAATAAGCAACATCCAATTCGGACCTGATTTTTTTGCCATCTCTTATATATTCTATCATATTATGCTTTTAAAAATCATCTGAAACTACTTTCCCTTTCTATGGTAAAATGGCTTATGCATGATTCCCATATTCATTTGGCAATGGAGCCATTGAGAAATAACTACATTGATTCAATAGATGCTTTTCTTCGAGATAATGGGAAATATATTCTCACTCAAGGAACTGACATCGTTGATTTTGATGAAAATTTCCAAATAGCAGAGGAAACAAACAAACTCTATCCTAATACTATACAAGTTGCGATTGGATTACATCCTACATTTTTTGAAGAAATAACTCTTGCACTTGGTATTGTTGAAGATGTTTTTGAAAAGTGTCAGAAAAAGATGATTCTGTTTGAAGATATTTTTAACAAGAAGAAAAAAAAGGTTTCAGCAATAGGGGAGTGTGGCCTTGATTACTATCAATTCTCACTTAACAATGAATATACCAAAGAACAGAAAGAGCAATTGAAAGAGATACAGAAAATTATGTTAAGAAACGAAATTCAACTTGCAGTTGAGAATTCCCTACCAATGAGTATTCACTCAAGGGATGTAAATGGAAGCAAAGAATGCCTCCAAGATGCAATTCGAATAATTGCCGAAGAAGGGAAAGGCACACTCAAAGGGTCTTTTCATAGCTACACAGGAGATATCTCACAACTCAATCAAATAATTGACCTCGGATTTCATGTTGGTTTCAATTCGATAATTACATATAAAAGTGGTGACACTGTTAGGGAGATCCTTAAAAAGACTCCTCTTGATAAAATTCTTTTTGAAACTGACGGACCATTTCTCCCTCCTCAATCGGTAAGAAAAAATAAAGAAATAAAAGAAAAATTTGCACAACCCAAAGATATTCGAGAGATAATGGAAGTTGCTTGTCAAGTTAAAAATTTGAGCATGGAAAAGCTTGAAAAGGTTACAGATGAAAATTACAGAAATCTCTTTACCTAAATATACAAACAAATTCTCCATGAGGATTCTTCTCAAAATCTCTCTTCTCTAATTCTTTAAGAATATCTGAAACATTCCCTTTAAAAATCTCTTCTCTCAATTTTGAAATGTCTTTTGCAAGGAATACTTCCCTATCACCAAACTCATTGAATACAAGTCTAAGTAACCTAAGTAATCGCTTCGGAGATTCATATATCACAATTGAGTTTTCCAAATGGAAATATTCCTTTAACAATTTCTTCCTTCTTTCATCGCTTTTAGGAAGAAACCCTAAAAAAACAAACTTATCTGTTGGTAAACCCGAGATAGAGATTGCCGAAGTAAGAGCGGATGGGCCAGGAATTGATATGACAGAATACTCTTTTTCCAAAAGTTCTTTTACTAAACGGAAGCCTGGATCAGAGATTAAAGGAGTTCCAGCGTCAGAAATTAATGCTAAATTCATACCCATATCTAACTTCTCTAATATCTTAAAAATCATTTTATCGTGATTTTGATCTCTATATGATACCAACGGTGTATCTACCAAATACTTATCAAGCAACTTTTTACTTTCTCTAGTATCTTCTGAAAGAATAAAGGTTGCTTCTTTCAAGATCCTAATAGCTCTCAAAGTAATATCTTCTAGATTACCTATAGGTGTAGCAACTACATATAGTTTCCCTTTCTCCATTTATTTATTATTTAAATTTATAATCTTATTAAGAACAGTATCAGTATTTTCTTCTGAGATTTCTTCTGAGCTTAAAGCTTCTTCTAACAAATATTTTCCAATCTTAAACCTTCTCAAATCTACCGAAGTCGCATACGCTCCAGATTCTATGCCCAAATCATTAATTAAAGTTCTTATATACGTTCCTGATGAACAAAAAATATTAAAAGTAACAAAAGGCCAAGAATACTCTATACAAGAAAATTCTAAAATCTTAATTATCCTAGGACTGATTTGAACTTCCTTTCCGGCCCTAGCATATTCATAGGCCTTTTTCCCATTAATTTTAATTGCTGAATAAGAAGATGGAATTTGTTGAATTTCTCCTAAAAATTTCTTATGTATGATTTCTTCTAAAGTGTTTCTTGAAACAACTAGGCCTTTATTGTCCTGAATTACTTTCTTCCCAGTTTCATCTTGAGAATCGGTAGCATATCCAAATTCCGCTTTAACCTGGTATCCTTTCTCTAAATGCAAAATCTCTTCCATTTTTTTTGTAGCTTTCCCAAGTAAAACAATTAAAAGGCCTGTTGCAAAAGGGTCTAACGTTCCTGCATGACCAATTTTTTGACCCTTCGGAAGAATTCTCTTTAATTTTCTAATTACATCATATGATGTAATTCCCTTCTCCTTGTCTATTAGTAAAATTCCGTCTATCATATACCTAATTATATATTATTATTCTCTCTTCATGTTAAATGGAATTACAATTGGACTAATATCAACCGCAGTAATGCTTTTTGCGGGACTACTTATCACGATATTAATTAATGCTTTGTTAGCTCCAACAAAAAAAACTCCACAAAGAGTTCTTTCAGAAATTGTTCAACTCATGGGACTTGAAAAAAATGATACATTTTTAGATATGGGTTGTGGGGTAGGAGAGATTGTACTTGAAGCATACAGAAGTGCTCAGTGTAAATGTTTTGGCTATGACATATCACCAATTATGATTATTCTTGCTAGAACAAAAAGAATTCTTCATTTCCCAATGTCTAAGGATATTGTTTTTGAAGGGGAGGATATTTTTAAACTTGACTTAAAGAATTTTACAAAGATATATTGCTTTTTAGATGAGAAAAGTATGGATGCTCTAAAGAAAAAATTTCAAAAGTTTATTTCAAGTGGTGGGGTAGTGTATAGCTATAGATATTGTATTAAAGATATGAAGAGTGAAAAGAAAGTGAAGTTGAGTGATAACGAATATCTATATATCTATAGTGACTTAAATAAGAAATAGGTTTGTTGGAGGGAACAATTAAGAAATAAGCATAAGGCTTAATTAGATTGTTCCCTCCATTGGGTTCTACCGGTTACATATATGAGTCTGTCAAAAACAAAATCAAAAGAATAAGAGGAAGAAACTTTAGTAAGGACAGAGCCAAATTAATTAGCCCCAGGCCAAATTTACCCTTTTCCACTTTTCCAAGCGAAAAATTACTTACTTCAAGAATTATCGCTATGATAAAAGCAAATGTTGCTCCTCTTAGAAACAAACCAAAAGGAAAAGATCCTTGGCCTCTGTTAAGGGTATACACGAGAAAAGTACTCACATATATTCCTATTTGGACCAAATTGACCCAAAGTTTCCCTTGGTTTTTCCCAATCTGGTAAGCCTCGATTATTACTTCGAGTACCATTAGGTATACAAAAACAATATCCCAGTTCATTTTTCTCCTTTATATCTCAACAAAGAATGGAATGGCTATCATTACAGCCCCAACTAAAATAAGTATTGTCCCGAAAAAAGAATTCGTGACTTCCTGACCATTGGAAATCAATTTCTTTCGGTTTAAAGTTTTCGACCAAGTCAGTATCAGCGAACCAAGCAAAAAAATACAAAATCCAACTGGAATTATTTTTTCCATCGTTTCTCCTTTGATTATTTTCTATTTTTTAGTAAAACCCAATATACCCTCAACACTTGTTAAGAAAATATTGGGCTTCACTAATAAAAAATAGGGTAGAACCTTTTTAAAGAGCAGTTGATACCATAAAAGGTACCTACTTACATTATACTATAGGTTGCATCTTTTCTCAATAGAGGGGGTAGAAAAGAGAGTCTTCTTACGAAATAAAATCGTATAGAGATGAAGACTCTCCTTAATCTGTTCTTTACGGTCTAATGGTTATTAGAATTCACAATCCTCGTCGAGATCTTCATCTTCAAAAAGATCTTCTTCATCAAATTCCCTATCTTCGAGAATTTCTTCTGAATCGTTTTCGACATCATAACAAACTGAGAAATTTGATTCTAAACAACTGATAATGGTTTCAAAATCAAGATAGTTCCCTTTATAAAGGAAGTCAACACAACCATCTGGGTCGACATTTACAAAAAGACTGAAGCTCGAATCACCTTCTTTTGCTTCATTAACTTTTTGTGTTAATGCCTCCTCAAGCCATTCGTGGTCGTGGAGGGAAACTTGAGCATAGAATGCTGTGTAACCCTTCTTTCTTAACTCTTTGACCGCACGTTCGTCCAGTAACGCAATTGCCAAAAGCATGCTTTCTCCTTTTTTTTCTAAT
This sequence comes from Candidatus Dojkabacteria bacterium, assembly GCA_012513575.1. Classification (GTDB taxonomy): domain Bacteria; phylum Patescibacteriota; class Dojkabacteria; order SC72; family SC72; genus UBA5232. The sequence goes on from JAAZBX010000007.1 coordinate 30,960, forward strand.
ACCGTAAAGAACAAGAACAGACCAGTATTCTAACACAAAAAGAGCTCTCTTTAAAGACATATTAATGATATAATGGGGAATGAACCCACATGAACCTCTCGCTTCAAAATATCGACCTAGGTCTTTAGATGATTTTGTAGGTCAGGAACATTTAGTTGGAGAGAAGGGACCAATAAGAAAATTTATTGAATCTGGAAAAATCCCCTCAATGATTTTCTGGGGACCTCCTGGTACAGGCAAAACTACACTCGCATACATTCTTTCCTTGAACCTTTACTACGATTTTCACAAAATGCAGGCAGTAAATAGTGGGAAAGATGCTTTGAGAAAGGTTATCAAAGTTGCAATGGCAAACCAGCAATATGGCAAAAAAACCATTCTTTTTCTAGACGAAATACATAGATGGAACAAAGCTCAACAAGATACACTTCTTCCGTATGTTGAAAAAGGAATAATTACATTAATTGGTGCAACAACAGAGAATCCATCTTTTACAGTAATATCAGCTCTTCTTTCAAGAACCAAGGTATTTGTATTTAAGCAACAGACAGAAGAAGATATTGTAAAACTTCTTACAAAGATATCAAATAAAGAATACCCGGACATAAAAATATCTAAAAAGGTTCTTCAACAAATGGCAAGTCTTTCGAATGGAGATATTCGCTCAGGACTTAACATTCTTGAAATGAGCACAACATTGGCAAATTCTGAAATAAAAAATAGTGAGAAAGCTGAAGTAAAAGAGGAAACGTTAATTGAAACTGTTCAAAAACCGGTATATTACGATAAAACCGGAGAAGAGCACTACAACATCATCTCAGCTATCCACAAATCTATGAGATCCTCAAATCCTGATGCGGCCTGCTACTGGGTAGGAAGAATGTTGGCAGGAGGAGAAGACCCTCTGTATATTGCAAGAAGGATGTTAAGATTTGCAAGTGAAGATATTGGGAATGCAGATCCTAGCGCTTTAATACTTGCAAACAGTGTATATGAGGCTTGTCAAAAGATTGGTATGCCTGAGTGTGAGATATTTCTAATGCAGTTGGCAATATATCTAGCAAATGCTCCAAAGGACAACACGGCATATCTCGTTGAAGGACAAGTAAAACAGGACATTGAAGAATACGGCAACTTACCTGTACCCTTAAATATTCGAAATGCAGAAACTAAACTGATGAAAGAAATAGGATATGGGAAAGGATATGAGTATGACCATGAGCTTCCAAACAAGAAATCAGACCAACAGTGTATGCCAGATAAATTAAAAAAAAGAAAATATATTCATTAAATTTAGAATCTCTTGTGGAAAGTTAAGAAGAATGAATATATAATTAGAAGATGGAAATAAAAAAAGATTTAGAAATAATTGAAAGAATACTCAACAAAGGAGTAGAGCAGATTTTGCCTTCAAAAGACGCACTAAAGGAAAAACTCCTATCTGGGGAAAGGTTAACCATCTATCAAGGGTTTGACCCAACTGCACCATCGCTTCATATTGGGCACACCGTGGGCATGAGAAAACTAGAAGACTTTAGGAAATTGGGACATAAGGTTATATTTCTCATAGGAGATTTTACTGCAAGAATAGGTGACCCCTCTGATAAAAAAGAGGCAAGAGACTCCGCGAGAAAAGTATTGACTAAAGAACAGGTCGAATCAAATTTAAAAAGATATATTGATCAGGCATCTCACATTATCGATATCAAAAACGAGGAAAACCCAGTAGAAATTAAATATAATAGTGAATGGCACGAGAAATTATCCTTCCCTGACATAATAAACCTTGCCTCAGAATTTACTGTTCAGCAAATGATTAAGAGGAGTATGTATCAAGAAAGACTTAAGGAGGACAGGCCTATTTATTTAAATGAATTTCTATATCCAATAATGCAAGGATATGATTCCGTTGTTATGGATGTAGATATCGAAGTCGGAGGAAACGATCAATTGTTCAATATGCTTGCTGGAAGAGATATGGTCCTGAACCATCTTAAAAAAGAAAAAATCGTTTTGGCTGGGAAATTGCTTGAAACAGCGGATGGAAATAAAATGGGCAAATCAGAAGGAAATATGGTAAGACTAGATGATTCCCCAGAGGATATCTATGGGAAAATAATGTCCTTTGAGGACAATCAAATTCTTACATCTTTTGAAATTTTGACAAATGCCTCTATGGATGAAATCAATCAATACAAAAAAAGAATAGAAAATGGGGAAAACCCAATGACCCTAAAAAAAGAATTAGCCTTTAAAATTACTTCAGAAATCAAGTCGGAAGAAGATGCAAAAAAAGCAGAACTGTTTTTTGAGGCTATATTTCAAAAAAAGAACATAGATACGGAAATCCCCACAATTAAAATTCAAAAGGATTCCCTCTCCCTTGTGGACCTAATTTACGAATGTAATTTTGCTAGAAGTAAAGGAGACGCAAGAAGATTAATAGAACAAGGTGCTGTACATATTAATGGGGAAAAATGTTCGGTTTTTAACCAAAATATCGATTTAAAAAACTCCCAAACAATTCTTAAAGTTGGAAGACAGATAGCCAAGATAGAAATTCAATAATAAATGGAAATACAAACACCAACAGGTGTACTAAAAAATAGGATTTACTCCCTTGCTCCTTTGAATTTTACAAAGGACTTAAAAGAAGCTATTTCATATGTCGAAAAGAAATACGAAGGAAAGACAAGATTCAATGGCGTCCCAATGATTAATCATGTTCTTGAAATCGCAATCTCTTTACTTGAAAAAGGTCTGGATTTAAACACCTCCATTGCGACTCTTTTACATGAAATTGAACTAAATGGATTAATCGAGGAAGAGATTCGAAACCTTTTTTCTGAAGATGTAATGGAGATACTTAATGGAATCAAAAAAATTAAAAGAGGTACAGATAGTGTCGACACAAATCCAGAACTTATTATTAAATATGTTTTAAATGTATCTGAAGATTTACGACCAGTATATTTAAAAATTTTTGATACTTTGCATGACATTCGCTCTTTTGATGAAATCCCCGAAGATCAGAAAAAAAACAAACTTTTTAAAGCATTAAATATCTATGGAATATTAGCAGAATATCTCTATTTAGAAGATTTAAAGAAGGAGCTTGAAGAAAAAGCCTTTTCATACTACCTCCCAATTGAGTATAGAAGTATCTCAAACAAAATGGATTCGTTAGGGATTTCACAAGAGCTACTGGATAAATATAAAAAAGAAATACTGCTAAGAGTAAAAGAATCTGGGATTAAAGCACGAATAGAACAAAGAATAAAAAGTAAGTACAGTATTTACAAGAAATTAAAGAAATATGAAAAAGAGTGGATCGACCCTAATATAAGTAGGCTGGATGATTTAATAGCTTTGAGGATAATTACTCCTAATCCAAATTCCTGTTATGAAATACTCGAGAAATTAATGGACAATGGGGAGATTGTAGAAGAAAGATTTGATGACTACATTTCTAATCCAAAACCAAATGGATACAAAGCGATACAATTTCCAATTCGTTTCCCAACAATCTCAGATATGAATATTGAACTTCAGATATTAACTGAGGATATGTACAAAGAGAACACCTTCGGAAAAGCTTCTCACATAGCATACAAAGCGAGCCAGTTAAGATATGCAAAACCAACAAACAAATTCGATTGGGTCAAAAAGATTCAAGATGAAATAGATAGAAGTAAAATCGAAAGTAAGAAATCGAAATCGTTCCCAATAAGATGTAAGATTTTTGACGATGAAGTCTTTGCATTTACTCCTAGGGGAAAAATAATTGCTCTAGACAATGGAGATACTGTTTTGGATTTTGCTTTTAGGCTTCACACAGATATTGGGAATAAAGCCGAGAGTGCGAGAGTAAATGGATTTCCTGCGAAACTTGCTCAGCAATTAATAACAGGAGATACAGTAGAAATAAAAGTAGATAAAAACAAGTCACATCAAAAAGACATTACTTTGGAATACGCAAATTCAAGGAGTACAAAAAATAAAATTAGGAAAAATATCAAACAGGGGGTTAAATAAAAAATCAAAAAGATATACAATATAGAGATGAAAAAGAAAACTAAAGCTAACGTAACAAAAATTATTAACATAATCATGGCAGTCGTTCTACTAGCAAGTATTGTAGTCCCAATGATTATTGTTTTAACTTCTCTCTAATAATGTTTAATAAAGATATAGATATTTGCCAATTAAAAGGAGTTGGTACTAAGTCTGAGTATTTCTACAGAAAATTGGGTATAAATACAATCAGAAATCTATTAAGCCATATCCCTTTTAGATATCAAGACTCTTCAAATATTATCTCTATAAATGTTTTTAAACAATTAAAAGAAGGTACTTTCCTAGGAGAGATTGAAGAAGTTAAAACAACTTATTTCAGAAAGAAAATTACGACAGTAAAAGTAAAAGACGACTCTGATAGTATTAGATTAGTGTTTTTCAACCAAGCGTATCTTCAGAAAACATTTAAAAAAAATGATGTCTACATTTTTGATGCAAAAATTACCGAGAAAAACGGAAGAAAAAATATTTACAATCCAAAATACGAGAAATTTAAGTTAGACAAAAAAAACCAATTTCATGTGGGGAAAATTGTTGGAGTATACCCTGAGACCAAAGGTCTTTCTTCTGCCATCTTAAGAAGAAGAATCTTTCAATTAAGAGATGATATCTCCAATATTTTCGAAGATCCACTACAAGGTTACAATCTCCCTTTATTAAGCCTTCCAAAGTCTATTGAGAAGATTCATTTCCCTGAAAATATTAACGACACCGAAGAAGCAAGAAAAAGACTTGCCTTTGATGAAATGTTAAAAGTTGCAATTAGTATTGAGAAAGAACATTTAAATAGAAAAAAGCAAAAGGCTATTCAAATACCTCTAGACTCAATTCTTATTAACAAATTTATTAAATCCCTTCCATACAAATTAACAAATGATCAGGTTAAAGCAATGGAGGAGATTTTGGAAGATTGCACACAAACACAGCCAATGAACAGGCTCCTAAACGGAGATGTGGGAAGTGGAAAAACAGTTGTCGCGGCTTCTGTAATTCTAAATTGTATAAATAGAGGTTTCTCAGCAATAGTACTTGCACCAACAACTGTTTTGGCGAAACAACACTTTGAAACCTTTAAAAATCTTTTTAAGAATTTTGATATAAATATTGAGCTTTGTATCTCTACAGAAAAAAGTATTTCCGATTCAAACAACAAATTAATAATTGGCACTCATGCTATTCTGTACAACCAGATCCTCCCAAAGGATTTAAACTTAGTAATAATTGACGAACAGCACAGATTTGGTGTTGAACAAAGACAGTATTTTAAACAAAAGAAAGTTGTGTCTCCGCATTACTTAACAATGACAGCCACTCCCATTCCTAGAAGTTTGACCGAAATTTTTTTCGGTGGGCTTGATGTGTCAGAAATAAGAGAGAAGCCAACTAATAGAATTGAAGTTAAAACTTACTACACACCTTCCAAGAAAAGACTAGAGTGCTTTCAATGGGTCAAAGAAAAAATTATTTCTGGAGAAAGAAAAGATCAGGCATTTTTCATTTACCCTCTAATAGAAGAAACCGAAAAATCTACTAGAAAGTCTATTTTAAATGAATTTGAAAGTTTGACTAATATTTTTGACGGATTAAATGTTCAATATCTGCATGGGAAATTGAAAGAGGAAGAAAAAAGTAGATTACTTAATGATTTTAAAGAGAAAAAAATTGATGTTCTAATATCTACGACTGTAATTGAAGTTGGAATTGACATCCCAGATGCAACAATTATGGTAATAGAAGATGCTGAGAGATTTGGGCTTGCACAACTTCATCAGCTAAGAGGAAGAGTGGGTCGAAGCGATAAGGAATCTTACTGCTTTGTTATACCAGGCAATACCGTTGAGAAGGGTTCCCCTGCTGAAGAAAGATTACTGTATTTCGCTAAACACAGTTCTGGTTTTGAAGTAGCAGAATTTGATTTAAAAAGGAGAGGACCGGGAGAAGTATACGGAACAAGACAGTCAGGAATTCCAAATTTTAAAGTTGCAAGTATTTATGATACAGACTTACTAAAAGAGGCACGAATATTTGCTAAAAAAATCCTAAAGGAAGATAATAATCTTCAATATATTTTAGATAATCTTTTCTCATAAAATGGAAATCCATTTGGTCTTGGACAATATTCGCTCAGTTTTTAACGTAGGAAGTATATTTCGTTCTGCAGATGGGGCAGGTAGTGTAAAAAAAATTTACCTTTGTGGGATGACATCTGATATCAATAATCCAAAGCTTGAGAAAACTGCACTTGGAGCAATTGAAATGGTTCCATCTGAACATTACGAGAGTACCCAAGATGCTCTTGAAGAGATAAGAGCAAATAATATTCCAATATATTCAGTAGAATTAACTGAGGATGCAGTAAATTTCCAAACAGTTAAATATCCTTTAAAAATTGCATTGATATTTGGACATGAGAAAATGGGTGTTGATGAGAACATTTTAAATACTTCTGATAAAAAAATATTTGTTCCTATGAGAGGAAAAAAAGAATCCTTAAATGTTGCAAATTGTGCAACAACTGTTCTGTATGAGATCACTAGAGAACAAAAATAAGCCTTTAATAGCTTTATTTTTAAACATTAAAACGATATAATCCCTTATGAGTTTAAAACACGATTCGTTCAAAAAGGTGAGAAAGGAGAAAAACAAATGGAGATTAGATACCCCTGAAGATTTCGAGGAGATGGAAGATACCTTTCTTAAAGAGAGAATGCAGAGCAAGGAGCCTACAATCACTACAACCGTGAGAATTACGGCTGGAAAAGCGAAAAATTTCAACTTGGAAGTTCCCAAGGCAACCCGTCCAATGACCGATAGGATGAAGATTCGTATATTTGACATCCTAAGAGAAGATTTAGTTAATAAATCCATTTTGGATCTTTATGCAGGTGCAGGTTCATTTGGATTCGAGGCTATCTCAAGAGGAGCAAAGCATTCAACATTTGTTGATGCATCAAAAAATGCCAATATTATTTTAAAAAAGAATGCTGCCCATACTGGCTTCTTAATAGAAACAGAAATTATAAAGGAAAAGGTTGAAGAATATTTATTCAGGGTACTTAACCAAGAAGAAGTTCCATCATTTGACATAATTTTCATGGATCCTCCTTACAAGCTTTTTAATACAAAAAAGACCTACAAAATGGAGAATGTAATAAATATGGCGACCAAGTTATTACCAGGTATCCAAGACAATAATTGTAAAGGATGGAAAGGTGCACTTATTCTTAAACACCCGAAAAGATATGATTTAAACAAAATTAAGATAGAAAATTTAACGCTTGTAGAAAGCATTAATCTGGGTATCAATGAAATATCCTTCTTTATTGTCAATTTTAAATAGCATTAGATTAATATTCCACAGTTTCCTCTTCCCATTGCAAATTTGAGTATAAAAATATAAAATACTTGTTGTGTATAGAATATACGGAATAAACAAATCAAAACTAAACAGAATAGTTTTTACAACACACACTTTTTAATGTGTGCTTTTCCCTTAACACTTTTTAATTAAATTACTTTGATAAAATTATGGATTCTGAACAAAAAATAAAAGAAGAAAAATTAGAAAAAATGAGGCATTCTGCCTCACACATATTAGCAGAAGCAGTATTAAAGCTTTACCCAGATACTAAACTTGGTATTGGACCGGCAATCGAAAACGGATATTACTACGACTTTGACTTTAGTGAACCTATCGAAGAGGAGGACTTAAAGAAAATTGAGAAAGAAATGCGAAAAATTATCAAACAAAATCTTCCAATTACCCAAGTATTTATGAAGAGAACTGATGCAGAAGAATATTTCAATAAAACAGGTCAAATATACAAACTTGAGCTATTAGAAGAAATAGAGGGTAAGGAATTAAGCTTTTACATAACCGGGGAGAATGAATTTGCGGATCTTTGTAGAGGTCCTCATATCGACAGTACAAGTGAGATAGGAGCAATTAAACTTACAAAGACCGCTGGAGCATATTGGAGAGGAGACGAAAACAAAAAAATGTTAACAAGGATATATGGAACTGCGTTTGAGACAGAAAACGAGCTTAATACTTTTCTTAAAAATCAAGAATTGCTTGAGAGTAGAAATCATAGGAAAATTGGCAAACAGCTTGAGCTATTTGCTATCATTCCTGAAATTGGTCAAGGACTTCCTGTTTGGCTTCCTCGAGGCTACACAATTAGAAGAATTCTCGAAGATTACTTGTTAGAACTTGAAAACAATGCCGGATATCTTCATATTTTAACCCCTCATATCAATAAATCACAACTATTTGAAATATCAGGCCATTTGAATTTCTACAAAGAATCTATGTATCCACCAATGCAAATAGAAGATGAAACTTACTATCTTAAGCCAATGAACTGTCCAGCAGGTATGATGGTTTACAATTTAAGTCCGAAAAGTTACAGAGACTTACCATACAAATTAGGGGAGTTCGGTACTGTATACAGATACGAGAAGAGCGGAGAGCTACATGGCTTACAAAGAGTCAGAGGATTTACTCAGAACGATGCACACATATTCTGTACCCCTGAACAACTCGAGGATTCAATAAATGAGACATTAGATTTACTCGACATATTCTACAAAGATGTAGGATTTACAAAATACAAATTTAGGCTATCTCTTTCAGATAGAGAGGCTAATCCTAAAAAATATGCAGGAGATGTTGAGAGATGGAAACAAGCTGAAGAAACATTAAGAAAAGTTTTGATCGATAGAAAAGTTGATTTTGAAGAAATGCCAGGAGATGCAGCATTCTATGGACCTAAAATTGATATTCAAGCAGTTAATGTCTTTGGGAAAGAGGACTCTGTTTCAACTTTACAATTGGATTTCAATCTTTCTGAAAGATTCAAAATAAAATATATTGATCAAGATGGAAAAGAGCAAGAACCTTTTGTTATTCATAGAGCACTAATAGGGTCATTTGAAAGATTCTTTGCATTTTTAATTGAGACCCATGGCGGAGATTTCCCTCTTTGGTTTACACCTGAACAGGTTTATATTATCCCAATATCAGAGAAACATCACGATTATGCTAAACAAGTCTATGATCAATTACATAATTCAGGTCTAAGAGTAAAACTTGATGATAGAGAGAAAAGCATGCAGTCTAGAATACGAGATGCTGAGAAAATGAAAATCCCATATATCATCATTTTAGGTGACAAGGAAATTCAAACAGATACTATCTCTGTTAGGACAAGAAAGAACAAGAGTGAAGGTTTAATGAAAGTTCAAGAATTTGTTGATAATCTCAAAGAAGAAATTAGAACAAAAGAGCCTTTTAAGGTAGAGATGGCTACTGTTTAATTTAATTTTATTAATTTTAATAAATGCCTTTTGACAAACAAGCAGAATTAAGAAAAAAGTTCGGTCCTAGAAAGAATGAATACATTAGGGTCGAAGAAGTTCAACTCATTGATGAAAAGGGAAATAATATTGGGGTAGTTAAAACAAATAGAGCCCTTGAAATGGCGAGAGAGGTAGAATTAGACTTGGTTGAAGTAGGACCCAACGTTAAGCCTCCAGTTTGTAAAATAATGGACTATTCAAAATATATATATATGCAAAGTAAAAAGAACAGGATGAATAAGAAGGGGAAAGCAAAAGAAGTAAAAGAGTTTAGGTTTTCACCTGTAATAGAAGAAGCAGATACTAATCACAAAGTTAACAGAGCTATTGAATATCTAAAAAAGGGTTACCCAACAAGAATTACAATGTTCCGAAAGGGGAGACAATCAAAAGAGCAAGCAAAGGAACTTTTTGATGAAATATTGACTAATTTTGCAGATTATAGTAGCATTGAACCCGATCCTGTATCCGAAGGTAATAATATTTTTATAACATTTAAACCAAATGGCAAGACAAAAGACAAACAAAACAGCAAAGAAGAGAGTGAAGATGTCTAATCCTAGAGGTGCTAAGAAGGGCGTTATGAGGTTTAAACAGAGCCATCAGGGTCATTTAAAAACAAAGAGATCTGCAAGAGAGAAAAGAAGACAAAGTGATAGCAAACCGGTACCAGGAGAGCTTAGGAATAAGATGGAGAAGAAAATTATTAATATCTAGTAACAATAATTATGAGAGTTAAAACTGGAGTAGCAAGAAAAAGAAGACATAGTAAAGTACTCGCAAGAACAAAGGGCTACAGAATGACAAAGAGTAGGCTTTACAAAGTGTCTCATGAGGCATTCATGCATGCAGGTCAGTATGCTTATAATGACAGACAGAAGAGAGGTGGACAGATGAGAAGAATGTGGATTACAAAGATTAATGCTGCATGTAAAAATAATGGAATTCAATATAATGATTTGATATCAGGTCTTAAGAAAAACAAGATTGAATTAAATAGAATGGTTTTAGCTGATTTAGCTGTTAACAATCCAGAGGTATTTACTACCGTTGTTAAATCTATCTAATTGGTTAGAGATTGAGAAGGATTCTTAAAGGGTCCTTTTTTTATATTCGAACAAATCCCATCATTAGGCCCATAGAATCACAAGATTAATCATTCCTTTTTACCCAAACAATGTTGTATACTAAACAATGGAATTCAAACAAAAAAATCTCCAAAAAATATATAAAGAATTGCTTCAAGACCAGAAAAAATTATCCCTACAAGGGCTAAAAAAGAAATATATATCAAAGCAGGGCTTTATTAGTGAAGCTTTTAACAAAATTTCCTCTATTAAAATAGCTGAAAGAGCAGAATATGGAAAAGAGGCAAACGAATTAAAAAATCTCTATGAAGAAATATCTCAATCACTATCACAAAATAAAAACATCTATTCTACTAGAGAAAAAATAGATGTCACCGCTCCTTTTGATTTTAATACGAAAGAAGAACAAAGACCTCACTTTTTAAATGAAATTGGAACACAGCATCCATTAACAAAGGAGGTTGAGATATTTACCGAGATTTTCAAAAGTATGGGTTTTAATGTACTTGAAAGTAGACAGATTGATGATGATTATCATATGTTTGAATCTCTAAATTTCCCAGTAGGCCACCCAGCAAGAGAAATGTATGACACCTTTTGGACAGAAGACGGTTTTGTACTTCCAGCACATACATCCACAATGCAAAATAGAGCGATGAGAATGTACGGTCCACCTCCAATCGCAGTTGTTTTACCCGGCAGATGCTTTAGAAATGAAGCTACAGATGCAAGTCACGAATTTACATTCCATCAAATTGAGGGAATTTATATCGACAAGAACGTATCATTGGCAAATATGGTTGCGACAATCAAAGAATTTCTTGAAAAGTACTTAGAAACCTCCTTGGAGGTTAGGATTCAACCGTCCTATTTCCCATTCACAGAACCAGATTGTGAGTTTGTCATTAGCTGCCCATTTTGTCACAAAGCAGGTTGCTCGACCTGTGGACACTCTGGCTGGATAGAGTTGATGGGGTGTGGAATGATTCATCCAAACGTTCTAAAACAGGCAGATATTGATCCTGATACGTATTCTGGGTTTGCATGGGGTTTTGGAGTTGACAGATTAACGATGATAAAGAGAGGAATAAATGACATACGCTTACTTAGAGATTCAAACCTTAATTTCTTAAAGCAATTTTAATGAGGGTAACTACTGAACTTCTTAAACAATTTGGAGATATTTCTGCAAAAGATTCAGAATACGAGAAACTGATTAAAGAGCACATAGCGAACGTAGAGTACGTTCATGACCTTTCAAAGGACTATGAGGGTATCGTAATCGGAGAAATAGTCGAGAAGGAAGAGCACCCAAACGCCGACAAGCTTGGTGTTTACAAAGTATTCATTGGGAACAAAAGAACACAGGTAGTCGCAGGTGATAAGACCTTATGTATTGGAGACAAGGTTGCATATCTACCACCAGGCTCATATGTTCCATATACTTATTACTCAGATGAAAAACCGGTAATTATTGAAGCAGTTGAATTACGCGGAGTTAAATCAAATGGGATGCTTGGATCAGAAAAGGAATTAAATCTAGGACCAAATCACAACAATGTCTTCAGACTACCTCAAGAAGCTCCCGTGGGAGAGCCTTTCTCTGAATATTACAATCTTAATGACACAGTAATTGAAATTGAGAACAAGGGGCTAACAAATAGGGGAGACTTATTTGGAATTCTTGGAATTGCTCGGGAACTTACTGCAATAACTGGAAACAAGTTTCTATCTCCAACGTGGATATTAAAACCTCAGAAAAAATTACACGCCGAATCTAACTGCTTAAATCTAGAAATAATTAATGATGCGGAAGCTCTATGTCCAAGATATATTGGAATTGCAATAGATAATATCTCAATAAAACCTTCTCCTATCTGGTTGCAGTCTGAATTAGTAAAGCTAGACATTAAACCAATTAATAATGTAATTGATATTACAAATTACATTTCAGCAATCCTTGGACAACCTCTTCATGCTTTTGATTATGACAAAATAATTTCAAATGATAATGCTCCTGACAACAAAGTAATAATTAATATAAGAATGGGCAAAGAAGGAGAGACAATATTAGGTTTAGATAATAAATTACACGAGTTAAACGACAGAACAATAGTTATTGCTGACAATAGTCATCCAATAGCCATTGCAGGAATAATAGGAGGAAAAGATTCCTCGGTTGATGAGAGTACTAAACGAATTATCATTGAGTCTGCAAATTTTGATAAAAATAGCATTAGAAAAAGTTCTATGAATTTAGGCATTCATACAGATTCTGCAACTAAATTTAAACATTCTTTGGATCCAGAAATGTGTTTGCCTGCATTAATAAAAGCAATACAGCTTGCAAAAGAATTAGCCTCTGGAAGTATTGCTTCAAATATTATCGACATCTATCCAGACCCTCAACCGTTACAGAAGATTACAATAGATATAGATAAGCTTAATAGACACCTTGGAACTTCATTATCAAAAGATGTAATCTCAACTATATTAACCAACTTAGAATATACTGTTACCTCTTCAGATAAAACATTTCTTACTGTGAAAATTCCTTCATGGAGAAAAGATATTCAATTGGCTGAAGATATTCATGAAGATATCGCTAGAATATATGGTTTTGACAATATTGAAATTGAATTACCTAAAAAGGAGATAAGACCTATTAGAGATAATAAGATTTTTGAATTAAAGAAGAAAACTCGAAAACTCTTATCTACGCTTGGTCTTAACGAGATTCTAACATATAGCTTCATAAGTCCTGAGAGTTTTAATAAATCGAACTTAGATTCCAATTTGGCTTTCAAACTAAAAAACCCTCTTTCACCTGAATTATCTTTAATGCGAACGAATCTGCTTCAAACTATTTTACCAAAGGTTAAAGAGAATAGAGATAGAGGCTTTAAGAACTTTGGCCTATTTGAAATTAACATTCCTCATGTTAAAGGCTATTTTGATACTGAAGGACTTCCAAAAGAGGAGTGGCACGTTTCTTCAATAATTACTAATACACAAGAATCAAAACACTCTCATTTCTATATAGCAAAAAAATATGCAAAGGCTATTTTCTCAGAGAAAGACCAGTTGATTAAATTCTCTTTAATAGCGGAATCTTTTGAACAAAATATTGATGATTATTCAAAAGCAACTATGAATATGTTTGATCCTAATGTCTCGGCATTCTGTTATTTAGATAAAGAGGTTATAGGGATTGTTGGGGAACTAAAGGAGAATATACTATTAGAATACAAATTACCCCAAAACACATGTGCCTTTGATATTAATCTAAGTAAGCTTGTCTCAACATCCCTTCCTGACAGTAAAATGAAGCCTGTTTCCATTTATCCCAATTTCTCAATAGATTTATGTCTTGAAAGTAATTTAGATATCAAGTATTCAGAGATTGAAGACTTCCTAAAAAAGATTCTTAACTCAGCTGGATCATGGGGAAACACACAATGTTTAGATATATATCGAGATGAGAAAATTCCAGAAAAGAAAAGAATTACTTTTAGAATAGAGGGAGGGGAAAACAGTAAAACTTTAACAGATAAAGAAATAAAAGAGAAAGTAAGTATGATTTCTAAGAAATTAAATAGTAAATTTGGAATTAAGGTTATATAACCTTTACTGAGATAATCCCACTCAAGATTTCCTCCCCATTGGACGAAATAGCTTTTGCACTTATTTTTGTACTTCCTGAAACAGCATCCGCGGGAATAGTGGCGACCCAAGTATTAGCTCCTTCTTTTGTTCCAGCAACAGATTTCTGACCACTTCCACTTTGTAAAAGAAAAGTTACCCCTGAAGAAGAGATATTTCCTGAGACCACTGCCCTTAATTGTGTTTCGCCTCTCTTTACGGTATCTCCGTTTAATGGTGCAGTTAAGGTAATTGTCGCTGTTACATTCGATACCACAACTGATACAGATTTGGTGTCAATTTTACCTGCAGAATCTTTAACCGAAACTGAAATGTTTAATGAAGGAGAACTATCTGGAACAACATAATTGACCAAGAAGGAACTGTCCGCATTTACAGTCTGAACACCGACTCCAGGTATATCTACACCATTTACTTTAACAGAGAATGAGGAAAGCGTTCCCGCAAACCTAACAAAACCAGCTATCTCGAGATTTTTCCCAGATTCAACTTGTTGACCACTTGTTGGCCTACTAATATCAATAACTGGAGCATTGTCAGGTCCTAAAGGTAAAGGACAATATGCGGTTTGAGGCTCTTCAAAAATATACGAACCAACTCCTAGCATATATTTCTTATATGCTTCAACCTGAAGAGGGTTCTCTAATTTTGTTGTTAGAAGTATTTTAGTTGATATTAAATTGTAGAGCTTTGCTACGTCAAGATTTGTCGGAATAGAATTGTTTTCAGTACATACTTCAACAGATTTTCTGTTATCTGCCTGAGGAGCCCTCCCCGCAATGTATATTGTGGCTTGTTTATTACATTCCACACCTTCAGCAGGAACCCCTCCAGTATCTGTACAAACAGAAGTAGTCATAATTCCTGCAGGCCTATTGTAGTTAAATTCGTTATATCTATCTATTACCCTTCTAAAGAAAGAATTTGTTATATCTAAAGAAATTGTAGATGACCAACCTCCAGGCATCACCTCATTGTTGTTATTACCATTCCATGCAGCAACAACTAAACTTTGGTTGTATTGAAATGCTAATAAATCTTTAGGACCATCTGTCGTGCCTGTCTTCCCACAAAGCTTTTTACCATTTATATAGAAGGAGCTATTTGCATACCTATCATTGAACCCATTCAAATCGCAAATCATCCAGTTAACAACATAAGCTTCTTTCTCATCAATTACCCTTTGACCTTCTGATTCCTCAAACTCCTTAAGAACCTTACCCTTAGAATCTTCAACTTTGAGAATAGCTGTTGTATCATGACGTATTCCACTATTCGCTAGGGTAGCATAAGCATTTGTAAGATCTACTAACTTCATCTCTGCAGAACCCAAACCAAGACTCAAACCGTAGTTTGCCTTGTTTTCAATACCCTCTATTCCTAACTTTTGCATTAATTGAAGATACCCATCTATACCTCCGACTTGCAAGGCATATACAGTTGGGATATTCCTTGAAAGTACAAGAGCCTTTCTGGCAAGAATTAGACCATCATATCTTCCATCCCAGTTCTTTGGTTTATATGGACCGAAGGAAATTGAATCTATATCAGGAGTTAACAACCATGGCCCATATCCTTTATTTATCATATTTAAATATACAAAGGGCTTAACAGAAGAACCTGTTTGTCTCATACTGGTTGTAATATTAACATTCCCATCAACTCTAGGATCTTCAATATTCCAGTAATCAACTGAGCCCACCATCGCAAGTATTTGTGCATTTTTAGGATTCATAACGACCATTGCTCCATTGTGAACATTATGCCTTTTGTTTTCTTCGACTCCCTTTGTAATCTCCTCTTCCGCAATCCCCTGTAGAGTAGAGTCAAGAGTGGTCGTAACCTTTAGACCCCCTCTTTGTACTATATCAGGCCCGAACTCTTCTTCTAAAATTCCTTTAACATAAAATACAAAATGAGGAGCTTTTATTTCAATCCTGTTGGTTTTATACACTAATTCTTCTTCCCTCGCAGCATCAATATCTTCTTTTGAAACACCTAAAATTCTTTTCTTGTCTTCCAACTGATCGAGGACATAATTTTGTCTTACTTTTGCCAATTCTGGATTACTACCAAACAGAGGAGAGTAGATGCTTGGGCCCTGGATAAGTCCTGCTATCAAAGCACTTTCTGCCAAAGTAAGTTCGCTAACATCTTTCCCAAAATAGGAATTTGCAGCTGCTTGAAAACCATAATTAACCCCTCCCAAAGGAATTTCATTCATGTACATCTGCAAAATTTCATCCTTGGTAAAGGTTTGTTCTACTTGCATGGTTATCAATGCTTCCTTAATTTTCCTTGACAAAGTTCTTTCGTATACTTCATCACCTAAAAGGTCTTTTAGTAACGTAGTCTTAACAAGTTGTTGAGTAAGTGTACTTCCACCCCTTACAACTTTTCCTCCACGAATATTTTGAATGAAGGCTTTTAATATACCTAAATAATCTAATCCCTTATGCTGATAAAATTCTGCATCTTCAGCGGCTAGAAGGGCTTTTCTTGTATTTTCTGGGATCTTTTCTAGTGGAACGAATTCCCTATTTTCATCTCCAAAAATTGTATAAAGCAATTCTCCGTTTCTATCAAGAATCTGGGTACTTTGATCCGATGATCTGTCTATTAATTGATCTGGAGCAGGAAGTGCATCTCCTATCTTCTTAAGGTAGATACCTAAGACAATTAGGCCGACACAACCAACAAAGAAAGCGACACCAAGTCCAATATATAAAACCTTTCTTATTTTCTTTTTAAAAGGGGCTGAAGATAAAGATTTCTTGCTGTTTTTTACTTTCTTTTTACTATTAACAACATTGGTGGAATATTTCTTTATATTCATATACTTATTAAACCCGATATTAGGAATAGTACCACTCGTATTCTTGTTTGATCTTCGCCTACTAGAAGCGAGTTTTCTCTTGGGCTGAGAATATCCAATACTGTATTTCATATTCATATATTATGCCCTCATTTGACTAAAAATTTCAAGCTCTAATATTTGAGATAAAGTGTTAATAGTGTATCATGTGATATAATCATCTATGAAAAACGGAATGAAGCCACAAACATTAAAAGGATTTTATGACTACTTCTCTGATGATATGAGAATTCGTAATTTCATAAAAGATTCTTTTAGAGAAATTGCCGAAGAATACGGTTTTGAGCCCTTAGAAACTCCCGCCTTAGAATATTCAGAATTAATTCTCGGACAGAGTGGGGAAGAGGCAGAGAAACTGTATTACAAATTTAAAGATAATGGGGAAAGGGATGTAATGCTTAAATATGAACTAATGATTCCAATGTGCAGAGCTGTGGCACAAAATATAAACAGTATTACACTCCCATATAAAAGATACCAAGTACAGAATGTATGGAGAGCTGAGAATGTCCAAAGAGGAAGATTAAGAGAATTCACCCAAATGGATGTGGATATTTTGGGTAGTAGCTCCCATTTAGCAGATGCAGAGATAATTCTTTTTGGCATATCATTTCTAAAGAAAATTGGATTTGAGAACTTCAGGGTGAGGTTAAATAGTAGAGAAATAATCCAGGGAATTGTCGAAGTTCTTGAGATTGAGGAAAGCAAGTTTGAGAAAATATATATTTCCATTGATAAGTTAGAAAAGATTGGGAAGGAGAAAGTAAGAGAGATTCTCATTATTGACTCAAATATTGAAAAGGAAAAGGTAGACAAATTACTTGAGATTATTGAAATAAAAGAGATTGATAAAATAAGTAATATCTTAGAAAACTCAATCGCTGGTAAAAATGGGGTAGAGAATATTAAAAAAATACTATCGATAATTAATGGAACAGAGAGAGATAAGGTTCTATTTGACCTCTCTTTGGCTAGAGGTTTAACTTCTTACACTGGTGCAGTGTGGGAGTTTGAAATCATCGAAGGAAATATAGGCTCCGTTAGTGGTGGGGGAAGATATGATAAAGCTGTCAGTAAGTATTTAGGCAGGGAAATCCCAGCAACAGGGACTTCTTTTGGCCTTGAAAGATTAGCAGAGGTCATTAAGCAGATGGAGATGCTAAAAACGAAAGATAACAAATCAGTACTTATTATCCCAATGGATGAAAGATCTACTTCTTTTTTACTTTCAACTACAAAAAAACTTAGAAAGAAAAATATTCAAACCAACATTTACCCAGATTTCGTTAAACTCAAAGAATCTTTAAAATATGCTAACAAGAAAGAATATACTTGGGTGATCATAATTGGAGAAAATGAAACATCCTCTAATACACTTACACTCAGAAATATGCTAACACAAGAGCAATTTACACTAACTATTAAAGAGGCTATAAATAAAATACAAAACAAGTAATTAATTCAGCGCCTGAATTGATGAAAGCATATAATGAAAAAAATGTTTTTATTTTTTCTAAAGACCTATCACTTATTGAGCAACTCCGAAGAGATCTTTACTCTTTTAATGCTTGTATAAGATTATTCCTTAACAATCGAGAACTGATAGGAAAACATAGAGTGGAATTAATTATCATTGATCAACGATTTTTTAAAGAATTTGAATATCTTCCAAGGTTTTTTCATACAAAGATTATCTATATTTCTGAAGACTATTCAAAAAATAATATCGAAAAAATCATAGTGAATAAAGCTGACAATATTCTTTTTACCCCAATCAATTACGCCTTTTTATTATGCTTGATAAGGAAATATTTAGGCTTGTTAATTACAAAAGAATGTCAAGAATTAGTGTATAGAGGAATTTCCCTTTCAAACAACTCAAAATCTATCACCTATAACAGATGTAAAGCTTTGTTAACTGATTCTGAATTTGAGACAATGAAATCAATTATGTCAAACAGTATTGATTCAAGAAAATCCTCAGCGGCTCTTCAAGTTACGGTTTGTCGAATTAATAAAAAAAGTGTTGAGGCAATGGGTCTTCGATTAATAAAAAAAAGAAGGGGACATAATTACACAATTTCTATTTAGATTTTCTTCTTCCATTCAACAATTTTCTTCAAAGCTTCAAGAGGAGTTAAATTGTCTGTATCAATCTTCTGAATCTCATTTTCTATAACTGAATTTTTTGCACTGAAAAGTGGATATTGTAATGCTGCATTAGAAATAATTCTGTTTTGCTCTTTGGAAGAGAAAGTTCCTTCTCTGATAGTATTTTTTTGAGGAAAAAGAATGTTTTGTTCAAAACCTTCTAAAATTTGGTTAGCACGCTTAATAATTTTCTCTGGAAGACCAGCCATTTTCGCTACATAAATACCGTAGCTTCTATCAGTTCCTCCTTCAATTATCTTTCTAAGAAAAATAACCTCACCTTTCTCAATATCTTCTTCAACTAACACATTGTAATTTTTTACTTCAGAAGGGAATTTCTCAGCAAGCCTCAAAAGTTCATGATAGTGTGTTGCAAAAAGAGTTCTAGCCTTAAGTTCCCTGATAATATACTCTGCTAGAGCCCACGCTATACTGACTCCATCATATGTACTTGTACCTCTTCCTACTTCATCAAGGACTATTAAGCTGTATTTGGAAGCATTGTTAATAATGTTTGCGGCTTCATCCATTTCGACCATAAAAGTACTTCTTCCTCGGGACAAATCATCCGACGCTCCAACTCTTGTAAATATTCTATCTACAATTGAGATCTCAGCTTTGTTTGCTGGAACAAAGGATCCTATTTGTGCCATTAATACAATTGTTGCAACTTGTCTGATATATGTTGATTTCCCTGCCATATTGGGACCTGTGAGTATACACATATTCCCTTCTTTGGAAGAAAGATCAGTATTGTTTGAAATAAAACTACTTTTATCAAATGATTCAATTATTGGATGACGACCTTTTTCTATGTGGATTATTCCATCATTTTCCCCCATCTCTGAGATTTCTGGCTTTACATAATCTAATTGTTTTGCTGTGTAGGCAAAGTTAGACAAAACATCAATATATGATATTTTTTTTGAAAGCTCTTTTATTTTCTCGAGATTGGGCAATAGAGTCTCTCTAAATTCATTAAATAGTTTTAGCTCCAAAAGAGAAAGCCTCTCATGGGCATTTAGTATTATTTCTTCCTTTTCTTTTAAGTCTTCAGTAATAAATCTTTCGGAATTAACTAGGGTTTGCTTTCTAATATATCTATCAGGGACTTTACCGTAATGAGACTTGGTCACCTCAATATAATATCCAAAGACATTATTGTAACTGACCTTCAAAGAAGAAATTCCTGTTGACTTCCTTTCCTTTTCTTCAAACTCCTTCAGCCAAATCTTGCTGTTCATAGACAGAGATTTTAGTTCATCAACTTCCTTGCTGTAACCTTCACGAATAATTCCTCCTTCAGAAATAGTATTGGGAGGATTGTCAACAAGAAATTTGGATATCTTATTGACTAATTCTTTGTAAAATTCATTATCTAATTTACTATACTTAATTTTCAAAGAATTACTAAGCTCATCAAGAATATCTAATGCGTTCTGTAATGAAACTTGTAATGCTTTGAGATCTCTAGCATTTACCCTGTTAAGACCAATTTTCCCAACAATTCTTTCTATATCATTAATTCCTTCTAATTTTCCTCTTACCGAATCTAATATGTTTTCATTTTGAAAAAATATTTCAACTATCTTTAACCTTTCATCAATTTCCTTCTTTGAGATTAAAGGATTCAATATCCAACCATACAACAATCTTGTTCCCATACGCGTGTTTGTGTTATTGAGAATAGAGAACAAAGAATTCTCCATAGTTCCCAAATAGTAGTTATTTGTTAATTCAAGGTTTCTTACTGTTGCCTTATCAAGAATCATTGTCTTCTCCAAAGAGACTTTAATTGGTTTGGATATATGCTTTGGATTCATCATCTGGGTATTAGAAATATAATGAAGAATCATAGCAACAGAAATTATTCCCTCAGAATCTCTCTCAAGACCAAGAGAATCAGTTGTATTTATCTCAAAGAAATCTTTTATTATCTCTTCGCAATATTTGATATTTTCGAAACGTTTATCAAGAAATTGAACTGGGAAAGCAGAAAGTAGATCATTACTCTGGCCTTCAAGAATTAATATCTCCGAAGGATTATAAGCAGTTAATACAGATCTGACATAGTTATCTTCGTAGCCTTCTTTTAACAGTAGAAATTCCCCTGTAGTTATATCAGCAAGTGATGCAACAATTTTCTTCTTTGAAAAATAGAAAGCAGCCAGATACGAATTTCTCATAATGCTTGCTTCTTCTCCGTCTACTGTCCCAGGAGTAACAATTCTGGTCACTCCTCTTTTAACAATACCCTTTGCAAATTTAGGATCTTCAAGTTGATCTACAACTACAACACAATATCCCGCATCAATAAACTTCGGGAGATATTGATCTATAGCTTTATGAGGAAAACCAGCTAGTAGTGTAGCATTCTCCTTCTTGTCTCTTTTTGTCAAAGTAATATTTAACACTTTCGAAGCTATTTTTGCATCCTCACCAAATGTTTCAAAAAAATCTCCCATCCTGAAAAGGACAATTTTATCAGGATACTGCTTCTTGAAACTTAAGAATTGCTTCATCATTGGAGTATCATTCATACCTTGTAGTATACCACAGAGAATATTGAAAACTCAGCTATTTACCGAGTATTATTTTGCCTTCTTCATCTGCAACAATCCTTCTTGCATCAGAAATGTCCTCAGAAGATACGCACACCCCATACACTCCAGCTTGTACACAGTACTTAAGTAACGGTTTGCTATTTTCAACAATCACAATAACTTTCCCTGTTTTACCTTTGACAGAATAGTTAATATTATCCAAAACCTTAAAAATACTAGATCTTGCCAAATCATATTTTGCATCTTTTTCATCAACTTTAAACCCTTGCATCTGTTTTGCAACTCTAGGAGTATTTAAAATCACTCCATCAAGATTTGTATTCACAATCTCATCAACAAGAATTATTTCAGAAGGATTATCTAAAATTACATACAAATTGAAAGAAGACATTCTTCTAAGTTTTTCACTAAGAAGTAATTTTTTTATCTCCCTTACTACATCCTCATTCATAGGAGCATGAACAGCCAAAGAAATATTCCTTTTCTTGTAAACATTTCGAAGTTTTCTAATAATTCTAGCAACTCTTTTAAGTAATTCTGGATTGTTTGCATAATGAATTGCACCAAAAGCATCAGAGGAAAGAGACTCATCTTCATTTTTCTTTCCACCTACCAACCCTCTAAAATCTTTAACTTTTGCAGAACCTATAGAAATGATTACTTCATCACCTTTTACCAAATTAACATATTCAAGAATGGTGTTACATATTCTTTTAGAGTAATCTACAAACTTCTTATCCTCAACGTATTGAAGAATATGACGACCATCTTCAATCATAATTTTATCCAAATCAATATATACAAGACCATTGGAATTACCAACAAAATCAAATAGTTCCTTGGGTTGTTGATCAACCAAAGAGAAAATTTTAGTCGCAGTGTGCGGCAAAGTAAAATCTTTGGGTGTAGATGAAGTATTATCTCCATCTTCATCAGAGAGCTCTTTTAGGGTAACATCACCACGAGCGTATACGTCTGCAATTGGATGTAACTCTTTCTTTATCTCATCAATTAATTTTGAGCTTTTATAAATTGTCCCAGAATTTCCATCAAGTTTAACAATATCCCCATCCTCGAGAAGTGAGGATGCAGTAGCCGCTCCAACTACTGCTGGTATTTTGAATTCCCTGCAAAGAATTGCTGTGTCACTAGTTAGACCTCCAGTCTCCATAATTATTCCGCCGGAAGAGAGAATCATTCCTTCCATCTCCGATGAATATCTCTTTATTAAAAGAATATCTCCTTTTGTATATTTTTTTACTACTGGTCCATCAACAATATTTATCTTTCCTGTAACTGTTCCAAAGCTTGCACCAATACCAGAGATAACAAAATCTTCTCTCTTGGTTTCCGGTTTGTTTAATTCAACATCAAGCTCTTTCTTAGCTTGAACTATCAATTCCTCAAGTCTTTTAATTTCTTCATCATTATTTTTCTGAACAATTTTCTTTGCCTCCGTCATTGCAGAGGAAATCATTTGATCTTTGCTTTCAAACTTTTCAATAAAACCTAGAATTTCTTCTCGGACATTGGACCTAACATTAACAACAAATTCGCTTTGTACTTCAAAATCAAGTGATTTAAATCTAACTGGCTTGTTTTGCAGTACCCAAAATCTTCCTCCAGACAAAACCCATTCAATATTTTGAGCTTCCCCACTTCTATCTTCAATAACTAAAGAAATTTTTGATATCTCCTGTATATCCTTATCTGAAAGTTTCTGTTTATGACTCCAACCTTTTGATATTTTTATCTTCTCAACACCCTGATTCATTTTCTTCACTTGCTTCATCGTCCTTACCTTCATCCACTCTTGTGGAGCAATATGTTTCTCAACTGTTGAGAGATCTTTCTTGTTTAATAAATATGTATCCGGAGTCACTTCTCCCAAAGAAATTACATCTCCCAATCCGTATACAGCCTCAATGTTTAATTTCGTTTTTTCCTGACTAATAGGATCAACGGTGTAAACAATACCCGCAACTTCAGATTGAACCATCTTCTGTACAACAACAGCCATTTTAACATCGGAGATATCAATGTTCATTCTTTTAGCGTAAGCCACAACATCATCGCTAAACATCGAAGAAAAAATCCTTTTTATAGAGGGTAATAGCTCATCATACTTCCTAACATTTAGCTCGGTAGAAAAAATTCCAGTGAATGAAACATCTTTATCATTAGGAAAGACTACAGAGGATCTTACAGAAACCCAAGCATCAGTAAAACCTGATAATCTAGTATATGCAGAAAGAATCTCCTCCTGTGCTTCCTTATCAAGTATTTCGTTAACCATCGTAGATTCAATCTCAAACGCTTCAGGGTTTTTCCCTTTACCAAGCAATTTTTCTTTGTTTCCTTTAAACACTTTCAAAGAATGCTCAACAAAGACATCACTTGATACAACAAAAAATTCTGGGACTGGGACATCCATATCTTTAAGCTTGAAAAGACTTAATCCCTTTCTTCCCACTTTATTTTCATTTAATTCTTTTGCAGAATAGTCTTCAAAAAAGAATACTTTTGGTTTCTTTGAAGTTTCATTACTCATTGTCTCGGGCAGTAAAAAACTTAATTCTAATTCTTAATTAACAATACCTTTCGCTTCTATTTTTTGCAAGTCTATATAAAATTCATAAAGAATTTTAATTAATACTATTATCGGAACTGCAACAACAGCACCAAGAGGACCCGCAAGGATAAGCATAATTACCGCTCCGACCATTACATAGAAAGGCTTAACTCCAACAACATTTCCCATTACTTTTGGAATGATAAAATTGTTCTCTATCTGTTGATAAATAACCATCAAAATTAAAATAATAAATGCATTAATGGGACCCAATGTAATAAGTGATACTATTCCGACAGCAACTCCACCCAAAGTCGCACCAATACTTGGAATTGCATCCATCAACCCAACAAATACCGCCAAGGGAATAGCAAAAGGAACTTTAAATAGAGATAGTAAAACCACTGAAATCAGTGTGGCAATTAGGCTAACTGCACCCTGTCCTAGCACCCATCCTCCCAGCTTATTTTCCACATCAGAAATTAATTGTTTAACTCTTTGCACTCTATCTTTTGAACGAATTTTAACAAAAATGACATCAGCCAAAGAATCATGCTCTGAAACTAAATAAATAGAAAGAACTGTAACTGAAAGCAGGGTAGTAAATCCATTGAAGAACCCACCAAGAGTTGAAGTTATACTTTTGAAATTGTCTGAAGTAGTCAAGGAACTGACCCAATCAGACACAGATTTCTCAACAGAAGCACTATCTATCTTAAAACCATTAATATTTAACCCATTTATGGAATTTAATAATTTTGAAATCCAATCAGGTAGCACTTCAAAAAGACCACCTATTTGATTAACAAAAGGAACAAAAATAATTGCTAATATTACAAGAAGGAAAATCAAAAGAGAAAAATATGCAAGAAATATTGCAACATTTTTTGACATTTTCTTCTTTAAGAACCAGTTTACAATTGGCCTCATTGCACACATTAGTACGAATGAGAACATTAAAAAAAGTAATATCGAAATAAATTGCTTCCCCCAAAACAGAAGAGCTATCGTTGAAACAATCAAGATGAGTAGAGTAGGAGATAAATCTATTTGAACTTTTTGAGGCCTATTTGCATCTGGACCATTCTTACTTTCAACAGAATAAATCTTTGGCATATATATAGCAATAATTATATTATCCTAAATATGATACCACAATTCCTTTACTGTAATCTATTCTTTTTGTAAATAACGATTCCAGAACTTGCAAGGAAAGCTATCAAAGCAAGAATGCCAATAATTCCCATTATCTGTCCATCTTTAAGAATGGAAAGGGCTAATTGCAACTCACCTGCAGCAACTGGCAAATCAGAATCAATAACGGCATTTCCATTTACAGAGCTATCCTTCGAATAAACAACAGAGACTTTTTCTTCGACTTCTTTACTATTTCCAGCCTCATCTTTAAGGGCAACTGCGAATACGTTTGAACCCTCTTCCCTTAAAGAAATATCCTTTAAAACAAATTTCCCATCGTTTCCTACCTCTGCCTCATAAATATCCGTACCTCTTTTGACTACAACCTTACTCCCTGGCTCAGCTTCCCCTGATAATGCGAATGTCTCCGTCCCAACTTCTTTTGAATAATTTATCTTTGACAACTCAGGGGCTGTTCTATCAACAGATACAATAATTGGATCTGATTTTGGAGTTACTATTTTTTTTAGAAAACCTTTTATTGCTGAGACAGATACTATATATTTACCTTCATCTTCAATTTTCTGAATGAATTCAAACTTCCCATCTTTACCAATTTTTGCTGTTCCTACAAGTTCGTTGTCAATATATACTTGAGCCTTTTTAAAACCCTCTGCAATTCCTTTTACAACAATATTCTCACCATTAACAGCAGTCACTGTGTCTGCAATGGAAGGGGAGGATAGGGACTCATCTAGTTGAGGATTCTTGTTATTTTTAAGATAGGAAAAAATTCCATAACCGATAAGAAGCAGACCAAACACAATAAAAAGTGTGCCGATAAGTCTCGAGAGAGAACTTTCTCTCTTTTCTCTAATCTCAACCTTAGACACCATACTATCCTTGGAAGAATTTGACACTTTTTGATTATTTTTTTTGGCAGAATTAATTTTTTTCTTTGCCACGTTTGACCCATATTAAAATTTATATAGTCGCTTGTTTAGAATAATATAATTTCGTAAATAATGCAACCTTTCTTAAAATTTAGTAGAATAGTAAAGTAATTATGAGCAAATTATTTAAAATTCTATTAACATTATTCCTTATACTATTGGTATTGACACCAATTTCATATTTTATCGCTTATCCATACATAAATGAGATTGAAATACAATTTGGGAAGCTAAACTTATATGAAATT
This sequence comes from Candidatus Dojkabacteria bacterium, assembly GCA_012513575.1. Lineage (GTDB taxonomy): Bacteria > Patescibacteriota > Dojkabacteria > SC72 > SC72 > UBA5232. Next base: position 57,649 of record JAAZBX010000007.1, read on the forward strand.
TCTAAAAAGACTTACATCTCTTTGCTTACATCGGTATCTCCTTCCCCAGAGAAATACAAAACTGTTGAATTTGAGTCAGACTCAATAGAAGAATCAATTCAATCCAAAAATATTGTTCTAGATAGCAAACTTTTAGAGGAATTAAATACGACATTAACGATTGATTCCGCACTAATTCATGGGAGAGTTTTCCAGGGGATTACCTCAAAAACAATGGATTTAGGTTTTTGGCATTTTCCTCTTTCGAAATATCCTGGACAAAAAGGCAATTCAGTTATAATTGGACATCGTTTTTTTTATCTCCCCCCAGCAAAAAACACCTTTTTTAATTTAGATAGAGTACAAATTGGGGACACAATTATTTTAAATCATAATGAGGGGGAGTGGAAATATATAGTTACAGAAACTAGAATTGTTAATGACAATGATTTATCTGTTCTCCAAAACACAGAAGATTACCGACTAACCTTAATTACATGTACACCTCTTTGGACTTCAGAAAAAAGGTTAGTTGTCATTTCAAAGCTAGACAAACTATATCAAAAAGTATAGAATTAGAAGCATAAATTAACACAAATCTTTCATGGATGATTTTTACAAAAGAACAGATATTGATAAAAGTACGGTGGAATTAACAATTACAATTCCAAAGGATTCTTTCAACAAAAGCTACAAAGCTATGTTGGATCAGGAATTAAGCAATACAAAGATAGATGGCTTCAGAAAAGGGAAAGTCCCTTCGAATTTAGTTGAAACAGAACTAGGGACTAGTCTCAAGATAAAGGTATTTGAAAAATTACTTCCGATGTACCTAACCACAGCCTTACAAAAAGAAAATCTCTCACCCATTGCACCACCTAACTACAAAAATTTCCCCGATTTAACAAAGGATCAAAACTTGGTCATTTCTGTAGACATTACCATTATGCCCGAATTTAAGCTTGGTAATTTAAAGAAAATTCAAATTATTCAAGAAGATACAAAAGTTACTGATAAAGAAGTAGAAGAAGCGATATCAAATCTTTTTAAAAATGATAATTTGGGAGAAAAGGAAATAAATGATAAATGGGCGGTTAAAGTTTCTGAAAAACTTAAAGTAGACGCAATCAAATCTGTAAAAGATTTTAATGGTTTTGTAAAAAAGACAATCGAAAATCAGAAAAAAATTGTTTCAAGAAGAAAGGCTGAAGATGATGCATTGAATCAAGCTATTAATATTTGTAAAATTGAAATTCCACAAGCCGCTATCCAGTACGAAGCTGAAGAAAGAGAGCATTCATTTGTGCATGATTTTGGTCATGATCAAAGGAAAATTGATACATTCCTTAAATCCAATAATGTGTCGATGGAGAAAATGAAGGAGCTTTGGCTGAAAGATGCAAAAGAAGCCCTAGAAACAGATGTATTCCTAAAATTGTTCGCAAGAGAGAAAGAAATTAATGTGACAGATGAAGAGTTAAAAACAAAGATAAAAGAAATTGTAAATAACTCTCCTAATATTGAAGATAAATCTCTTTTTGAGAATGATGAGTGGAAAGAATATGTGAGAAGAGTAGAGGAGAAAGAAAAAGCATTCAGAGCTTTTTCTAAAGAGGTTTTAGGAGAATAGAACTGCCTATTAATTTATTAATATTGTTCTATGATATTAATTCCTACAGTAATTGAGAAAGAAAGGGGCGGAGAGAGAGCATACGATATCTATTCAAGACTTCTTAAAGATAGGATTGTTTTTGTTAGTGGCGAAATTGAAACAAATATGGCAAACACCGTAGTTGCTCAACTTCTATTTCTGGAGAAAGAGGATCCCGATTCTGACATACAGATGTTTATCAATTCTCCTGGAGGACACATTACCGCAGGAATGGCGATCATCGATACTATGAATTACATTAAACCTGATGTGTCAACTACTGCTGTAGGTCTTGCAGCATCTATGGGAACAATGTTGTTAATTAATGGAGCAAAAGGTAAAAGATACGCTCTCCCAAACAGTAAAATACATATTCACCAACCGCTTGGTGGAGTAGAGGGTCAAGCTAGTGATATTGCAATTGAAGCAAAAGAAATTTTGAAAATCCGAGAAAGTCTTTACAAAATGATTTCAGAGAAAACTGGGAAATCCGTATCTCAGATAACAAAAGATGCTGATAGAGATAAATATTTTACTGCTACCGAAGCCAAAGCTTACGGTTTGATAGATAAAATAATTAAAAAAAGATAATGCCAGAAAGATACTATTCTGAATCACCAGATTCATTTGAAGATGAAAGACAAGAAAGTGACTTAGAATTCATAAGAAAAGACCTTGAGGACATATTTAGTCATGGGTTCAGCGGAGATTCTCAAACAGAAGATTTAGAAAATTTATCTTCTTTGGATATTAAGGAATTTATATACCAACACTTAATTGAAAGTGGAATAATTGATGTACAATTTTCCAATACTGTTGATATAGAAAATTTTGATGAGATAGCCCAATTATGCGATTTTTTGTCCACCACACTCACAAAATATCCACAAAAAGGAGAAGTTCAAGTACATTTCCTAGAATCGGGTGACTTCGCTGCAACTGTTTCAGTTATTCAGACAAGCCTTAAGGGAGTAAGTGTTAAGGTTGAATCTTTAGAAGAGAGCCCCAAATTTTTAGTTAATAAATGGAAAGAAATTGTAGATAAGAATTCTTCTAAAGATAGAAAGAAAAACAAAACAAAGAAATTTGGGGAGCTAAAAAAGAAATTTGGAAAAAATATTTAACTTGTTATTAATAAAAAATGAATAATAATTACGAAAAAGAAAAACCTGCCAGCTGGGGAGAAGTAATAGATAGCAGAATTGAGGAAACGCTTAATGCAGAAGCACAGTACTCTCCTTCGTCTTTGCAGTTTGAAGATATTAGTCTTGCAGATATAGATAAGCACATGCTAGAAAGATTTTATGCAGAATTTCCTTCAGTTGTTCCTTCTGGAATATATTCAGACGCTGGGTTAATTTCTTTAGCAAACAATCAAGGATTCCATGCAGAAATGCCACAAAATCTCAAAACTCAGCCTCTTTATTTCATCTTAAGGGGAGATAAGGTTGCTGCATTTTTACCATTAGAGAATATTGAAGAGAGTAGGATTGATTGCTACTTCTTTCATAAACTTAATATCCAAAACGACCCAATTCTAAGGGAAAAATATTTGGAATTGCTTTATAGGTTGAATAAAGATTAAAAAAAAGATAGAATTGTTTCTGTTATGGGCGATTAGCTCAGCTGGTTAGAGCGTCACATTGACATTGTGGAGGTCACAGGTTCGAGCCCCGTATCGCCCATTTTTTATATATCTCTTCTAGAAAGGATACTAAAAGCTTCTTCAACAGAATTTGAATTCATCAATAATTCCCTTAAATCACTTGCAGTATCAAAATTACTAATATATGCCTTTATATACTTCTTCTGACTATTAAAGATATCAAGTTTACCCTTTTCTTTAATAAAAATCCTTAGATGCTCCGACAAAGTCTCAAGCCTTTCTTTTTTCGTTATCATTCCCATTCGCCTTTTTGAATCATCTGAGAACAACCATGGATTAGAAAGAATTGCTCTCCCAATTAAAACTCCGTCCACGCCAAAATTCTTACCATACTCTTTTGCTTGCTTAATATTCCTAATATCACCGTTTCCCAATATCAATGTTTTAGAATTCATAGAATCTCTTAAAGAAACAGCTCTTTTAATTTCATCCCATCGACATGGAGTAGAGTAGTTTTCTTTTGACAATCTTCCATGAACAGTAAGCAAGTCTAAATCTTTCTCCAAAAGAAAACCTATCCAATCCTCTGTTTGAATCTTATCAAATCCAATTCTTGTCTTAACACTAACTGGAATACCTTTTGAGCTTTCTTTTACTGCTTGAATTATCTCATTTGAGAGTATTTTATCGTTAATTAATGCAGAACCTCTCCCACTTGAGAGAACATCTCTTACCGAACAACCCATATTGATATCAATACCGTCCGGTTTTAATTCTCTTATCTCTTTTATCGTTTTTGCATAAAATTCGGGAACATTTCCCCATAACTGGAAAACAATTGGTCTTTCTACATCTCTAAAAAGAAGTCTATGAGAAACGTTCTCTTTTCCTTCTGAACAGAAACCTTCAACATTAAGAAATTCTGTAAAAAACACATCAGGTTTCCCAATCTTACATAACACTTGCCTGAACACAGTATCTGTAATACCCTCCATAGGTGATAATCCTAAGATAAAACCCTTCTTGGATAAAATTTTTTGGTAAATATTCCCCATACCATGATTCTATCATAAAGTTATATAAACAAATGAAAAAGTAAGTGGCTTGATAATCAATTATCTCTTGCAAGTGAAAGGGATTTAACATAAACTGAAATAAGAAAACTGCCCATATGGAACCACAAAAAATTCAAGATAATTCAGGCTCACAGCTAATTCAATTTGAAAAAACAGATTCTTATTCCAAGATACTTGTTTACTTCATTCAAGATTTCTTAAATTGGTGGTATGTGAAGATGCCCATAAGGCACCTTAAAATTCTGGGGCGTATATCTGTATTGGTTGATGACAATCTTTCAATGTCTTTACTCTTCAAAAATTTTTTTGTTCCATGGCATAGAGACAATTCACTAATAGGTTACTTCTTTGGTTTTCTAGTCAAAATCTTTTATTTACCAATCGCTTTATTAATTTATCTATTATCAATTCTTACGTATCTAGCAGTAATAATAATTTGGTTATTACTTCCTATCGCAACATTAGTATTTTCTATTACATCTTTTTTTTAAATGGAATTAGAATTTGGTAGCAAACAAAAAACACTTATTGGAATACATCATAAAGAAAAAAATTCTTTTTCTGTTTCAAAAAAGGGATATCCTGTTCCAACAGATGAGAATCAGTCAATATTTCTTTTAACACGTGATCATTTCTTTTCTATCACAACACCACAAATCTCATATCTGCTCTACAGTAATCCCAAATATGAGAAATTTGAAAAAATTAAAAGTATCATCTCCAATATTTTAATCGTTCCAGGAGTTTTAATAACTACAGCATACATTCTAAAATTTACTTCTCTTCTTGATAATTTCCCTTTAATTTTGAGCCTACTCAACAACCCATTCACCAACTTTTTATTTGGTATTTCAATTTTCTCAATCTTGCTCCTTTGGCATGAATTCTATAGTGACAGAGATCAGCAGATGCAACTCCCCTTAATAAAAAAAATCCCTCAACGTGATATCGATGAAATTAATACTGTTGGTTTTAAGTTTGGAAGATATTCAAATATTGATATTGCCAAATATATTTCTTCTGAAACAATTCAACTCCTTTCAGATTTTACTCTGAATGGAGAATTCGACATATATCACTGCTTTAAGATATTGACAGACGAGACATTTGAAGTACAACAGATAGTCCGACGAGGAGGAATCTCAATCGACAATGAAAAGTTAGAGAATTCTGATGTTAATTCTGACACTCTTCCTAAAATAAATCTCTCTTCAATTAGAGCTCTACTTGTATATGCTGTAGAGGAGGCATTGCTAACAGAAAGTAAAATGGTCAATCCTGAGCATATATTTTTGGCAATTTCAAAAATGTATCCTCAAATTATAAAGATGTTCCAGAAAGAGAATATAAACTTAGACATATTTAGAGAAGTTGTAAAATTTCAGAATTTTCTTAATAGAAGAAAAGCAAAATATCTAGACCCAGATCAACCATATTATAGAAAGGGTGGAATTGGGAAACAAATTATCTACGGCTATACCTTCATATTAAGTCACTTTAGTAAAGAAATTAACAAAAAAATTGCAGAGACAAATGACATCTTTGGTATAGGTCATGACGAAGAGGTTGAAAATCTTGTATCAGTTCTTGGGAAAGTTACAAACAAGAATGCGTTGTTAATTGGAGAACCAGGAGTTGGGAAATCAAGTATAATTCTTGGTCTTGCACAAAGAATAAATAAAGGAGATGTCCCAATTCAGTTGAAAGATAAAAGAATAATTGAATTAGATATTAATGCCCTTATCGCTCATTCTCAAAATGCCTCAAGTATGGAGGAACTAATGATTAAGGCCATGACAGAATTATCAAAAGCGGGAAATACCATTCTCTACATAGATGAAATTCAACAGATAGTTCCAACAAAAGCACAAGAGAGTGGACATACAATTGCGGGAATGATGCTCCCATATATTCTTAACAGTAAATTCCCCATAATTGGGAGTATTAACTATTCAGATTACAAAAAATATTTTTACAGTAATGAATCTCTTAGACAAAGTTTTACGAATATTGAGACAAAAGAGATATCAGCAGCGGATGCACTTACAATATTGGAAAGTAAAATTCCTTCGCTGGAAAGCAATTTTAATTGCTTTATTACATTCCCCGCTCTGGTGTCAGCGGTTGAAATATCTCAAAGGTATATTAAAGAGAGAAAGCTCCCAAGTAGTGCAGTTCAAACAATCGAAGCAGCCTGCTCTTGGGCACAAGCAAATGGGATTCAGAAGATTACTTCGGAACATGTTTCTAAAGCAATTTCTCTGCAAAAAAATATAAATATTACTGAAATAAATCAGGAAGAAAGTAACAAGTTAATCAAATTAGAGGAAAATATCAAGAGCAGAGTAATAGGGCAGGATGAGGCTGTTACAGTAATATCAGAAGCGCTAAGGCGAGCGAGGGCAGATATTCGAAACCCCAATAAACCAATAGGCTCATTTCTCTTTATTGGACCAACTGGTGTAGGAAAAACATATTTAGCCAAAGTTGTTGGAGAAGAATACTTTGGAGTTGAAGATACCATTATTAGACTTGATATGTCAGAATATCAGGAAATATCTAGTATAAATAAATTCCTCGGTTCTTCAGAGGGAGATAGCATTTTAAGTCAAACCGAAATTTCATTAATAGACAGGATTAAAAGAAGTCCACACACAGTTGTTCTTTTTGATGAGATAGAAAAAGCCCATCCTGACATTTTAAATCTCTTCCTTCAAATCTTTGATGAGGGAAGACTTACAAGTAATCAAGGTGATACCGTTGATTTCACTCATGCAATAATTGTCTGTACAAGCAATATCGGAAGTAAAATTCTTTTAGATTCACTCTCAGAACCAAATGTCATGTGGGAGGAAGCAAAAGAAAGAGTATTATTAGAGCTAAGACAAGTTTTAAAACCTGAGCTACTAAATAGATTTGACGACATAATTGTATTCCAACCTCATGACATGAGTAATCTTTCAAAAATTGCTGTTCTGGAACTAAATCAACTTGCAAAAAGGCTTGCAGAGAAAGAGATTACACTAAAATGGACTCAACAAATTCCAATGCTCATTGCAAACAAAGCCAATGATCCAGGCAACGGTGCTAGACCATTAAAAAGATACATACAAGACAATGTGGAAGGACAGATAGCCAAAGCGATTATAGAACAAACATTAAAGCCTGGAGAAGAGGTCGAGATAAAGGAGAGTTGGATTGTATAGATAGATTGTTGAAAAAATTCTTTTAATCAAATATAATCTGAACGTTAATATATAGTAAAAAAAACATGGGTGCACTTCCAAAAAGAAAAATATCCAAAGCAAGAAAAGGAAGAAGAAGATCACATAACGCATTGAAACTAACAGGTGTTTCAAAATGTCCAAAATGTGGAAGCTTAAAAAAGAGCCATTTCGTCTGTCCTAATTGTGGAACATATAAAAAGTAATTATGAAGAGATCAACTGATCCAAGACATTTAGCAAGAATCCTTGCACTTCAAGGACTTTTCTCAAAATACTTTTTGCAAAAAGAAATTCATATGGAGATGATTCCCATTAAGGAACTTTTGTCCATTGATGAATTTGAAGACTATGATAAGGACTTATTTGAAAAAATTACTGAAGGGGTTGTAAATAATATCGAACAGATAGATAAATTGATTGAGAAATACGCGCCCCAGTGGCCAATTCAACAAATGAAGTTAGTTGATTTACAAATCCTAAGAATTGCTATTCTTGAAGGCTTTATCTCAAAAATTACTCCTCCTAAAGTTTCAATAGATGAGGCAATTGAAATCGCAAAAGATTTTGGTGGGGAGAGTAGTGGGAAATTTGTAAATGGGGTTCTTGGCGCAATATACGAAGAAATTAAATCTGAAGAAGAAAAAGATGGAGAAAATTAACGAAATAGAAGAAAAAATTGGAGTAAAGTTTAAAAATCACTTACTTCTCGAAACAGCTTTTACACATAGGTCATATCTTAATGAAAATAGAGGAAAGAATTTGGAAAATAATGAGAGGTTAGAATTTTTAGGAGATGCAGTACTCGAATTAATTGTGTCAGCAAACCTTTATCATAATTACACCGACAAAGCCGAGGGCGAGCTTACAAGTATTAGAGCTGCAATAGTAAGAACAGAGAGCTTAGCAAAAGAGACTGAAAGGTTAAATCTCGGAATGTATCTTAGGATGTCAAAAGGAGAGAAAGATTCTGGAGGAGAGGAGAAACCATATTTACTAGCCAACTTATATGAGGCACTTCTTGGAGCAATCTATTTAGATGCTGGATATGAGGAATGTTTATATTTTGTGAAGAGAACTCTTTTCAAAAAAATTAAGAGGATTATCAGTCAGAAGCTTTTTATTGACCCTAAAACAAAGGTACAAGAGATAATGCAAAGAAAACACCGTATAACACCCACATATGAGATCCTAAAAGAAGAGGGGCCCGATCATAAGAAATCTTTTACGGTAGCTCTCTTTATGGGAGACAGGAAAGTTGTTGAAGGAGAAGGTGCAAGCAAACAAAAAGCTGAGGAAAATGCAGCAACGAATGCAATAGATATTTTAGAAAAAGATTAATATATCTTGAATTAACTAAGTTCTTTTGATAGAATTCAGCAATATGTTAAAAATAAGATTAAAAAGAGTTGGTAGAAGTAAAGATCCTTACTACAGAATAGTAGTGATGGAGTCTTCACAACCAAGAAATGGTAGGACTAAGGATGAAATTGGTATATACAATCCTAGGATTAATCAATTTGAGGTTGATAAGGAGAAGGCAGAAGCGTGGCTCGCAAAGGGGGCACAACCCACTGACACAGTAGCTCAGTATTTTGTTAAGGCTGGCATTCTGAAAAAACTACACAGAGGTTCAACCAAACCAAATACTCAGAAAAAAGAGAAGAAGTCAGAAGAGTAGTATATAATTTGTTTAGATAATATATTACCAATATTAGAATGAAAGAATTACTTGAGTATATTGTAAAATCGATAGTAAACAATCCTGATGCTGTGGAAGTTGAGGAGAAGGAAAGTGTAGATTTCCCAGGTTTAACTATTCTTACTATAGATGTTGCAGAAGAAGATAAAGGCGTTGTGATTGGAAGAAAAGGAAGAACAATCAATGCTATACGAGATCTTATAACAATAAATGCTATTAGAACAAACAGACGAGTTAAAGTTTTGATTAGAGATAACGAGCGAGATAAAACTGAAAGAAAAGAAGAAAAGACTGAAGTAGATGAAAGTATTTTTGAGGATGAGATATAGCGAATTTTTTACTTTACTGGTGCATTAAGTTTCTTCGACTTTTCCTTTAATATCTCCATTACATCTGCAAAGTCAGTATAAGGTTTAAAAGGTTTATAAATATTCACAACAAGATTTTCCTCTTCTGAAACATAATAACCAGTCAGGCTTAATTCAACCTCCCAAAGTTCAGCACTCTTTGTAAGAGAAATATTCTGTGGAGAAACAATATATGGAGAAGAGTAGTAAAAGTTATCCAAAAAGTTCAGTATATTTTCTAGAGATCCCCTGTAAGCCAAAGGGCCATTAACACCCTTATACTGATTAGAATCCTGTTGCTTATTTTTATCTACAATCCCAATATTTACATCGCTTGCAGAGATTTTATCTGATGTTAAATTTTTTAATCTCGCCAGTTCATCTATATAATAGAGAAAGCTAGCAACTTTCAATGTCCTAGGTATAACACTTTTAACCTCGATTAAATCATCATTCAATTGATCCTCAGAAATACTCTCAATTGATTGTTTTAGTTTAATTAATTGTTCCTGTTTTGACTTTATTTCTTTAAGTTCAGTTCGATAATTAAAGGCTTCCTTTAACATTGGAATAAAAACAAATATTGAGATGAAAAGTAAAATCATAGACACAATTATGGGAATTATTAAATCCTTTATCTTTAATCTGGTATTCTTAATCTTTTCACTTATTCCCTCTTGTTTTCTTACAGTTTTTTGCATGTTAGGAAGTGCCATAATTATTCTTTCTTCTCATCTAAATTAGTACTAAAATTCCCTTCTTTCATAGTAATCTTGAATTCAAATTTTACAACAGAATCCAGTTTATTAAATTGTTCAAGACTTACCCTGCTTACTAGCTCATCTTCACTTAAAAGGTACCAGAATTTAGCCAAATCATCTAAAGATGGGCATTTGCCTTCAAAAGAAACCGATTTTACACTCTGGAAATCAAATTGATCTAATTCAATATCACCTAGATTTGAGGCAATTTGGGTAAAATATTCAAAAATCTTCCTCGCCGAATATTGATTTGATGAAATATCTTGATAAAGATATATTCTTCTTAATATCTCCTCATTAGAAAGAATAACTGAACTCAACTGTTTTACTTCCGCCTCTTGTTTACTTAATTCGCTTTGTGCTTTCTGAACCTGTATCTTGCTTATCGTCGAAAAAAGAACAATGATTATTGTGATTGTAAGAAAAATGATAATACTTAATATTGAACCGATGTTCAATTTAACCTTCTTTTTTTCCTGAACTATTTCGGATTTTGACAATATTGGAACCAAGTTAATGCTATCATCATTATCAGCCAAAAATACATCGTCAAGGCTTGGAGCCTCTTCCTTGACTACTGATTTGACCTCTTTTTCCTTTTTGTTTTCTTCAATTACTTTATTCATCTTTTAATGCTAAACCTATCGCAACTGAATATGATGGAGCACCCTTCATCGCGATGTCCTCGAAACGTTTATCAATTATAATATTGTTCCAAGGCATTGCAATCATTACATTGGCATTTAAGCTTTTTGCGACATATTCTTTCAAGCCTGGAAGGAGAGCACCATCTCCACTTAAGACATAATCTGTTGGAGCAATTGAAAGGGTTCTACTCTTGAAAAACTCAACACCTCTTCGAACTTCAACCAATATGGATTCAATTATTGGCGTTAATACACTCAAAATCTTTCCTTCCAATACATTGTCTACTAAACCGTAATTTCTTTTGAACTCTTCTGCTCGCTGGGTATCGAGATTAAATTTATTTACAACTGCCTGTGTCAGGGAATCAGAGCCTATCGCAATACTTTGAGAGAATACTAGGTATCCTTCTGAAATAATACTCATATCTGTACTGTTGGCACCGAAATCTAACATTACCAAAGTATTTTTCCCTGTTGATTTGTACATGGCTCTCCCCATTGCAACTGATTCAGTTTCAATTGAGAGCAAATCTAAACCTGCCTGTGCAGCAATATTAACATAGATATTTACAACTTTTTTTGCAGCAGCTACGACTAGTACTCTTGGAGCATTTTTTTCAGTATTAAAACCTATCGGAACATAGTCTAGTTGAACCTCATTCAAAGGTAAAGGAATATACTGTTTAGCCTCGTAGTAAACGGCCTCTTTTAATTCTTCTTTCTTTACTCCAGGTAATTCAAAGAATCTTGTAAACACAGAAAACTCAGGTAAAGCCATAACTACTTGCCTATTTTTAATCGCAGAGGCATCATAGAGCCTTTTTAAGACATCAGCAAGTTTCTTCTGGTCTGCAATGTCTTCACTGTTAATAACTCCCTTTGGAGTGACTTGTGAACCTAGATTAACTAATGTTGGTTTGTTGGTTGATATCCCTGAAAGCTCCACAGCTTTTACAGAGTGCGTTCCAAAGTCTATCCCAACATGATCGGGCAGTTTTGCCATGTTAAGTAATTCAAATAATATTAATTCAAACTTTCAAAAGAGCTTTTACAATTGTCCGGGTTCGCCGACATATTTGTTTAATTCTTTGACTAAGCCATCGTAATCTAAATCAGTTTTTACTAAATATGATGAAGCTCCTAGGCTAAACGATTCTCTAATAACAGACTCACTTGTCATATTAGTTAGGATAATTACAGACATATCTCCATATTTCCCAGTATTTGTTTTAATAGCCCTGAGAACCTCCAAACCATCAACACCAGGCATCATCAAATCAAGAAGAAGAATGTCAACGTTACCTAAGTTCTTTGACAATGTATCTAGGGCTTGATATCCATCAGAGGCTGTTAAAGCAAAGAAACCTGCCGTTTCAATTAATTCTTTGTAAGAATCCAACAAGTCTTTCTCATCCTCTACGACTAGAATTGTTTTCTTTTTATCCATTTCACCTGTTTGTTGAATTTAGACAGTTTGGTTTATACATATTACCATATTATCGTTTCAGTTTTAATAATTGCTTGCCTCTGGAATTGTCTGTTTAGTAACTCACCGTTCCCAAAGTACCAATTTACAGCAGAAGAGAGCATATCTAATTGAATTACTTTGTTTTTCTCAACTGTAGGTTTAAGTTGTATAGTAAAATTCTCGATGTTTACAAATCTAGAGTTTAATACAACAAAATTTTCATTTTCGGATATCAAACAATCACGATGATCATCGGGAGTATCCGCTAAATCAGGTTTTGAAGCTCTTAGAATATATCCATTTACATTCCCACTATTATCAACATCAGTAGAAACACCTTTGTAGAAGGCTAAACAAATCCACCCAGTTGAGCCGTTTGGTTTGAAATGAATCTCATTACCTGTTTGGTTAGGAACTGTTACTTCATCAAAAGAAGAAATCTCTGTTATATTTCCATTCTCAAAATTAAACGTTCTGGCATTACTTTGATAAAGACGAACATTACTCGGATCTGTTGTCCTGAGTGTTCTTCTTAACATCTCTAAAACATACTCTGATTCCGTTCTTACTCTTGCCTTGTTAGTAGAAGTTGTGGATACCCTTATCAATGTTGAGAGGACTAAAGCGGAAGTAAGCATTAAGAAACCAAGGATTACAGTCGTTATTAACATCTCCACCAAGCTAAACCCTTCGTATGTTTTTCTCTTTTTCATTCTCATCATCTTAAAGGTATTACAGTTGAATATATATAGTGTTTGACATTTCTTCTTGCAGTATATGTACCTTCGCTTGCAAGATGACCAACCACAATCCCAACATTTATTTGTTTATCCGTAGACGCAGTGTAGGGATAAAAACATGCATATCTAAAGAAACCACTTCCAACATTATTTGTCATTATTTCTGCATCTTCAAAATCTTCTCTATGAATATTAATCGTTTCTATTGTAAGAGAAGATATCGTCAGAATCTTAAAGTCATCATCTTTTTTAAATTCAAACACTCCTGAATTTGTAGTATCAGGAATAAAACATTTGATATTTGTTGGAAAACTAGGAGCTATTTTGTTAAAAAATGATATAGCATCAGAAGAAGTAGGATACTCGTAAAATTCCTGGACTATATTCTCAGCCATATTTGCTCCTTCAACTGCATACTGTGTCATTTTATCTATTCTTTCATTTTCTACAGCATCACTCATTGTAGAAGCTGCAATTCTCATAAGGACAACAGATGCGACACCAACTACCATTATGGCAATAAGGGATTCAATAAAGCCCATTCCTTCATATGAATTGTATTTAATTTTGTTCTTCATTTCCTTTTACAATAATTCTTCCTGACAAGTGAGATATGACGATAGTTTTTCCACCTTTATTTCCTGGTCGTGAAATCTTAATCTCAAGGGGTAATGTTTCAGACAAAGGCTTATGTGTATCATAATCGAAATTCAGCAACGCACCAGCAGAATCATAGAAGAGAGCTCTTCCTGTTACTGATTCAAAAAGAAGAAAAGCAGGACGAGCATTGGGATTGGGTTCATCTGGATAACTGTCAGAAAAAACAGGCAAAATATTAACAGATAACTGCTGGTTTCCAGCTCCCATCGTACCAATACCCATATCTCCGAACAATGCATACCCCTTTAGGACATTGACTCCATCGCTTCCACAAGAACCCGTGTTGAAGGGTACTGTTGTAACTGGAATATTCCCATTATATGAGCTGATGTCATTCTGTGGATCGAAATTGGGCACTGCTGATCTAGTTCTTATATCTCCATACTCAGAAAACCCTGAACACCATTTAAACGGATAATAGACTCCGAAAGTTCCATTAACAGTATCCTCAATATTCCTTAAATCTATACCCAACCCATAAATCCATCCTTCATTTGAACTTTTTTCTAGCAACATAGCATCTCTCTGTACTTTCCTAATATTTTGTTCAAAACCATTTATAAACTCATTTAATCTAATAGTTGATTGAAAATTTTGATATGTTGAAAAAGAAAGTCCTGATAAAAGAACAATTATGGACATAACAATCAACAACTCTATAAGTGTAAAACCAGAATATCTTGAAATCTTTTTTAACATATTAGGCAGCTTCAAGTTACTAATTCAATTTAGCATAAAACAATATACTATTCAATGTTTCTTACACTTTAAAGAGGTGGAATAATGAGCTGTAAGATTTTACTAAAAATCACATCTCCATATACAGCTCCAATTACAAAAGAAAGAGAGATGAAAGGAATCATTGGAATTTTTATCTTTTTGATATCTTCCTTTGTTATCAATCCATTAAAAATCGCATAGAGTAGAGCAGATACAATCGAGAGCCAAAAGGTCGTTAAAAATTGCTTTGGAGATATTACCAATCCAATTGAGAGTAATACTAGAATATCACCGAAGCCGAAAGATTTCTTTATTATCTTTGTTAATAGAAATATCCCTAATAATATTCCAATTGTAATAATTACAGACAGAGGAATTTGAATAAAGAGTATAAAAACAAGAATTGAGAAAATTAATAAAGTATGAACTAAATTTCTCGGAATTTCTTTGTAGAGAAAATCATAGTATGAGAGAAGAAATAGGAATAGTAGAATTATCCAGATATAAAAATGGGAACTATTTAAATAGAGAAGAAGGAAAGAACCTCCTAGGAAAGCTTCAGAGATAGGGTAGTAGGGATTTACCTTTGAGCGACAATTTTTACATCTTCCTTTAATTAATAAATAACCAAAACATGGAATTAATTCATACCAAGTTAGTTTCTTTTTACATTTTTCACAATAAGAACTTTCTGTTAAGAGAGTTGATAGTTTAATATTTTTTTCAATTCTGTATAGTGTAGCGTTAATATAACTGGCCAAGGAAGCACCTAAGAAGAATATACATAAATATATAATTAGCATGTATCCATTATATACAGCTTTTTAAAAAAGAAGAACCCCTCGGAAGAGGGGTTCAAAGATATTTCTTAATTACATACAGGCAGGACTATTCACATCAAGGCATTCTGTGTCTTTGTCAGAAACACAACTTGGAGAACATGGGTCATCAGGGCTTCCAGGTATTACTGGGGATGGAATATCTTTAACAATTGGTTCCAAAGTCTTATCTGTTCCATCATCCGTATCACAATATGAGGGTCTACCATCAATACAGTTTGTATTCTTTGTAGGATCACATGGAGCACAAGGGTCATAGGTTGGTTCCTCTTTTATTGGTGTCCACGTCCTTCCGTCCCAATTTGACCTTGTTTTAGCTTTCTTTATCAATTCATAACTTGCCGGGTCTTCCACAGGTAGATACTTCTCCTTTGTTATTGTTCCAAAACCCTCTCCCATGGTTGGGTCTCCAAATCCATTTCCTACACAAATTATCCCTTTTTGTAATTCATCATCAATCCCTCCTAAAGTAACACAAATTAATACGGCTTGTTTAGATGTATTAGTAGAGTAGTAGTAGGTAGCTTCAGAACCACCATTAAAAAGACCTAAATCTAAATAGTTTTTTAGACTTCCTCCCTCTGCAGTCATCTGTTCAATACTAATTGGTGTCCCATCAGGTTGACTCCCATCTGGGAATACCCCATTATCAGTATAGAAGGATTGAGCAGCCTGATAGAGTTGTGTGGCACCATTTTTATGTGCTATCTCATTTGATTTGTCTATTGAGAATCTTCCTGCAGCTACTCCTACGACAATTAGAATTACCAAGATCCCCATTACAATTAGCATTTCTACTAACGTGAATGCTTTATATGATTTTTTCTTCATAATTGCTTTTTTAAATTTACTTATTATAAATTACACAATATCGTTATACTTGTCAAAAGAAAAACCCCTCCGAAGAGGGGTTTCAGATTACAAAACACTAAACTTTAACTTATTGAACTACATCAACAGTTCCCCATCCATCTCCATTCCAGAAAGATGTATCAGCCGTCTCAACAATAGCAGTATATTCTGCATTCTCATCTGCTTCGTAAAATTCTTTGGTAATTGTAAATGAGCCACTCCCATTTGTCAGAGTGTCAGGAGCAGTAAGGGCAAAACCGTTACCAACACAAGAGACACCTTTATTTGTCTCATCACCCGCTCCACCCAAGGTTACACAAACAACAACTGCCTGTCTGGTACTATTTACATAATAAGAATAGTCTGCCTCAGACCCACCCTTAAATGAACCCATATCTAAATATTTTCCCAAAGCACCCTCCACATTGTTAGGATTCGTGGTCATGTTCTCCAAAGTGTCATAACTTGGAAATCTTCCATAATCAGTAAAATGAGATTGTAATGCTTGATATAACTGTGTAGCACCATTCTGGTGTGCAATTTGATTTGCTCTATCAATTGCAAACCTTCCTGCAGCTACTCCTACTACCATAAGGATAACTAAGATTCCCATAACAATAAGCATCTCAATCAAAGTAAATGCTTTGTATGTTGCTCTCTTCATATATTTTATATATTTAGGTTAATTTAACTAATAATAAGTTACACAATGCTATTAACATTGTCAATAGCTATGTCATAACTTGAGACAAACCAAACATAGGCATATACACACCAAGTGCAATAAAACCAACTGCAACACCCATAATTATTAACATTAAAGGCTCTAAAATTGTTGAAAGATTTGAAGTAGCAGTATCAACCTCTTCTTTATAATATTGAGATACCTTTTCTAAAACTGCATCAATCTCACCTGTCTCCTCTCCTACAGAAATCATGCTACTAACAAGAAGTGGAAAATACTCACTCCTTGCAATCGGAAGAGCTAAAGGTCCCCCCTTTTCTACCTCTTCCTTTGATTCCATTACAACATCTTTAAATATGGAATTACTTAAAGATTGTCCTGTTAGCTCAAGAGCTTTGACAATTGACAAACCACTACCAAGCAACAAAGACAGAATTCTAGTAAATTGGGCAATCTGGGTTTTTGAAATAAGTTTACCAATAATTGGGAGTTTAATTAGAAGCTTGTCTATTGTCTTCTTTCCTTTCTCTGTGCTTTTGTAATATCTGAAACTAACATAAAATACAGAAATTATGACAATAACGGCCCACCAATAATCAAGTAAGAGATCACTTGCAGTCATAAGCATTCTGGTAATAACTGGTAAATCAGCACCAAAATCATTGTAGATATCCGACATTGATGGAACGAGCACAAACATCATCATCAAAATAACACCCAAAATTACTACAAGGATAATAACAGGATAAATCATTGCAGATTTAATTTTACGACTAAGAGATTCTTTTTCTTCTAATTCTGTAGCCAACTTACCAAGAATAACTTCCAAATTTCCACTTTCCTCTCCAGCTTCAATTAGGTTGAGTGTAATATTGTCAAATACATCTTCCTGCTCTCTAAATGAAACCGATAATGATTTCCCTGATTGTACTGCAGTAGAGACATTCTGAAGAACTTTTTTAAACATTGGATTGCTTGATTGGTCAACCATTATTTCCAAAGCCCTATTAAGTGGCAACCCAGACGCAATCATTGTAGCCATCTGCCTCATAAAAACAACCTTTTCTTTCATTGGAACTCCACCAATGTTTATCTCTGAAAACCTACTGGGATCTAATATGCTTGCTTCTTTAATTGAAACAACAACTAAACCTTGATCATGGAGGATATCAGCAACAGCTCCCGGGTCTCTTGCCTCAATATCTCCCTTTACCTCTCTACCGTTTTTATCTCTTGCAGAGTATTTAAATTTCCCCATATTTTAACCTTTTAATAATCTAACTACTTCATCAGGATGAACAGCATACTCCTGGGCTTTTTGGGCAGTTATCACACCCTCCCTTACCAAAGAAACCAATGATTTCTCAAGATATACCATTCCGATATCGGCACTTGTCCTAATGACATTATCTATCTGATGAGTTTTACCTTCCCTAATAAGATTGGCGACAGCAGGTGTATTAAACAAAATCTCAGAAACTGCTCGTCTTCCTCCCTGGTCAAGAGGGATAAGTCTTTGAGCAACAATAACCTGAAGAATATTTGATAGCTGCAACCTTACTTGGGCTTGCTGATTTTCTGGAAACACATCGATTACTCTATCAACTGTTTGAGCAGCATTGTTAGTATGCAATGTTGCAAATACTAAATGACCTGTCTCTGCCAAAGTAATCGCTGCAGCAATAGTTTCATAATCTCTCATCTCACCAACTAGGATAACATCTGGGTCTTGCCTCATTGCACTTCTTAGTGCAATTGCCCAAGAATTTGTATCATCATTCATTTCTCTCTGATCAATCAATGCTTTTTTGCCCTCAAAGACATATTCAATAGGATCCTCTATTGTAATAATATGATCAAACCTGTTTCTATTAATATCTTCTAACATAGCAGCTAAAGTCGTACTTTTCCCGTGACCAGTTGGACCAGTAACTAATACAAGACCCTGTTTTAACTTGGCAATTTGATGATATATTTGTGGCAAAAGCAATTCTTCAATGGTTTTAACTCTTGTTGGAATAAGTCTAAAAGCAGCTGCCAAATTTTTCATGGTATAGTAAGCATTTACCCTAAATCGTGCAGTTCTTGCACCTTCGAAGGAATATGCAAAGTCAATCTCTCTATTTACTTCAAGAAGTTCTTTTTTATCATCAGGGATTACGGAGAGTATTAATTTTTCAGCTTCCTCAGGAGTCATGAGCTTTTCTCCAACATCAATTAATTCTCCATCAATTCTAATTATCGGAGGATATCCAACTGAAATATGCAAATCAGATGCATTTTTATTTACTACTTCGGTAAAAAGTTTTTCCATTGTAATTTCATTGCCTTCTAGAGAAATTTTTGAATTTTCGTTTTCAAGTGGCTCACTGTGTGGCATTATTGTACTAAGAGGTTTTGAAAGATTGTTTTCTTTCTCATTTCTTTCGAGAGCTTTTATTTTGTTAAGCTCAGGCATAATTTGAGAAAGAGACTCATTCCAATTACTTTTTGCAATGGGAGGAACTTGAAGATTTGGTAACTCTGTGGGCTTTTGTACATAGGTGGCCTCCTGTGTAGCAGAAGGTTGAGTCTGAGATTGCGCTGTCTGAGAAGGAGATGCCACTACAGATTCTTGTGCAGGTGGAGTATCTATAAGTGCACTAATGTCTTTTTTAAGTTCATTTAGTTTGTTTTCATCTATGTATGTCGAAGTAGAATCTTTTATCTCTGTCTTTGGCACTGAAGCGGTAGAAACAGGGGATGGTTGGGAGGGAGTAGAAGATGGTGCCACTGGATTGGTTTGAGGTTGTGGAACTTGTGTCGGAGTAACCTGAATAGGGGAGTTATTAAAATCTGGATACGCGAATTGCATTCCGTTTGGATTTTGATTTTGGGCAGTATTATCCATATATATTATTTATACCAAAAAATTATTCTTTTGACACCCTTAAGACTTCTTCTATAGTTGTAATCCCTTCAAGTGCCTTTAAATAGCCATCTTGAACCATTGTTATCATCCCTTGTTCAACACCCACATCTCTAATATCTGAGTCAGTAACAGTTTGCAGTATCATTCTACTGATTTTTTCAGAGATATCCAGAACTTCAAAAATACCAATTCTTCCAGAATATCCTGTTCCCCCACAGTGATCGCACCCTTTTCCTTTGTAAAGATATATTTGTGGAGTTCCATCGGGACCGACATCTGGTGCCTTCATTACAATGGGCTCCTTTGCTCCTTCGGTATCCTTTAAGCTATTTTTTGATGCAACAACTCGGTTTAAATATGAAATCAAATCAAAATCTTTAATTCCTTTAATCGTTTCAGATATATTTCTCAAAACTTCTGGAGATACAGGATATGCTTCAATACAGTGTTTACAGACTTTTCTAGGAAGCCTTTGAGCGGCAACAGCTCGAATAGTTGAGGCTAAAAGATATGGCTCAATCCCCATGTCCATTAACCTGGGAATTGCCGCAGCAGCACTGTTTGTGTGAAGGGTGGAAAGGACCAAATGTCCTGTCAGAGATGCCTGAACAGCCAATTGGGCCGTTTCACCATCTCTAATCTCTCCAACCATAACAATATCAGGGTCCTGCCTTAAAACTGACCTTAAGCCGTTGGCAAAAGTCAAGCCGACATCGTCATTTATCTGTACCTGAGTAACACCTGGAATTCGGATTTCAACTGGATTTTCTAGGGAGATAATATTAACCTTAGGGTCATTTACCCTCATCAAAGAGCAAGCCAATGTTCTAGTTTTACCACTACCAGTTGGACCAGTAACAAGTACGATCCCATTTGTAACACTTAATGCATCAGTAAACACTTTAAATGCGTGTCCTCTTAAACCTGTATCCTCAAGAGCAATATTTTCCGTATCAGACTCAAGTAACCTCATGACAACCTTTTCCCCATAAATCATTGGCATAATAGAAACACGGATATCTACTTTGTTTTTCCCCATTTTAACCTGAAATCTACCATCCTGAGGGATTCTTTTTTCATCAATTTTTAAATTAGAAAGAATTTTAACTCTTGACACTACTGCCGGTCCAAGAGACTTTGGAAGAACAAGTCTTTCCGTCATTACACCATTGATTCTAAAACGTACTCTTACCTTTTCCTCTAAAGCCTCAATATGGATATCAGACGTTTTACTCTTAACAGCATACTGCATAATAGAATTTACAATCCTTGCAATAGGTGCCGAAGCCAGATCTGCACTGTTTAATCCCCCCATTGCACTTCCACTTTCATCTTCTGTTATTTCGGTAACTGGGACTCCAACATCTTCAAGCGCCTCTGTTACCTGCGAACTCATCAAATCTCCAACTCTTCTGTCTAGTATCAAACCAATTCCTTCTTTCGGAGAAATATACACTTCCATTCTTGTCCCTTGCGGATATCTACTCAGTAAAGCTTGGGTCGCCTGAATATCAAAAGGATCCTCCATTGCAATTTTGACCACGTTTCCAATTCTTTCAAAAGGAACAGCTCTATACTTCGCAAGATTATCTATGGGAATCTCAGCAATTATACTCTCAGGGACAGAAATTGTTGAAAGATCAACAAAGGGGATTCCAAATATAGCTGATTTAGCTTTAGTTAAATCCAAGTCCGATACGACATTAAGATCTTTTATGATTGCTTCTTCAGTTTTATTTGTTCTACTTCTTTCTAAAAGAACTTTTCTTACAGTCTCATCATTAACAAGATTGTTCTCCTGAAGATATTTTAATATCGATGTTTGGGCAGCCATCTATGCGTATTTTATTAATTACTTCTTCCAGTTTAAGATAATCGCATTAATTAGTCAATTCTTAAAAACATCATATTCCAAAAAATGAATCACATTTTTTTTTGTGTTAGAATCACTAAATGACATATATTTTTGTTCGAAAAGTAGAGAAAGAAGATAAAAGTTACTTAAGAGGTTTTCTCTCAAATATCCTAAAGACAAAGAAACTCCTCTCGCTAGAAATACTATCCTCTCATCCCGACATTCATAATCTTGAAGTAACTGACAAATTAAGTATAGGTATTGAGGATATAAAGCTATTTCAGAAGAAGCTCATATACAAACCATTCCAAGAAAGCTCTCAACTAGGAATTATTCATGATTCCCAGAAACTAACCCACGAGGCACAAAATTCCCTTCTGAAATCTCTGGAGGAGAGCGATGATAGCACTATATACGTATTAACTGTAGACAATGAGAAAAATCTTCTTCCTACAATCAGATCTCGAGCAAGAATCATATATTCACATGTTGAGAAAATAGTTGAAAGCTCTCTTCAAGACAATTTTTTTGATTTAGATTTGGTCTCACAATTTGAAAAAATTCAAGAAGCAAGCGAAGACAGGGTAGACTCAATAGAGTTAATAAATCAAATTGAGAATAGCTTAAAATCAAAATTTGAAATAAATATAAAAAATGGTAATATAGATGGTTCGAAAAAATTTCTAGAGGACCTGAAAGTGATACAAAAGAGTAGGGAGAAGATAAACTCTAATTGCAATCGCAGATTGACTTTAGAGGCCATGGCAATCCAGCTTAAAGAGTAATATTTCAGGCCAATAAATGGTATAATATATAACAGAACACAGAACTTAAGAACAAATTAATTTACAGGATTTTTACACTTTTTTATGGCCAATACTTCAGACTACGGTGCATCAAATATTCAAGTGCTCAAAGGGTTGGAAGCAGTCAGAAGAAGACCCGCAATGTATATTGGCTCAACTGATGTTCATGGACTTCATCATATTTTTACAGAAATTTTGGATAACTCCGTAGACGAAGCTATTGCTGGATACTGCAGCCAAATATGGGTAATTTTAAATCAAGACGGCTCTATTACAGTAAGAGATAATGCAAGAGGAATACCTGTAGATATACACCCAGAAACAAAAGTTTCTACTCTTGAGACAGTAATGACCAATCTTCATGCTGGAGGGAAATTTGAGCAAGGAGCATACAAAGTCTCAGGAGGATTACATGGAGTAGGTATGAAATGCACAAATGCCCTTTCGGAGTGGATGGTAACAACCGTTAAGCGCGATGGAGGGATATTTGAGCAAAGATATGAGCGAGGAGTTCCAGTTGCTCCAGTAAAAAGGATTGGAGATTCAAACGAAACAGGAACTCAACACACTTTCATGCCCGATGATAAGATATTCAGTACAACAACCTTTGATTTTGAGACAATTGTAAAAAAATGTAGACAACATGCATATTTAACTGCAGGGTTAAGGATCTCGGTAATTGATGATACTCACGGAGAATATAAACAGTACGATTTGTATTTCGAAGATGGGATTAAGTCGTATGTTCAGTTCCTCAACTTAGAAATGAAAGCTATTGGTGAAGAACCATTCTACATGAACAAACAGGATGGAGAAATCGTAGTAGAGGTAGCCTTACAATACACAGACGATATGGATGAAGATGTAAGATGCTACACAAACAACATCATTAATCCCGAGGGGGGTACCCACCTTGCAGGTTTTAGGACAGCAATCACAAGTGCAATTAACGCCTATGCGACAAAAGCAGAATTACTTAAAGGGTTGGGTGGGACATTGAGTGGTGACGACGTAAGGGAAGGCTTGACCGCCGTTATTTCAGTGAAGGTACCAAATCCCCAATTTGAAGGTCAAACAAAAATAAAATTGAACAACCCAGAAGTTAAAAGTGTTGTTGCAAAAGTGGTCAGAGATGAATTATTAACATATTTTGAGGAGCACCCACAAGATGCAAAGAATGTAATTGGGAAAGCAGTTTTAGCAAACAAAGCAAAAGCGGCAGCTAAAGCAGCAAGAGATGCTGTTATTAGAAAGAATGCCCTAGAATCAACAACCCTTCCAGGGAAATTGGCTGATTGTACTAGCAAAGATCCGGCAGAGAGTGAGCTCTTTATTGTTGAGGGAAATTCGGCAGGAGGTTCAGCAAAGCAGGGTAGGGATAGACATACACAAGCAATTCTCCCTCTTAGAGGTAAAATTATTAATACTCATAAATACAGAGTCGATAGAGTACTTGAAAATAGTGAGTTTAATGATATTACTACAGCTTTAGGAGTAGGAATTGGAGACACACTTGATATGGGCAAGCTTAGGTATCATAAAATTATCATTATGAGTGATGCAGACGTTGATGGACTACACATTACAACTTTAGTTTTGACTTTACTTTTTAGATTTTTTAGACCTTTAATCGAAGGCGGGTATGTTTACGTTGCTCAACCCCCTTTACATAAAGTAGAGATTGGAAAGAAAAAATTCTACTTCCTCAATGACCAAGAGAAAGATGACTTCGTAACAAAAGCAAAATCGGCTGGAAAAGTTCCTGTTTCAAACAGGTTCAAAGGATTAGGAGAAATGAATCCAGAGCAATTGAGGGACACTACAATGGACCCGAAGAGTAGGGTACTTAAGAAAGTTCATATTGAAGATGCAGAAGAAGCAGAGAAGGTGTTTGAGATGTTGATGGGTAATGAAGTTCCACCAAGAAGAAGATTTATCCAGTCTCATGCACGAAAAGCAACTTTAGATATTTAAATTTTTTGGAAAATAAAATGGAAGATATTTTTTTAAAAAAGGAGCAAGAAGAAACTCCAAATAGAATGGTAGAGATCTTTGATTCCTTAGTCACAGATGTGACAACTCTAAACAATTCCCAAGCTTCATCTGATATTGAAAGCACAAAGGAATTGGCCGTTGTAAAACTAATTGACTCTGATGATACCACACAAGCAATTATCTCTGCCTTGAAAGGTTCCGAGTATGAACAAAAAATTCAAGAGATATTTCCAAAAAGAAATATAATACAGACAATAGTCCAGAGGAGAGAGAAAAATCCCTCTATATCAAAAAGATTAATTCTTTTACCTGAACTAAACAAATCACAAGCTGATGATAAAGCCGAAAATTTCACATTAATCCTTCTTGACAAGGAGAATGACCTACCCTTCCAAATTATCGGAGAACAGAAGCTTTCACTAAAAGAAAATGTAAAAGAATCTTGCCAAAAGGTTGTTAATTTAGAAAAAGCCCAACTTCAAGAAATAACTGATAAATTAGTAAAAAATAGTTTCTAAAAATGGATGAGGAAAAAAACATCACACAAGAGAATATAGAGGGGATAGAACAAGAGATTTCCTTCCATCCTGGAGAGGTATCTCCAAGATCTATTGTTGATGAGATGAAAAGTAATTACCTAGACTACTCAATGTCGGTAATTGTTTCAAGAGCGCTCCCAGAAGTAAAAGATGGACTCAAACCATCTCAAAGAAGAATTCTTGTTGCAATTAATGATTTAGATTTAACTCCTTCATCCCATTACAGAAAATGTGCGAAAATAGCTGGAGACACCTCTGGTAACTATCATCCTCACGGAGAGGCTGTCGTATATCCTACATTGGTAAAAATGGCCCAAGATTTCTCTATGAGATATCCACTTGTTGATGGACAGGGGAACTTTGGCTCCATTGATGGAGATGAGGCAGCAGCGATGAGATACACAGAAGCAAGAATGGGAAAGATAACTCCAGAATTACTTTCAGAACTAAATAAGGGTACTGTAACTTTCGTTCAAAACTATGATGGTACTAGGCTAGAGCCAACAATTCTTCCTGCTGGATTCCCAAATATCCTTGCTAATGGAGGTGATGGTATAGCGGTAGGTATGGCTACTAAAATACCTCCGTTTAATCTCACAGAGTTAATAGAAGCACTTCAAGGAATGATCAAAATGGGAAATACTTGGGTAGGGAAAGCCGTTTACAACGAACTCAGAAAAGCGAAAGAAGCCAAGGAAATTATCCCTCAAACTCTTAATTCACAACCCACAGATTACCTTGAAAGCTATGTTAATACATCTGATATTAATTATCAGGAAGAGATAGATGACCTAAAAAAGAAAATTGAAGAAGAAAAAGCCGTTCTTTACCCTGATTTCAAGTGTGAAATGACCCCTGAACAATTAATCAAAATTGTCCCAGGACCTGATTTCCCAACCGGTGCTACAATTTATGACCAACAGGAAATCCTAAACGTCTATGCAACTGGAAGAGGAAGAATCATTCAAAGGGCAACTGCCTCCATCATTGAAGGGAAACAGGGAAAGTACCAGATTGTAATTTCTGAAATCCCTTTCCAGGTAAACAAATCACATATGATTGAAAAAATCGCAGACTTGGTAAAGGAGAAAAAAGTCAAAGGAATTGCAGATATCATTGACGAATCAAATATTGAAGGAATGCGCGTAGTAGTTTACCTAAAAAGAGATGCTCAACCAAAAGCTGTATTAAACAAGCTTTACAAATATACCGAGATGCAAAAAGTCTTCAATGCAAATATGATTGCGTTGGTAGATCAGGAGCCTAAAACATTACCAATCAAAAGAATCCTTGAACTCTTCATCTCTTTTAGACTCACTGTAACAATTAGAAGATTTGAATTTGAACTTGCAGCTGCTAGGTACAGAGGACATATTTTAGAGGGACTACTCAAAGCAATTGATTTACTTGATGAAGTAATATCTACAATTAGAAATTCTAAAACCCAAGATACAGCAAAAACTAACTTAATGGACAAATTTGAATTCACAGAAGTACAAGCACAAGCAATCCTTGATATGCAATTAAGAAGATTAGCAGCCTTGGAGAGGATGAAACTAGAAAATGAACATAAGGATATTAAAGCAAAAATTGCAGAATTAAATATTAAACTTGATGATCCAACTAAAATATTAGAAGTTGTAAATACAGATCTCCAACAAATTAAGGAGAAATATGGAGATGCAAGAAGAACAAAAATTGTTAAAGGTAAGATTAACGAAATTTCAGAGGAGGATATGGTAGCATCAGAAGATACATTGGTTACAATTACACATTCTGGATATATTAAGAGATTAAATCCGAGTACTTACAAAGCTCAAAATAGGGGAGGCAAGGGTGTAAATGGCGGAGAAACAAAAGAGGGAGATTTCATTGAACATGCATTTCTATGCAACACTCACGATGAGCTACTAATTTTTACAAATAAAGGGAAGGTCTTCAATCTTAGAATATTTGAAATACCTGATCTTGGAAGAACAGCAAAGGGATTACCCCTAGTAAACTTAGTACAATTAGAACCAGACGAGATTGTCACCTCTGTATTAACTAGAGATCCCAAGGGGGTTGTTGGTGAAGGCAAAGCTGCCGAGGGAGAAGAAACAAAAAACTTCAAATACCTTTTAATGGCGACTGAGAAAGGATTAATCAAAAAAACAGAATTGGGAGAGTTTACCAAGATTAGATCGAATGGTTTGACCGCGATAAAATTAGAAGACGGAGATCAATTAACTTGGGTGAAAGCTACTTCAGGTTCTGACGAGGCAATTTTGATTACAAAAGAGGGTAAGTCTGTTAGATTTAAGGAAACAGATGTCAGGCCTATGGGAAGAAGTACAAAGGGAGTTACTGGAATTAAATTCAGAACTCAAACTGACTCAGTTGTAGGAATGGCAATTGTAGGTTCGAATGAGCAGAAACTTCTTACCCTTTCTGAATATGGGTATGGCAAAATGAGCTTCCTAAAAGAATATGCAACACAAAAAAGAGCAGGCACAGGTATCTTTACTTTTAGGGTTACTTCTAAGACTGGTAAGATTGCATGTGCTCGTATTCTTAAAAAAGAGGATCAAGAAATATTTGTTATTTCTGAGAAATCAAAAGTTATTAGATCTGAACTGAAAGATGTTCCAATACTTGGGAGACAAACATCAGGAGTTAAGGTTATGAATATGAATAGTGGGGACAGGGTTACAACTGTTGCCGTCCTTTAATCGCCATATCTCTCTTGTAATATTCAAAGTCCTGTGATTATGAGAGAGGAGACATTTCTTAAATGTGCTTGAATTCACTTCCGACCTATAGTATAATATAAGTATATACCTTTATGGTATAAACTGCTCATTAAAAACTTCCAATTAATACTTTGTGATTTATATCCTGTATTAATCTGGATAAATAGCATGTGATGAGAATATATTCTTCCTTATCCTTTTTGGGATGCATATTGTACCTAAGTATATTGGGTATATTATGCATCTCAAATGAGGTGATAAAAAATTAAACAAGAAATATTCGAGGAGGAATATTGTGAAAAAGCTAGTAGTTTTTATTCTTATGTTAAGTATTGTATTAGGAGCATGTAATCCAAACCCAACAAATGTACCGACTATCGAACCAACAGCAACTCCAAGTCCAACGCCATTTGTATGGTCGTGCGAAAATGATCCCGTGAGGGGTGTATCGCTAGACTTAGAGGGAATGTACAAGACAAGTATAGAAAATAGGTATGTTCCCGGGTGTACTCAGGGGTTTTTCATAGGTCTCTCAGGAGAGGCGTACCAAATCAATTTCCTTTTCAAGGACTATCAAGCTATTAGTCTTGACAATTCTTTTATCGCCAATTTAGAGACGACTGTTGAGTGGGAAATATATGCTTATGATTATTTTGTTCCACATCATTCTCAAAAAAAAGGTGATATTATCTCCTTTGTAATGCCAGCTCCAGGGTATTTTCTTCTTGATCGTAACGGCTACCTTTATTTTGGAGTATTCGATGATCCTAATTTTGAAGATTATGTTAGGGTATTTGTGGATGGCGAGGAATGGTTTGCTTCTTCTACTACTGTTAGAATCTTGTTATCCCCAAATGGAGAATACATTGTACCGGAAGGAGCCACAGTAAGAATTGAGTCAATCAAGGATGCAGTTGATTATCAAGGTTTAGAGAATTACGGAACTCTCGGTTGGATTGAAGCAATTGTTTTTGAACGAACGTACCCCGGGGACACAGCAAAGACCAATCACCCAATTCTGAATGAAGAAACCCAAATTGATTTCGGACCGTATGGGATTTATAAACCCTCCTTTAACGAAGAAAGAAACAAGTGGGGCCTTTCCCTTTCAGAAGAATCCATGGTAAAGCCTGGGATTTGGGAGGAAGGATATCTGAGAGACTTCATTTGGCACGGTGGTGCGTATGTATTTTATATGCCCGCAGATGGGGTTGTATTTTGGAATAGAAGAACTTCTTCAATTTTGTTTGAAGGGGACGAAACAGATTCAGACACTGACAAAATAGATGCACACCTCTATCGAGAGGGTGATTTAGTAGTTGTCTATTTTGAGAGGGCTTCTCTGGATGATTTTTACATTGAGTTTTTGAATTAATGTCTCCCCAACTCTAGCTAGGTTTAGAACTGAAATATATCTTTAATATGATTAAACATATTAAAACAAAAATTTCATTTCACACAACCTCATCACATGCTAGAGTTCTATTTAGATATTTGTTCTAAAATACTATTTTGTATTTTCTGATAAATACCTATCATTGAACTCTTACAATATTAAAATCCCTGTAATACTCATCACCTGATAACGCTATGATATTTTTTGACAACTCATCATAACTCATCCAGCTATCATCAATTCTTTTTTTCTTTAAACTTTTTTTAAGAATATTCTCAAATTTGCTTAATTTCTCATTCAAGTGATAAATTTCAGTATTAACAATTTGGGAAATCATTAGATAATCCTCATTTGATAATCTCATACTTTTTATTAATAAATTTATTAATTTATTCTAACCCACTCCGAAATATACTTCTTCACCTAGAGAAAAATATATTAACCTTGTATAAAATTGCTATTCTCCAAGAACTATATGTTGTAAAATAAGAACATGTCAGAATTCTGGGTAAAAATGATTACTTTTCTAATGAGTTTGACCCTATCTGTATCAACATATAGCCCTATGGGGAAATTAGTTAATCCTGATGAGAAAGGAATACTTTTCAGAGGAGAAGTTAAAGAGAGATTAATCAATGAGAATTCGGGAATTAAAGCTTTAACAACTCCTAATATCGTATCAAACAATACAATCATAGGCTCAAAATGGTGGATATATCCTGAAGAAATTAAGCTAACGAAAAGAAGTGGAAATGATTTACTTGTTCTTGTGAATAAAGAGTATCGCTTACCAGAAACCTTTATCCCTATAGATCTTGTAAAAGCTAGCCAGTCGGGGATTAGAAGAGGAGAGAGCTATTACCTCAGGAGTATCTTAATTAATGACTTAAGAGACTTAGTAAACCAGGCTTCAAATGATGGCGTTGATTTAAGTATTCGCTCAGGATATAGATCTTATGCCGACCAACTTTATACTTACAATTTCTGGTTAAAAGCGAATGGAAATATTGAGGACGAAGCCGACAAGGTATCCGCTAGAGCAGGGCATAGCCAACACCAATTAGGCACTGCAATTGATTTTAGTAGCGCAGAAATCCAGGATGGATTAGGAGGCCAATTTTCAGGAACCCTTGCAGCCAAATGGTTAGAACAAAATGCATGGAAATACGGATTTGTTTTGGCTTTTCCAAAAGGATATGAAAATACAACTGGCTTTAGTTACGAAAGTTGGCATTACAGATATATTGGTATCGCTAATGCTTTAAATGTGATAAATAGTGGGAAAATATTGGAAGTATACTTAAGAGAGATTAATTAACGTATAATAAAAAAATGAAAAGTAATGGACCTCAAAAGATTCAAAATATTTATGTACTAATAGGATTTTTCTTTCTTTTTCTCTCGCTTATTGCTATTGCCATACCTATTGGGCCATATGTTTGGTATAGAATCAATCCCAATGAGACAGATAAAGATATTGAAAAAATCGTTAAGGAGATAACAACTGAAAAAATTGAACACAAAACTAAAACCACATCTCAAGTACCTCCACTTGACCCATCACTTCCGGAAACACCTTTTGTAATTATCCCCAAAATCAATGTTGAATCTCCGATCTCAACAAATAAAGATTTTAATACTGGCCTTGCAAAGGGCTCATGGATTGTGTCAGATTACGGAACTCCTGAGAAACCAGAATTGCCAATTATTCTTGCTGCTCATAGATTCGGCTATGCAAATTGGAGTGTAGAGAAAAGAAATAGAATCTCTTTTTACAATCTCCCAGAGACCCAAGAGGGAGATGATGTTTTTATCTATTGGAATCAAAGAAGATATAACTACAAGATCTACAAGTCAAAAGAGAGTACCTATATTAGCGATTACAGTGCCGACCTCATACTATATACATGCAAATTCTTTAATTCTCCGGTTCGTATCTTCCGGTATGCAGAGCTAGTTAAATAAGCATTCCTCACACAGAGAGAAGCCCCATAGTGTTGCCATTTCGGTTATTTCATGCTATAATTATCCTGCATTTAAATTAACTAGCCCTTTATATATGAGGAAGTTATTTTCAGCAACTTTAGCTGCTATCTTGATTTCCGCTATAAATGTTTCTTCTGTCCTAGCTAGTGGGAACCCATACGGTCCATATAATCCATATGAACCTCATGAACCACTTCCAACTGGATTTGGTGATACAAACACCTTCTATCTAGTAGCATTAGTCGCATTTACTGTCGGAATGATTATCTTAGCAATAGCTAAAGACCTTAAGGGCAAGCAGTCTGCTGCATAACAGTTGACTGCTCCCTTGGGGAGCAATAAATGCATTTTCTATAAATTTACTTATTTTTATCATTTTAAAATGAAACTATCTTTGGTTATACCAACATACAAAAAACAAAGAGATGTTTTGGATCAATTAGAAAGAGTATACGGCTACCTTTCAAGAAAGAATCCTGACTTTGAACTCATCTTCGTTATTGATGGGTATGTTGATAATACTAAGGATATTTTAGAAAAATATGTTAAGGAGAATAGATTAAAAAAAGTTTCCATCATAGGATATGAAGATAATATGGGTAAGGGATATGCTGTTAGATATGGAATGAAAAGAGCTACAGGGGACGTTATTGGCTTTATTGATGCTGATACAGATATTCAAATTAGGACTTTAGGTTATGCTCTAAAATCTATCAAACATGATTCTGTCATGGCTGTAGTACCTTCTAAATTTCATAAGGATTCAAATGTTGAAATGAAACTTGGTAGAAAGATTCTTTCCTATGGATTGATGTATACTAATAGGTTTCTTTTAAAGCTACCAAAGAATGTTGACGATGTTGGGTGTGGTCTCAAATTATTTAGAAAAGAATTAATCGAAAGAATACTTCCTTCGTTAAGAGTAAATAATTTTGCGATAGATTCTGAGATATTAAATCTAATTGGTAGAGTAGGTTACTCAGTTTCCGTTATTCCTTTCTACTTAAACAAGAACAGAAGTGAAAGTACATCTGCGAATATTGGGAAGATTTTAGGCATGGTGAAAGATATATTTGTCCTTTCATTAAGTAATAGATATATTTTCAAGAACTCATTCTCAAAGCCATCTTACATTGACAATTCTAGCAACCTATAGTATAATACATGTGTTAATTGTTAACCTGCTCTTTATAAATTAATCCTTAAGAATTCATAGTGAAGACCCTTGTCCTATATGAGTTCTTAAGAACTCGAAGATCATTAAAAATTTCTAAGTATATACATTGATTTTATTCGGTATGTATTTAGATCAAATAGTGTGTGATGTAAGAGAGTAGGGTATTCATTTTACTTCCTACCATCCTTTTGGGATGCATAGTGTATCTAATATTTATTGGATATAGTATGCATTCCATTTGGATGCAAAAGCAGAGAGCTTTTTCGAAAATTATCGGCTTAAGGAGGCCAAAATGAAAGACAATAAGAAAGATGAAAAGAAACCTAACTGGAAAGAAAAGATCAAAGAGGTCAATTGGTGGATGGTTTTGGCCATCATTGCGGTCATAGCTTTATTGCTATCGTTCGCCTATCGGGCGCAACAAGCGAAGCTAGCCGCTCCAGCAGCATCATCACAGTCCTCAGGACAAACAGGCGACCAGACAGGCATCGTTGCTGCGGCTCCCAATTGTCAAGAAATTGGCATAACTTTCGGCAAAAGCGGTTCATTCCGTTCCGTATGGGACTCGAATATGAAAACATGCGTTCTGGGAATGTGGGAAGAAGCGAGGATTTCGCCCGGAATGTCCTTGGCGGACTTGAAAATTCAAGGGGACGATTACTCGTTCCTCATGCCGTTCAAGGGATCAATTAACCATTCCGCGGACACCATTTTCGTGAACAATACAAAATGTACCCCAGGGAACCCTGTTTCCTGTGATGGGAAAACTTCGTTCGAGAAGAACACCCCAGTACATATTGTTTCCGAACCGGGAAATGATTCCTCAGGCGTAATGCTTATTCAAAATCCATAACAAACTCTCTGCTCCTGGGTGGGGGACAATCTTTTCTGCTTAACCGCATTAAAAATCCCCCACCCCACAAACATCACACACTATCAATCTTCTAAGACTATACTGTCTTACTGATGAGTCCACATATATTTACAAATATATTGAGGACGAAAAGATTTCCAAACCTTGAAGAATTAACTAAATATTTTCCTTGAAAGTTCAAATACTTTCATAAAAAGAGTGGGAGGGAGAACACTTAAAATTCGAACCCCTACTTTTTGTATACCCCAAATCACACTTTCTCTAAAGGTTGGTTTAATATTCAAATTCTCTATCGCCCAGTTTCTTACCTCATTTGTTTTATTAAAATGATCAACCATTTTTGCCTGGCTTTCCGTTTTAAAAGTCATTCTATACTTCAGAACCGTATCAGGAAGATTTGCAAACTCTCCTTTGGTACTAAGGGTTAAAAACAGTTTTACATCTTCAGTCTTCCACATATCTTCTGGATACAAACCTACCTCTTCTAATGTTTTTCTCCGAAGCATTACGGCCGGATGGGCAAAGGGTTGAAACAGAAATCTGTTCCTTTTCAATCGGGAATCCTCCAACGCATACTCCCTATGACCAATATTGTTGGATTTCTCATCGATTATGTCTATTTGACCTCCAACTGCAACACAATTGGGGTTCGTCTCCATATATTCTGCCTGCTTTCTAATTCTATCCGGGCACATTATGTCATCAGCATCCATTCGTGCGATATATTTGCCGTTTGAGCTCTTAATCCCAATGTTTATTACATTTCCCAAGCCATTCTGTTTTTCTATAGGAATTACTTTAAGGATATTGGTCTTTTTTTGATATTCATAAAGAATCCCTAAAGTATTATCCTCACTCTTGTCGTCAACAACAATGATTTCCAAAGGAGAGTAATCTTGATTCAAACAGCTCTCAATTGACTCTTTTATATATTTCTCTCCATTGTGAACAGGTATTAT
This sequence comes from Candidatus Dojkabacteria bacterium, assembly GCA_012513575.1. Lineage (GTDB taxonomy): Bacteria > Patescibacteriota > Dojkabacteria > SC72 > SC72 > UBA5232. Next base: position 91,835 of record JAAZBX010000007.1, read on the forward strand.
TATTGACACCAAGGGATTAGATTGCATATCTATTTGATTTAATTAGTTTAATTACAAAAAATACAAAGATTATGAGAATTAATGCATATCCTAAATAGGAAAGAAGGTTTGGCCAATATATAACAAAAAGAGATGAAAATACTATTCCGTTTGTATCCCAACCTTGCTTCCATCCATTCAATGAGACAGAATCTTTCGAAGTAAGTAGCTTTACTTTCCCTTCTTCAACACCAATGCCTATCCAGTATTTGGACTTTGCTTGTGGAATTGAAACCAGTGTATTTCTTCCGAGAAGTTCTTTCTCTTCTAATTTGTATCCTAATGCATGCTTCCCAACTGGAGACAACTCGACCTCGCTGTAGTGTGTTGAGAGTGCAGGAGAGTATGAGTTATACTGCCAAGCTTCTGGGATTTCCATTAGTATAAAGTTCTTTAAAATATTTTCGCTTTCATTGGAGAAGCTAATACTGTTATACGCGGCATCTAATTTTTGTCCGAAGATACCACTGGAAGTAAAGATCTGTGCTTCAGAGACATCTTTACTGGCAAAGAAGGTATTATCCACCCAACACCTATCACTTCCTTGATATGTCAGACACAGATTTGAAGGAATGTTTTCGCGATTTTCTCCTTGCCAATACCACAAATATTCTTTGTTCGGGATTGTTGATAAAACAGTATCAAACTGATTTATCATTTGGCCTTGGACATTCTGTTTCATCCCAAAATCATATTCTGCCTTAAAAACTAAATCACTATCTTCTGCGACTGATATTCTCCAAAGGGAATCTTTGGCGAATCTTTCGGAGTAAACATAACTTGAATCTCCATACAGAATTGGAAGGTCTAGCTTTACTTGTTGCCCTTTTTCATTAATATTTATAACTTTTATCTCCTTATCCTCGTATTCTCTACTTACCCAAGAACTTTCTAAATATGGAGCATAGTTAACAGAGACATCTCTAACCGTAATTTTAACTTTCTTTCCAAATGGGTTTTGAGCATAAAGAGTAAGGGATATTTTGTCACCAGCTTCTATCAATTTAGGGATAGTAATTGTCTTTTGTCCAAAACCACCACTTGTCGAGAAATATTTCTCTTTGTTAATACATCCCCCATATTTTTCAGAATTTATGCAATAGCCAAATACTGAATTTAAATCACTTTCCCAGTTAAACGAAACTGATCCTACGTACGAAAGACGCTTATCTAACCTAAGATTAGTATATACACAAGGAAGTTCCGAAAAGCTTTCAATCGTAAATCCAGAAGAAATTACTTCTTTTTCGATCTCGGGAGCAATCTCATATCCACCCCCAGAGCAATCCCCTGGAAGAGAGTCAGCTAAAATTCCCGTCAAATTCTCCTTAATTAACCCACTGCTGCCAACTACTCCAATTGCGTCAATTTTTTCATATGGGAGATCAAAATTGATTCCTTCTTCAATTGTTTTCCTATCTACAACATAGGAACCAAAGACAAAGAATTGGGCATTGTCATTTACTTTAATTTCTTTAAATGATTCATTCTTTATCCCATCTAAAGAGGGTAGTGCTGGAGAGATCTTAATAGCTCCTCCATTCTTTTTTACGAAAATTGGGGCTTTTGAAATCTCGTAATCTGTGTTCGGAAGGTAAAGAGTAGTAGGATTGCCAAAATATGAAATATTCTTTGTTAAAGAATTCCCATTAATTTTCAAATCTGAGATATCAAAATTAATCGGAGAAAGAACAGGTTCTTTCTGTATCTCTCGAACAAATGAACCATTTCGAACAGAATCACTTTCGCCTAGTGTCTCAACAAACTTCGTATCATCAGGCTTAACCTTATACAATTCAAGAAAGTTTTTTTGCCAAATTAAATCCAAATCTTTCGTATAATTTACTAAAACTTCCCAATCAATCTCATGGCCATATCTTCCTTTAACTAAACTCCTGTCTACTAGGATATAATTTACATTGTACTTTGATAATAACTCGGTAAAATGAATCGCATTCCCTGAATCGTAAGTGTTTCGAAACTCCTGCATTGCTTTCTCTCCGACATCTGAACCAATTGCAAGAGATAAATCCATAACAGGATTTGGGATAACATACGAAATAAATTGAGAGCCAACAAACCCCCAATCATACTCCCTAAAATATCCGTTGTTGGAAGGTGGTGCGTAATATATTCTCGAATAGGGATCTTCTTTTAATTCTTCAGCTAGTTGAAAATATTCATTCGGCAAATCGACTGTCGCTCTTTTAGTGAACAAATCTCCTCTAAAAAGATATTCGGAATACAAAAGAAGTGGCAATGAAATTAATGCCAATGAAAAAAGCATAAAGATATATTTAGGGATTTTTTTGAAAAAGGAAGAAAGAAAATTTAGGAGTAATAGCAAACCAATAGAAGATGTAATTGTTAAGAATATTAAATATTGCTGCCCCAGTTTTGAAGAAACCCATCTAAAAACCTGTTTGAAAATATTGAAATTTTCCTGTAACCAAATGTAAACTCCACCTAAAGGAGGATTTTGATTTTTTAGTATAAAAAGGAAAGCAAACAAAGCGACCCAAATTGGGAGCAGCTTGTACTCCTTTCTAAAAATAACAAAGAGCAATCCTATTACAGAAAAGAAGATTGGAAGTAATCCTACAATCTTGTAGAAATCATACTCCATATACTCCTCAGACAAAGGGAAAATATACTGCTTCGGTTCTGGGTTATCTATTGTTCCAAGTAATCTTGTATACAATCTCGCAGAATTTGGCAAATCCATCATTTGTTTTTCAAGATCAATCGTATTTGCTGTTATTGATCTATTCGTATACGAATCAATAATATCTTGACTAGTTGAATTGGTATAAAAAATAAATGGCAGTAACCAAAACAGTTGAATGGTCAGGAACAAACCGATTGATTTAAGAATACCTCTTAATTTCACCCTATGCAGATAACCAAAATAGAAAAATGCCACAATTAGAATCACAACATTAACAAAAAACAGTGTTCCTATAACAGAGACAGAAACAAATAAGAGAGAGGCAATAAAAAGGAAAAACAATCTTGAATAACGAAAATCTTTCATTAGAAGATAAATTGAAAGCATTAGGAGTGGAAGAAAACCGTATTGGGCTATGTATGGCATCATATTAAAATTAAATACCCAACCCGTCCAAAGAGATGAAATATACAGTAATCCAGAGATAAAGAATACATAACCTGATTTTTTAGTATTAACAAAATCTCTAATGAAAAACGAAGAGAGAGTTGCAATAGAAAGCGTTCCTATAACAAGACATATAAGTGAGTAGAACTGTGCTAAGAACCATTTAGGGATAAATAGTTGGAGGATTTGAAAAAGGACACTTCTAAAAATATCAGCTTGCTCACTATCTGAAGGGATTCCAAGAACCCGATATCCCCTCCATGCAGGAGATTCCAAATATCTTGATACTGACATAGCTGGATTTAATTCAGGGGAGTAATTATCATTTGAGAGCAAATACTGTCCCCATCTTATTGAAAGAAAACATATTACTATTAATAGTATAGATAATAGAATTGGTCCGTATTTCTGTTTTACAAAATACCAAACCCTTTTTAGTACATTTGACATATCTAAATATAACAAATTAGAGCCCTTTTCGGAATAGATTGAAAGTTGACATTATGCTCGTTAACTTGTAATTTATATATAGGAACCTGCCTCTATTTTTTGCGAATATACTAGGTAGGAAATAAATAAAATGTTTTTTATCAAATATGGGAAATAGTGAAGGTCCAGTAATAATTGATGGCCATTTTGAAGAGGTAACAAGTCGAGGGGATGAAACAGGTGGAACTCCTGAAACTAACAACGCAGGGAATATAAATGCTGGACAATATGAAGATGGGGCAATGGCTGCCGCACTTAGAGAAGCTGGGCTAATTCCACCAGAGGGAGAAAATACTCCTCAGCACCCAACAACATCTGAAATTCCAACAGCAACTACTACTACTGAGAACCAACCTATCCCTCAGAACCCAACAACTCCTGAAGCAACAACCGTCGCACAACTAACCACTGAGGGTACTGTAAATAATTCAAACGTGAATGAGAGGGCTAAAGCAACCCCAAACAAATCTCGGGAATATACTTCTCCTGCGTTTGAAGCGGCAAGAATTGATGCTATGAAGAAGGCTATGAAGGCTTCAGAAGAAAGAATGAAACAAAATAGCGCTTCTGCTGATTATATTAGGAAAGCACAAGAAAAGTCACAAATAATGAAGACGGAATTAGGTAAAAAAATCGAGGAGGTCGACAAAGGCATTCAACAAAACAGTGAAGAGATAAGGAAAGGGATGGAGGGATTAAACTATAGTAGCGCACCTAATGAACAAAAGGTAGAAACAAAAAAATCTGGAACCTCGAGAAGAGGAAAATCAGAAGCGAAGCAGCCTGAAATCACTAAAGAACAAAACACAGAGACAGCACAATCTGTAATCAGCAAAGAAGATTTAGACTATGTTTTAAGTAATCCTAAGATACAGGAGTTAATGAAAGAGATTTTGAAAGAGAAAAGGGAGGAAGATAAGAAGAATCAGTATGTTGACGAAAATGGCAATCTCGTTAATATTCCAAATCCAATCAAAGAAGAAATGGCTTTAACATTTAATAAGGATGGAGTCGTTATGAATGCTCAAGATGCAGCAAGATATGGGAATCAAGAGAACGAACTATACGACAGGAGAATAGCTGAGAGAAGAAAAGAGCTCAAAGAGAATGGCTTTACTGATGCTCAAATTGACGCATATATGGAAATTGGGAAACATGATATCAAACTTGAAATTCAACAATATGTTAAGGGTACGGTTACTAGAGATTTCAGGGGAAGGGTAATTGACAGAATAAATAGCAACCCAGAAAAATACAAAGAATATATCGATCCTACGACCGGAAAGGTCATTAGCTCAATATCCGACGAGAATTTAATGGGTAGAATACTATCTCAAAAAGTATATCCAAAATGGTATCAAGGTGAACTTGATGCTATGAAGAAGCCCGAGCAGAAAGAACCAGAACCTACCCCTAAGAAGACAAGGAGATGGGGATTAATTGGTGGAGTTCTAGGTTTTACAGCTGCAATAGCAGGAGGAGCTTCAGTAGGACTTCCCATAACAATTGGTGCTACAGTACTTACTCTCGGGGCGAAGATGGCTGAGAAATATGCTCCAAAGAAAATTGCTTCACTTACTGAGAAATTAGCAAATGCAAAAACTCCTGAGGAAAAAGCTAACCTAGAAAAGCGACTCAAAGTATGGAATTTTGTAAATAAACATGCACACAATACAATGAAATTCTTTGGAGGTATGGCTACAGGTGCTGGTATTGGAACCGCAATTAGTAACTTCTTCATGGGTGGTAAAGGCTTGGTGGAGGTTGTTGGGAATAGAATTGAAGCTGGACAAGCTACAATGGGACATGGAATCGGTGAAGGTCCCCAATCTCAAGTAGGAAATGGTACTGAAACAGGTGCTACAAATAGTGGAGTAACTTCAGAGGGACCTACAAATTTTGAACCTGGAACTAGCTCCGGAACAGAAACTGGAAGTATTGGGAATAATACTATCCCTACTGAAACAAATATTGGAATAGATACAAACAATGGAATCCTTATAAAAAGTGGAAGAGTGAATTTACCCGGCTCAGCATGGAATGGGAATCTTGGCACTCAGCCACCAGGAGGTTTGGCTAACGGGGCACTTAACCCTTCAAACTTTACAGGGGGAGCCACAAATATGGGAGCATTTAACTTAGAATCTGCACTTCAAACCAATGGTGTAACAGAATCGCTTTTAAGAAATAATTTACAGACATCAGAAATACATAGACTACTTAACATATTCACTTCCAACCCTTCCACTGATTTATCAACCGCTCTTCAAAGTCTGAACTCAGAGGGCGCGAAAACAATTCTAGAAGCCATTTCTGGATAAAAATTAAATTAAATAAAATAAAAAATGGATTACACACAACAAATTGAAGCGGCAAAACAAGAGCTTCTTTCGCTTGGCTTTACAGAAGAAAAATACAACAAATTACTAGAATTAGCCCTCGAGGAATTAGTGGACAATGCTCTAAATGAATTACAAGAGAAGGATATGGAAGCATTGCAAAATTTAGAATCAAAATTAATCCCAGATGTAACTTCCCTTGATGAAGCGAACAAGAATCTTGATCTAATTCTTTCTGTCGCCTATGGCGAGAAAGCTTTTGAAACAAAACAGAAAATGCTTGCTGATTATCTTAATTTGACAATTGAGGAGACAAAATCAGTTAAGAATTTGCTCCAGAGATATCAAGCAGGTGATCCGACAGCTATAGCGGCAATTGAGGCACAGAAAGATAATCCTGAGCTTGAAGAGCTTATCAAATACCTAACAGAGGAAGGAGTTGCTACTTCAGAGGATGATGTTGCTTCACAGTCTCCTCAGCAAACTTCTCTGTAGCATGAACGTACTTAGTTGTAGTATTTAAACTTGAGTGCCCGAGTAGGACTTGTAATGCAACAGGGCTAGCACCATCTTCAGCAAGATATGTAGCGAAACCGTGCCTAAGGCTATGTGCTGATGTAGGAATTTGAATTCCTAGCTTCTTTCGATATTCAGCTATTTTTTCTTGAAAATAGTTTGTAGAAATCCTATCTGCATGTTTTCCATTTCTACCTCCTGAAAATGGAATGAAGAGAGCAGGGGAATCAAATTTTTTCAGATGTCCACTTTCTCTATATTTCTCAAGTAATTTAATATATTTATACTCACCTTCAAACATTTCCAAAGCTAAATCAGATAGCTCTTTCTCTTCCCCATCCGAAGTTTCACGCCGGATTGTGAAACTTCTTTCTTCTTTCTCTTTTTTCTCCAATTCCAACAAAGAATACCTCAATCTTATTTTAAGGTAATTATTAAGCCAAAAAAGACTTCTTTGAGTCATATATACAGTCCTTTCTTTCTTACCTTTTCCCAAAATATAAAGTTTTCCTTCAACATTAAGCTGGTCCAAATCAATACTAATCAGCTCAGAAATACGCATTCCAGTAGCAAAAAGCATTTCCAACATACACCTATTCCTCAAAGCAACATTTTCTTGCTTTTCAAATTCCATTGGACATTCAATTAACTTTATCAATTCTTCCTTTGAAGCAACCTTTTTAATTCTTTTCTCTGCCTTCATCATACCAATAGCATCTGGAGGAACTGGTATTTCTAAATCCCATTCAATTCTAAATTTCAAAAAAGATCTCAAAGCAGACAACATTCGATTTATACTAGTTGGATCCAAACCATCAGAACCCTTTGAACCGTGAGTCGACATTCCAAGGCTGCCATATACCTTTCTGTAGATATCGGAAAGGAAATTACTTTCAAAACTAGGTGTATTCATACCCCCGAAATCGTTTGAAGGCCTTAGCGAGCCTCCTAGAGCTTCACCCTTATTTACGCTTGTTATATCAACACTTTTAACGTATTCCTCCCGTATTTTCTGCAAATCTTTTATATGATTGCCCGAAACTAAGTATCCTTTGTAAGCACTAATATCCTTTTTTGAAACTTTGAGAAAAGAGACATTTCTAAAGTGTAAAAATACAGCAAAAATTGAAAGATCTCGAGCATAGTTAATGATTGTCTGAGGACTGTAGTTATTGTTCTGCAAATCAACTAAGAAATCATCTTGATCATTTAATTTTGGTATTTCCATATTTAATATTACATCATATTAAAAAGTAAGAAAATCAGGGTAGGGGGCTAATTTTTAAAAATCCAGATAAAAGGAAAAAACAGGAAGAAAAGAAAAAAAATAGAATAGTTTTAGGAAAAGAATAAATAAAAAATTGATATTGATAATTAAAAAATATAGGCATCAAGAGTACTTTTACCAAATTTAGAAACCATAACCGCATATAAGGGTGATTATACTCGGTTATGGTATTTGAAATTGTAACACATTTCATACAAGAGTAGAACCCCCTTTTTAAAAATATAAAAATACTAATTATGAAATATATGAATTTATTCTATTCTATTTATTCGAATATTATTTTTATATTAGCAGTCACTTATCCACACTGATTACTATGGGCCGTGAAACACTATGGGTTTCCAAGGTGCCCACTACTCCCCTACGCATCTATCCCTGTATATTTATTATGAAAACAAATATCAAAGTAATTAATAGCAATAAAATATATATATTAATTACCGAATTCTTCAATGAAGATATCCTCTCGTGTGTAACCATATTTACGGAAATAAAGTACCCTACTACTGGCATAATTGAAATAATTTCATGAGAATTCCCAGAGAAGATTACCGAGGCAAGCAAAATGCTCATTATTAAAGTAGTCATTAAAGTTTTTCTTAAAAGCTCCCTACCCTCTATTTCTATATTAGAATAATGTATCACAACAATAATAAAATATAATAAAAGTATTGATGAAATCGTTATATAGCTTGGCAAACCACTTATAAGGAAAGTAAATGTTAGGGAATAAACCATAAATATTGAAGAAATATATGAGATCGTTCTACCTACCTGAGCTAAAGGAATAGGCTTAAACAAATTGACATTTAATGTATTAACCATTAAAAATACAAAATAACATGCAAAAAATACTGCAACAATAAGTATTAACAAAATTAAGGCTTCATATATTCTATTAAACTTCTGAAAAAAGAAAAAATCCACAAAAAGAATCTGAGAAGACACAAAAAGAGCTGCATGAAAGATGTATCGGAAAGACTGTTTTTTCACCTGAAAATTAAATGCCCAAAGAAGTCCAACAATCACACCAATAAAATATATACCAGCATCAAGAAATATTCTCCATACAGCAACTTGACCAGAAAATATTATTTTAGAAAGAAACATTGACAAGGCAATAACCGCTGCCAAAAGGAGCAATTTTCCCCTTTTCTCATTATCTACATTTGTATCATCTCTTCTCATCTTCAATATATTCTAAGTATTTTAATCCCTTTTGAGTAAGTACTCTACCCCGACTTGTTCTCTTGATAAAGCCACATTTCATTAGGTATGGTTCATAAACATCGGCAACAGTACTTTCATCTTCAGAAATAGACGCTGCCAAGGTCGATATCCCAATTGGTCCTCCAGCAAAATTATTTAAAAGTGTAAAGAGTATTTCCCTATCAATTCTCTCCAACCCTACTTCATCTATCCCTAGCAATTTCATAGTTTTTTTAACGGTATTTAGGGTAATAGTTTTTTCTTTCTTACTTTCTGCATAGTCTCGGCACCTTCGTAACAGTCTTAACCCCACTCTTGCAGTACCTCTAGAAATAGTTGACAGGGCTTTCAAAGCATCCTCCTCAATTGTAATATTCCAAAGTCTACATGCCCTTTTAAGTATCTCAACCAAATCATCTTCGGAAAAAAAATCTAACCTCTGAATTAAACCGAACCTATCTCTCATTGGGGAACTAATCTTACCTATTTGAGTTGTTGCCCCAATTAAAGTGAATGGCTCGAGACTTAATCTTATAGTTTTCGCTGTTGGACCCTTACCCATCACAATATCCAACATTCCGTCCTCCATCGCTGGATACAAAATCTCCTCTACTACTTTTGGAAGTCTATGAATTTCATCAATAAAAAGAACATCATTTTTCTTCAATCCGGTAAGAATAGCTGCCAGATCACCCTGTCTCTCTACTGCAGGCCCTGAGGTTATCTTTATCGATGCCCCGACTTCATTAGCTATTGCAACTGCAAACGTTGTTTTACCAAGCCCAGGAGGGCCATAGAAGAGAATATGATCAATTACTTCCCCCCTCCTTCTTGCGGAACCTATCATAATCTGAAGTGTTTCTTTCTCTAAACGTCTTCCTATAATTTCCTCTAATTTACTCGGTCGAATCTTTTCCTCATACTGCATCACAGTGTTTTTTGAATTCAATCCTTTCGGAGTTGTATTTTTTTTGTTTTGGGACTTTTCCTTACTAGACTCAATCATTAATTTCTAATAACTTCTTTAATTAATTGTTCTGCTGTAATTTCTGGACTCTCTTTTAAAAGCTTTTCAGCAAGAGATAATTTTTCTTTTACAGAATTCGAATCAAATCCCAGTGTTTTTAATGCTTCTTTAACATCCTTCAACATGGAGGATTCCTCTCCCTGGGATTGCGTTAAATCAATTATTCCTCTTAATTCAATTATAATCTTCTGTGCTCTTTTCATCCCTAAACCAGGGACTTTACTTAATGCCCTTGCATCACCCTCTTCTATCAATTTCTCAATTTCATCCCTTGAGAATGCAGATAGAATTGACATGCCAATTTTGGGTCCAACTCCTGAAACCTGTATTAACTGTTCAAAAAAATCCCTCTCATTTTCACTTGTAAACCCATAAAGGGTCTGTGCATCCTCTCTAACATGAAAATGAGTAAAAAGTGAGAACTCCTGCCCTATTTGGGGGAGGATATATGAACTCGGGATAAAAACCCTGTACCCTATTCCACAACTAGTTAATAAGTCTACATATGAATCTTTGGATATTTGATACTTTTGTATCGATCCTTTTATTATTGATATCATTCCCTATTATACTAGATTATTCAATATTCCTCGATACCAAGACTTCTGTTGCGATGGCAACTGCTATTGCATCTGCAGCATCATCAGGTTTTGGTAATTCTTCCATATTGCAAAGCATTCTTACTGCTTCTTGCACCTGTTTCTTTTTTGCCTGTCCATAACCAGTTACTGTACTTTTCACCTGTAATGGCGTCATCTCTTTGAAAGGTAGAGAGAATTGCTCTAATGCTAAAAGCACCACTCCCCTTGCCTCTCCGACAGAAATTGCGGTTTTTTGATTGTTATAAAATAGCAAAGTTTCCATTCCCGCATATTCAGGTTTATATTTTTTTACTAGTTCTAATATGTCTGAATAAATCTCTTTTAATCTAGAAGATACAGAAAGACCCTTTTTTGTTGTTATACAACCGTAATCTACAACTGAAGGATTTGAATCTTTATCAAACTCCACTATTGACCATCCTGTAATAGCTAATCCCGGATCTATACCTATTATTCTAATCATATGTATATTTTATGTTACAAAAAGGTATTTGTACAATTTTGATTATATATTTTAATGAAAAGGAAAAGGGAGCTCTCTATAAAGATTATATTAGCCTAAGCTAAATATGACAGAGAGGCTCCCAGTCTAAAAGAACATCTTTTGTTTTTTATCCAAATATGGATTCCATCAAAAAGATTTTGACATTAAATTAACAAACATTATTGATTCTACTCATACAAGTTTGTTAACTATGCCACGACCCATCAATTATTTAAACGAAAGGATGTTTCTGTACATGCTGAAGATTGGAATCCTCAGACCATTGACTTTGAAATGATAAATTACCCCAGGCTTAATATCCTTAACAAAATCGGTTGAATTAAATTTCCAAAAAAGCAAGGAATCCTCATTTTCAAAAACTTCCGTCTTTCCATTGGAAATGTTTTTTAGAACAAGAAAAGTATTTCCTTGATCAACAATTCTGTCTTCCAAGGTTCCCTCAAAGGTGCGAATAGTAACAATGGGGAAAGCTATTGAAAGAACAATAGACACAAAAATTAGCAAAATGAAAATTACCTCAAAATCATCAAATACGGAAGAATTCTTCATTTCAACTCCTCTCTAAATTGTTAGGTGCGATGGATAATTCTATCACACTATGGGGCTGTCCGCAATTACTCAATATTACTCCAAACATTCTGGACATCGTCATTCTCTTCAATTTTCTCTATTGCCAAGTTAACTTTCTCCAATTCATCATCTTTCAAACTTTTCAGCACTTTTGCCTCCTTTATCAACTCTGCTTCAGTAATGACATAGCCCAATTTACTTACACCATCTCTAACTGCACCGAAACTCTCAAATTTAGAATAAAGAGCTAAACCCTTCTTCCCATTATCCTCAAATTCATGTATATCCAATATCCCAGGTAAATCCATAACAGCAAGTTCAACCTCTTCAGGATTTTCAGCCACAAATAAATCTGGCTCCCCGTATTTGGGAGATTTTTCCATATGACCACACAATATCTCAATATAACCCTTTGTCTCAAAATTCCAAGATACAGAACCTGCATCTCCCATCTTCCCTCCAATTCCGTCAAAAAGTTGCCTGATCTCAGCCACAGTCCTATTCTTGTTATCTGTAAGGACATCTACTATTAACTGTACATCATGGGGACCAAAACCTTCATAGGTAATTTCATCAATTATTATGCCTTCACTTCCCTCTCCAGTACCTTTTTTTATTGCTTTTTCCACATTTTCATTAGAGAATCCAACAGCTTTAGCTTTATCAATATACAATCTCAAAGTAGGATTCATATTTGGATCTCCCCCACCCTGTCTTGCAGCATGAGTTATCTGTACAGAAACTTTGGAAAAACTTTTTCCCTTCTTTGCATCGTTTAGGGCTTTTTTATGTTTTATTGTATCCCATTTAGAATGACCTGACATATACTAGAAACTTTAATTTACTAACCTTATTCTAACATATTCGAAAAGTAAGAAACAGAGGGGAAAACATTGCTAAATTTTAACTGAGTAAACCTTCTCTTTGGGTTTATCTTCCGGAGTATGAGGTTTTCCTTTTACTAATTTCTTATCTTCTGGATTGGAAGATACTCTTTTCTCATCTGTGGTATTCTCTTTTACCTGTGTCATATTACTTCTATTACCTCTCTCGCTATATGTTTGGTTGCTCCACTTAACAATTTTTTCCTCAATCTCATTCTTTGGCATACCATATTTCTCCCTTGATTTAAGAACGATTTCATCTCTCAAATCATGTTTCTCAAACCTGATTGGCAGTGATTTTGCGCTAAATGGTATAGAGGTCATTCCATCAATACAAAGTTTAATATACATTGCATAGGCATCCAATGAAACTAAATCATCCGAAGAAACGACAGGTGCAAATTCTTTTTCCAATATCCCCGCATCTGCCTGACTGACAACAAACGAGGCCAAAGTGCCAACATTCCCAAATATTGCCTGCCTAACGGTAAGCGGTAGTTGATCGATATATTGATTCGTCATTGTTAAATTCAATTTGTATTTTCTTGCTTCTGAAAGAATTTTGGCGAAAGATTCTGTAGCAAAGTTTTGGAATTCATCGACATAAAGATAAAAGTCTGTTCTTTCATCTTCAGGGATATCTACTCTCTCCATTGCAGTTGCCTGAAGACGAGTAATAATCATTCCACCTAAAAGAGATGCTGTTTCTTCTCCCAGTCTGCCTTGAGCAAGATTTACCAAAAGGATTTTTTTGTTGTCCATAATCTCCCTTAGGTCTATTGTGGATTTAACCTGTCCTACTATATTCCTCGTCACAGCAGAAGATATGAATCTTCCAACTTTATTTTGGATTGGAGATACTGCCTCTGATAAAAGCCTGTTATTCTCGGACATTTGAGCGAATTCCTCTTCCCAAAATTTATAAAGAATTGGATCACTTACCTGTTTTAGAATAAATTTCCTGTAATTCTTATCTGTAAGCATTCTTGGAACCGCTAACAGGGTAGTCCCCTGAGCCTCCATTACTGTCGCAACTGTATTTGTGAGTATGTACTGTAATCTCGGCCCCCACGAATCTCCAAATTGCTTCTTAAAAACCTCTACTACTCCATCCGCTATCAAATCTCTTTGACTTTTATCCTTCAACTCTAATAAGTTAAAACCAACTGGGTGTTCCGTATCTGTTGGATTAAAGTAAACCACATCTTGGACTCTGTTAGGGGGAATGTATGATAACAGCTCCTCTACAGTATCACCGTGTGGGTCTACAAAACAAGCACCATCCCCTGCCAAGACATCCGAGATAAACATATTTTTAAAAACTGTGGATTTCCCTGTACCTGTTTTGCCCAACAAATACAGATGCCTTACCCTATCTCTTCTTTTGATACCAAATTGCACCTTCAAATCACGATAATCTGTCTGTCCTAATACCGTAACGCCATCCTCACCTCCTCTTGGCAAATTCATTGGGGGTTCAAGTTTCCTTGATCTACTCCAAGCGATATTTGGAGTCTCAACAGAGATATTTGGAAGATGGTATAAAGAGGCTAATTCTTCAATATTAAGAATATCACCTTCGTTACCGATATCCCTCTTAAGAAAGTTTTCATACATTTCTAGACCGGTTTCAGTAGAATTTGCATCATAGATTAAGTTGTTCAAGTGGGCAGTTGTAAACTGCTTAAAGCTTGCAACCACATCTCTTAAAAGCTGTTCTGAACGCAATTTACTCTCCGATTTAGTAACAACCCGAACTTTGAACTCAAATCCAACTTTTAACATTTTTGTTTCAATCTCACTTAACTCCTCCTCTTGACCCGGAAGGAGTTTAACAATTTCCTTTGCGGCAGGTTTTGCATTTGGGTCAGTATTTAATGCATCTCCTACTCCCCTCGCAAGTTTTGAAACAAGTTCAGAAAAAGTAACACCCCCTAAGCTCTTCCCTTCCTTAATTGCAGTAATATATTCTTTAGATTTCTCCTGCCAAATATTTGAAATTGGTCTTACAATGATTTGCAGCCAAACTTTCTCGTTATTATTCAACTCTGACATAGCACCAGTAATTGCAGCTAACGGATCAACATCGAAATTCCTAAATGTTTTAATTGGGAATATTGAATCCTTCTCCATCTCAATCTCTCCGGATGTAACATAAATCTCCTTCCCCTCCTCATTATCACTTGAAGAGGTATAATCTTTAACATATTCTATATCCGCATTGGGATATTGAGCATAAATTTGACCCTCAATAAAGCGTGAAAGATGTTGAGGAGCGACTACAAAAAAACGAATCCCCTCTTTTTCGGTCGAAATTATTTCAAAACTTACAACATCCTCTCCTCTTTTGTTTGAGCCCAGAATGCCATGGATAGAAGCAAACATCTGTTCAGCCGCTAGTGAGGCTTTCTCATTCTCTCTTGGGACAAGGATCTGCATAATAAGAGGATTCCTCACATCGCTATATACTTGCTCCTCCTCCGCGGAATTTCTAAAGAAAAAGAAAAGGATGGCAAGAAATATTAAAGCACAAATTATTACTAGCAGAATTGCATACTCCATATTAATATGATTTTAGAGTAAAAACAGGGATTAAGCAAACAAAAATTAGAATATATACATATCCCTAATATCATCTCCTAAAATAATAATAATATCACCAGTAGTCATAAAATCAGGCCTTCCTTCAACCAATTCATATTTTGTTGGAAATACTTCTGAAACTGCCTGATAAGACTTGGGGTATTTCTCTAAATCGGAAATGTATATCTTTGTCTTGTCTATCAGGTCTGGAGCATTCCCATATCTTACTACATCACAACAAGTATTAACTATTTTTCTGCCTAGGCCAGAAGCTGCCCCTACAAGCTCGCTTCCATTGTATACTTCCACTCTTACTCTCTCATTCTCAAGCTCTCGGTCAGTAATTTTCTCTAGAAACCCCCTTAATTTCTGATCAAAAGCGATTGTGTTTAACACATTTATCTCCTCTCCAGTAACTAATTTGCCCTTGTTGTGGAAAAAGGCGTCACCTAAATTTAGCTCTTCTCTATTGTAATTATTTGGCGTTCTAACAATATTTTGTACCTTTAATTTAATATCTGAGAATCTGATATTCGAGTAAATAGTACCATCTAATTTCGAAATCTCCTTCAAGTTTTTAACAAATTCAAAAAATCCCGTCTTTTTATTTAAGGCCACAATATTCTCCCTATTGGGGGAAGAGATATCCAATCCTAATGCTTCCGACGCCTCCCCTGAGAAATATATGTACTTTTCACTTTTAAAGCCTAATAATTGATTGATTTGCCAAATAGCATACTCAACTCCCCGACCATTTTCTAAAAAATCTCCTGCATACCTGAAAGAAGAGACAGGTATTTCATTACCAAATTTTTCTTCAAGCCCAGCATAATACAGTGAGGAGGGGATATAAATTAATAACTCATTTTTCTTGTCAGAATTGGAAAGATATACATATACATCTACAATTTTTCTTTCTTCTCCCTTTCCTTTTTCTAAAATGATTACCGTTTTATCCAACCTGTTTATTTCACCAGATAGAATATGATTACAACTGTTTGACTCTTTAATAATGTCACTAGTTTTAATAGAGAAAATAATAATTAAGAAATAGAGCAAATAAAGAATCATAACGGAGAGAAGAAACGAAAGGAATATTCTTCCCCATCTCGTCTTTCTTCGGTCTGATTTTTTCATGTCCCTTTTATTATTTCTTTTTCTCATTTTTTAATAGATTATATGTAACTCTTTCCTCGTTCTGTTTTAAAAAAGAGATTAAAATAGATTTTAACTCAATTTCTTCAGGTACTCCACCCTTACCTTTTTTCGTTGCATAAAGAGAATCATTTATAATATTTACTCCCAAGTACTCTAGTGTTGCCCTGATTTGGTGCATTCGCCCAGTTTCAATTCTCACAAGTATCTCATTTTTATTTAATGGCAGAATATACGTGCAGGAATACTTCCCACCATTTGAACCCAATGATATGGGAGTAAATTGCATCTTCATTCTATTGATATTGCTTCGTTTAATATATCCCTCAATTTTTATCCAGTTGCTATCAATTTTAAAACCATTATGTTCCTGTTCAACTAGAATTTTCATAATATCTTGATCCTTTTTATTAAATTGAAAAGTTTTGTTGAGTAGTGAAAATGGGTCTTTATTAATTTTTGCTATATACATTTTTACAACCTGATGCCGTGCAAACTGTTTCTGTAAGTACTGTTGGGATTCCAAAGTTTTAGCAAAAAGAATTAGCCCCGAAACTCCCTTATCTAAACGATGAACTATTCCTGCTCTTTTAATTCTCGGGTCTAATTGTTTTCTTTGTTGGAGGTAATACATTATATGGTTTGAGAGAGTATTGTTCGTATTACCTGAGCCTGGATGAACTACAACTCCTGATTTTTTGTTTATTATTAAATACTCATCATTCTCAAATATTATTTTTAACTCACCCTTCTGAGGAAGAATCTTGAACATATTGCTATCTTCATTAATTTTTTCATTGATTATCTCTGTATTAATTGTGACAATATCCCCGCCCCTAAGTTTGTAGGACGGTTTTACTCCCATGGAGTTTACATGAATGAAGTATTCCCAATTTTTCTGTAGAAAAGATCGTGTGACGAATTCAAAGCCGTTTTGTTTTAGGAGATTTACTACAAACAAATCAGCCCTTTTAGCTATCGAATCACTTGATACTATTTCTTCCATTGTTATCTTGGTAATCTTATTGGTTTCCTAACCTCGGGCAATGATATTTGTCGAACGGAGGAGACTCTTTCAATTGTGACATTATCTGCTCTCTTTTGACCTGACAAATTCAAAGCAATTCCTACCACATACCAGATTATTAAGGCAACAATTCCCACAATAGTAGTTATTTTGGGAGAAGAAATATAAAAAACATAACTAATAATAGTTACTGCGAACAATGCAAAAATACTATTCAGTACAACCCTTTGATTTTCTTTCTTTTTCCCATCTGCAAATTTCAATATCAAGAATTGCAAAAGAAGCATTAATGAAAATGGGATCAATATCCACCAAGCATATTGTATCCACTCTCTATTGGAATTTAAAATTCCGATAAATATATAAATAAGACCTATCATTAACCAGTTGGAGTAATATTGTGCGGAAAACAAATCAGACCATTTCCATTTTTTGAAAAAAGTAATAAAAAATGTTTGAGAAAAAAGTAGACCAATAAAGGTGAATAACACATCTAGTTGACCATCCCAAATTCTCAAAAATCTCCAAGGAAGCAATCTGAACATATATATTTGATCCCCATATCTTTCATAAGGCAACCAATACCATGTATAAGATGAAAATTCATTCCAATCAAGTACAATATAAACAATTCTTCCAATAATTATCCCAAACAACACAGAGAAGAGGAATGAGTCAAAAACGGATGAGTTATTTTTTCTACTCCTAGAGGCTTCTTTCCAAAACACATACATTCCTACAAAGAAAATTATCATTAATCCCAAAAAAGGATTTATCATTCTAACAAAATTTTCTATTGAAGAAATTACTTGAGACACAATTGCTACTCTACTTAATTAAGTAATATATGATAGCACAAATCTATCTTATCTTTGCCTATTACCTCTTCCCTTTTTATTCTTTTTTTTGCTTGTTTTGTTTTGAATAGAGTTCTGAGCAGATTCTTGTTCTGAAATTTCCTCCTTCTGTATATTTTCTGAATCTTTTTTTACATATTTATTAAACAATTCAACAACCTTATCCCCTATTGACTCCGCCACACCTTTTCGAACCATATATCTTATCCTTTTTGATTCAACAACATCTGCAGCCTTTTCTTTCGAAGCCTGGATCTGCTCCTGCATGATTTCTTTTGAAGGGAGTTCTTCTTCAAACGATTGGACTCTTTCTTTCATCTGATTCCCACAGGAGGGACAGTATTTGTACTGCTTATCCATTTCAACACCACACTGATTACATTTAACTTTTATTACATACTTACAGTTGGGACAATAATTAAAGCCTGGAAAAAGTTGAGTACCACATTTGGGGCAATCACCAAGCTCAGCAGTCTCATACTTAAGGTATCTTCTTTCTAAATCAGCCCAATATATCTCTTCAATCGTTTGATTTGGTCTTATTAGTAAGTAAATAATCAAGCCTACAATAAAAAGAAGAGTAACTAAAACGAGGTAAACTATCCTAATTTCTTTTTTTGTAGTTCTTTCCCCAGAATCCAACCATACCCAATACAATACTACTATCCAGAAAGCTCCTAATGCTATTCCAAATAAAGTCCAAACAAAGTTAAAATCTATGTTGCTTAAACCATCAAAGAAATCAAGAACGAAGTTCTCCATTGTTATGTTTTACTTAATTAAAATGGTCGAGAAGGGAATCGAACCCTTATGCTATTGCTAGCACGGGATTTTGAGTCCCGCGTGTCTGCCAGTTCCACCACTCGACCGTATGCGAATTATATTACAAAACAGGCACTTTGGGAAGATTCTTACTAAAACTTTTGTTGAACTATTTAGTACTCTTATAGAGGTTTCTGAAACTTGCAATCTCTGGTATAAATGCCAACCTAATATCACCTGTTGGACCATTTCTATGCTTAGCTACAATTAAATCTCCAATGCCTTTCTTTTCTGTATCGGGATTCCATGTCTCTTCCCTATCAATAAACATTACAACATCAGCATCCTGCTCAATAGATCCAGACTCTCTTAAATCCGACAACTGAGGTCTTCTGCTCTGTCTTTGCTCTATGGCTCTTGAAAGCTGAGAAAGTGCGACAACTGGAACATCCAATTCCTTTGCGATATTTTTTAATCCTTGAGAAATCTCTCCGACTTCAAGTACTCTGCTCTCTTTACTATTCCCATGCATCAGTTGAAGGTAGTCAACAAAAATAATATCCACACCACTCTCAACAGCAAGCCTTCGAGCTTTTGTTCTAAGTGAATTAATATGCTGACCTGCTTGATCATCAATGTATATATTTGCATCCCCCAACTCTCCCATGGTACTAGCTAGCTTCATCAATTTCTTGTCGTTTAATCTTCCGGTTCTCATCTCCCAAAAAGGTATCCCAGACTGCATCCCAAGGAATCGTTCCATAATCTGAGTTTTAGACATTTCAAGAGAGAAGAATGCCACTGTCTTTTTATCAACCAATGCAGCATGTCTCATCATATCCAAAGCTAAAGCAGTCTTACCTACAGATGGTCTGGCAGCAAGAACAATTAAATCTGACTTTTGAAAACCACCGAGAAGTTCATCCAAATCCTTGAAACCAGTAGAAACACCTAAATACGATTCATCATTATCCGCTCTCTCCGCTCTCTCGTACGCCTCTTTAAGGAGATCTTTAATATGAACAAAATTGGCCTTAGTACCTGTCTGCGCGACATCAAATATCTCTTTCTCTGACTTATCAATTACTTCATCTATTGGGGTTGTCTCATTCTTGGCAATTTCTGAAATCATTCCTGCAGCAGATATCAAACCTCTTCTAATTGCACTCTCTTTAACAATCTCTCCATACTCTTCTGCATGAGAAGAAGTTGCTACCGTAGTAACAAGCTCCGCAACATAACCAACACCTCCTGCAGTTGATAATTTCTTCTGTTTTTTTAACTTATCAACCAAAGTTACCAAATCAACAGGCAAGGCGTTATTAAACAAATCCATAATTGCTGAATATATTGCAACATGCCTTTGATCATAGAAATGCTCAGGCAGAAGCCATGCAGAAACAGTGATAATTGCATCCTTGTCTATAAGCATGCAACCAAGAAGTGATTTCTCAACTTCAATATTTTGTGGCACCGAACTATTTTCTTTCATATTACATTTTTATCACTTTAAGAAAACAATCTCTACACTCTTTTGGTCTTCTTCAACTTTTCTTTTGGCAAGGTTTATATATCCCTCATCTTTAACGTTAGCAAAACCGAAATGTTGAATAAAGTCTTCTCTACTTTTTAAATTCTGCTCCTTTTTTGACTCCCCTTTATATGCGCAAGGTATTAGAATCGCAGGATCAATATTTAGTATTACCTTCTCAAGAGTATCGTAACCCATAAACATTTCACTATCTCCGATTGGAAGTATGAGAGCATCCACATCTCCTAGATTTTTTACTTTTTCGGCATCAAAATCCTTCCCAGTAGCACCCATATACACAACTCTAAGATTCTTTTCATCAATAATATAGTAATCCTCACCGATATCTCTCCTTACCATTATTCCTCCAACCTCATACTCCCCAGGAGTAAATATCTCAAAAATGGCATCTCTTTTATCGGGCTCTATTTTATCTTTAATTCCCAAAACATCCATAACTTTAATATTGTCAGATGTATTTTGCTCGTGAGTAAAAAGAGCTACATCTGCAGAGGTTTTAGGAAAACTACTTCCTGACTCCTTCAGAAGCCCTGGATCAGTTATTACTGAAATTGAATCTGTAGTAAGCAAGAAGGTTGTCCACCCAATTTTCTTAATTTTCATAAAAGAAACAGTAAAATATATTTAAGTATCTACAAGTATATCAAATTATTGTGGGGCAATTCTAAAAATCTCCTATTCTTTCATTCCCAATGTCTCCTTTATATCTTCAAGCATAGACTCTTTCATTTGTTGTTTAATCAGTTCCGTTTTAAGGCTTTCCAAGGAAGAAATACAAGCTTGCAATTGTGTCATAACTCGATTATCCGACTCACCTTTTAAAATCATATTTTTCACACCACTTACTTGGCCCTCTACTCTTTTTATTCGGTTTTGGATTTTGATAGGATATCTCATATGATTTAGTATATCACATTAATCATTCCCACAAAGAAAATTCTTTATCAAAAGTACCTCACGAAAGTAAAGATAGGCAAAGAAAAGTATAAAAGAAATACCCAAGACTTCGAGGCTTTCTTCCCAAAACACAAGTTTATAATAACCTTCTTGAAACATAATATCGGGTTTTGTATTTAAATATTCTACAAGAATACCACCTACTAAACAAAGCATCCCAAGAATAAAGAAACTTGCTCTTCTCCAGTTTGTTTTTAGGAATTTTACAATATAAAATCCTCCAACCATTAAGAAAATACCAATTAAAGGAAGATAGTAAGGTAGCCAAGTAGTTGACTCATAACCGTATTGATTTAAATAATCGTAAGGATTTTGAATCGCTTTAGGTATTAGGAACTCATTGAGAAATGTTGGAAGATTCTCATGTATTTGACCGATTTCGTCCATACCCAAGAAAAGGAAGGATGCTGAAAGAAATAACCAAAAATATCTATTTTTCTTCTCCGAAAAAAGAAAAATATCAAATGCTAAAAAAGACACTAAAATAATTTTAACCCCTTGATATATAGTTGGAAGATTGCTCTCAACATCTAAATTGAAAATCGCTTTGTCTCCAAAGACATACCCCAGAAGAAGGACAAAGAAATCTAAGAACAACAATAAGAGAAGAAAAGCAATTTTGTTTTTTTCAAAGAAGTTTTTCATTATTATTAACTATTAGAATACCATAGAAGACATTTTAGAGCCATATGATTATCTAAAGAATGCGATGTTTGATATAATTATTGAATTGACATATTAACGAAAGAGATAGTATAATCCAACTTGCTTATGAAGAAAGATTTACATCCAAAATACAATAATGAATTAAAGATTACCTGCTCATGTGGTAATTCTTTTATAACTGGCTCAACTCTTATGGAAGAAAGTGTATCAGTTGATATTTGCTCTAAATGCCATCCTTTTTACACTGGTGAACAAAAAATCGTTGATACTGATAATGTAGTTAGAAAGTTTGAAGAAAGATTAGAGAAGTCAAAGAAAATGTCCTTTACAAGCAAAAAAGAGAAGATGGCAAGAAGAAGAGCCAAAATGGAACAAATGTCCTCTTCCCCTGCTACTGCACTCTCTTTGAGAGATATGCTCGCAAACGCAAAAATCTCTAAGTAACAATTCCAAATTTATTTATATGGTATTATCTAAACATGGATATTAATTTGCTTAAAAAACAATTTACTGACGACTCGATTCAAGAGAAAGTTCTAGAATTAGAAAAAGAAATGAATCAAAAAATCTCATCTGGAGATAGAAATATTGGCAATATTAGTAGCGAATTGTCATATTATTCCGAACTAGCTTTGAAGATTTCAAATATTAAGAAAGATATTTTAGATTACGAAAATACTAAGGAGATGCTCCAAAGTGAGCAAGATTCTGACCTAAGGGAGATGGCTTCTGAAGAATTAAAAAGACTTGAGGAAGAAATTAATCAACTTGAAAAAGATATCAAGAAAATAAAGATCTCTAGAAAATATGTTGACGAAGATGATAATCGTTCTGCAATTGTTGAGATTCGAGCCGGAGCAGGGGGAGATGAAGCCGCCCTTTTTGCTGCAGACCTATTCAGGATGTATAAGAACTACTCTACTTCAAATAATTGGAACTTTGACATTATTGATAGCCATATTACTGAAAGTGGTGGATATAAAGAAGTAATAGCACATATTTCAGGAAAGGATGTTTTCAAAAATCTGAAATATGAAAGTGGCGTTCATCGTGTTCAGAGAATACCTTCAACAGAATCATCGGGGAGAATACATACATCTACGGCTTCAGTTGCAATTCTACCAGAAGCAAATGAGGTTGATGTTGTAATCGACCCAAGCGAGTTAAGAATCGATGTAATGAGAGCATCAGGGGCAGGAGGCCAGTGTGTAAATCGAACAGATTCCGCAGTTAGAATCACACATATCCCAACTGGGATAGTAGTTAGCTGCCAAGAAACTAAGCATCAACAGCAAAACAAAGAAAAAGCTATGGCTATTTTAAGATCCAGGTTATACGATATCAAAAAGCAAGAGGAGGCTGAAAAAAGGTCTGATCTTAGACTATCTCAAATAGGTACATCCATGAGAGCTGAAAAGATTCGAACTTATAATTTCCCGCAAAACAGAATCACCGATCACAGAGTTAAGATTTCCTGGCACAATCTTGAATCAATTCTAAATGGTAATATTCAAGAGATGATTAATGATATTAGAGAAGAATTTCAAAATGAGATTTTAGCTCAAGAAGGTGGAATTTAATGGATTTGAAGACTCTTTTTTATATTCAAGAGGTTTTAAAAGAATCTGGATATTATGATATCTCAAGGATTTCTAAGGAAATATTTGATTTTTCTCAAGTGGAATCAGTTGAATTAGAATTAATTCTAGATAGAATTAGACAACAAGAGCCTTGGGAATATATTAGAGGATATGCATATTTTAGAGGCGAAAGATATATTGTCAACAGAAACACATTAATCCCAAGAATTGAGACGGAGCAACTTGTTGATATAGCTATTAGCTTAATAAAAGAAAATAGCTATTCTAAAGTGTTTGATATCGGAACAGGAACTGGATGTATTATTATTTCCCTAGCAAAAGAGATTGATAACAGGGAAAACAGAATTTCCTTTGTTGCCACAGATATCTCAACACATGCTTTGGATATTGCTAAACAAAATGCCTCAAATTTAAAAGTTAAGAATATTAATTTTAAATCTGAGAATTTGATTAATAAATCTTGGCTCTCAAATGAGAGCCTTATTATTGCGAATTTGCCATATATCCCTTCAAAAATGTATCAAGAATTAGAACCCTCTGTTAAAGATTATGAACCCAAAATTGCTTTAGAGGGAGGAAGAGATGGCCTGAGCTATTACAAAAAACTTTTTTCAATAATTGAAAAGTCTGAAAAAGAAGTTGATCTACTAATTGAGATTGAGCCTACTACTCTGTCTGCATTTAAAAAGATTTTAGAAAACAAACAGATTAAAAAAATATATAAAGATTACAGAGGCAAGAAGAGATTCCTACTCATCCATTTCTCCTAATTTGACCTTAAAGCTCTGCTCTACCCCAGCCCTCCAAACTTTAACTTCAACCTCTTCACCCACCTTGTGTTTCTGAATAAGCTCCCCCAAAGAGTTTATTGCCTTTTCCCCTCCAAATTCTGTTATAAAATCCCCCCTTCTAATTCCTGCCTCATATGCAGGAGACACTGGATCAATCCTTACAACTAACGCTCCGGGAACAACATCTTTGTAATACAATGCTTCATACTCCGAAATCATTTGATATGACACACCAAGATAAGGTCTGATAAATTTCCCATGTGTTTTGTATTCTTCCAGCCTGTTCTTAACTTTATTTATCGGCAAAGCGAAGGAAATATTGTCAACTCCTGAGGTAGTAGCGAAATTAACACCAATCACCTCCCCCTGAGAATTGATAAGTGGGCCACCTGAATTCCCCGGGTTTATTGCAGCATCGGTTTGAATAACTCCTTCGTATGTTTTTGTTGTAGTACCAAACCATCCTGTCCCTGCGGAAACACTTCTATTTAAACCACTGATAATTCCTGAGGTAACACTTCCTGCGTATTCGCCTAAGGGCGTTCCAATTGCAATCACATTCTGCCCTACTAGCAATTTGTCAGAATCTCCAAGCTCTAAAGACTTTAGCACCTTATCTTTCTTATCTATCCTTAACAGGGCTATATCAGAAACATCATCTCTAAGAATTTTTGTTACTTCAAATTCGTCTCCCAAATATGAAACGACTTTGTAAGAGCTTGTTGTATCAGAAACAACGTGCTGATTAGTTACAACTATCCCACTATCATCAACTATAAAGCCAGTACCAATATTATTAGTCAAATCAGTCAAGCCTTCTCCTTGTTTCAATGTTATCTGTGATATTGCGATACTCACAACTGATTCCTGCGTTTGTTTGACAATATTTATTGTATTAGCCTCATCCTCAGTCACAACCAATTCAATTTTATCATCATTATTTCCAACTTCCGTTGCTTTTAAGTATTTGCTCAAAAAGGATGTCTTGTCAAAAAGTAAGAAATATATCAAACATGCTATTAAAAGTGGAATTAAAAGTGAAAGGAAAAAAACGGCAAGGAAAAATTTGACAACTCCCTTTCTTTTCTTCTTCCCTTGTTTATTAAGCACTTTTATATCTTTCCCTCCTGAACTTTTCTCATCTTCTATCAGAGTAGGAATTTTACTAATATTTTTCTCCATAATTACAATAAATTAATTTATTTACTTAATTCTTCAATAGCTTTATCTAACTGAGGGTCTTTTCCCTTTTCAAAATCTTCATTAGTATATGATACTTCAATATTGGGGAGAATCGGATTTTCTCTATCAATATTTTTTCCATCTGGGAGTAACCATTTAACTATTGTCAAATGAAGACTTGAACCGTCACTAAATTCAAAAATCTTTTGGGCTGTTCCCTTTCCGAAAGTGCTTTTCCCAATCAAAATTCCTTTTTGAGCTTGCTGTAAAGCACCCGAAACAATTTCCGACGCTGAGGCACTACCCTCATCAATTAGAATGACAATGTTTTTCCCCAAGAGATTCCCACCTTTTTCAGATTCATATTTTTTAACATTTCCCTCTGCATCCTGTTGCTGAGAAATTACAAAACCTTCATCTAAAATATCATCTACTGCATAAATTGCAGCATCAAAGAAACCCCCAGGATTACTCCTCAAATCAAGGATTACTTTACCTACATTTGATTCGTTTATCTTTTTCACACTCTTATCCCATTCCTGCTCCCATGAATATAGATTACTATCCGTAAATCTTGCCACTTTGAGATGTGCAATATCCTTCTTTTCTCCAATAAAATTCAATGTCATACTTGGAACTGTAATTTCACTTCTTGTTATTTCAATTTCAACTGGTTCCTTGTCTCCTCTATGCAAAACTGTTAATTTAACCTTGCTTCCCTTCTCTCCCCGAATTTTTGATACTGCATCATATACAGTATCTTCTGATGTAAGAGAATAATTATCAATTTTTAGGATGTAATCTCCAGGTCTTATCCCTGCACCCTTCGCTGGAGAACCCTCAATTGGGGCAACCACTATTACTTGCTTATCTAAATAACCCAACTCCGCACCTATACCCTCAAAATATTTCCCCTCACTGGCAGAGTTGTATTCCTCTGTCTCCTCTGGATCCAAATACGTAGTTCCGACATCCGAAATTGATTCTACAAAACCTTTAATTGCTCCGTAGACCATGGGTTTCTCCTCCAATTTGTCTGAATCTACATAGAACTTTTTAGTAGTATTCCAAACATCCCAAAAAAGGTCCATATTTACACTTTTTTCACTTGAGGAAAGATTAAATATCTTGTTTGCTTCGCTTTCAGGATAATTTCTTCCTATCAAAATGCCAGCTACAAAAACAAGTATTATTAGTAGCGACAATCCAAGTACTCTACTGTTCTTTTTTTGCTCGTCTTCCATATATATTTCAGAAAAATTATTTTTAAACTTAAGTAGAAATTATACCTCAAAGAGATATAAATTCTACAGCACCCACATTTATCATGCCTCTAGAGCCATTTTCCCACTCTACTGTTAAATGAGTTTGCCCTTCTTCAACCTCAACTACTTTCCCAATCATTGAATAATTTGATAAAGACAATGACCTTACAGTTGCACCCTCATATTTTTTAATAAAAGTACCCCTTATTGGAGAAGAAGAATAGTCAGAAAGGAAGAAAATTTGACTCTCCTCTAAATCAACAACACAAAGAGTAGAATCTTTTTTCGCAATTGACTTTAATATTTCTGTACCACAAGAAATTTCTCCGAATCCCCCCAATATACCAAGTGGCAATGTTTGTCTTCTAAAATCATTGTAATCCATTGAATAAGTCAAAACAAAAGCTGCTCCTTTCTGAAAAAGGTCCTGCAATAAAGATATATGCAAGTGTTTTCCTGCAAAAACAATTTTATTAGTATAGTCTTGATCATCCGCTTTCAATTTCAAATCAACACCCTCTCCAATTATTACAAATTCTCCGAAAATCTTCCCCCCCTCTTCTTTATGATACATCTTGGAAAGAACCTTTATATCCATCGATGATACCTTAGCCTTTACAACAATTCCATCGACAAGATTAACATCTACTATTCTCCCAACAAACGAACTCTTAAAAATTGAGCTGCTCTCCTCTCCAAGGATATCAATATAACCGCTTTCTATCCTACTCAAATCAATTACCCCTTCTATGGGAGAAACTATCTTTTTTATATTTAATCCTCCGGATATTTCTTTCTCAAGCAAAATATCCCCCTCTTTAACTAATTCTCCATCTATACAACAAATATATTTTTTCACATCAGACGCAGAAACAGGTATTAATGTGGGCACAAAGAAGGTAAAAGCCTTACTGTTTTGGCTCCTTTGTAATATATCATCCCCAATTTTAACCTGTTGCCCTACCTTAACAAGGACCTTGTCAGAGGTTGTGTAAGGAATTCTAAATTCATATTCCTCATATCTACTTGTTATCTCATGTCTAATTATCATTTATCCAACTTTTTAACTTTATTTTATTTGAATATGCATCAGGACCATAAATAATTGGCCTACTTCTAAAATCAAATAGGATACTATCTATTTCACTTACCCCAGGGACAGAAACATATTCCAATTCCTTCTCACCAAGAGGCCAGCTTTTAGCACCCTCTCTAAAACTTGCAGAGATTACAAGTTTCTCCTTATGCTTTGGTAATTTAAGGAATGTATACTGTGAAGAAAGAACATAGAAATCAGTTTCATCCATTTCTAATGATTGGACTTTCCCACTAAGTATTACTTTATTTGATATTTTATTTTTAATGTTCGGAATGATCACTTTTGTATATTTGGGAGTTATCGAACCTCTGGTTAGAATTATATCTGTACTCTCAGTAGCATTTATAAGTGATTTCCCAAAAGCAATTGTTTTAAGCTCTTGGTCAAAATACGCATCAAATGAGCCAGTCAACTCTAATCCATCAATAATGGATAAAAGTGTTTTAGACTTCCCTAATACTCTTGAGATATTGCCTGTGATAATGAGCGCATTTTTTGTATATTCTTTCCCAAAACTCTGAATTTTTTCTTTGTTATCTCTGAAAATGGAAAAGTTTTGTATTGTCGCATAAGATCGAATAACATCTATCAAAACCTCATCTTTGACAACTAAGGGTCGATCCACAACGAAATTCGCCCAAGTGTTTACTAGATATTTTGAGGACAAATCTGCAGACAGAAAAGCTTTGAATCGAGTATCTTTAATCGAGTCTATTAAGGAGATTTCGTCTTCCCATTTAAGTTTGGATTTAGAAAAAATATATTTCCCTGTCGGCTTGCCCTTTTCATACTCTGTTCTAACTCTAAAGATAGAGAAATCAAACAAATCCATATCTAAAATCATCAAGTCATCAATCGCTAATCTAGTAGCTAATCCTTGTAAAAGTGATTCCATATACCTATCATCGATGACTCGTAAGGAAACATCATTTGAAAATTCTCTAACAGAATTAAAAATCTCCTGAAAGAAAGGTTGATTATCATCAATCTGGACTCTAACACCCGACACTCCATCACCTTCGTCATGAAAGGGTC
>JAAZBX010000008.1 GCA_012513575.1 Candidatus Dojkabacteria bacterium
AAGACAAAAATCCTATATCTGTTACCTATATAATTGATAAAAACAACCAGAATAAAACAGCCTTTTACAATCTACTAGTAGAAAGAGCTAATTTATATAAAAAGAAATTCAACTATCCTGTATATACAGATATGAATCTTTGTTTAACTCAATGTGCATCAACAATAAAGAAAATATGTGTCTGTCAACCCACATATGACTTTACTTTCTCAACTGATACAACATTCAATGGAAAGTTTTTAATTCTTACTACTAAGAATATAAATATTCAAGCAAATTTAACACCTTCTTCCTCTGATAGTGCGTTGATTATCCTCACTTCAGGAAAAGTAAATATTGGTAAAGTTAAATCCGGTGTTACCTCTTTTGGAACAGATACCATTAACGCTTTCATAATTTCAAAGGGGGGTATAGATATCCTCTCAGAAATAGACACTGACCCAGGAATTCAACAGGATCAAGTTGTAGTAAACGGTGGCTTAATTGGTCTTTCTGAAGCAGGTAATGCAATAAATATTTTACGAAATCTTGGCTTAATGAATATTTCTAAACCAACCCTTATTGTAAATTATGAACCTAGATATGCAAAAATATCTGAACTTTTCTTTGGAACTGACACAAGGGTATACAAACAAGATGTTGGATTTAAAATGTGATAATATAATATATGAATATTATGAAAAATAAAAAAACATATTCTGGGCAAGCATTAGCTATTATTATGGTGGTTTTAGTTATCTCTTCAATTATTGGGTTTTCAATTTTCACAAGATCATTAAGGGATAAAAGATCTACAGTACAAGAGAGATATTCTGCTGAGGCATTAGAGGTTAATGATAATATCCTTGACTATATATTACAGAATACAAATGAAGGGGAAATTCCAGGTTTAGTTATTGATCAAGAATATGCCTCTGACGGTGTGAATAATATAAGAAATTTGTTGAATATGGGAGACAATCTTTTCAACAAACTGACTGTTTGTAGTCTTGATGAACCAAATAACAAATACACAGTAAAACTTTTCTATGGTGATAACGATACTGTATATCAAGTTGAACCTGGCCAAGCATTTTCCTTTGTAGTTCCTGAGGGGCAGGAAATTGCAGATAATACATGCACTATTAATGTTAAATTTCAACCAGAGGATATACCAGCAAATACTGGTTTTACAATAAACAAGATATATAGAACATCTCCTACAGGAGCAACAATTAAAGACTATGATTATTCTGATGCTGAAACATATTGTCTCTCAACAAATTGTACCAATTTCGAAAAAGATCCAAACGACTTTTCTTGGGATCCAGCTACTACATTGGTAATTCGTGCTGGAGGTGTAAATCTTGACAGGGCACAATTAATCGCCATTAACAGCAGAATTAGATTCACATATGAGCCAACAGCGGCTTGTAAAAATCTTTTCAAAACCTTAATTCTTCGCTCCTCTGCAACTTGCAATGGAGTATTTAGATCTAAAGAAGCTATAATTCCTGTACATAGAGCACATTTCTCCATCTTTAATTATGTCCTTTTCAATGGATCTGGAGAAATGAATAGTAATCAATAAAAATGAACTCAAATAGACTAGCTGTAAAATTTGGAGGAGCTTCTGGGCAGGGAATAAATACCGCTGGAAGGATGTTAACTCAATCCATAAATAGAACAGGGCTTTATACATTTTCCACAAGAGAGTATCCTTCTTTAATTAAAGGAGGTATTGCTTCCTACCAAGTTGATGTTTCAAA
This sequence comes from Candidatus Dojkabacteria bacterium, assembly GCA_012513575.1. Lineage (GTDB taxonomy): Bacteria > Patescibacteriota > Dojkabacteria > SC72 > SC72 > UBA5232. Next base: position 1,749 of record JAAZBX010000008.1, read on the forward strand.
CAAAGAAATATTTTCTTCAAAAAGAAAATACCAAATTTTGTGTACTATGTCGGAGGCTTCTTTTCACAAGTATCTTCCAAACTTATCTGAAAATGGAGTAATTATTCATGATGGAGAGGAAATGGAATTAACTCCAGAAGAAGAAATACACATACAAAAGAACAACCTTCACATTGTTTATCTTCATTCAGAAAAAATTGCCTTAGAAAATGGAGGTACAGAGATTATGGGAAATGCTGTACTACTAGGCTTTATCTGGAAACTTTTAAAACAAGACCCTCAAATATTAGTAGAAGAAGTGCTGGAAATGCTCTCTGGAAAGGATATTGATACCGAGGCAGAAACTAAATGTCTTCTTGCTGGATACAATCATCCTCTATACAGAGAAGAACTAAGTCATGGGATACAACTTCCAACCTCAGCAGGGACTCATAGAAGCCTTCTAATTACTGGGAATGAAGCTATAGCCTTAGGAGCATTAGCCGCAGGGATGAGAGCGTTCTATGGCTATCCAATGACACCTGCCACGTCTATTTTCAAATTTCTTGGAGATACGGCACATCAAAGTAAAATTGTAATTAAACAAGCAGAAAATGAAATTACTGCAGCATTGATGTCAATGGGTAGTATGTATATGGGAACCAGAGCTCTAACAGCGACTTCCGGTGGCGGTTTCGACTTAATGATAGAAACAATTTCTTGTTGCGGAATGAGTGAAACTCCACTTGTTGTTGTATTAGCTCAAAGGATTGGTTCGGGAACTGGAGTCCCAACCTGGACTGGAAGCGGTGATCTATATACCGCAGTAAAAGGTGGACATGGAGATTTTCCAAGGTGTGTAATTTCTGTGAGTGATGCAACCTCCTGCTTCTCATTAATACAAAAGGCATTTAATATAGCTGACAAATTTCAATTGCCTGTTATTCTTCTTTCTGAAAAGCAAATTGCCGAATCAATATATTCAGTCGAGAAATTACCAAAGGTTGAAAAAATTGACAGGAACGTTGTTTCCCCTTCAAAACGTTATGAAATAACAGATTCTGGAATCTCTCCAAGATGGATTCCGACAAAAGGGTTGCAACCCTACATACATACAAGCGATGAGCATACTGAAGATGGCCACTCAACCGAAGAAGAGGTTGAAGTAAAAGCTATGTCTGATAAACGTTTGAGAAAAGTTACATCATTAAAGAACGAAATTCCTGAGCCAACTCTTTATGGCAACCCCAATTCTGATATCGTATTTGTAGGATACGGGAGTACAAAAAACGCTCTTCTTGACACAATACAACTTAATGAAAATATTTCTTACTTACACTTTGACTACATTTATCCCCTAAAAGCCGACAAAGTTCAACATTTACTTAATGATGGCAAAAGAGTCATTCTTTTAGAAAACAATCAAGATGGTCAATTTGGAAAGCTTCTTGCTGAAGAAACAGGAATAAAATTGAAAGAACAATACTTAAAATATGATGGACGAGCTTTTTCCATAGATGATATTTTAGATTATTTAAACAGATAATGGCATTAGAATTAAATGATTACAATTCCAAATATACGCCAACATGGTGCCCAGGTTGTGGAAACTTCGGTATTCATGTAGCTCTCAAAAAAGCACTCATGGAACTAAATGTACACCCTTCTGAGACTTTCATATCCTTCGATATTGGCTGTAATGGCAACGGTGCAGATACTGTGGGAACCTACGCATTCAAAACTCTGCATGGGCGCTCAATACCTGTTGCTATCGGAGCACATCTTGCAAACAGGAAATTTACTGTTATTGCTGACATTGGCGATGGAGGATGCTATCACGAGGGATTAGACCATATTGTTAACGCAATTAAATCAAACTACGATATCACCATCTTAATACACAACAATATGAATTTTGCCCTTACAACAGGTCAAGCAACTGTAACAACCCCAGTAGGGAAGAAAATGTATGCATTACCTAAAGGAAAGCCTGAAAGAGATTTAGATACCAATGCCTTTCTAATGAGCCTTAAACCAACATTTTTTGCAAAAGGATATTCTGGGGATCTTCCTTTGCTCACAGAAATTATTAAGAAAGCGATTCAGCATAAAGGATGTAGTATAGTAGATATCTCTCAGCTATGTCCCACATACAATAAGGAATGTAACCCCGAATGGTTCAACAACAATATCATCAAAATAGATTCTCTTGAGAACTATTCAAACAAGTCTATAGATGATGCTAATGACCTAGTCAAAGAA
>JAAZBX010000020.1 GCA_012513575.1 Candidatus Dojkabacteria bacterium
ACCATTTCGCCTTCCATTCCCTGACGGCGTTTTTCTCCGTGCTCAGCGGACTTGACCCCGCCGCGAGTGTGCTGGTGTTGGGGCAGGTGATCAACGCGTGCGTCAGCCTGACGGTCTACACGCTGGCAAAACAGCTCGGTAAAGATTGGCGCATTGGATTGCTGGCGGCGATATTTGTGACCCTCGTAACAAAGATGCCCGGCTATTACCTCACTTGGGGGCGCTACACCCTCCTGATCGGCGTAATGCTCCTGCCTGTAGCGATGGCGGAAGCACTCCGCGCGTGGGAAAGCCATGATCGCTGGTGGAAATTGGCAGGCCTGAGTTTGCTCACCGCCGGCGTCTTGCTCAGCCATTACTTCACGGCCTTTTTATTCATCCTGTTCCTTGCTGCCTTAGGGCTCCAGTGGCTCGTGGAGACCATCCGGAACAAATCTGCCGACTGGAAGCAGATCGCAAGCATTGCCATTCCTGCTCTTGTGGGACTGATTTTGGCTTCGCGTTGGTACTATCGCATTTTTGTGTACTCAAGCGCGGCATCCAGGCCGGTTTTCCGGGTAATGGAATCTGAGACTCTGAAAACAGCCTGGAATTACCTCTATTACCTGATTGGTCCTATCAGCGGATATGTTTTGATCGGGCTTGGTCTGATTGGACTGTTGTGGTCGGTTTTCAAAACCACGAAAGCGCATTTTCAGCTTTGGGCAATCCTGGTCATGTTCTTTGCGCTTCCAACTGGTTTGCGCCTGATGAACTTCAGGTATGACTACTTCGCCCTGGTGGTGTTCATTCCGATCGCGATCACATCTGCCTTTGGGATTGTGCTGCTTTTTGGGCAATTCATAAAACGCAGAATCCTCGCCACCATCCTTATCCTGTTAGTTGCTACCTGCATAAGCGTGGGTGGAACCTGGCAGAACGCGCGGGCAGTCAACGCCGAAACCATCCTTGCAACCCGATCGGACTTGGACGCGTTGGACTGGATCAAAACCCACACCCCTGAAGACGCACGCTTTTTCATCAACACGGCTGGATGGAGTACGAATACCTATCGCGGAGTTGATGGCGGCGGATGGATCTTGCCGATCACCGGCAGGTGGAGCATTGTCCCGACCATCTTCTATCCCATGAGTGGGGATGCCAGCTTTGTGCAGAGTGTCGCGGATATGGGTAGGCGCGCGAGTACTATCAGCGAGTGTGGTGATGATTTCTGGCTATTGGTGAGAGACGCGGAGATTAACTATCTTTACATCAAGGAAGGCATTGGCAGCCTGCAGCCAGAAGCGCTGATTGCTTGTGACGGCGTCGAGCAACTCATCAGTATCGACGGTGTGCACATCTACCTAATTACAAAGCCAGCGGACGCCCCTTGAAGGGTATAATTTTCGATGAATTCTCGTTGGATTGAGAGAGCGTATGTCTTGGGTTGAACTGCGAATAGTGCTCACGATCTTCATCATGTTAATTGTCCCTGGTTGGGCTATCCTCTCCGTAACCAACCTTTGGCGGCGATTTGAAGCGATCGAACGCTGGATTCTTGCTGTCGGGCTGAGCATCGCGTTCTATCCTTGCCTCTACTACCTCACTCGGGCACTTATCCCTTCATTGCGACTGGGATTGAACAAACTTATCATACTGCTGGTGTTATTCTTTGCACTCACCGTTTGGCTCTTGAGGAAGAACTGGCGCGAACAATTCAAACTGGGCAAGATTACAGGTCCTTTTCTGTTCATCCTTGCGCTTACGCTTCTGACCCGCATTTGGCTGGCGCACAATTATCCCTACCCTGCCTGGACCGACTCCCTGCACCACATTCTGATCACAGACCTGGTCGCCACAACCGGAAAGCTCCCGTTCAATCTTCAACCCTACGCGCCGACCACTTTGGATCAGTATCACTTGGGGCTTTACGCGCTCACCGGCAGCCTGCAGGTGCTTGCCGAAATTCCCGCCCATCAAGCTCTGATCTGGATGTCACAGGCGATCAATGGTTTATGCGGGTTGGGGGTCTTCCTTTTCTTGTATAAAAAAGTGTCCCCACTGGCAGCTTTGGCTGGCTTGGCAGTTGTGGGTCTGTTCAGTTTTCAGCCAGCTCTGTATTTTAGCTGGGGCAGGTTCACGCAATCCTCTTCCCAAACCATCTTGTTAATCGCAGCCTTTGCCACTTGGGAAGCAATTCGGGCGTGGAAAGACGATTGGAATGAAAGTCGTATCTTAACGCTTGCCCTGACTGGAATCTCCGCGCTGTTGATTGCCGGC
>JAAZBX010000009.1 GCA_012513575.1 Candidatus Dojkabacteria bacterium
CTATACAAACTCCCAATAGTATATTTTCTCCTTCCTCTCCATGAGTCATTAGTAAGAATAGAAGTAGGATTATCAGGTCTTCCAGTAAATCCCACAACTACCTCCGAATGCATCCCTTTATAGCCTGTAAATCCCCCAGGAAGCTCAAAAGCTCCAATAGGTTGAGATGAGCCATTGTAAACATACAGAATTGATGGATTTCCTTTTACAATTTCTTCTGCTAACCCTGCAGCATTCCATCCACTTCTAACTGACACAGGTCTATATGAGCCCACAAAAGCTGAAAGAGGCCCCCAATGTGTTCCGTATTCATTGACCCAGGAAGAATTTGGATCTTCTCCTATTCCAATACTGGCCTTCGCACCTTCAATCGAAACAGAAACTCCTCTGTAGGCCAAAGCCATTTTTGCAGAATATAGATTGCAATCAAAACCCCTAGGTTGGTAGTATTGAGGAACATTTAAAATCACAATTTGTTCTTCTGAGGTAAATGAGGAAGAAAATGTTTGATTCGAGTCAATCCCATATACAGATACTACTCCCGGAAGAATTGACAACGTGTATTTAGTATAAAAATCAAGGGAATTACTTAATGTATAGATCATAGTATTTCCATTCCAAGAAAAAGTCCCTGAGATGTTTGGTTCCATTCTAAATCTTGTCTCAGCAGATGCTTTATCAACCGGCTGGTCAAATACAACTGATATTCTGTTTGTATCCCTTTTCACACCATAAATACCATTTCTAGGTGAAAATGTAATTACTTTTACCAATCCCGCAGTTCTAAAGCTTACAGGAACATCTTGCTCAAAAAAACCTCCACTTCTAGTTTTTAATCCTTTCAAAAAAGACAGTGTATATCTAGTATCTTTGGCAAATCCCCCTTTAGGGGAAAGAATAAAAGAACTTCCATTAGTTCCAATAGAAATCGAATGAGGAATGCTTGGTTCAATTTTATATAGATTTGTAAAAGTTTCTAAATTTACATAATCGGACAGCTCAACTACTAATGGAGTTGAATTTGGTAAAGAAATATTATCCCAATTAAAACTTTTTATTCCTGGAGGACTTATCGTTTTAAATGAAAACTCTTTTATCAGCTTTTGATTTTGAATTGACACCTCTTTCTTAGTCTTTGCATTGTATATTCTGTTGGCTCTAAAAATCTTTACGGAATACAATGTCCCCTGTGCCAAACTTTTGAAATTCACATTTATTTTATCTCCATTAATTTCTACATCATTCTCAACAGGCGGCTCAATTTCAATGCTCCACTTCGCAGAGATAACATTGCTTTTATCCAACTGAATTTCTAAATCTTTTTCTACATTTACCTCTTCAGTTATACCATCAAAATTTGTACTGCTAATATTAGGGAGTGTCGGCGCAAGGAACTCTAAACTCTGCTCGTGTACTTTGCTTCCTGGAAACATACTTGAGAGACCAACTACATAAACAACAATCTTTGAATCTGCCGGACAATTTTCAGTTGGTACAACCTCAAATCCATCAATCCAATGGTTAGAATTAGCAACAAAGTCATATTTAATTTCTATCTCCTGTTGTGGAGAAATAACCACATTAAGAGAATCCTTCATCACAGGAACCGTCAATCTCATTTTAAAGCTACTATCTTCTTCAATCACTGTATCTTCCTGTAGACCAGCTAATGAGACATAGGGTCTTGCAAAAAGAGAGACAAAGAGAACGAAAACTAATGCGCAGACAGTTAAGGAAATTGATATAAAACTTGATATGCTAAAGATTTTCTTACCTTTTGAAATGGAATTAACTGATAATCTGTTAAAAATGAAGGCAAAAAAAAGAAATAGTAAGGGGAGAAGAGTTAGTAGAACAGAAATAATATTTGATTTCTCTAAAGGCATTTTATAATAAATAAAAGGTAGCCCTCCTAAAATTATTATTACTAAGAAAATTACAATTAGCAGAATTGGTTTTAACGAAGAGTACTTGGATAAAAATTTTTTAATAATAAATAAGGCGGAAATAAAAAAGAGAGTAGAGAATATAACAAGAAACCTTATCCCGTAAATACTTAGGTAACCATTAAGAGAACCTGCAATTTTTTCTATATCCATAATTATCTATTTTCGGATAACATTGGAAGCTTGTCAATTGTAACAAAAATTACAGGACCTGAATCAGTATTAAAACTAAATTCTGATATATAGGTAAATACCTCATTTAAGATTGAGTAGTCATGCTCAAAACCTTGAGGGTGACTTAGATATGTAACAACTTTTGTATTTTGGCTTACACCAGTAGAGTAATTTTCTGTGAAAGCTGAAATCATTTGTTTCGCATTAAAAGACCAAGAATCTAAGCCGTTATTAGGGATCTCCCATAATTTGGAATCACCATTTTGGGTATCATTTTGATCTTTCATATTTAATTTGTAGGGTTGTGTATTAGTACTTAGCTTCCAAGGACCAACTAATTTGTTTGTACCGATTACATATGATGTCCTCCCAGAAGAATCAGCCACAAAACCAGAATCCTCTAGCGCTTTAAGGATCTCTCCATCCGCAAACCATCCACCAGCCCTGTAAAGAATAGGGTTGCTCAACCCATTCCTTTGGAAATCGCTTTTTGCAAGTGAAAGGATCTTTCTAAACTCTGAATAACTGTATTCTAAAGTGGGCACATCATAACCCTCCCCGTATCCATTGTATCCCCATTTAACTTCTACTGGGGTAACACCTGCAGCAGTAACATATTTGTCATACATATGTAAATGTAAGCCAACACTATCACCCAAATTTTTCCTGTTAATTATCCAATTGGTAATATACTTTGATCTACTCTCTGAAGTAGAGTAGTAAATATATGGATTAAAAAAGTGCGTTACTGGAATTTCATATTTTGAAGAAATTTCAACAATACTATCTAAATTACTGTTTTTTACATCTGTTCCCTCCCAGTCTAAAGTCCAAGTAACAAACACAGGATATGATAAAGTAAAGGGTAGCTCCTTGGCATAAGCAAAATCACAACCATTAATATCAGAAAATATCTTAATTAAATGCTCCCCAACTTCTAATTCATCTAAATTTATTTTCCCCAACCATTTTTTCTGAGCTTTACTGTATTCCATCTCCTTAAAATTCTCACTTTTATCAACAGCATACTTTAAAGTAAAGAATTCTAAATCGGTATCTTGAATTGATGAATTTACTACATCAAAAAGAATTTCTGATTGAGTTGTTCCTTTAACACTCTCTTTTAAATACCATTTTCTTGGCAATGAAGAGTTTTCTATTACATTCTGGACTAAAGGTTGAATTGTAGCACAATCCACACTTTTGGCATCCCCTTTAACCTCTTGGGAACTTTCTTTTTTGGCTTTATACTGAGCATCAAAATTATTTTTGAAAATTGTAAATACGCCAATGCTCAAAGCCAATATTAGGATTAAAAGAAAAAAAGTTGTAAATTTCTGTTCATTATTATGTCCCATAGTATATTATACCATGAAATTACTTTTTTAGGAAAAAGAGAGTTATGGAGGCGAAGAGAAGTACACCTAGATTAATTCCCCAAAGAATTAGATCAGACTTAATTGGAGTATTTAAAAAGTATGCAAGAACAAAACTTGGTATAGTGATAAGAGCAACTGAGAGTAATGGATTCCTTCCAAATTTATTAAAAAAATCAATTATGCGATTTCTTTTAACAAACTGAAAAGCAAACATAAGCAATGAAATGAATATTACACCATAAAGAAGGAAATTTAGAGATGGAGGCCATCTATACCACCCAGGAGCTCCTAGTGCCATTAAAATTACCAGAAGGAGAAAAGATAAGGAGAATACCCAAAAATATACAATTTTTGATCTGTATTTAGCAAACAAAATTCCCATAACATATATTGGCATATATTGAAGTATTGGGAATACATGAGTCCCATTTTGAGAACCTACTAAATGTTTTTGCAACCAAATTAAGACACTATTTGATAATTCAAATGTACTTAATATACTACCAACAATAAAAAGTAAAATAGATATTTCAATTAATAAATATGGCTTGCTTATGTGCTTTTGTAAAGGTTTATGAATTAATTGAGTAAGAAGAGTAAAAAAGATTAAGGAGATTAGAAATTCTGAGTACTCAGGAAGATTATTTAGTATGGCAATATTATAAATTGATACAAATGACAATTGTCCCTTAGAAATAAAGTAGGAAGCGATACCAATGACCAAATAGCAAACATAAATTAACAATATCTTGTGTAAAACCTTCTTCCAAGAATCTTTTTCTACATTATCAATTTTTTTACCGGCAACAAAGCCAATACCAAAAAGAAAAACAGAGAAACAAACAGTTGCCCCAAGAAATGTAATTTTATCTAATATGCCTGAATTAACTTGAAGAAGAGAGTTGACGTGAACAGATGACATTAGCACAATGGCAATACTTTTTAGAATATCTAAAGGGTAATCTCTTTCTTTCATATGTTTAATTTTATCATAATTTATGAAAGCATTATAGTTTGCGTTTGTTCAATCCATTTATTATAATAAGTGGCTGTTTAAAATACTTTTTATCTATTTACTCACTCTTTGAATATTAATCCTCGGGAAAGGAGCGATTAGTGAAAAAGAAGCCAGATAAGGCAACAAGGATTGAAAGTAAAAATTTGGAAAGAGAAAAACAAAAACCGTGTGTTAAAAGAACAAACGGAGACAAAGCCCAACATTGAATTTAAACAGCAAAAGAGTGGGACTACCACATGAATTTTTCAAGGTAGTCCCACTGCTTATTTCCTATGCATTTACCTTTTCAGAGAAAGCCTCGTCCTGTTTGTCGTTCATTGCATCTTCTTTTGAAGCATGAACTGTTCCGTCAATGTGATTAGCTGGAGTGTAAATGGTATATAACTTTAACTCCTCAGTGAGTGACGTATTAATAATATTATGCAATGTCCCAGATGGAACAACAATTGCAAAACCCTCTGAAAATGCCTGTTCCTGTCCATCCATACTTACCTTTCCTTCTCCTTCTTCAACTCTAAAGAATTGATCTACTTTTGGGTGAATTTCTTCTCCAATATCTTCACCAGGTTTTAAAGACATAGCAACCAACTGTAAATGGTTACCAGTAAAAACAACTTTTCTGAAATTACTATTCTGCTCAGTAATCTCTTCAATATTCCCTACATATCCCATATTTTTTGAAATAATAATTTAACTTTACTTAAATATTTTACCATCCTTAACAAGTCTAGTCCAAGATAGTAGAATAATACTGATGTTTAATAGTAATCTGTTTAAAAATAGACCAACTAGAGCTGAAATACATTTATCCAATCTAGAGAATAATATCTCTGTCATAAAAAACATCGTTGGAAGTAGAAAAATTCTTGGAATTGTTAAGGCGAATGCATATGGGCATGGACTTGTTGAAATATCCCAGAAATTAGAAGAATTGAAATTAGACTATCTTGGAGTCGCCTATATTGAAGAAGCTTTGTGGTTAAGGAAAAAAGGCATAAAAATTCCAATACTTGTTCTTGGAGCAATCGATAATAATCAGATTTCTCTTTTCCTGCAAAATGATATTGATATTACAGGATCTTCCATAGAAAAATTAGAGAACATCTCAATTGCTGCACAAAAATTAAATGTTAAAGCTAGAGTACATCTAAAAATCGATACAGGGATGGGAAGGATTGGTGTTCAATGGGATAGAAAGGAGCAATTTTTAAAGAAAGCTTTTTCACTTCCTAATATTGAAATAGTTGGGATTTTCTCACATTTCGCAGATTCATATGACAACCCATCGTTTACTGATTTACAACTTGAGAGATTTAATACCGTTTTAGAATATGTAAAAAAATATTTTTCTTTACCCCCATTAATACATCTCGCAAATAGTGGTGCAATTTCGCGGGAATTAGAAGAATCCTTTTTCACAATGGTAAGACCAGGGATAATGATGTATGGATACTCTTTAAACAAAGATATTCAAAGTCTACTAAAACCCATGATGCAATTTAAAACAAAAGTATTGTATTTTAAGGTTTTACAAAAAGGAAGTCCTGTGGGTTATGCAAATACATATATTACTAAGTCTCAAGAAAGAATTATTACACTTCCTGTAGGCTATGCAGACGGATACCCTCGCTCACTAAGTAACAGAGGAATTATATTATTAAATGGGAAGGAGTATCCTGTAATTGGAAGAATTTGTATGGATCAATGCATGGCAAGCCTTGGCATTGACGGGGAGGGATATGTGGGAGATGAAGTAGAATTGTGGGGAGACAGAATCTCCTTGCATGATGTTTCAAAGAGAAGTGAAAGATCAATGTGGGATCTCTTAAGCAATGTAACTGAGAGAGTTCCAAGAAAATATATTAAATAATTTCCAAGAAATGAATATTAGAAAAAATATCTCTCTAAAAAAATACAATACATTCAGAATTGATTCTAAAGCAAAGTATTTTCTTCTCCTAAACAATCTCAAACAAATTGCTGAGAATCTCGAGATTATTAAAAATGAGAAAATATTAATTTTGGGTGGTGGAAGTAATACACTTTTGCTTAACGATTGGGATGGGATTGTACTAATACCCGATTTAAAAGGGAAATCAATAATAAATGAAACGGAAGAGTATGTTGACATTCAAGTTGGAAGTGGAGAGATTTGGGACGAATTTGTGAGATGGTGTGTGGCAAATAATTATGCAGGGATTGAGAACCTTGTAATGATTCCAGGAACAATTGGAGGAGCAGTTTCCCAAAATATCTCTGCATATGGGCAGAATATTACTGATACACTAATGAATATTGATACTGTGAACTTAGAAACAAATGAACGAAATACCTATTTACCTTCAGAGTGCGGATATGAATACCGAAGAAGCAATTTTAAAAACATTTGGAGAAACAGAATATTGATTACATCCGCAACTTTCCGTTTGAAAAAGCATACAAAGGAGTTTGAACTTAGCTATCACGAGAGAGCAGGAAGATACGGTTCAATTTTAGAAGAATTACAGTCTTTTGCAAAAGAACCATATGAGATCAAAGATGTAATGGAAGCAATTATTAAACAAAGGAGTAAAAGATTACCAAATGTAGATGAGTGTGGGACATGTGGAAGTTTTTTTGAAAATCCAATTGTTCCCAAACAGAAGTATTTAGAGCTGTCAAAAAAAATTACTGACTTACAAGCATACCCTGTTGAGAACTTTACCAAGCAAAAAAATTCTTCCAAAGATGAAGAATATGTAAAGATTCCTGCAGGAAGACTTTTAGATGAGCTCGGATGGAAAGGTAGGTGGGAAGGAAATGTAGGAGTTTATGAGAAGCATGCTCTTTGCGTTGTAACAAATATGAAAGCTTCGGGAGTTGAAGTAAAAAAATTCACCGATAAGATGAAAAAGGATGTTAAAAAGAATTTTAGGGTTGAGCTGATACCAGAAGTGAATATTCTATAACCTTCTTAATTAAATTCTCTTACATATTTGAGAAGTAATTTTCTAATTTCACGAACTTTTGATACTGAAAGTTCAATGATTGATATGGCATCTACAAAAATATTCCCATGATAAGTTTGACTCTCTTGTAACTTTCTTACATGTATATTAAATTCATCATTAATAATTCCATAAATCTCTTCTTCTTTTAATTTGATTTCAAGTAACTCTGATTCCTTCGGATGATTAATCTGGGACTCAATACTTTTAAATAAATTAATAAGCAAATTAAAAATCTCAGTAAGTTTCCCTATAGGGATTTCATCTGGAGAGATATCGAGCATATGCATTCTTGTAAATACTTTACTCAGATCACTTCCCAAATCACCTAATTGTTCAATGGTATTTGATATTTTAACGTACAATACTGAAGCTTTTGCTAATTTTCTAGAAAGCCGTGTTTCTGTTGTTGAGAGGAGTGCCTTTGTTATCTCATCATCTAAATAGTCATTAAGGGTCTCAAACTTTTTCAACTCAATAACAATCTTTTGGGAAGGATTGTAATACAACATTAGCGCTTTTTTATATATTCGAATAGTATTTTCAATGGAATGGCCAATCTCTTTTTTAATATCTTCAAAACTTTCAGAAAGCTTTTTAGAATCGGCCTCTTCAATATATTTCGTCTGAAAAAGAACCTCCTCTTCATCTCCTGGGACTAACTTCTTCATTAATGACTCGAAAGGATCAAGTAAAAGAAGAAATGCTAAAGTATTTAAAGAATTGAAAAGCAGATGGCCTAAAGCAACTTGTTGACCCAAATTAGGGGTAAGAATTCTTAATAGTTGAATAAATTCCCCAACGAAAAGAAGATAGAAAATTGAACCAATCGCTTTAAAAAGTATATTGGCATACCCAGCTCTTTTCGCAAAAACAGAGAAATCAGAAATTACAATTAATGAGCTTATTGCCGTTCCAAGGTTTGCACCTAAAATCATTGGGATTGCCATTTCCACTGAAATAACTCCTTGGGCTGCTAAAACAACAATTATCCCAGAAGTAATGGAACTTGAATGAACTAAAACAGTAAAAAAGCAAGAAATAATATAAGCAAGAATTGGCGAAGATAAGGAAGAAAAAACAGATAGAAAAGCTGGATTGCTTTTTAGAGGTTCTATTGAAATTGTTAAAAGATTTAACGAAAAAAGTACAAAGCCCATTAAGAAAACAGGCTTACTTGCCAATCGAAATTTTTTGGGAAGGAATTTAAGAAGAAATCCAACTATCAAAAGTATTGGTGCAATTGGCGTCGATGACAACAAAGCAAGTTGAGCTGTTAAGGTTGTTCCAATACTACTTCCAAATATTATTGCTAAGCTTTGATGAAAAGAGATTACTCCAGTATTTACTAGTGTCATCGCCACTGTAGTAATTGCAGTGCTTGATTGAACAATAGCAGTACTAATAGCACCAATTAATGCTCCAAATAAACGATTTTTTGCAAGCTTGGATACAACTCTCCTAAAATTTTCTGTTGCCAAATCTAAAAGCTCCTTTCCGAGACTATCTATTGCAAAAAGAAAAAGAATAATGGAAGAGAAAAGAAATAGAGCAATATTAAGATATTCAGAATAGGGCAGATTCATAATTCAATTTAGCATATTGATAAATATTTTCCAACAAGCTATCTTATTATATATGTCTAAATTAAAAAAGGAGGGGAGAAATAATACTGTAATATTACTTACCCTTGCTGATATGTTTACTTGGGGACCCTTTCTAATAATCTCTGCTCTGTCTGGAATTTATCTTTCACAGAAATTAGGTGTTGAAGCAATAAAATTCGTTGGAATTGGAACTTCTATTTACTTCTTTACGAGATCTTTATTTCAGATTCCAATGGGCTATTTAACAGACAAAATAAAGGGAGACAAGGATGAAATTCTTCTTCTTGCTACAGGTGTAATATTGATGGGGTTACCATACACCCTTTACCCAAATATCGTGACTCCTTCTCATTACTACATTCTTCAATTTATTTTTGGAATTGGTGCCTGTTTAAATGTCACAAATTGGAGAAAGCTTTTTGCAACTAATATCGACAGTGGAATTGAGGGCACACAATATGCTTTCTACGAAACAATTATCAGCCTTTCAACAGCCGTGATAAGCTTACTGGTTGGAGGTCTCGCTAACCTTGGAGAAGTATATTTCGATGTTGTTATGGTAGTCTCTGGGATTTTGATGATGCTTGGATGTATTTGGGTATTAATGATACACTCTGTAAAGCAGAGAAAAACTAATATTAACAACTTAAAAAAATGAATAAGAAGGGAGTTATTGGAGCAGGTTTCTTTCTAATTCTATTATTTGTAATAGCCGGACTTTTTCTAAAAGTAATGGTAATTGATAAGAATTCCCAAGATAATCCAGATAATGATAAGAGAGCTGGAGAGTTTACAATTGAGAAAAAGGGATTTAATTTTGTTGCCAAATACCAGTTCGATAATAAAGAGGTAAATATGTGGGATTACAAAATCACAGGAACTCTTCCTACACCTTGCCATCAAGCAAAGACAGAGGAGATTGTGCTTGAAAGCTATCCAGAACAAGTATCCGTACTTCTTACAATTACCGCTCCTTCCTCAGATGTGGCATGTATTCAAGTAATAAAAGATTATGAAAAAGAAGGTACCTTCCAAGCAAGTGAGAAGGCTAAGGTCTCATTCTTGATCGAAGAGGAGTAGAACTTTATTTTTTTATTACATAATTAATAATTCCACTTTTAATTCCATACCTTTTACTTAATTCTTTTGAAATATTAATCAAAAAAGACTTTCTATTTAAAGAAACAACACTCCAATCCTCTATTGAGGTAATTAATAACTCTCGATTATGAGGGAGAATCGAACCTGCATACTCAAGGAATTTCTCTTTCTCTTTTCTAGCAAGAAATGGAACCTGTTTAAGTAAAGAATGAAAAACTTTTAATTCTGGACCGTTATTCTCCTTTACTTCCTCAGTCTTATTAATCAAATATCTTGAGCTTAAGAATAGATTCAAGCGAGGATTCCTATTTGTAACTATAACAACCCTGTCTCCGTAAATTTCTCTAAGATTCCAAAGGTAACCTTGTGTTTGGTCCTCAATTTCACTTTTTTTGATTAAAGAGTAGAGGGGAGCCTTGTCTTTGTTACCAAAAAGAACTCCGTCAATATCACAAAGAATAATTCTGTTATAATCTTCTTCCGTTACAACTTTTTCTACAGCCTCCTCAAAACTTGAGCAAGATATTTCTTTGTAAGAAATCGCTTCTTCATTTTTCTCCTCTTCTTCAGGAAATACTGTTTCTCTATCTAAGATATTTTCCATTTCGTTTGAATAAATTGAGATTTATTTCATTTAGTATATCAATTTGATATTAAAAGAAAAATATTAATGAAAGGAACAAGAAGAAATGATAAAATAGAGCTATGAATCAAAAGACCATATATTTTGACAATGCAGCAACTACAAGAGTTTCACCAAAAGTCTTTAAGAGTATGATGCCATTTTTTCAAAACAGCTATGGGAATCCTTCAACTATATATTCTCTAGGAAGAGAGGCAAGACAGGCAATTGAAGTGGCTAGAGAAAAAATTGCTAATTCTATTAATGCAGATAAAGAAGAGATATTTTTTACCGGTTCTGGGACTGAATCCGATAATTGGGCGATTAAAGGTATAGCTTATGCTAACAGAAAAAAAGGTAATCATATAATTACTACAAATATTGAGCATCATGCTATCTTAAATACATGCAAAAATTTGGAAAGAAACGGGTTTGAGGTTACATATGTTCCAGTAGAGAAGAATGGGATTGTAAATCCAAAAGATATTTTGAAAGAGATAAGAAAAGACACAGTTCTCATTTCTGTAATGTTTGCAAATAATGAAATTGGAACACTTCAACCAATAGTAGAGATAGGCAAGATTACAAAAGAGAACGGAATTTACTTCCATACAGATGCAGTACAGGCAGTAGGGAATATTAAAATCGATGTAAATGAGTTGAATATTGATCTGCTCTCACTTTCAGCGCATAAGCTAAATGGACCGAAGGGAGTAGGGGCTTTGTATATTAGAAAGGGTGTTAAGATTGAAAATCTTATTCACGGGGGAGGGCAGGAAAATAGAATGAGAGCAGGGACAGAGAACGTTGCAAGTATTGTTGGTTTGGGTAAGGCGATAGAATTAGCAACAGAGGATATAGAGGGAAAGGCAAAATATTTAACAAATCTAAGAGAGAAAGCAATAAAGTCTATACTGGAAAATATCCCCCATACTATTATTAATGGCGACAGAGAGAGACGATTACCTGGGAATATTAATGTGTGTTTTGAATATATTGAGGGAGAATCTATACTCCTGTTGCTTGATAGCCTTGGTATTTGTGCCTCGAGTGGCTCTGCTTGCACCTCAGGAAGCCTAAACCCCTCACATGTTCTCTTAGCTATTGGTCTCCCTCACGAGATAGCTCACGGGTCATTAAGACTCTCATTTTCAAAAGAGAATACAGAGGAAGAAGTAGATTTTCTTTTAGAGAAGCTACCCCCAATCATTTCAAGACTCAGAGACATGTCCCCATTGTACACCCAAGTAAAGAAATAATTTGTTAGAATACCATGAATGGAAGAATATAGTAACAAAGTAATGGATCATTTCATGAATCCTAGGAATGTTGGAATAATAGAAGATGCCAACGGAATAGGGGAGGTAGGAAACCCTGTATGTGGTGACATTATGAAGATGTATATTAAAGTAAAAGAGAATGTTATTGTAGATGTAAAATTCCAAACATTTGGATGTGGTGCAGCCGTTGCAACTAGTAGTATTACCACAGAATTAGTTAAGGGGAAAACCTTGGAAGAAGCCCTCAAACTGACGAATGAAAAGGTTGCAGAAGCTCTTGATGGACTACCTCCAATTAAAATGCATTGCTCGAATTTAGCTTCTCAAGCATTAAAAGCAGCAATAGAAGATTATTTAAAAAATGGAAAAGAAAAGTAAGAAGCAATTCATTATTTTTTTATTGTCCTTTTTCATCATTGGGACACTGTCTTTTGTTGTTTTCTACATATTCCATCCCTCATATTATAAATCCAATACACCAACTCTAAAACCATATCACTTTTCAGGCGTTAATTCTGATAAGATTGAGCAATATTCCTATGATTATCCAACGAAACTAGATATATTACCCAAAAATTATTCCGAGATAGTAAAGAATGGGTATATTGATATTGGGAAGGATAATGTCGCAGAACTACTTAATTATGGGGAGACAGTAGTAAAGCTCAAGGATGGAACTGATTACAACTCTCTTCTCGAATTATTATCTAAAAATAATACCCCTGTTTTAATTAACGACCAACTACTTTCGACAATCTATCTTTCTCAGTTGGATACAATTCGAAAAGACTTTTTTCAAAAAGAAATAGTTAATAACCTTCCGAATTATAAAAAGAAATACAATAGGAGTATTTTTGCAAAAGCAATTTATTCATTTCATAAAGATTTTATGGATGAACTCGATAAAACTTTTTCTTTATGTACTCAAATAGAAAAATGTATTGAAACAAGCTCAAAGCTAAATGAGGAACAGAAGGAATTTTTTAGATTAATAGGTTTTAATGATTTTACAAACAGATTAAGCATTCTTACATTACTTGAAACGTCGTACACTTCATCCGAGTTTAATCCTCTTGGATCCGAAGTACTTGATGACAATGATATGAAAGTGATTCAGCAGTGGGGTATGGATTCAGACAAATTAATTAATGAAAAGAATCTATTTATAGAGGGAAAGATTAGCAATATCCGAGCAGATATTGATTTAAGACTTCTTGATGGAATGATTGCGTATTCCTCATATCTTAGAGATGAGAGTAAATCAAAAGGCTTAGAGATTGATAAGGTCAATTCTCTTAGTGAAGATTTATCATTACTTAAAACTTCTATCTTGGGAAAGAATACACATGAGAGAGAATTTCTATCAACTCTTCTTCTCTCCCAATCTTTTCTAACTAATTACTCAGATGTCCTATTAACAACCATCCGCGAGAACAACGAGAATACAATCTATGTAACGCCAATAATCGAACATAATTCCCCAAAAACTCTCCTTAAGAAAGATAACATTTTAGATGATTACGATGTTAAGCCACTTGCACTTGTATCGGGGGGAATTAGGATACCTATCCTTATGTATCACCACATAGGAACCACTAACAACCCCCATAATAAGGGACTATACGTCAGTCCTGAGATTTTTGAGAAACAGGTAGCTTATCTAGTTAGGAAAAATTATCATATTATTAACACCTCGGAACTTTTTTCCATTCTCGAGTCAGGGAAACAACCATCCCAAAAAACAGTGATGTTGACATTCGATGATAGCCAAAAGTCCCATTACGAATCTGCTTTTCCTATATTAAAAAAATATGATATCCCTGGAGTATTTTTTGTAATAGCTTCTAGGTCATTTCTTTCTCCATCTCAAATAAAAGAGATGTCTGATTACGGTATGGACATTCAATCACATTCAAATACTCATATTGATTTTTCTAAAGCTACAGATGAGATGATTAGTAATGAAGCTACTGTTAGTAAGGGTATTCTTGAGAGAATAACGGGGAGAAAGGTATCTGCAATTGCATATCCTGGATGTTTAGCAAAAAATAACACCTTTGGGATTGTTAGTGGGAGTGGATATAAATTAGGGTTCTCTTGTGGAAAATATATTGATACTTCCTTCAAGAAAAGGCTATATATTTCTAGGGTGCATGTTTTTGATGACATGGAGAGTTTTATCAAGATGCTCTCAGTAGGACTTTGAATTGGGGGTATCTAAACTACCACCTCCCATAATCCATGGATATTACAGTATTCCCTCACCTTTAGTTGCCCAATACTTTCAAAAAGAAATTCTGCATGTGGAGTATCGCCTGGTTTAAAAAACACCTTTTTGCTTTCATCACCATTAATAACCTCAACCCATTCAATGTAGTGGGCATCTTCCATAGGATGTGTTACTGAGCCAACATCAACAACAATCTTTTTCCCTTCTAATGTTACTACTGGAAGATGCTTCTCGTTTCCTTCCTCATGAATCTTAGTGCCTACCAACTCCATGTCTTGACCGCAACATACCAATGTCCCTGCACCCTCATGCAATATCTGTATAATATTCCCGCAGATATTACATCTGTAAATATCATATCTTTTTGTCATTTCTATATTCATTAAATTTATTTCTATCCATTAGTATATAATTTTTAGTATAATTATGCATTAATATAATCAACATATTAGATGATAAAACTATTCAGATCTAAAAAGAACAGGATTATAGCAGGTGTTTGTGGGGGTATTGGAGAATATGCAGATATTGATCCAGTTATTGTGAGAATCTTGTTTGTATTACTTAGTTTTGGTGGAGGCTCAGGGACATTGTTGTATATAATTCTTCTTATCATCATGCCTGAGCAGGGAGAGGAAGAGGAAGTAAAAAAGAGTGAAGCAGAGAAAAAAGATTCCAACAGCAAACAAGAGGTGTAAAAAGTAAATTACTATTTTTCAGAAGGCAGTTGGGAGTCTCTGTAAGCTACAACTATTGTTCTTTTCCAGTCTGTACCAGCTGGGTAGCATGTCATCAATGTGAGAGTATCCCTATCAGAATAATTACTTAAATACTTCACATCTTCTTTATTTACAATCTTAACTTCAAAGACCCTATACTTGTATAAAACTCCTTCGTAACTTACAAACACTTCGTCATCACTTTTTAGTTCATTAATGAGGTAAAAATACACATCATATTTATTCCTTTCATAGAAATTCACTGCTGAGTGAGCAAAAAGAAATACATTTCCAGACTCTGAGGGAACAGCACTTCCTTTAGCATGAGCTACACCAGATATTAATGCATTGTGATATGCATCATAGTCGTAGGGGTCAATATTTTTAATTACTTTTGCATTTGCTTGTATTTTAGGGATGTAAAGTCCAAATTCGTTGTTTACAAATACTACCTGTGTATCTTGGTTAATTTCTGTAGTAATTTGTTCATCCCCTTTAGCAAGTTCAACTTTAATCTCTTTGTCTGGGGGAGGTGTAAATTTGTAATCTATATATGAAAAAATGAATGGTTGAAATGTATATACCACTATCAATATTCCTAGGAGAAGTAGCAGGATACCTATTACCTTTAGGTATCCTGCATTAGATTTCTTATCTTTTTCTTCTGACATATGTGTATGCTCCACTTCCTAATGCTACCACGAGTGCTGCGATTATGAAATATTTGTAATTAGACCATATTGATTTTAGACTGTTACTCTCTTCCTTCTCATCATCTTCTTTCTCATTATCAATATTTTCCTCTTCTTCTCCTTTAACTTCTCCATTTCCTTCTTGCTGATCTGGAGTTATTTCCTCTCCTGCAACTTCACCTTCTGGCTCTTGGACTACCTCAACCGGTGCTGGGGTAGGATTAACTGGTGCTGGGGTTCTTACAATGGTAACAATATTGTCTGTTACTAAGGTAGATACATTGTTGTAATCATCAACAGATCTAATAGCGTAGAAATATTCTTTGGCACAATCTGTAATACTAGAGTCTGTATATGTTGTTAATACATTAGGTGTGACAGATAGAGGTGGATTAGTTATTAGGGTTGTATCATCTGCATAGAAGGATTTCTGATTATCAGATCTATATATTTGTACTTTAGATGTAGTTGATTTGAATTTAAGAGTATATGTACATGTTCCCTTACTCTTAGAATACTCTGTTA
The DNA here is from genome assembly GCA_012513575.1 of Candidatus Dojkabacteria bacterium. Classification (GTDB taxonomy): domain Bacteria; phylum Patescibacteriota; class Dojkabacteria; order SC72; family SC72; genus UBA5232. Next base: position 16,281 of record JAAZBX010000009.1, read on the forward strand.
CTGGTAAGGGGTCCCCTATTATATCTACACTTACTACTTGAGAGTCTGCTCCTCCACCTGTGGTTGATGCTACAACTTTGAAGTAGTATGTTCCACTTCCAGTAATTACGGTTTCATTTACCCTACAGCTATCACTGTTCGCTGTTTTAGGAGTATCAAAATCAACCCAGGTATTCTCATCTGTTGAGTATTTACATTGTATTGTTAATGGTTGTGCTGGTATGGATAGGGCTACATATGTTATTTCAAACTCTCTATCTGTTATTCCTGTTTTAGGTTGTTCTAATCTAATACTTACTTGTGTTTGAGTTCCAGCATATGTTTCAATTGGTTTTAACAATGTAAACAATCCAAGAGAGATTACAAGAGCTACAAAGAGAGTCCCTATTTTTCTCTTCTTTCCAAACAGTATTAATACAAATCCTAATATCATAGATATTAATGCTCCTAATGTTATATATGTATCTGCACCTGTAGCTGGTAGAGTAATGGATGCTCCTAGTACCTCTCCTCCATCTTCTATTGGTTCTACTACTAATACCTTAGTTCCTATGAAGTTGACTCCTAATTTGTCAGTATTTGCATATCCTGGGTTGTAGCTAACACCTAATACATCTCCAGTATCTTTTGGTGAGAGTATTTTATCTCCTTGTACGTATGCTAAATCTTTGTAAAGACCTGGTTCATTAACAAGATTGATACTTGCTTTATATGTTAATGTTACTACCTCTCCTTCTACCATATCTCCTAAATTCCAAATTGCAGGAGAACCATTGTATTCTGGTTGAGAAGTAATATTTAAGACTTTAAGATCTCCTCTTACTGAGGATGTTGCTGTCCATGTTCCTGCTACATATCCAAAGCCTTCTGGTAATATATCAGTTACTTTAACATTGTTTACTAAATATGTTCCTTCTGTTTCGTCAGTTGGTGCTTCTATTCTTAATGTGTATAGGACTGTACTACCTGTGAGTAATCCTGAAACTGGACTATCATTTTGCTTAGTAATCTCTAAGGTAGCAGGAATTACATAGTTTCCAAAATTGTACTCAGGACCAACTACATAATTCTCTGAAACTAATCGATTATTAACAAATTCTTCTGGTAGGCTAATAATGTAACAGTTATCATCTTCATTCATTGGTGCACTTTGATTCCAACCTTCTTTTTGGACTTCACATACTTTATATTCTCCTGGGAATAAATGGTCAAACCAGTACCATCCAAAATGCTCTTGCCCATCGTCTGTATCCATACTCTTTATTGGTTCTGTATCAAATGCATCTCCAGTCCACTTGTAGAGATTGATTGTCCAATCTGAAAGTAGTGGCTCATCATTTCTAGATCCATCTTGATTGATATCATTCCATTTATATCCATGAATGCTACTGTTTGGAGTATTGTAGAAGGTACAAATAGTATTTGCGTCTTTGTTTACATCAACAGAATACATAGTGTATCCATCTAAGCTACCATTCTCATCTCCACAAGTAGCACCTACTATTTCATATCCTGGTACGAAGTACTCCATCACATTGTAGCTACCCGTTTTAAGTTCAGGGAAGACAACCTTTCCGAGTAAATCCGTAAAAGAAGATGATGGATTACTTGTATCAGTACCTGCTCCATCTGCATCAAATTCCCAATTTATTCCTATTGTCTGATCACCTGTTGTTGTTAAATCACCATCTTCATCTATTACTTTGTATACTGTTAAAGAACCAGTATCTCTAGTATTTGTAAATGTACATGTAATAGTTTCTCCTGAATCTAATTCTAAATTCCCAGCAGTTTCAATATCCCCGATAGAGCTAATACAACTTGTATTAGTTAATTCCCAACCTGGGGTAGAGAGCTCTGCAATAGAGTATGAGTCGGGAGCTAACCATCCACTATTATATGATTGATCATTTATTAGGAAGAAATTCTCTCCCCAACTAGGATCAAATTCGAATTGTTGATGACTTGGATCTGGAATTGTTGTTAATTTCTCAACTATTATCTTTCCTGCCTCATATGTCTTTGTTGCATCAATACTTGAGCCTAAAGTTCCGTTAGTCTGACGATTGATTCTAAGGTCAAGTACAACAGCCGTTATTTCAGCGTGTACTTGAACAGTTCCGGGAGAAGCAGAATTGATATGTACATCACATTCTCCATTAATATCTGTTGTACAGGTATCTATCCCCCCTACGAAACTTGCTCCAGAAGTATTATTTACTAAAGTAAAATGAACTAATCCATTGGAATAGGCAACCCAACCATCACCAGCGTTTTGTTCTACTTTAACAGTAAACGTATGTGGATCATTTATATCGTTAGTAGCCGTAAGTTGATTGAAGTTTATCCTAGCTCCAATTACTTTTACTGTTTCACTATCGTCATCAAAAGCCGTGCTTCCATCATTATCTGTAACCAAAACATATGCGGTGTTATCATATGTTCCCGCAACAGAGCGAGCTACAGTGTATGAACAAGTTTTAAAAGCTCCTGGAGTTATAGTTGTTCCAATCAGAGCAAGACAACTCGCAGAAAGAGTATTTGTATCAGTTAAATCTGTTATTTTAACATTCTCTAAGGAATTATTAGTAATCTTTAATATGTATGTAAATGTTTGACCTGGTTCTACAGCTATTGATGGAGAAACAGATTTCTCTATATCTATTGATGGTGCTACATCACTAAAGTCTACTGTTGCATCATCTGTGTCTGTTGCCTCTGTTCCATCATCATCTACTGCTTTCCCTGTAAATACGTTTACATGATCTGGGCCTGTAAAGTCTCCCTCTACCCA
>JAAZBX010000010.1 GCA_012513575.1 Candidatus Dojkabacteria bacterium
AGATTTTTATAGATCCTTTCTAGATGCAGAGATTAATGAGGTTTCCACAGTTAAGGTAGCAGAGTCAACTAAGATAGTAGAGAATGCTTTTAGAGATATTAATATTGCATATGTTAATGAATTGGCAAAATCTTTTGATGCTATGGGTATTGATCTAATTGAGACATTGCAAGGTGCTTCTAACAAACCTTTCTCTTTTATGGCACATTGGCCAAGTAGGGGTGTTGGAGGGCATTGTATTGCAGTTGATCCATACTACTTAATTAAAAGAGCACAGGAGTCTGGTTTTGACCATAGATTCTTGAAGATGGCCAGAGAGGTTAATAACAGTATGCCTGAATATACAGTATCTAGATTACAGGAAGGACTTAATGAGATAGAGAAGTCTGTAAAAGGAAGTAAGATTGCTTTGTTAGGTCTTAGTTATAAATCTAATGTTGCAGATCTTAGAGAGAGTCCTAGTTTAGAGATTTTAGATATATTAAAGGAGATGGGAGCAAAGGTGATATCCTATGACCCATATATTCCAGATATGTCAGATGTTAAATCATTAGAGGAGGTATTAGATAATGTAGATGGTATAATCCTAGGCACATATCATGATAAGTTTGGAGATTTAACAGAAGAGATACTTAAGAGAAAGAATATTAAGGTTGTTGTAGATGGGGTTAATAAGTTAGGTAAGGATGAGATAGGAAATAAGAAAGTGATATATAGAGGGATTGGGAGATAAATTAACTTGTTAAATATTTCTATGAAACTACTAATATACATGCCTGCCCTTAATGAAGAAGAAGGTTTGGGTGGGGTAATTAAAGACCTACCTAAAAAGATAGAGGGTATAGATGAGGTTAAGGTTTTAGTTGTTGATGACGGTAGTACGGATAGAACAGTTGAGATTGCTAAGGAAAATGGAGCAGATGTAATAAGTCATGGTACAAATAGAGGTGTAGGGAGTGCATTTCATAGTGCTGTAGAGTATGCATTGGATAACAGGGTAGACATATTAGTAAGTATAGATTCAGATAGGCAATTTAATAGCAAACAGATTCCAGATATCATTCAACCGATATTAAAAAATGAAGCAGATATGGTTACAGGTGACAGATTCCATAGTGGGATACCAGAGAACATGTCAAAAACAAAATATTGGGGTAATCAACAGATGTCAAGGTTAATATCTTTAATTAGTGGAAAGAAGTTTAGGGATGTATCGTGTGGTTTTAGGGCATACAATAGGGAAGCTCTGTTAAAGTTAAACCTTTTAGGTTCTTTTACATATACTCAAGAAACCATTATGGATATGGTATTTAAAGAGATGAGGGTTATTGAATATCCAGTAGATATTAAATATTTTAAGGAGAGGAAATCTAGGGTAGCAAACAGTATTCTGAACTATATGTTTAGAACTCTTAAGATTATTATTAGAACTCTTAGAGACTACAAACCTATGTTGTTCTTCGGAGGTATGGGGGGAATTATGTTGTTAATGGGATTGGGATTTGAAGTATTTCTCTTTGTACACTACTTTACTAAAGGTATGTTTTCTCCGTATAAGTCTGTTGGGTTTATAGGGTTAGGTTTTTTGGTTTTTGGCTTACTTGTTTTTATAGTTGGTTTATTGGCGGATATGTTTAATAGGGTTAGGGTTAATCAAGAGAAAATACTTTATGAATTAAAAAAGGAAAAGTATGAAAACAAGTAAGAAACCTATCTATATAATTCTTGGGACAAGAGCTCAGTTTATCAAAATGGCTCCAATTATGGCTGAGATGGGCAAGAGGAATCTCTCGTACACCTTAATATATACAGCTCAACACAGAGAGAATGTTGTTTTATCTGTGTTTGATAAGAAATTGATGTATGACTTTGTAGATAACTATAAAGATTGCAAGAGAGGAGCTCTGTTTAGTAAGATACATCCTAGTGGGAGGGTTGTTGTTTTAAATTTAGTATAAAAGATGTATGAGAGAGTTTACTGAAAAATATACACAAAGTGGAAAGATAGGGAACATGCTCTTGGATAATTATTTTAAAGCTATAGATAAATTACTTAAGAAAATAGATAAGGAAGAAATACAAAACTTTAGAGTTCTTGAAGTTGGTTGTGGTGCTGGTTATTCAACAAAGAGAATTAGAGATATGCTCCCTAAAGGCGTGGATTTTTCCGCTTCTGATTTTGAGAAAGAGAACGTGGCAGAGGCCAAGAAGAATCTAGGTGAAGCTTTTGTTGTAACAGAGGAAGATATATATAATTTGGAAAGAAAAGATAAGTCAATAGATCTAATCTTTTTATTAGAAGTTATGGAACATCTTCAATCTCCTAATGATGCATTAGCAGAGCTAAAGAGGGTTGGGAAAAAGTATGTGATAATAGGTGTACCAAGGGAGCCAATTTGGAGGATATTAAATATGTTACGTTTGAAGTATTGGAGTAGTCTAGGTAATACCCCTGGCCATATACAGCATTGGAGTAAAACATCTCTTTTGAAGTTTCTTAAGAGTAGAGGGTTCGAAGTAGTTGCTGTTGAAAATCCTCTTCCTTGGAGCATAGTTTTAGTAAGGATATAATTAGGGAGGTTATGTTTTTTATATAAGATATTTTTCTAGAATAATAAAAGGTTTACTGAAGCATATAAAAATTGTAGTTACGATAGGTATTCTGGGTTTCTTTATTTACTATTTTATTAACAATAAAGAAGACCTTCTGAAAGTATTGTCTGTACAGCCTCTTCTTCTATTAGGGATTCTTATTTTTTATAGCATTATATTTTATCTTAATGGTATTTTTATAAAGGTTATTTTAAAATCATTTAATAAGAAGATATCCATACTAGAATCATTCTATGTGTCAATAATATCTTCTTTAGGTAATTACTTTTTACCTATGCGGGGCGGTGCTGTGATTAGGTCTGTATATTTAAAAAAGAAATTTGAATTTTCATATGAGCATTTTGTATCTACCTTATATGGCTATTATATTATAGTTTTCTTGGTTAACGCTTTTGTTGGTTTAGTATCATTGATTGTTATCACAATTAAATATGATGTTGTATCTATACCGTTATATCTTTTCTTTGGTGGACTTTTTGTAAGTATGTTAGTACTAAGTTTTATTAAATTCCCTGTAAAAAAAATCAAAGGTAGTAAGAATAAGATAGTGGATAAGGTTTTGAGTATTATTAGAAATATATTAGATGGTTGGAATATGATTGTAGAGAATAAGAGGTTGTTAGTTTCTTTGATATTAATAACCTTGATAGCGTTTGTTGTAGGGGTTGGTTTGTTTTATATTGAATTTAAAGCTCTAGGTATAGATGTTACTGTTATTAAGGTTCTTCTTTATAATTGTTTGTCAGGCGTTTCTTTATTAGTAAGTATTACTCCTGGATCTTTAGGTATTAGAGAGGGGATATTTTCTATAACATCTGATATACTTGGCATTAGTAATGAACAGATTATGCAATTAGCATTATTGGATAGGGGGGTAATGTTATCATGTTTGGTGGGGTTGTTTGTGGGGTTATGGGCTTTGATGGGTATAATTAAGAGAAAACTCTCCGTATCAAGTAAATAGAAAGATTTGAAGATATGTATGATAAAAAGATTTTTTGGAAGAAAATAAAAGGATTCTTTCTAAAGAATAAAAAAATAGTATTGAGAATTATCTTGGTTTTATTGGTCGTATTGGTCTTCATATTGTTTTTCAACGAATTTTTTCTAAAGGGGAAGTACATAAGTGCAGGGGCATTTCTTTATATCTGGTATCCATGGGCGACTGTAAAACCATCTTTTATTGAAGGTGTAAGGAATGCAATTGTTTCAGATTGGGTGGATTATTGGGTCGCTGGTTTCTCATATGTGAAAAATGCTAGTCTTAATTCGCTTATAGATGGTTATAACGTAAGATCTAGCTGGGGAATGCCAGCTTCAAGTATAATGGGAATTGTAAGTATTCATGAGCCACTTATGTTGATTTTAGTAAAGTCCTTTGGTGAGTTCTTGGGCTCTACATTACTGTTTATTATAAAACCTTTCATAGGTTTTATTGGAATGCTTCTGTTATCGAAAAAATTGAATATTCATAAATTTGTCGCCCTTGTTGGTTCTGCAGCTTTTGCATTTAGTATACCAGTAATATCCTATACTTATGGAAGTGCTATTATAGGGACTATTGCACTACCGTTTATTTTTTATGCATGTCTTCGTCTAGAAGAAGAATTTAGTCCTATGAATGTATTGCTCTATATCCTTCCCGTTATTTGGCTTCTAACCTGTGCTTTTCCTTCTTCGATTATGTATGGAGTTATATTCTCTTTCTTCTTTTTCATAACCCTAATTATTTTTAAACAGGGGATGGAGAAGAAGAAGAAGATAGGAATTATTATGTTATTTGCTATTATAAATATTCTTATTTTAGGACTTTGGGCATGGAGTTTACTTCCTAATTTTGTTAATCTAAGGGCGTTTGATTTGGATTATAGAGGAGCTCACGGTCTTAAGAAATTAGCAAAGCAACATTTTTTACAATGGATATATCCCAACTATTGTGGTAATGGAACATCAATTACTTGGATTTGTGGCTCTAACTGGATAGAAACTTCTATGTCATCAGGCTTCGTTTCATTGTTGATGCTCTTTTTTGGTTCACCTTGGATATTTTTGAAAAGTAGAAGAAAAGATAAATACAAATTATTCAGCTTTCTTTTTGTCATTATTATAATTTTTTGCCTTATTTTCAATCTCTTTAATATCAATAATTTGCTTTCTAAACTTCCGATTTTCTCAATTACTCCTAATACTAGACTGGTTTTTCTTCTTCCATTTTTTGTTTCTCTTGCAGGTATATTCTCCTTCTCGCATATAGTAAACGCATTTACAAAGAAAGAGAATCAAAAGAAAATAATTAAAATCTGGATAATCTCAGGGATAGGTATCTTAGGAACGTTCATGTTTTATAGTAATGGTATCATTAAGCATCTAAGACTTATGGATAGAGGTATCCTTAAACAGGACTTTATTCATTTTCTTCTTGTTGCAATAGTAGCTATGATACTAATACTTGCAACATTATATATTAAGAAGAAGCATTGGAAGGCAGTTTTTTTAGTTGCATTGTGTTTTCTTAGTGCATTTGATTTGTACTATTACAATTCCAAATTCCTACCTTATCAGAAAAAAGAAGAAATCTTTCCAATAACAGAAGGGATAGAGTATTTACAGGATAACATGGAGAAGCAAGATAGAATGTTTGCAATAGAAAGAGTTTTTTTGCCAAATACGAACTATTATTACGGTATTAATTCTTTAACAGGACATGATTGGAGGACAAAAGCTTTTAATGAAGCAATGCAACCAATAGAAAATGGTATATTTGCAAAAGCAGGTACGATGCAATTTTTTAGTAGGGAAAAAGTTTTACTTTCTTCTCCAGGGTTAAAGAATTATTTACGATTTAATAGGGTCAAATACATTGTACAAGCACCTTCATCCCTAGGCCCTGATACTGATCCGCTATTTCTTCAACCATATGTGAGTGACTATATATCTATTGAGAAACCAATTAAATATACGATTACATTGGATCGAGAAGAAGTTCTTCAATTTATCGAGTTAAATGGTCAATGTGATGTCAATTATAAAGAAATTTTCAAAGCAGAGGATATCAAAATAACCGTTATTGATGAGGAGTCAAAATCTACAGTTCTTCCTATACTAGATTTAAAGTCTTCTTGTTCTGTTAATAATAATATACTTCAAATTCAAACACCAAGGATACCTTTAATAGAAGGTTCTAAAATAGAGTTAGAAATAGCAAATTCAAGGAATTGGAAACTAGCTGTATACTCTCTTAGAGATTTAAGGAAAGAGACAACGTTGGAAGGTCGTAATGACATTTTTGAATTAGTAGGTAGGATATATTCTGAGAGTGAGAACGTAGATGTATACAAAGAAGTATATAATAAAGGAGATTTATTAATTCATGAGATTTCGGATCAAACATCTACAGCCTATTTTTATTCTTGCAGTGGATTTGACAAGAACGAATGTATTAAGAAGTTAAAGGATTTCAAGATAGAAAACCCAAAAGATTTAACTCAGTTTAATGACATTTTTGAAGAGTTTGAAGAAGTACCATTTATTGATTATTCAGAGGGTAAGATGTCTCTAGATACTTCTAAGCTTAATAGTAGTGGGGTTATCATTTTAACGGATAATTATTTTAAGGGTTGGGGCAGCAAGGAGGGGGAAGTTTTCCAAGGGTTTATAGGTAGCTTAAATGTGTTTGTTGAAAACCCTATAGATGTAGTTAAATTAACTTATACTAACGAGTATCTTTTGCCAGGTATAGTAATTTCATTTCTATCCACAGGTATTCTTGCAGGTGTTTTATTGATAGTAAGAAAGAAAAAGCTATTTTTGTAATAATTCTCTAATCTTTCTTACGAATTTAACAACAGTATTTTTTAATATTTTATTATTAATAGCTCTATTCCATATTTTATACCCAGGGTTTTCAGTAATTTTTTCAAGTTGTTTTTTCTTTTCATTTTCAAATAACTCTTCATAAAAACTTTTAATGGGTGCCAAATCTACACTTTTGACAGTTATCTCTTTCTCTTTGAAATAATCATCAGTTATTTCCCTTGACTCAAGCCATTTTCCGTAATTCTCTTCATTATATGTATCAGTATGATCATTTCTCCTTTTATACTCAGAAACAAGTGTTTCTAATTGAACAAAAGAAAATTCTTTTTTGAACATTAGTTGCTTCAAAAAATGCCAATCCTCTAAATAATCCATTTCCTCATTAAATTGTATTCCTTCTAAGAGTGATCTCTTGACAACAAAAGTGTTAAAGGGGATGAAGTTTTCTAAGATTAATAATGATTTTGAAAATTCCTGATATGCTCTTTTAGATTTTGAAACTTTATACAAGTATTCTTCTCCTGAGATGTTTTTTTCTAATCTCTCTATAACATCAATACTCCTTCCGAATGCGAATGTCTTATTCTTTTCCTCCATAGCATTTATTAATGTTGTTCCCATGTTAGGGTAGTATATATCATCATCATCTAGGAACGATATATATTCACAATCTAAATTTTCTAGTGCTACATTTAATGGGTATGACCTATTTCCTTGCTTCTCTCTTACAACAATTGGTTTGATATTAAGCATCTCCCGATAAGGTTTCAAGAAAGCAATTGTATTTTCTATTGATTTCTCGTTATCGCTATGTATTGTTAACAAGACTGACAGATTCTCATATGTTTGTGCAATCAAAGAGTTAAGAGTATTCTTTAACTCTAAATCTACCTCTTTACCTTGTGTTCTGACTATTACAGTCCATTTTTTTACCATTTATAAAACCCATCTAAAGTTAGTATAGTCTTGATTTTTATCAACAAAATCTTTGTAGAAAGTTCTCTTCTTAAGCTTTCTTCTCATTGATTTATACTTCTTTACAATTTCTTCAAAATGAGGGTCTTCCTCCCCAAACAATTTCATATATGCTTTAACATCAGAATCTTTAGCAAACTTATATCGCAAATATAACTCTGCTGCCTGCTTATTTACTCTTGTAAAATCACTTTCTTTTGATATGTCGGTATCTTTTGTTAAGTGTGTAAATTTAGCATTAGGGAGCGTTAATACCAGATAATGTGCTATACGCATACGTATTGACAGGTCTACATCTTCTCCGTACATGAATATATTCTCATCAAACATCCCAACCTTTTTAAAAGCATTACAATTTATTATCGTGCCAGCTCCTGAAGCCCAGTTGGTTTCTAAGGTTACCGGATTATAACTCTTAGGATTCTCGCTCGGAAATTGCTTGAGTTCCAGTAGCCCCCATCTAATATCCTTAAGACTGTCTAAGTATCGTGAGATATTTATTATAAGGTCGGAATGTAGAATACTGTCTGGGTTTAGGATTATAAAAAAATCTTTATAAACTTTCTTGTTTTTCCTATATATTTCATTATGGCCTTTACCAAAACCGTAATTCCTTTGTTTGGATAATTTCAAACTAATACCATTTATCTCTTTAAAGTTCTTCCATTCTTTTAAGACTTTATTATATTCATTCTCATTCTCTGATTGATCGACTAGAAAAAAACAAACCTTCTGATCTTTCACATCTAAGTTTTTGATGCTACTTAAAAGTTTAGGCAAATGGCCAGAGGAGAAATATAGAATGATTTGTATGTTAATTATATTCTCTTTCATCACATCTTGATGTTTCCATTTTATCATATATTGTATATTATATATCTAATGAATCTTAATTCAGATTAACAGACCATTTTTATGAAGGTAGTTTTTCAAGATTTTATAGGGTGGAAAGATAAACCTCATGCAGAGAGGGAACTAGGCTATAGGATGGAGAATGCAGCCAAGAAAATAGGGGTAGAAGGTCTTTATACAGATGATTACGATAAGATTGAGAAATTTAAACCAGATATTGTATTCCCTCTTCATCATTTTACACCAAAGTTATTTGATGCATATACAATAGGGTGTATGTGGAATCCAGCAGACTTTATACTGGAAGCAGACAGGGCAGATGGGGTTTACCCTCTTGAAAATATAAAGTCCTATGATGCTTTTGCAGTTGCATCTGCCCAAATAAAAAATTTTCTATCAAGCTTATGCTTCAAATCGCCCTTTAAGAGAGAGATTTATGAAATATATCCTACCTCTACATATTCTAAATATTCTCCTGTATCTGATTTTAAAAAGGTCACCTATATTGGTTCGAACTGGCAATTAAAGAGACATAGTGAATTGTTTCTAAAGAGTGATAAGATTGCAGTTTATGGCCCCAGAAAAAACTGGGAATATATTATCAATGAGGGCAGAAATTATTGTGGTGAAGTACCGTTTGGTTTTAGTTATGTACGTAATGTTTATAGGAGTAACGGTATAGGATTATGTTTTCACGGAGAAAATCATCTTAAGGAGAACATCCCTAATATGAGAGTTTTCGAAATGGCGGCATCAGGTGTATTAATCTTTGCTGACAAACTACCGTTTATTGAAGAACACTTTGGTGATTCTGTCAGATATATTGATACAAGCCAAGACACTGAATCGATAATAGAACAGATAGATTATCAATATAACTGGGTCCTAAAAAACAAATCAAAAGCAAAGGAGATGGCTGTACATGCTAACGAGATTTTTAATAAAAACTTTACTTTAGAGAAACTACTAAAGGATATTTTTGCATCTTACGAAGGGAGATCACAGTTGTCTTCTTTAAAAGAGCAAAAGTCTTCTGTCGAAATTATTGTTCGTACTGATGGAAATAGACCTAGATTACAACATTCAATTGAGTCTTTTGCTAGTCAGATTTATAAAAACCTTATAATAACTTTTGTATATTGGGGTAACAATAAAAAAGAGTTTGAAAAGAAAATAGCAGAGATAGTACCTACTATTTTAAGATATAGAATTCTAGAAATGAAGGGAAGAAAAGATAGGAGCTTTAATTTGTATCACGGTATTAGTTCTTCAACTGCAGATTTTATTGGTATATGTGATGATGATGATATCTTATTTAAAGATCACATTAGTTCTTTGGTTAAGATGTTAGAGCAAGATAAAGAACTAGCTGTAGCATATTCAGGTGTAATTATGAATGAAATCTCTAAGAGAGGGAATAACAGAGAATTGTTTTTCTTCCATGACTTTAGCCATTTCAATGAAAAGAGTTATATAACTAGCAACAGCTACCTTGTAAGAAGGACTAAACTTCCTCATCAGATATTTGGGAATGAAATTCCCAATGTATCTACAGGTGAAGACAGAATGTTTTTAGATTTAATATACTTTGATAAAGGTAAGTTCGCTTTCTCGGAGAGGTCAACATCATTGTTTTTTAGGGATTTAGTTCACCAGGACAATATTAGTAGTAATATTAAGGAATGGAAAAAGAATCAATCCTTCTATAAAGCTTTTTTAAAAGAGTCCTCTCTTGAGAAGGACTACCTTCATTATTGGAGTAAAGCGAAGAAAGTGCAGGAAGAGCCTGAAAAAGAATCTAAGAGAGTTACTATCTTGAAGAAGATTTTTGAGAAATTAATACCTTTTAGAATTAGGAGATTTATTCTTCTTCTAGTAAAACAGTTAGTTCAAAGCTCCGAAAAGATTTAATCTAACTTTTTGCCTTGTAGTCTATATCTAATTTTACGATATTTTTCTAAAATCTTCCAAATCATTCCCTTCTTGAAGGATCTGAATTCTTCAATTTCTGAAGTAATCTTTTTTTCAAATGTCTCTTTTTCTTCTTTCGCTTTGAGAATATCCTCTTTTAGTAATTGAATCTCTTCTTTTTTAATTTCAATTTCTTTTTTCATATCTAAAACATCGACATCAATACTTGAAAGTGGGTATACAGGATGATTTTGTCTTTTGACAACCACTTTGTTCTGGAAATGCCCTTCCCAAGCATAGTACTGTTTGATATCTTCTGTCTTTTCTATATACTCCTTTAAAAAATCCTCTATTGACTGAAAATTTCTAGAAGTGCTGTTTGTATAAAAAACCAAGAGAGCCCTAAATAATACAAAATCTTTAGGTATTGGAAAGTCATAACACCACTCATAATCAAAGAAATGAGTTTTTCCACCGTAGTCTATTACCAAGTTGCTCAGATTAAAATCTAAAATGCCTTCCTTTAAACAAATATATTCTTTACCTTTTTCAATTTTACCGAAAATATTCTCAAAATCTTTCCCTAAAGAACATTTTACTGTTGGGATTGAATCTAATAATCCCATATAATATGTTATCAGAGCATCAAATTCTTTGTTAGAATTTGCCGAAGAAACCTGTTCGTGCAGCGAGACGCCTTTAATAAAAGGAAATTCAACAGTATACTCACCTGTTTGTTTGATAGGTACAACCTCGAACTTCTTACTAATATTCTTTATTCTTTGATAAGTATTTATAAGATTTTGTATAGCCTCCTTGGAGTGAATGTTTCCCTTCTTTTCTACTTTTAAGTTACCTTTACTATCTTGGGATATAGTAGTTCTAAGACTAACTTCCTTTTTCCTTGTTTTGCTAAATTTCGTATATATTATTGTTTTATCCATTCCTTGCAAATACTAAAAATGAATTAACAAAATTTTCAAAGATACCTGCATCTTGAAGTGATTCCGCAACATATCGTTCATTAAATAAATTGTAACTTTCAGAAGGGTGGGGGCTCGGAAATAACGAAGGAGTAATCCTGTTCTTTTCTGTTGGGAGATAGTTGTCAGAAAAAATCTCATAACAAAATTTGTAATCAGGAATGGGGTAGTAGAATCTAATATCTTGGAATCCAAGACTTTCTAGGAGGTCTTTTAGTTCTTTCCTACTAAAAGTTCTAATACCATCATAGTTAGGATATCCTTCTATGCTTTCAAAAATTCTGTTAACATGATCTTCTGGAGCACCTTTCCAATACTTCAATCCAAGTTTATTTTCTATTGCAATTACTATTTCTCCACCTTTCTTTAAAAACTTTTTATTCTCCTCTAACATTGTTTGGAATGGTTGCTCTCCTTTTGTAAATCTACCAGCATACTCTAGTACTCCAATTAATGTAACATAATCAAATTTTTGTGTTAATTTCTGTTCGTGTATATTACCGTCGTAAACCTTTAGGTTCTTATTGTCTTTATATCTTTCTCTAATAATATCAGCCCTTCTTTTTGTTAACTCTACTGCTGTTACATCCATTCCCTTTTCTAGAAAAACCCCAGTTACTGCTCCACAACCAGCTCCCACTTCTAATATAGATGCTTTCTCTTTGAAGTTGTACCAAGAGAGTAGGTTTTTTCTGTCAGGCGAAAGATGATATTGAACAGCCCAAGTGTTGTTAGAAACAAGAATCTCTTCAATTTCCTGTTCGCTTGGATTATTTTTATATACAGAGAGGATGTAATCTTCTATATCATCCCCATCGTTGTATTGGTATTTTTTGTTCATATTAATGGTTATTTTATAAGACTTTTAACTGTTTTACCAGCCCTCTTCTTTTCCCCCTCCCAACATAGTATCCTATATAAGTTAGGATATCTAAATTTATTTACCTATTAAATAATATGAAAATCCTAGTAACAGGTGGTGCCGGCTTCATTGGTTCTTACTTCATAAAATACTGGATGGATAAATATCCAGAGGACAATATTACTAATTTAGATAAATTAACATATGCAGGAAATCTGGAAAACCTTTTAGAAGTAGAAAACAACCCCAACTACAAATTTGTAAAAGGTGATATATGTGACAAAGACTTAGTAATGGATATTACAAAAGGAATAGATCTAATTGTACACTTCGCAGCAGAATCCCATGTAGACAACAGTATAGAAGGACCAGAAATATTTGTTAAAACAAATGTAATGGGAACACAAAATCTCTTAGAAGCAGCAGTACAAAACGGTAATATAAGATTCCACCATGTATCAACAGACGAAGTCTTTGGAGAACTACCCATAGACAAACCTGAACTCAAATTCACAGAAGAAACACCGTATGCACCCAAAAGCCCATACTCTGCATCTAAAGCAGCATCAGATCACCTTGTAAGGGCATACCATCATACCTTCAAACTACCAATCACAATCTCAAATACATCAAACAACTACGGTCCAAATCAGCACCCAGAAAAACTCATGCCTTTAGCCATAACCAGAGCTATGTTAGATCAAGAAATACCAGTATATGGAGATGGCAAACAGATTCGAGACTGGGTTCATGTACAAGACCATGCACATGGAATAGAGTTAGCAATTACAAAAGGTGAAATAGGACATACATATCTCTTCGGTGGAGATGGTGAAAGAGAAAATATATGGATAGTAAAAAAGATATTAGAATATTTAGATAAGCCAGAATCATTAATAGTACATGTAGGCGACAGAAAAGGTCATGATGTAAGATATGCAATAGATAACTCCAAATCAGAAAAAGAATTAGGATATAAACCAGAGAAGAGTGTAGAGGATTGGTTAAAAGAAACAGTACAGTGGTATATGGATAATAAGAAATGGTGGGAGCCACTAAAACCAGTAGCAGATAAACAAGCAGATAGATACTTATCTACAAGATTAGATAAATAATTTAAACAAATTAACTATGAAAGCACTCATACTAGCAGGAGGTAGAGGTACAAGATTAAGACCTCTTACACATACCAAAAACAAACACATGTTACCTATTGGTAATAGACCAATGATAGAGAGGATAATAAAGGATGCTGTAGATTTAGGTATTAAAGATATCATCATAAATATAAACAAAGGTGATAAGGAAATGCCTGAACTTCTAGGAGACGGTAAAAGGTTTGGTAGGGGAGTAAAACTACACTACATAGAACAACCAGAACCTAATGGAATGATGTATCCAATTAAATTAGCAGAAAAATTAATTGGAAATGATGAATTTCTCTTCTCCGCAGGGGACAACATCTTAACAGGAGGTCTTAAACAACACTATGAAGATTTCAAAAAGAAAAAATCAGATGCACACGTATTAGTAGTTAGAAGACCCGATTACCAAAATTTTGGTGTAGCCGTAATGAAAGGAGACAAAATAGTAAAGACGGTTGAAAAACCAAAAGAGTTTGTTAGTGACCTAGTCCTCTCTGCAATATACTTCTTTACACCTGCTGTATTCAAAGCTTTTGACTATGCAAAACCCATAGATCCAAAAGGAACAGGCAAACCAGAATACTACCCACCAGTAATCAATAACTGGTTAATAGAAAATGGATACACATTCACTGCATCTGAAGTAACAGGGTGGTGGAAAGATACAGGAGCTCCTGAAGATATCATCCTAGCCAACAGACTGATACTCGAAAGAGAGTGTTTAGATAAGTGTGACGGTAAGGTAAAGGATAGTAAGATGGAAGGAAATATTGAAATAGGGAAGGGCTCTGTTGTAAAGAATTCCATTTTAAGAGGACCAATATCAATTGCAAAAGATGTAACAATTGAAAATGCATACATAGGTCCCTTCACATCTATAGGGGATGGTAGCATTGTAAAAAATGCAGAAATTGAAAACAGTATACTAATGGGTAACTGTAATATACATGAATTAAATCAAAGGCTAGACAGTTGCTTAATCGGTTGGAATGCAGAGGTAACAACAAAGGAATCTCATCCTAAAGCAGACACTCTCTTCATTGGTGATGATTCAAAGGTGGAGTTAGCTAAATAGAACAAACTATCCTCTTCTGATATAATATGGGATAATTTGTAAAAATATTCTTATGGAATTCAACAAAGTAGAACATATTCCTGACCTTGTAGTTGTTACATTCAAAGCTTTCTACGATGAAAGAGGCTACTTTGAAGAGACATATGATGAGGGTAAGTTTGAAGAAGCAGGTTTGCCCACCGATTGGATAAAAGATAATCACTCTCATTCAAAGGAATTTGTGCTAAGAGGAATGCATTGGCAGATAGAACCACATCCTCAAGATAAGTTTGTTAGAGTTGTCAGGGGTGAAGCTATAGATGTTGCAGTCGATATGAGAGTAGGTTCTCCAACATTTGGACAGTTCCATTTAGTTAAACTCTCGGAAGATAATCATAAAGGGTTTTTCATTCCCAAAGGATTTGCTCACGGTTTCTTGGCATTAACAGACAATGTAGAATTCGAGTATAAAGTTAGTGGGAAATATAATAAAGAAAGTGAGAGATCTTTTGTATGGAACGATCCTGATGTAAATATTCCTTGGGGAACAGACACACCAATTCTTTCTGACAAAGATGCTCAAGCACCCTTACTAGGGGAACTTTCCGATGAAGACCTATTTAAGTTTACAAATCAAGAGTAATGGAAACAAAGAAAAAAATACTTGTATTTGGAGCTAGTGGAATGTTAGGTTCATTTTTATCCAGCTACTTTGGGAAAAAAGGCTACAAGGTTATCAAGAGTGATATTTTTGACAACCAACAACAGGGTGTAGTTGGGAAAGACATCACGAATGAGAAAGAATTAAAAGTTTTTGTCTATGAACAAAATCCTGATTTTGTAATAAACTGTGCAGCATATACAAATGTAAATAAAGCAGAATCTGAACCAGAAATTGCATATTCTGTAAACGCAGAAGCACCAAAGTACATGGCTGAAATCTCTAAAGAACTTAGAATCCCCTTCATCCACGTATCAACCAACGAAGTATTTGGAGATGGAGTATTTGATGAAAACAGTAGAGAGTTTAATCCTCTTAATCAGTATGCAAAAAGTAAAAGAAGAGGAGAAGAATATATTGAAAACTGTGGAGGAGCAAACTACATATTCAGAACATCTTGGCTTTATGGTCCAGGTGCAAAAAATTTCATTAGATTTGTAACAGAAACAGAAGCTACAGAAGAAAAGCCTTTAAGAATTGTCGTAGATGAGAAAGGTTGCCCAACATATGTAGGATATCTTACAGAAAGAATTGAAGAGGCAGTAGAATCAAAGATAGAACCTGGAATATATCATGCTTGTAGTTCTGACATGCTTTCTAGATATGAATTTGGATTAGAGATTCTAAAGGCTCAAGGTCTTGAGAAGCCAGTAGTTCCTGTTGAGAAAAAAGATCTTCCTCCAAGACCAGTGGTCTCACCTTCAAACCAATTGATAAATACAAAGTTTGAGAAGGTTCCAACATCTTACGAAATGTTAGAGGAATACGTTTCAGATATAAGGATTGAAAAAGATGACTATTCTGAAAAAAATAGGTAATATATCCCTATGCACATCATAATTGATACTACTACAACCCAAGATCAATTTGCTTTCGCTGGGGTAGGTCAATATACAAAAAATATTACACTCTCCTTACTAGGAAACTATCCTAATACTCAATTCTCAATACTAAGGTTCAAAAACAAAATATCTACATTAGATAAAGACATATGCAAATACAAAAATGTTCAACAGGTAGACATAGGGGAATATCAAGTCAATGGGTATAAGAATGATATAACATACTACTCTCAGGTATTACCAGTAATAAAGAAGATAAAAAGAAAAGACAGTATATACCTCTGTCCGTACTTCTGGAGAAACTTTCCATCTAACATATTACCTACAGTACTCTTTGTCCATGACATGAACCTACCTCTCTTTAACATGTACTCACAACAATCTCCCATACACAACCTAATTAGAAAATTTCAATACTGGAAAACTCTAAACAAATCCAAACAGTGTAAATTCATTATCTGTAACTCCCAAACCACAAAAAATGACTTCCTCAAATACTATCCCAAATATCCAGAAAACAATGTACATGTAACATACTTAGGGATTGATATTAACGAAAAACAAATATCCACGGACAGACTACTTCCCCACGACTACAAACAAAGAGGCTACTTCATATACTTAGGTGGGGGTATTAACAGAAGTAAAAATTCAATAGGGGTGATAAAGGGATACAGACAATTTGTCTTCAAATTAAAACAGGAAGGAGTAGATAAAAAGAATGCTCCCTACCTTGTAATAGCAGGGGGTAAATTCCAAGACACATCAAAACCGGAAGTAGCGGAGTTAATCAAATATATAAAGGAGAATGAATTGCAGAGGAATGTTGCATTCACTGGTTTTTACGAAGACAAATATGCATACTCATTGCTAAACAATTCTCTCGGTTTCCTCCACCTTGCTCTCTATGAAGGTTTTGGAATATCTGCTGCAGAAGCTCTAAGATCAAAAACCCCAACAATATTACATAAGAATCCTGTATATGAAGAAATATTTAAAAATGTGTCTGTCTTAGTAGATGGTCTAAATGAACTGGAAGTGGGGAATGCAATATATGATATATATAAAAATAGACAGAAGTATCAAGCTCTAGTACAGAAAGGATATGATCTCTCCCTCTCATTCTCTTGGGATAAATGTGCTCAGCAAACCTTTAATATATTTGAGAAAGTAGAAATATAGGAAGTACTGTATTAACAACAATCTTCTTGATATTAGCAGGCCTACTTGCACTTGGTGGTCTAATACTAA
This sequence comes from Candidatus Dojkabacteria bacterium, assembly GCA_012513575.1. Classification (GTDB taxonomy): domain Bacteria; phylum Patescibacteriota; class Dojkabacteria; order SC72; family SC72; genus UBA5232. The sequence continues at coordinate 17,026 of JAAZBX010000010.1, forward strand.
CAATTCTCTCTCTACCAGGAGTCTGGCTAATATTCCTCTCCGCACTCATTGTTGCAATATTAGGAGACTTTCAAACGATAACGGTACTCACTCTGCTAATCCTTTTTTCCCTCTGTATTCTCTCAACTGTTGTTGACAACTTACTTCTAGCTCTTGTATCCAAAAAATCAGGAGCAAGTAACTACGGAGCCTTAGGTGCACTCCTAGGAGGAATGTTGGGTTTGTTGATTGCAAATATCCCAGGGATGTTAATTGGACCCTTTGTAGGTGCAGTACTAGCAGAATATCTCCTTGCGAAAAAGAGCTTCAATCAAAGTCTCAAATCAGGTTGGGCATCATTTGTTGGGTTTCTTCTTGGAACAGGATTAAAGATTCTCATCAATATTGGTTTGATAATATTCATTGCATCCAAAGCTTTGTAAATATATACATTGCCAAATAGGTCCTCAATGACATATACCTTTCTCTCATACTCATAAATATTTCTAATTAAAATATCCTTTGGGATATTAGGTCTAAATATCTGTTTTCTAGGGACAAATATCTCTTTCTTATTCCCATTTTCCCTCTCAATCCTGTAGGTATGCTGTTCTAAAAAATCAACAGCTGTAACAGCAATCACATACTCTTCATTCATATACACAGGTCTGATTGTTTCAAAGAATTTAAACTCCTTTTCAATATCTCCTTTTGAATTCTTTATTTTAAATATGCTTGAGAATTCATCCTCAGAGTAAATTGTAAAATGCTCAAACTCACAAAGCAGTAATTCTCCATTTTCCCCAATACCAGCAAGCTCATTCTGTTTTCTCTTCCCAATCTTCTCATACTTTCTTCTATCTAAGTCATATTGAACAATCTGATCATCTTGGACAAACAGAATACTTTCTTGATTTGGTATTAATACTTGCTGAGGAGATGTTATCCCCTCAACAAGAAAGAATTGGGTAGAGAGAATAATTGATGAAAGAATTTTTACTAAAGTATTTAGCATATTTTTTTCTACCAAATTAACTACCTGGGTGTGGATTATCTCCACTTAATCTTCCGGGGTTCTGTTTGTATCCTACTGTTAGGACTTTACTCCAATCTTGGTCAATATATTCAACTGGATTAACATGTGTACTTTGAAGTCGCTTTGTCCTAAGCTCAAAATGTAGATGATATGCAAGAGGCTGACAATTCCAAAAACCAGAATTACCAGTCCTAGCAATAACTTGATTCTTTTTGACGTTTTCACCTACATTAACAAAACTTTCGTCAAGATGAAAATATACTGTATGCATCCCATTATCTTGCTTAACTGTAAGATAGTTGCCACCAGACAGACATTTCCCATAGTAGCTGTCCCATCCTTTGCCAACAACAAGGCCACTGCCAATGGCTAAGGTTTCTTTCTTTGCAACAGAAAAATCAATACCCGTATGTGGTTTCTGATATTGAGTATATCCATGCCATTGGGATACTCCCACAGCTGATTGAAAGGGAAAAGAAAAGGGTTTAGATAACTCGTTTTTGTCTTGCTCAAGTATTGGAACATCATATGTTTTTTTGAAATTCTCAAATATATTGTATTCTTGGATTCTAAAGAAGGAAGAGTAATCAAGTTGAACCTTCTTTACTTCATTTACTTTTGTAATTTGAGAGAGGAGTGTGAAATCATTTACATTAAGATAGTAAGCAAGGGGGTAGTATGTTTTGTCATCAAGAAGGATATTCATATGAATATATGGATGAATGTTGAGATATTTTGTTTCTAGATATTCCTCCTCGCATCCAAACCATGTTTTGGGTTTGAATATACTACTTTCACAAACATACACATCAACAACGATCTCCATATCTCTGAAGATATTACCTTTAACAAGAATATCTCGAACTGTCTCCTTCTGGACAATTTCTGAAGAGAGGTTCTCTAGGTCGGGGATTGTACATTCAATCTTTGTCGCTTGATTGTATTTTTGTATATACTTGTATCTACACTTTGTACTCTTCCTGCCAGCACCTTTAACATCTTGTTGCTGTGGGAAATTCCAATCATACGTATCTGGCTCATTTACAACTTTTACAGAAGGGATATTTACCTTTTTTGCTTCTGCGTCTTTTGGTTTTACAACTATTTGCTTCTCCTCTTCAATTTCCTCGACTATCTCCTTCGGAATCTCAGCTGGGGCAGGTTCCTCTATTTCTTTCTCTTTGTAAAACCTTTTGTACCAATATTCGGGGATATCCATCCCTATACCTAAAACAAGAATTTCAGAAACATATGTATGTTCTGACCGTTGCTCTGTCCAGAAAAACTCCTTGTCAAAAAGATATACCTGCAATGCAACGACACCCTTTTCAATCGGACGGATAGTTGCTCCATCATCTTGAGTTAAGGTAAACGTAGAACCCATGTGGAACTGTCCTTCTAGGAAGTATATATAAACGTAATATACATATTCTTTTTGTGTATCTTTGTTTTTCCATTGAATATCTATATCCTCCTCAAAAGAGAAAACATCTCCATACTTTGGAGAGAGAATTTCAAAATCAGAAAATTTCCCTGCATCTTCTTCGTTTATCCCAGGATATACTTCTTCCTCGCCTTTGGTTTGAAATATCGGAAAAGAGAGCAGTGCTAAACTCACGAAAGAGAGAAGGAGTGTAAATATGAAAAACCTTTTCATTTGTAGAATATATTTCAGGTATATTAATTCAAAATTAATTCGGAAAAGACTCATATGGGTGGTATAATATGAATCGTATGTTCAACTTTTTAACAAAAATATTTGACTCAAATGAGAAGCAGTTGGCTAAATTACAGCCAATCATTGAGGAGATTAATAGTAGGGAGAAGGCAATGTCAAAACTCTCAGACGAGCAGTTGAAGGCAAGAACAGAGCATTTGAGAAAAGAAATTGGCGTAAATTTGGAAACCTCAAGAACTGATTTTACAACACTTAAGGATGAGGAATTAAGTAAGGACCTCGATTTAGAGAAAGAGAAGCTTTACAGTATTCTTCCCGAAGCTTTTGCAACTGTTAGGGAGGCTTCGAAAAGGGTTGCTAATCACAGGCATTTTGATGTTCAGCTTATGGCTGGATATGTTTTGTTTGACAACAAAGTCGCAGAACTATTTACTGGTGAAGGAAAAACCTTGGCTGCAAATCTTCCATTGTATCTGTATGCGTTAACTGGTAGAGGTGCTCACCTTGTAACAGTTAACGACTATCTTGCAAGAAGGGATGCCGAATGGACGGGCCATATTCTCAATGCTTTGGGCATGAGTGTTGGAGCTATTAACTCTGGGAAGCAGTACAGATTTGTAGATGATAAGGAAGCGATAAAGATAAAGGGGGATGAGGTTAAGAAATTGATTAAGGAAAGAGATTTGAAATTTAAAGAAGCAGGAAGGTTGAAGTATGACCATATGAGTGGGGTAAATCTTGTCGAGTGTAGTAAACAGGAAGCATATGCATGTGATGTTGTGTATGGAACAAACAGTGAATTTGGTTTTGATTATCTTCGTGACAACATGGCTAGAAGTCTGGAAGAAAGAGTTCAGGGCCCAAGGTATTTTGTAATCGTTGATGAGGCTGACTCAATTTTAATCGATGAGGCTAGAACACCACTGATTATTTCAACAAGTGCAGATACGGCAAACGATTTGTACAAGCAGTTTGCATCCTTAGTTAAATCACTCCAAAAGGAGAAACATTACACTGTAGATGAGAAAGCTCATGCTGTTTCTTTAAATCAAGAGGGAATGGATGCTGTAGAAAAAATGCTTAAGGTTGAGAATGTATACGAGAATGCACAGTTAGCATACCATTTAGACAATGCTCTTAAAGCTAAGGAGCTTTACCATCTTGATGATGAATATATGATTAGAAATGGGGAGATTCTTATAGTTGACGAGTTTACTGGAAGGGCAATGGAGGGTAGAAGGTACAGTGAAGGACTTCATCAAGCAATCGAGGCAAAGGAGGGTGTAGAAGTCAAAAAGGAATCCAAGACTATGGCTACAATTACATTGCAGAACTTCTTTAGGCTTTACAAATTTCTCTCTGGAATGACAGGGACGGCTGTTACAGAAGCTGAGGAATTCTCTTCAATATACAAATTAGACACAATCGTTGTCCCTACAAACAAACCTGTTGTAAGAAAGGATTACAACGATGTTGTCTATCGAACTCAGGAAGGGAAATTCAAAGCAATTGTAAGGGAAATAGTTGAGAGGCATTCCAAGGGACAACCGGTACTAGTAGGAACTACATCTGTGGAGAAATCGGAAGTTCTTTCTGAGATGTTAAGAAAAGAAGGAGTTAAGCACAATGTTTTAAATGCAAAACAGCATGAATTAGAAGCAAAAGTAGTTGCGGAGGCAGGTCAGTTGGGTGCAGTAACGATAGCAACAAATATGGCGGGTAGAGGAACTGACATTGCTCTTGGTGATGGAGTAAAAGAGGTCGGAGGGTTGTATGTCATTGGTTCTGAGAGGCACGAATCAAGGAGAATTGATAACCAGTTAAGAGGGCGTTCTGGAAGGCAGGGAGACCCAGGGGAATCAAAATTCTTTGTATCCTTTGAGGATGATTTAATGAGGATATTTGGAGGAGACAAAATGAAGTTAATCATGGGGCAGGTTGGATTGGATGATGACATGGAGATATCCGTAGGAGTAATTGGGAAGTCAATTGAGAATGCACAAAAGAAAGTAGAGTCAACAAATTATGATATCCGAAAAAGACTTGTTGAGTATGATGATGTGCTAAATCAGCAGAGGGAAATCATATATACATTGAGAAGGAAAATACTTGAAATTGATTTGAAAAATGAAAAAAAACTAACAGAGAAAGATTTGCAAAGCGATTTCAAATCTCTTAAAGAGGTAGATATTGAGATGGTACAGGACTCTTTAGATGGGTTTGCTCTTAACAGGCAAGGGAGTTGGGGAATCGAGGGTTTGGATCAGCTAAAATACCCTCTCTCGCCCTTAGATAAGTGGATATTAAAAAAGACATGGGAATTTTTAGATTACCTTGTTGCATCTTCATTGGAAGATGATATGAAGATTGATAATATCGAAGAGAGAAGCATATATACCAACGTTATCAACTTAGTGACTGAGAACCTAATAGACATTGCTGCAGTGCAATTAGGTTACAAGAGTAGGGAGGATTTCTTTAAAAAGCTTTATTCTCTTCCAAGAATTGAGAGCATTACCGAGCTTAAGAGAGCAATTCTTTATGCATTTATTATCCATGTATATTCTATTGGCATAGAGGCCATGAGTGCACTGTCCAGATATTTAATACTTCAATCGTTTGATAAATTCTGGATGGAACATCTTGATACTATGACAGATTTGCGAGAAGGAATTTCTTTAAGAAATCTTGCACAGAAAGACCCTCTAGTAGAATACAAAAATGAAGGTTTTGAGATGTTTGATGAGATGCTAAGAAAGATTGATGAGTTCGTAGTAACAAGGTTTTTCAAAGTTAGGTTAGTTTCAAATGAACCCACCAAAACTCCTCAAGTTGCCTCACATGAAGACAATAGACCTGGGAAAGTCGGAAAGCAAAAAACTATAAAGAAGGGTAAAAAAGTTGGAAGGAATGATCCTTGTCCTTGTGGTAGTGGGAAAAAATACAAAAAATGTTGCTATCCCAAATACGGGTAAAAACCGTATGCTATGGGTTCCTTGACACACTATAACCCCTATACTATGCTAGATATACAGTATGGGAACTACAAAAAAAGCAAAAAATGAGGAGTTGATTCCAACAAGGCGAAGTGTTCATGTAATATATCTTTCTTGCCCTCACTGTAGTTTTGAGACGGATGATATAAAGTTGTGTCCACAGTGTAACGAACCAATGAAGGTGATCGATGTCGTTGAGAAATTTGGTGATGATGCGGAGAGGTTTTTAGAGAGAATTAACAAAAGGAGAGAAAATGGAACAGAAATAGAAAGTGTTTCAGGATTAGAGACTGAAGAAGGTGTAGTAGAAATAGATAAAGAGGAGCCAAATATCATTCTTATGGGTGCAGACGAGTCTTTGGATGATGGTATTGACCCTGTAACTGATGCAGATGATGCATCACTTGATGTAATATTCCCAGACGATGATGAGGAAGCTGTTGAGCATCAGCCTGTTTCTGCGGATGACGATTTAGCTAAGGCATTAGACCAATTAGATTCTGAAGAAGAAGAGAATGTCAGTGCAGAAGATTTCGGATTTGGCGATGGAGAGATTCCTGAGCTATAATGTCATTATAATTCTTAAGCTTATTTTGTAAATCCGGGAAAGTAATGGGGGATGCGTATAAAACACCCTCCGGTTTTTCTCAGGATCCTTCAGGATTGATTACTCCCGAAAGACTAAGACGGCCCTCTGCAGAGATTCAGATTACTGGAAGTGTCGATGGGGATATGTTTAAAACGCTTATTGAGGATTTATCCAAAATGGATGACTTTATGAGTGAACAGAGAGTAATGGGGGAAGTATTGAAAAAGGAAATGGAAGTAAAGATTCTCTTGACATATCTTTAGCATCGTTTGGTGGACAAGTATATTATGGTTTTGCCGTTTTTGATAGGATACGTCAGTTTTCTAAAAGAAATGAGGCTTCTGTTTCCATTACCGGTTATGGTCCTATTATGTCGATGGGGGCTTTCATAATCCAGGCAGGAGATGTCCGCAGAATGCCAGAAAACTCAACAATGTTGATTCATCCGACCACGGGTGGCATGCAAGGGAGAATTGAAGATGCAGAATTTGAGCTCGCTCAAAGAAAAATTAATGAGAGACAATATATAAGAGTTGTTGCAAATCGAATCAAAGAGTCTGGCAAAAGTGATATTACAGAGGAGGATGTAGAAAGAATTATGCATGCAAATGGGAATAATGGTACATATTTCACAGCTCAAGAAGCTTTGGAATATGGTTTGATAGATGAGATAGTTTGATGAATTAATAAATCTTTTTGTTTTTTGAAGATAGGGTATAATATCCCATGTCAAATCTTCACAATATATTTCCAAAAGTAGCCATAGTAGCTGATCAGATGACATCTTTTGGTGGTGCAGATAGAGAAATGCTCTCCATACTCAAAGTATTTCCCCAAGCAGACATTTTCACAGTTCTATTCTACTCAGAAAAATACCCAATGCTTAAAAATAATGTATACACTAGCTTTGTTCAGAAATATACAAAAATATTTGGTAAAAAATTTAGTAGACATTTAAAAATATTTAATCCCCTAGCTTACGAGAGTTTTTCATTTGAGGGATATGATTTGGTAATCTCAATTTCTGCTGGTCCAGCTAAGGCAGTAATAACAGGCATTAATCAACCTCATCTAGCTATGGTAATGACACCTCCAAGGAGTCTTTGGGATAATGAACTAAATGCCAGAGCATCAAAATTTCACAAGATTTACAGGTGGCTTTCAAATATCTTAAATACCTATCTTCGGGTTTGGGACATTTCAATCTCTAAAAGAGTAGACTACTGGAGTTCAAATTCAGAATTTGTAGCAAGAAAGATAAGAAAAACATATGGAGTAATCCCAAAAGTTCTCTATCCGGGCATAGAGGAGAGATATTTTGAGCCTGTAACTTCAAACGATATAGAAAAGGTAAAAGAAAAATACTCTGTTCCAGAGGATTTTGTTTTAGTTGTTTCAAGGCTTTACGACTACAAAAGAGTTGATTGGGCAATTAGGGCTGCACAGAGAAGTGGTAAAAACTTGGTAATTGTTGGAGAGGGTCCTGATTTAAAATTTCTTAAGAAAATTGCAAAGGGAGATTCCAGAATACAGTTTCTTGGCTTTATCTCAGATGATGAGGTTAAAGCCCTATATACAGCAGCGAAAGTTCTTCTTTTTTGTGGGATTGAAGATTTTGGATTAGTTCCCCTTGAAGCAATGGCTGCAGGGACTTTAGTATTTGCCTATAAATATGGTGGGGTTCTTGAAACAGTCAGTCAGGGTAAAAGTGGAGAGTTTTTTGAGAATGAAGAGCAATTAGTAGAATTACTTAAGAAATTAGATGAAAGAAGGTATAATAAAAAGGAAATTGTAAATCAGGCAAGAAAATTTTCAGAAGAGAAATTCCTAAATAATTTTACAGAATACATTAAACAAATTCATGAAGAAGAATCATCCCAATTGGCTCAATGAGATAAAAGTTGCAGTAGTATATGAGCCTCTTTACAAAATGGGGGGAGGAGAATTACATATGAGATATATTTTAGAAGCCTTCCCTAACTCAGAACTCTTTACGGCCTACTATGATGAAGATTTAGTAAAGAAGAATTTCAAAAATACAAAGATTAATGCTTCCTTTCTTCAAAAGCTTCCTTGGAGAGACAAATTTAGATATATATATCTTCTTTTTCTCCCAATGGCATACAAATCATTTCGATTTAAGGATTTTGATGTAATTATTTCTCTCTCCTCGCACTTTGCAAAATTTGCTAATCAAAAAGGAGTTAAACATATTGATATCTGTATGACTCCACCTAAATTTCTTTGGCAAAAAGACGATAGAACTTTAAAAAAGAAATCTCAGCTAAGTGGTGTAAACAAATTCTTTTTTGGTATATATTCTTTTTTTATGAATACTGCACTTGAGGATATTTGGAGAAAATGGGATAGAGAGGCTGCTCAAAAGTGTGAGAGAATTGCAGCGATATCAAATGTAGTTAAAAAAAGAGTTCAAGAGTATTACGGTGTTGATGCAGATGTAATATATCCTCCAGTTGAGGTAAGTAAAATTGCGAAATATCCAAAAGTTAATAGGAAAGAAAACTGGTTTCTTTACTTAGGTAGAGTGGAGAGGTACAAAGGGGTTCATCTAGCTATTAAAGCCTGTGACAAGTTAGATCTTCCTCTTAAGATTGCAGGAACAGGGGATGATTTAGAAGCAATGAAGCAGTTAGTTGATACATTAGCTGCAAAGGGTATAGTCAAATTCTTGGGATATGTTTCTGAGGATGAGAAATATGAGCTCCTAAGTAGAGCTAGAGCATTGATATTCCCTGTAAGGGGAGAGGATTTTGGTATTGTACCAGTAGAAGCGAATGCTTTTGGCACTCCTGTCATTGCATACAAAGATGGGGGCCCAATGGAAACAGTCTCATTGGAAAATCCATCAACAGGTGTATTCTTTGAGAAATATTCAGTTGATTCTCTTGTAAGTGTCTTAAAGAAATTTAAGCCAGAAAAATATACACAAGACAACTGTGTTAAACAGTCTCAGAATTTTGCATCTGAGATATTCATCTACAAGCTTCAAAACTATGTCAAAGACACACTACAAATTCATTAAGAGATTTTTTGATATATTTTTTTCAATACTTCTCTTAATTCTTCTTTCACCTTTACTTTTGTTTACCTCATTTTTGATTTGGGTTAATGATGGAGGGAGTATATTTGTAAAAGAACCTTTAAGAAAAGGTAAGGAGGGTTGTAATTTTAAGATGTATAAGTTTAGGACAATGATTCCAGATGCACATTCACAGTTGCTTAATAATCCTAAATACAAAGAATTGAAAACAAAATGGGTGAAGAATGGGAACAAAATGAACAGTCAAGAAGACAGTAGAATCACGGGGATAGGTAGAATCTTGAGGAAATGTGATATAGATGAATTGCCCCAATTGATAAATGTTTTTTTAGGAGATATGTCTTTAGTTGGTCCACGACCAACATATGACTACGAGATTGTCCAGCATTTGAAGAAATATCCCAAAGACAAAAGATTCTTAAAACAGATATATACTATTAGACCAGGTATAACTGGGATATGGCAAGTCTCTGGAAGAAACAATATTGTACTCCATGATAGATTTAAAATGGATGCTAAGTATGTGAGAGAAATGAATTTTTTAATTGATCTAAAGATACTTCTCAAAACACCATTTGTCGTAATCACAAGGAAAGGCGCATATGAGTAGAGATATTGTTACTGTAATAAAGTCTGTTAATTACTCAGAGGCTGATAAGATCCTTACAGTTTTTGGAAGAGAGAGAGGAAAATTTACACTGTTTGCTAAGGGTATTAGAAAAATAAATAGTAAAAACAGGGGGAATATGCAAACTTTGTGTACTAGCAGTATCTCTTTTTTTGAAGGAAAAGGAATGCCGTTGCTTACTGAATCACAGCTTGAGAGTACTCTTGATATTGAGCATCTTCATGTTCAAAATGTGCGCAGGATTCTTTTTTTGTTAAACAAATTTCTTCAAGAAGGAGAGCAGTATCCACCGCTTTTTGACAGTCTGCAAAGAGCCTTAAAAAAGGGTCTTGATTTGGCTTCAACTAATAAACTTAGAATAATTTTTTTGAAAGAGATGGGGTTTTTAGAGGATTTCACAAAATGTAAATATTGTCGAAGTAAAGACGATATTGTATATTTAGATACAAGAAATTTTGCTCTAGTCTGTGAAAATTGTTACAGTATAGGTAGAGACAAGAAACTGGGAGAGAATCCCTACGAGTCAAAAGTATTAACTAATGCTTTGGATGAATATATTAAGAGAATAGTAGAAGAAATTTAATGAATAAAAGAACTGCCATTAAAGTACTGTTTTTTGTGATTGTTTCTTTTTTTGTCTTGAATAAAGTTTCTTTGGCCCAAAATATTGAAACCTCTGTTACTGTTGGTACTGATACATTCTCACAATTAGGTTTAAGTCCTCAGAATGTAGAGATTGCAGAGAAGTCAGAGGTGTTAATAACCGCTTACAATGGAGACGGTACTCCTAAGGTTAATAGAACAATTCAAATATATGTTGATGGTGATTCTTCAAGTGTTTTCATAGTGCAACCTCCTCCGACCGATACAAATGGAAAAACAAGTGGGGAGATTAGTGCCTCGGTAGCTGGTACTTATCGTGTTTGTGGTAGAGATATAACTGGTGGTATTTCTGTTGATATTCAACAATGTGAGATGTTGTATGTAACTCCTGTCGCAGTTCCGACAATGGTTTCTGAGCCTCAGTATACCGTTGGGACTTCAAATACTGTGTCATGGGGAATATCTGGAACAAACTCGTATGAATACTATGTTGAAGTAAGCACTGGTCCAGATTTTTCTAGTATCGTTGGGAGTAGTGGGTGGATTTCTACTTTGAGTACAACTTTTAGTAACCTTTCAAGTGGTCAGATTTACTACTACCGAGTAAAAGCAAGGAACCAATCAGGGGGAGAGAGTGGTTGGTCAAACTACGTATACTCTGTGCAAGAAGCAAGTGCACCTGAGATTACCCTTTTGAGTGTTGTTAAGCCTTCTAATGTTACAACTGAAAACTTTAACCCCACCCTTCCAGTTACAATTACTTACAGAATTGAGGATAACATGAGTGTCGCCTCAAGAGAGATTTGGGTGATTTTACCTTCTGGAGAGAAAGTATCAGTTCCTTTCACAACAGTATTGAATGGCAATGTTTGGACTGTAAATATTTTGTTAGGTGATTTGCCTAAGGATTCACAAGGGAATCTTTTTACGGCTTACAGTTTCTATATTGAAGCGACTGATAATATGGGTAATATGAGTTGGGATAATAGCGCAAGTGTAAATTTCCCAATTCCATATGTTCCTCCTGTAATTCCTCCGGAGCAACCCCCTGTTGCAGAGAAACCATCAAATCCCGGTGTGCCTGTAAAATTATCAGAAGATGATGATAATACCCCAACTTGGACATGGGTTCCTTCATATGGGAAAGATGGGACATTGATAACGAAGTATATTGTAGAATGGTGCTTGGATTTAAATTTTAAGGGTTGTGAATCGCAATCTATTGAGATTGATTCTAATTCCTTTACTCATTCGACTCCCCTTGGGTTAGGAGAGTGGTTCTTAAGAGTAAGGGCTGTTGGAGATGGTGATTTAGTAAGTGATTGGGTTGTGGTAAATTTCTCTGTTTTAGAAAAAAAGGAGGGAGGTGAAGATAGTGAGGAACCCACTAATCCTCCAACTGAAGAGCCTGAGAAACCAACAAATTGGTTTGTTACAAAAGTTACAGAGCCGGTGAAGCAGTCTGTAGAAAAAGTACTGGAAAATACTGTCGGTAAATTAGATCAGAAGACTGCACAGGTATTTACAGTAAGTACTGTTGTTACAAATGTGGCTGTTGGTATGGGTTTAATTATCAATATGCTTGGAACTATTCCTTATCTTCTAGTACAAACATCCTTGGCGTTCTTGAGTTTAATAGGATTTAGGGTAAAAGGTAATCTGTCTGGATATGTATATGATTCAGTTACAAAAGATCCAATTAAGCAGGCAATTATAAGGATCTTTAATGAGAAAAACGTGTTGGTTTGGACCGATGTATCTGACTACAAAGGAAGATTTAGAAGTCCTGATTTGGAAAGTGGGAAATACTACATTAAAGTAACTGGGAGGGATTACAAATACCCGTCATCTATCGTAGTAGGAGAGACAGACTTTCCTTTGGAGAATATATATAGGGGAGGAATCTTTGAAGTCAAGGATGGTAATATACCTAAATTTTCAATCCCTCTTGACCAATCAGAGTTAAGTACCGTAAAAATCCTAAGTGAGAGATTCTTTTCTAGAAGTAAATGGTTTTGGAAACCACTACATTTTGGAGTTTTTGTATTAGGACTGGCATTTAGTGCTTATGCTGTTAAGGTGAATCCTATATGGTGGAACTACCTAATTTTGTTTATGTATATTCCCTCTTTAGTTTTGTTGCTTTTTTCATTGTTTGGAAAGAAAGAGAAGTATGGATATGTTAAGGGAGAAGAGAAGAACTTGCTTGCGGGCGTTACTGTGCATCTTCTTGATAGTGAATTTGAGAAGGTAGTTTCAACAAGAGTTACTGATGATAGAGGGAGATACAGGTTCTTGGTAGATAGGGGGATTTATACCATTGAGGTTGCAGATAAGAGATATGTTTTGCAGAAGCCAGACGAATACAGGAGTATAAAGATAAAGAAAGAGACTTCATTTGTACTTTGTCCAAATCTTATTGTGAAGAGAAGAGTATAGATTAAGTATTGAAAAATCTGCGTTATATTACTATAATCTTGATTGTTTTATGGGTGTATAGCTCAATTGGTAGAGCAAACGACTCTTAATCGTTTGGTTCGGGGTTCGAGTCCCCGTACACCCACCATTCCCAAGTTATTGGTATAATTAATAGTAGGTTGGTTGAGAGTTGGAGAAGCTCTCCCAGTTATTGAAAAATAACTTGCGATGTTGAGTCATCTAAAGGTTTATTCCTGATAGCGGTGCAAGTCCGACAACCTACAAATTAGAAATATATGTTAGATAAAAACACACTGAAAAAATTGTTAAGAGATTTTAATATCAAAGGATATGCTGATCCTAATTCGAAGTATGTAGAAAATGAAAAGAATGGGAAAGTACTGAAACTTACTATTGATGATTTTACATATGAAGATGAATATTATGGAGGAGAACCATATTCCGGTAATGAAACAATATGGGAAAATGGTAAGGATATTTTTAGATGTGTATATTGGGGTAAGGTTGCTAAGGGTATTAATTTTTCTGACATTTATGATTTTTTAAGAAAAGCATTATCAAAAGGTCCTGATGGAGAATTGGTACATAGAGGACCAGAGGAATATGTTGAAGGAAATTTAAGATATACAAACAGTATAGAAGGAAATATTGAAGATTTTAGACAAGTAGAAAAAATATTTATGGACGAGAAAGAAGTATATGTTGCATATTTTGTAGGTGGTAGGGTTAATGTTCAGAAATAAATAGTAGGAAAAATATTATCAAATTTCTAACCTTGATGACCTATAGAATTTTCCAATATTTTTATATATAATTACATGTTCTTTAAAATCGTACTAGCAGATTAGAAAATATCTCAGGAGGTGAGATGAAAACGATAGATTTAGTATGGATACTAGCCGTATGTTGCTTTGTATTACTTATTTGGGCAATAAGTACCACAAGAATTGCAAAGCGTCCACTTAAGTATTTTACAGTTGTGAACAACAGTCTCTTGGATAAGGAATTCCTTGTCAAGAAAAAACACTTGAGATTTCTTTTGTTATTTGATCCCCATGCAGCCCCTTTGATTAAAATTTACATTAAAGATGAGAATCTATTAATCAAATGGAGATATTGGAAAGATGAAGAATGGAATCCTATATATAATCGAATGGGTTATTCAATTCTTTTCGAGAAGGGTGGTTTACCAATTGATTTTAAGAAAGATCAAATCTTTTTAATTGATATTGTTAGGGAAAAATCCACAAGAAAGAAACTAACAATCCGTTCAAGAGCAAAATCTATCAGCATGATAGATCCATCTTAAATAGTACGAAACCCATGAGGTTATACAATTGGCCATAAGCCAAAATACTTTTTAAGTATGTATAACCTCATGTCAAATCCCTTTAAACATATACAAATCATCTCTCTTGTATCCCAACTTCTTGTAATACTCCCTTGTACCTATTGCTGATATAACAGATATCTTTTTGAACCCTTTCTTTTTTGAAATATTCTCAGCTAACAAAACTAATTCCTTACCCAAACCCAAATGTTGAGACTCTCCTTCCTTACTCTCCTTGTCTATACCCACAACCTTCCCATACACATGTACCTCTCTAATAATGGAACTGTTACTCAATTCCTCCAGAGGATGATTCTTTGAAATGTTCTTTTTTGGTAAAGACAATCTCAAAAAACCACAAATCTTGTCTTCTGATTTAATATTGTAAGAAAGAAAAACCTCTCTACCTGTAGAAGTATTGTATTCAATCTTTTCTAAAACAATATCCTCTCTTCTCACATCCTCCCCCTTAATTTCTCTACTTCGAATATCTTCAGGCTCAATACCTTTCTTTCTCAAATACTCTTCTACAATTTGCCTAAGATTTGTTCTCTTGTTACCAGCAACAATCTCTTGAGAAGGGATATCCCTAATCACTCGTGACAACCTACAATATCTTGGAGTGGAGGCAATACACTCACTTACTACCTCAACTAAAGTTTCTTCTGTATATGGTTTGTATTTACCTTTCTTGTACAAATCAAAAAGCTCAGTATTCGGAATAACGGAGGTAGGGTAAATCTTCATCTCATCAGGATGATATGGAGTTGTAAACAATTCCTTGTATCCTCGAATATCTTCCTTTTCAGTAGAAAGATACAAATTAGGCATCCAATGACCATGTATTTTGAATCCAAACAGTCTCAACAACTCAAAAGCTCTCTTTGTATCCTCAACACTTCTCCCCGTCTCATTCTCTCTTAATACTTTTTCAGAAAGTGATTGAATTCCGATTTGTATCTTTGTAGCTCCAAGTCTTCTTAAATATATTAATTCACCATTTGAAAGAAAATCTGGTCTAGTTTCCAAAACCAATCCAACATTTCTACAATATGCCTTCTCGTTTTTGATTTGTTCCTTTTCTAATTCCTCAAAGGATGAAATCTCAAAACCAGAATCCCTTGGCTCAATATATTCCTTAGAACTTTTTTTCATATCATTCAATGCTCTAAACATCTCTTTTACAAACCATATTTTGTATTCTCCAGAGTATGCGGAGAATGTCCCTCCAAGAACAATCAATTCAATTTTCTCAATATTGTGTCCTACATTTTTGAGTGCGATTAATCTGTTAAACACCTGAGCATATGGATCGAATTTCATCTTCAATGCTCTTTGACCACCTGGTTCCGAAGCTATGTAGCTCTTAGGCATACTTCTGTCATTCGGACAAAAGATACAATTTCCTGGACAGTAGTAAGGCATCATCATTACTGTTACAACGGATACGCCAGAATTTGTTCTAGTAGGTTTCAATCGAATCCTTTTCTCAATTAAGGATATATTCTTTTTTGAAAAATCTTTTTTGACAATCACAAACATCTTTACAAGTTCATCATTTCTGTAAAGTTGTCCATCATTTTTTTTGAATTTCCTAAGTATTTTGTTCAAGGAATTCTGATTCCACTTTTCTTCAGAAGCAATATTCTCAAAAAGTTCTTTAAATTTTTCTTTTTCTGTAATTTCTTTCATATATTTGATATCCTTGTATTATCTAACATTTAAGCAATACTTACCACATGAGTAAACCAAAATTAACACAAGAGAGAACATTGGTTTTGATTAAACCAGATGTACTTCAAAGACAGATAGTAGGAGAAATTATTTCAAGATTTGAAAGAAAGGGTGTAAAGATTACTGCGATAAAGATGGTTAATGCTACAAAAGAGCAGGTGGGAGAACATTACGAAGGAAAGGAAGCATATTTAATTGAAACTGGAGAGAAAGCAAAAAAGGGTGCAATAGCAAGAGGTGAGGATGTGTCTGATTGGAATTCACTTGAGAAAGGGAAACAGATTAGGCAGAGAAATATTAACTACCTTACATGTGGTCCCATTATTGCAATTGTGTTTGAGGGTTTCGGAGTTATTTCTCAAGTTCGAAAGATTCTTGGAAGCACCAGTCCTGCAGAGGGTGATATTGGCACTATTAGAAATGATTACTCCTTAGATACATATGCACTGGCTGATTTTATAGATAGGTCTACTATGACAATGTTACATGCGTCAGATTCAGTAGAGAATGCAGAGAGGGAGATAAAGATATGGTTTAAGGAGAGTGAAATTTGTAATGATTACGAAACGGGTGTAGAGAAAATTTTCTATGACAGTGAATGGAGTCACAAAAAGAATTAGAGTTGTAAAATTGCATCAATCTCTTCCTGCTTAGCTTTACTGACTTTAGGTCTGTTATCTAAGAAATTCTTTAATTGTTTAAAATCTTTTTTTAGTACATCTCTCAAGTTAGGATTGTAGAGTGCAGCAGCTGGGTGATACATTGCAAAGACAGGTATGCCAGTAGGATGTTCAAATGATTGACCGTGTGAGGCAGTAATTCCTGCATCTGGTACAAATCTTCCTAATGCATGCCTACCTAAGGTTACAATTACTCTTGGTTTTACAAAAAGTAATTCAGCATTCAACCAAACTCTACAAGCATCTTTCTCATCTTCCTGTGGTTCTCTATTGTTTGGTGGCCTGTACTTTACAACATTGCTTACATACACTTCCTCACGAGAGAATCCAATACTCTTGAGAAGCTCGTCTAGGAATTTACCAGCAGAACCAACAAAGGGTCTACCCTGTAAATCTTCATTTCTTCCTGGAGCTTCTCCTATGAGAAGAATTCCTGAGGAGGGTGTGGTAATTTCATATACTGGTTGAGTAGCTAATTCCTTTAATCCACAAGCGTTGTGAACAGCGTAGTATTCGTGTAGCTCTTTTAGTGTTTTGAAATCTGTTTTCATTCTTTCATTATATCATTTTTGTAATTTAAGAAGTTGAGGGACCTATAGTAGGTATGGTATAATATAAGTAGTATGAGGCAAATGCTTCTACAAAAATCCATAGCTCTTTAGAAAGGAAATAAGATGAAAAGCAAGTTGTTCTTTATCGTAACTGTATTGTTACTCCTGATTGGGGTAGTCGGCTGTACTTCAGATTATGGTTCTGAAGCTTTTAGGTCTGAAAAAGACAAGGGAGGATATGTTTGCTTAGTTGGGCAGCAAGGAGATGTATACTTTAAATATATTCAATTTGTTGAATTGCCCATTTATAACGAGGCGACTCGTTATTTTGAAGCTACAAGTGTAGAAGGAACAGAATATAGTTTTTATAATGTATCTTTATACTGTTATCCTGCAGATTAAGCTTTTCTTTCAACTATTTTCTCTCCAACAAAGCCTAGTGACTAAACACTTTTAAAAACAGTTGCTAGGCTTTTACTTCTCTATACCCTTAGCCACCCAGAATGTAACCTGTCCTATCTTTGTATTAGGATATATCTTAACAGGTAGTACAACATGTAGTGTTAAAGTTGGTTTTTGTATTGAACCTAAGTCTATTAAATCTGCAGTAATATTTACAAATATTCCAAGTCTCCCTGTAGAAGATCTTCCCTTAATTATTGGAACAAAATATTTACTACCTATTGTTTCAACAGTTTTACCAATATATATTTTCTTTGGACTTAAAGTTAATCCTTGAGAAGGAATAACTACTTCTACTAACTCGTTGTCTTTAGTAGGATCCAAGACATCCTCTTTGTAGGTATACAAAACATTATCAATATGGAAATCATATGAGTTAGTTTCAATATCTTCTTCACTAAATGGATCAATGATGATCCTTCCTTTTTCTACTTCTTTTTTTATTTGACTTCCTGTAAGAATCATTTTGCTTTTTGATTATATAGCTGACTTGGGAAGGGTTCATTCTTTGTTGCGTAAAACTCAACATCTTCAATATTCTTTTCCCCCTTAGTGTCCCAAAATGTCACTTGGCCTATCTCCATATTAGGATATATTCTTAAATTTTGCACGACAGTAATTTCCAGTGTCCACCTATGCTCTTTCCCCAATTGACCTAGATCTGCTGTAATCTGAAGAAACATTCCTAATTTTGCAATTCTGTTTCTTCCAATTAAGGAGGTTACATATTCTTTGCTTCCAATTGTCTCAACCGTTGTTCCAAGGTAAAGCCTTCTAGGTTCTAAAACATATCCCTTCTGTGGTATTTTAATTTTCCTTGTTTTCGGTTTCCTCTTCTTGTCCCCTACATCCAAGACTTCAACTAATGTATCTCCTAAATGATATACATAGCTGTTTGGCTTAATACATTCCTCATCAAATGGTTTAATCACAATATTTCCATTCTTTACCTGTTTCTTAATTTCCTTCCCAGTAAGTATCATATTTCATTATATATATTCCTCCATATCGTGTAAAATATGCATATGAACAAAGAGATTGTTTGGGGTACTTCTTTCTCCCCAGAATATTCGCAATATTTGGGAGACAGAAATCCACTAGAGACTTTGAAGATAGTCAGAGAAAAATTGAATATACAAGACTTTAGATTAGGTCTTCGATGGAATACAGTTGAAAAGAATGGGAAAGTAAGTTTGGAATTTTACGAGAAATATATTGAGTATCTTTTAAAAAACAATTGTAGTATCTGTCTCAATGTAGGTCCAATCAAGGTTATGAGATGGCCGGAAGAACATATTCCCGAATATATTAATGTAAAAAAACGAAGTGTTGTGAAAAAAGATTCTGAATTAGCAAAGTATGCAATTGAATATTTTAATAAGCTTCTTGAATTAATTAAAAAAGAATATGGTAAAGAAAAAGGCATTTCTTTTCAGATAGAAAATGAATGTTACAACAGATTTGGTCATAAGCGATTACTTATGTCAGATGAATACTTGTTAGAAATCGCAACTATCCTTCATGAATATTTTCCAAAGAACAAGTTAATGATGGATAGTTCTGCAAGAAAGGATTTAAGAAAGTTAATGCATCTTTTTGACCTTTTCGTAGAGAATAAATTGTATGAATGGGAACAGCTTACCCTTGGTATTAATTACTACTCAATGATTCCAGAAATAAGTCCGTTCTTAAAAAGAATTGAAGCTTTGTCTTTTTATCTCCCTTGGAGTATGCCTCTATCAAGGTTAAAGAAAATTCAGGAAAGAAACCATTTTGATTTAGAAATCTCAGAAGCTCAATTTGAACCATGGGGGAAAATGACTCTGCCGGGGAACTCATTAGAGGAATTAAAATATGTTGTTAAACATGGTTTAAAGATATTTCCAGAAAGTTACACTTACAGAGTAATTAGACTATGGGGAGTGGAAGAATTTGGACTCAAAATGAAAGAGAAGAAGTTAACTTCAGAGCATAAGGATATCATCAAAGAATTCTTTTGCTAAAGTGTTGATTGATTTTGATGGTTTTTTCAATTAGAATTAGATTAATATATAAGCAAAATCTTAACATGGGAGAAAACAACAAGCATGATGAGAAGAAGATTACTCCAAGAAAGAGTGATTTCTCGCAGTGGTATTTAGATGTAATCAGAGTCGCTGATTTAGTTGAGCATGGACCAGTAAAGGGTACCATGATTATCAAACCTTACGGGTATGCAATTTGGGAGAATATTCAAAAAGAGTTTGACAAAAGAATTAAAGAGACAGGAGTTGAAAATGCATACTTTCCTCTTTTCATCCCCTATGAATTTCTTCAGAGAGAAAAATCACATGTTGAGGGATTTTCTCCAGAGGTCGCAGTTGTAACACATGCGGGAGGAGAAGAATTGACAGAACCATTCGTTGTTAGACCAACATCTGAGACCATAATGTACGATGCTTACTCTAGATGGGTGACCTCTTACAAAGATCTACCAGTATTGATAAATCAGTGGGCAAACGTAGTAAGGTGGGAAGTAAGACCTAGACTGTTTTTAAGGAGTACAGAATTTCTTTGGCAGGAAGGTCATACTGCCCATGCAACAGCTAAGGAGGCAGATGAAAGAGCCCAGTTAATGTTAAGTATTTACAAGAAATTTGCCGAGGAATTTTTAGCAATGCCTCTTTATACTGGAAAGAAAACAGATTCTGAAAGATTTGCTGGTGCAGATATTACATATACAACAGAAGCCATGATGCAAGATGGTAAGGCACTTCAGTTTGCAACATCTCATAACTTGGGAGATAAGTTTGCAAAGGTTTTTAATTTGAAATTTACTGATGAGAATGGAGATACAAAGTACTGTTATCAAACGAGTTGGGGAATGAGTACAAGAAGTATTGGTGGATTGATCATGGTACACAGTGATGATAGAGGGTTGGTATTGCCTCCAAAGGTAGCTCCTGTTCAAGTAGTTGTTGTCCCTGTTTGGCCAAAAGAGGAGTTTAAAAATGAAGTGAATAGTGAAGTTGAAAAAATCATGAATGAATTGAAAGTAGACTTTAGAGTAAAAGCAGATCTTTCTGATGAGCGAGTAGGGGAGAAGTTGTACAAATGGGAGAAGAAGGGTGTCCCGGTAAGACTTGAAATTGGACCAAGAGATATAAAGGAAGGATGTGTAGTACTTTCAAGAAGAGATACCGGAGAGAAAATCACAGTAAAACGAGATGAACTTAAAAAGAAGATTTTTAACCTGTTAGAAGAGATACAGGAGAATCTTTACAGAAATGCTCTAAAGAGAATGGAAGAGAATACTGAGAGAGTAGAGACTTATGACGATTTTAAGAAAGCAATTGATAACAAGAAATTTGTTCTTGGGTATTGGGCTGGAAGTAGTGAGGATGAAAAGCAATTAAAGACTGAGACAATGGCAACAGTAAGATGTTTCCCATTTGAGCATGAAGATGAAAGTGGAAAATGCTTCTATACAGGTAAAGATGGTGCAAAACTTGCCCTTTTCGCAAGATCCTATTAACAATAAATATACATGGAAAATGAACTAGCTGTTTTTTCTGCCCAACAGAAACAACATTATGATTTTATGCTTTCTGACAATGTTCTTCCAACAGTTTACAAAGAAGAACAAGGGAATTTGCCTGAGGATATTATTGATAGAAGTTTCTCAGATATCCATATGCACATAGACAATATGGAAGGGAGGAAATGGAAGGTTCCAGATGGTGAAAAGATTGTCAGCTATTTGTCAGATAAGAATATTGTAGAAGCAGGTGTAATATTTGAGAATGAAGAAACGATAACAAATTTGATTAATAATTTAGAGAAGAAGGAAGTCAATTGCTCTTTAATACCTTTCTATTTTATACATAATCCAAAAGAAATTAACAGAAAGAAATTCGAAGATCTTTATAAGAAGGGTCTCATTAAGGGGATTAAATTGCACCCAGTATATGATGATTATCAAATATCCTTTGAGAATTTGAATGAAGCAATTTCTCTTTCGCAAGAGTATGGATCATTACCCTTATTGATTCATTTCGATGACAGGGTAGAATCCATGCATTTAACATCTCCAGATACGATTGATAGTTTAATAGAAGAGATGATGGAGAGAGATAGTGTGGTCCCAATAATAATTGGGCATTGTGGTGCATATGCACATCCAAGAATTGTAAGCTATGGTGATGGTAAAAATATTCAGGCAGAAAGTTACTGGAAGAAATTTGAAGAAAATGAATCTCCATTATTCTCGCGACTATACCTAATCCGCCATTCCCTTCAGTTAGCTTTGCAATATCCTTTCATCTATTTAGACAGCAGTATATGCATAAACAAAAACAAGGCAAGAATTATTTCAGATGCTGTAAACAGATATCCGAACTTAGCTAAAAAGATATTACTAGGTACGGATTTCCCGGTGAAAGCACAACATAAGGACAGTTCATTCATTGTTGGGTCAACAATACAAAGCCAACTAAAAGCCCTTTGGAATCAAGGATTAGAAAAGGAGCTTCTTTTGCAAATAGCTTTAAATAGAATTATATCTACTCTCCAATAGCATCAACCACTTTATCTATGATTTCATTCTCCGGGCTCTTCTCCTTAGGTAAATCTTCACAAGCCACTGTATCCTTGTCTCCATCTAATCGATTTGGATCTTCTCCTGTATCAGCTTTCACTTTATCAAAAAATCTTTGAGCTTGATCCTGAGAATCAAAATCATCACAGTTGTAGTCATTAGTATACTTTCCGCTACCATCTGTCACTACATTCCCATCCTTGTCCCTCATAACTTTCGCATCTTTCCATGAAGAACCCTCAAGAATTTTTCCAAGGTCATAATCATTGTTTGATACTTCCAACCCCAGTGCTGTTAAAAGAACAATTAACCCACCACTTAAAATATATTTAAAAACATTTTTTGATTTCTCACTTCCTTCTGCTAAAGGTTTAAATTTTGGTATTTTCATATTTATAAATTAAAAAATTATTGTATCTTAGTAAATTTTAATGGGAACAAATCAATTTCGTATGATAAGACTGAGTAGAGTAACCAAAGTACCAAAAGGATTAAAAATACTATTAATACAATCCTTACCCACTTCTTGTTTAGGGTTGTACTCTCCTTTTTGAGAAAAGGTTTTTTCTCATTTTGAATATCTTCCATATGTAAATATGTAAGTTCAAATTAAATATATATTAATATTGTCAGTATTTAATACGATTGTCAATTGAGGTATCATTTAGTTATGCAATTTACAAAATTACCGAAATTAAACAAAGGCGACAAGGTTGCAATTGTCTCTCCTTCTACGGTAGCACCGGCTATTTGGCCAGCTGTATATGAATTAGGTTTAAAGAGAGTAAAAGAAGTTTTTGAACTTGAACCAGTAGAGATGAATTTTACAAAAAAGAAAGGAGCAACGAAAGAAGAAAGAGCACAGGATTTAATTGATGCTTTTAGTAATCCTGAGATAAAGGCTGTAATTTCAACCTTGGGTGGGGATGATCAAGTTACATATATAAAGAATTTACCTAAGGATGTCTTTAAGAACAATCCTAAGCCATACTTTGGGTTTAGTGACAATACACATTTCATTAATCATCTTTGGTCATGTGGTGTCCCTGCATTTTACGGTGGAGCTCTTTTTACAGAGTTTGCGATGCAAGTTCAGATGGATGAGTTTACGATCAAATATTTAAAGCATGCACTCTTTGAGATAGGTGAATTTGAGTTAGAATCTAGTAAAGAATTCAATGACATTGGTCTGAACTGGTTTGATGATTCTTTGTTAAATACAAGAAGGATATATCAGGGGAATGAGGGTTGGTATTGGGATGGAGAAGGTGATGCGCAGGGTGTTTTGTGGGGAGGGTGTATTGAGTCAATTGATGAAATTTTAAGGCACAATATTCAAATCCCATCTCTTGAGGATTTTGAGAACATTGTACTGTTTTTTGAAAGTAGTGAAGAAATTCCGGAAGCTTCCTATGTTAGGAGAGTGGTAAGAGCATTTGGAGAGAGGGGAATTCTCTCAAGAGTAAGGGCAATATTTGTTGGAAGACCAAAAGCTTGGGATTTTAGTAAACAGAATACAGACGAACAGAAAGTTGAATACAAAAAAGAACAAAGAGAAACAATTCTAAATACTATTAGAGAATACAACAAAGAAATTCCAGTTATTCAAAATATGGATTTTGGTCATACAGCACCTCAAATCTGCTTGCCCTCTGGGAATATGGTGAGGGTTGATGGAAGGTTAAAGAAGATATTTGCAGAATTCTAACCCTTTCTTCTTGCTTCGTATGCTTTTTTCATAGCATCTGTGGGTTTGTCTTTTTCTGGAACATTTCTCTCTGGCTTTGCTTGGAATATATCTCCTTTTACAAGTTTTGGTTTTGAACCTAGAGAATCAAATACTTCCTGAACATCCTTGTGTCTGCTTTTTAATGTATCGCCAACAATATTGGCTAATGGTTTCTCAATTAGCCATGCTTGTGTATCCCAACTTCCGCTTGGTCTGTGCCCAGCAATTCTTTGTATCCCTCCTCGTTCTCCAACATCTTGAGTCCTAAATGAAGAAAACTGACTTTTCTCTCTTATCTCAATTCTGTAATAGTTTCCTTCTCCTGTACTACCAGGTTTTGCTCTCTTTCTCCCATTTGGTTGTGCTAAAGCTCTCTGTCTGTGAGTCATTAATTTCCACGTTTTTAGTGCTTTTTTAATATTTTTTTTTGAAGCAGTCCTTTGTCTTTGAGTTGCCATATTTATACTTATACAGAATTTAAATATGTATATTAAATCTTAGGAATATACTGAGTGTATGTCAAATTATTCCTCTTTAATCAGTATTGTTTTTCTCGAGGATGTTTTACCAGTCTTAATTTGTATCTCATCTCTATTCACAGAGAAATGCTTTGCAAGGAGGGAAACAATTTCTTTATTTGCTTTATTTTTATCAGGAAGTGCTTTTACCCAAACAGTATATTCAAAGTCTCCTGTTTGAAGAACTTTCGATTCCTGTTGTTTTGTTTTAACTTTGATTTGAATTGTCATTTGGGGTTTTTGAATTTTTTTAATTCACCTCAGATATTATCCCACCACCAAGAATATAATCTTTGTCGTAAAATACAATTGATTGACCTTTTGTAATTGCTCTTTGGGGTTTAGTAAATACAACCTTTATTTTACCCTCAGCAAGAGGGAAGATAGTTGCCTCTTGTTCTTGAGCTTTGTATCGTATTTTAGCTTTAACAGTATATTCCTTCTTTGGATACTCTCCAGAAATCCAATTGCAATTTGAAGCAATTAATTCTTTAGAAAACAAATCATCATTGCTCCCAAGTATGATTTGATTATTTTCCTCCACAATATCAACAACGAACAGAGGTCTGTTTGAAGAAACACCCAATCCTTTTCTTTGGCCAATGGTATATTTTGCTGTTCCTTCATGATATCCCAAAATATTTCCATGGGTATCAAGAATTTCTCCTCTCTTAATTGTGTTTGGAGCATTCTCTGTGACAAATCTGAAATGATTGTTATCTGGAATGAAGCAGATCTCTTGGCTCTCTGGTTTTTTTTCAACATTTAATCTGTGTTTCTTTGCAATTTCTTTAATCTCTTCTTTGCAGTAATTGCCCAAAGGAAAGAGTGTTTGAGAGAGAAGCTCTTGAGTTAAATTGTAAAGTACATATGATTGGTCTTTCTTCTCATCTTTTGCTTTTTTAAGAAAAAATTTCTCATTCTCATTAACAATAATTGCGTAATGGCCAGTAGCAATATAGGAAATGTTCATTTCTTTCGCTTTGTCTACCATTGCTCCAAACTTCAAATATTTGTTACAAGCAATACATGGGTTAGGTGTTCTTCCTTGCTGATATTCTTTTACAAAGTAATCAATGACATACCCTCTGAATTGTTCTTTCATGTTGAAAACGTGATGCTCAATTCCTAGTTTCTTTGCTACTTCTCTGGCATCTTTTATTAAATCTTCGTTATTGCAGTAAGCATGAAGTTGCATTGTTGCTCCAATCACTTCATAACCAGCGTTTTTAAGTAGTAGGGCAGCTACAGAGCTATCAACACCCCCACTCATTCCAAGTAGGACTTTTTTGTTAATCAAATTTGAGCTATTTGCCATATTAAAATTTATATTATTAAAGGAATTAATTTCTAAGAAGGGTCTTTTTGCTAGCTAAGTTATATCCCTATATTTGTTTTTATTTCTTAATGACCAATTCTCACACAATTAAGAGTAATTTACAATGAAATTTTAATCTTTCTTGCTCAAATACACTCTTTGTTGTATTGTAATATGGTTACCCAATTTTGAAAACCCTATTCTATGTCCTTTATCGAAATATCAGACCTAAAAAGAGTATATAAAATGAGTAAAGAAGTCTCCGTTGAAGCTTTAAGAGGAGTATCTTTTGAGGTACAGAAGGGAGAATTTATTTCTGTTGTAGGAAGTTCCGGTTCAGGCAAATCTACCTTGCTAAATATTCTGGGAGGTTTAGATTTTGAATATACAGGGGAAATATCTATTGATGGTAAAAATATTAAAGAATACAACCCAAATTTCTACCGAAGAAATATAGTTGGTACAATATTTCAACAATTTTACCTTATTCCATCCCTATCTGTTGAAGAAAATATTTTACTCCCTTTGAAATTTGTAAAAAACAGGAATATTGATGTAAATGAAAGGTTAGAATCCCTTTTAGAAATGGTTGACTTGAAAAACAGAAGAAAGCATTTTCCCAAAGAACTCTCTGGAGGACAAGCCCAAAGGGTTGCAATAGCAAGAGCGTTAATTGATAATCCAAAAGTAGTTTTAGCTGATGAACCTACGGGGAATCTAGATAGTAAGACAGGAGAATCAATAATTAGGTTGTTAAAGGAATTGAACAAAACTGAAAGTGTTATAGTAATACTTGTAACTCATGACAAAAATATTTCTGCAAAAACTGACAGAGTAATTACTTTAGTAGATGGTAAGAATGTTTAAATATGCTTTGAGTTTAATCACAAGGAGAAAACTAAGAACATTCCTAACAAGCTTGGGAATAATGATAGCTGTTATGTTGATGACATTTATTCTCTTTGGGATGACGGATTTACAAAGAGCTATTCTTACCCAATTTAGCTCAGTTTTTAAGCCTACAGATTTGTATGTTTCTTCAACTGATTTTATGGCTTTTGGAAATATGAATTCAGCTCCTTCGAAAAAAGTTCAGCAGAAAGAGAAGGTTATTATTAATGAAGATATTAAAAATCAAATTGAGGGATTAGAAGGTGTCAAAGGTATAAATTCAATATTTGTGCTTAATGGTTTCGAAATGTATCTGGAGGGAGATGAAACCCCATATCCGTCTGGGATGATTCAGGCCTTCGATATCCCAGGGACTGATGAAGCCTTTGGATCATTTATTGGGACAAATCCAAATCTTGAATTAAATGGAATTTTTGTAAGTGATTTTGTTACATCGTTTTTTGAGATATCTCCAAATGAGATAATTGGTAAAAAAATTATTGCGAAACGCTCAACTAGACAATCTTTTGTTTCAGTAGCGAACAGAAACTCCATCGATGCACAGTTTGAATTTGTGGTTCAAGGAGTGGTTGAGACAAAAGCTGATGCATTTTGGATTAATCCGCAGAGAGCCTTGGGTATATTGGTAGATATTGGAGGTTTTGAAAGTGAGGAAGAATATTTGAGTAAGGTTGGGTATAGTCAATTGTTGGTAAAGACTGAGGAAGCAAAAACGACACAGATTGAAGAATATATAACGAAAGATACTGGATTAAATGTTATTTCAACAAAAACTATTGTCGACTTTATTAAAACCTTAACAAGTGGTTTAACTATTGCATTAATTGTTTTTGGTAGTATTTCGGCTTTCGTTGCATCGATAGGAATAATAAATACAATGATTATGAGTATATATGAACAGACAAGGGAGATTGGAATCATTAAAGCTATCGGTGCTTCCAATACACAGGTGCTTTTTATTTTTCTAACTCAATCAGCAATGATTGGTTTGATTGGTGGACTTATGGGGCTAGGTTTAACATATGGATTAATGAGAATTTCAGACCCTTTCATTGTCGAGATCCTAAAACAGCAGGGATTTACTTCTGTTAATCAGTTCTTTCATTTCCAAATACTTAACTCTCTTTATATCACTTTGGGAAGTATTGTTGTTGGGATTTTAGCTGGCATCTATCCTGCAATGGTGGCTGCGAAATTGGATCCCGTAAAAGCACTGAGGTATGATTAGATAACAGTGAACATTCTCTCAACTTCGATTGTTTCTAAGTTTTCATTGACTGAGTCAAATACAACCATGGTTAACTTTACCCTTAATGAACCTGGAGCATCGATAAAGCCTGATGTAAAAGCACAAACCTCTTTGGTTTCTCCCGCAAGTATTCCCATGTTGTCCATAATTTTGTAATATCCATCTTCTCGTCCCTCATTTACAAAAAATTCCCATCTACACCTTATTCTATCTGCATATTTCCCATTCCCCTGTGCTAGAGCACTGAACATTCTAGGTTCGGTTGCCTTGAATGTGTCTTCGGGTTTGATGATTGTTAATCTTAAATTATGTGGGATGATTCTTTCTGGGAGGACACTTTTTGATTGGGATGTTTCGCTTAGTACATCTGTTTTACCTTTTTGAGTGGAGATTAGATAGAAATATCCAGAGATAGAGATAAGGAAAAGGAATGAGAGGATCACAATTGCTCTATTTCTTTTATCCATTTGTTTAAGGGTAGTTAGTAACATGGTAAAGTATAACAGAGAAATTGGTCATGTTCTAGATGTCTTTGTATCCGAATTGAGAGTTAAAAGGAATTGAATGTGTTGGTTACTTCCTCGAGAGATAAAATAAAATGATTCTTAATCAAGTTAATTCCCAAAACAAATTCCGCTATACTTATTTCTGATTCTTTAGCATCTCTTGGGCTTTAGGTGAATCCACAGGAATCATTGATTGGCTCTTACATTTGGGGCATTCATGTACCTGATTCCCTAATCTCCAAATTGAATATATTAATCCAGGGACAATAAATGTTAACCAAAGAATTATCTCAATCCAAAAACTCCCTTTAAGTATCTTTTTTGCTGGGCCGGAGTATCCGCAAGTAATCCTTGTTCTAATCTTTTATTGGAGCTAACCCTTTTAAATATCCATAAAGAGCACTGATTTCAGATGATCTCTCTGTTAATCCAGGTCTTCTATTTACTTCCAAAACATAGTTCTTGTTTGTACGATTATCTGTAACAACATCAACACCTGCCCAGTTAAGTTTTAATGCGTGTGAAGCTCCTACTGCTATATCTAAGACATCTAGAGGTGTATTCTCTAT
>JAAZBX010000021.1 GCA_012513575.1 Candidatus Dojkabacteria bacterium
AGATCACAATTTTGCCGTGGTCTCCTCCGAAATAGAGTTTGGTCATCCCGAATGGATCGGTGGCGAACAGCAACCTGTCTTCTTTTTCATTCCAGGCTATAACGTCAAATCCGCCCTCAAGATTTCGTAAATATGTACGCAAGCTTCCGCCCTCAGCCAGGGTCGCTGCCATCTCGCGCGCCACGTCATGACCGGCAATCCCATCTTTTTTGTGCCTGGCTGAGCCCCACAGGAAAACGATCCAATCAGATTGCCTGTGCAGGCTGACCAATGGTGAGGCCGACTTCCAGTTAACGGTCGCTCCAGGCAGCGCCAGCGACTCGCACCCCGGATTAGTGCATCTTTCAATGTTACCTTCTTCAAAATTGAACTCAGCCAGGAAGAATTCCATGTTCGCCTTTAGTCCCAACTTGTGCCAGTTAACGGTGGAACGGCCTGTCTTAAGCCATCCAGCGCACCATGGATGTATGGTCGGATTTGCGTTCGCTTACCTGTGAACAGGTAAGTCAGAATGGTCTTTATGGAACCAAAAAATAACGCCAAAAACGTAGCCGCGGGAAGAGGTCCGTGGCGATATCGGCGGTAAAACCAGGAACGGTTGCGAGCCCTCAGGTAAACCATTTGCTCCGGAACCAGTTTGGAGCTCAGCGAGGCTTTGTGGCGAATGAGAGCCGAGCCAACCCGAATGTTTTTCCAACCGGCGTCCCGCATGCGCCGGCAGATGTCTGAGTCTTCATAATACATGAAGAACGAAGTGTCAAAGAGCCCGACTTCCTTCAGGCTCTGCGCACGCATCAACAGGGCGCAGCCAAAAAGGTAGTCAAATTCCTGTGTTTTCGAATATGCCGGTCGGTCAAACGCTTTTCTACCGACGCGTACCGGCAGCGGAAGCCAAGGGGTGATGTGATCACCCAGGCTGAAGATCCTCTCCGGGTGATCGTGATAGATGATCTTCGGCGCGGTGATGGCAATCCGCGGGTCGGAAAGCATGGTATCCACCAACTTGCCAATAGTATCAGGTGGTATCAGCGTGTCGTTGTTGAGGATCAGGTAGAAATCCGGGTTCAGGATCGCGCCCGCCCGGATCCCGTCATTGAGGGCGACGGCATATCCTCCATTTTCACTCCTCTTTATCAACTGTGTTTGCGGAAATTGCTGTTCAACGGAAGCTACAGAATCATCGCTTGAGTTGTTATCCACAACTATGACGTGCATGCGCGAGTAATCGGTTTCGTATAATGAGCCAAGGCATTCAAGCAGATCTTCGCGTAAATTCCAATTGGCGATCACAACCACAACAAGCGGGGTTTCAATATTCATCTTCAAGATTATAATCTCAGTCGAAGATAGAACCAAACCTCGCAGAAATTATTCACCTGAAAGGGCAGATGTTAAAGTCGATTTTTTTAGCTGGCAGAGAAGTGAATTATCCCAGGAACGCACTGATGCTTTCTGCGATCCAGGGCGTCAGCCAAACAACAGTGATTGGCTCACAAGGCTCGAATGTATACAAAGGCGGCATCCGTCCGATCCTCCGCCAGAGCGTGCGCAGCTTCCTGCAACTGATCCCAAGGTTGATAAAACGCGACTTCGATTTTGTCTTCATCGGCTTTTTTGGACAGTTGCTAACCCAAATGATCACCCCATTCACCAGGAAACCAATCATCATGGACATGTTCGTCTCGGCGTATGACACGCTGGTGGAAGACCGCCAGATTACAACCAGGAAGTCGCTGCTTTCCAAATTCCTTTTCTGGTTGGATAAGCAAAGCAGCCAGCGGGCAAAGCTGATCCTTGTGGATACGCTGGCGCATGCCGAATACTTCCATGAAACTTTTGGAATATCTTTGTCAAAAATGAAGCGGGTTTTCGTTGGTTGCGATGAGGAGCTATTCCATCCCCTGCCCGAAAATCCTGAGAGCCATACGGTGCTATATTACTGCTCTTACCTGCCTTTGCACGGAGTGGATGTGGTGGTACAGGCGGCCGAATTGCTCCAGGCTGATCCGACGATCAAATTCAGGATCATTGGCGAGGGGATCGACTACAAAAAGATCCAGAAGTATGTCCAGGAAAATCAGCTAAGAAATGTGGAACTGGCTGCGCCAGTATCGATTGACCGGCTTCCCAAGGAGATCCAGAATTCTCTCATCTGCCTTGGCGGGCATTTCGGAGCCAGCGCCAAAGCCTGCCGGGTGATTCCGGGTAAGGCCTTCCAGATGATTGCGATGGGCAAACCCGTCATCATGGGAGACAACACCGCCAACCGTGAGTTGTTGACACATGGGGTTGATTGCTGGTTCTGCGAAATGAACAACCCCAGGGCGTTAGCTGATGCGATCAGCACGCTTATCCAGGATCGCGAATTAAGGAACCGGATCGCAGGTGGAGCACTAAAAACCTACCAGGAAGCGGCTTCGAGCAAATTGTTGAAGTCAATCGTTCAGGAAAGCATTCTTGACGCTCTGAAGCCCCAAGGCTGATTTTTTAGTTCTCAACCACTTCACGATACAGCCTGAAAGTACACTCCATCATCCCGGGTACATCAAACCTGTTCAGTGTGGCGCGCGCGTTCTGTGTGAAT
>JAAZBX010000019.1 GCA_012513575.1 Candidatus Dojkabacteria bacterium
ACCGGCAGCAGCCGCTGCAATTTGACCAATGACGCGGTGAACGCGGTGGCGTACTACTGCGAGGATCCAGCCTGGATAGAGACCTTCCTCGAGGTTTTTGGCGTGGAGGAGTTTAGGCGCGCGCTTGATCGATTGGGTATCCCGACACAGAAGACCGATGACGGCTGGTACTACCCCAGGTCGCAGTCTGCGCAGGCGGTGGTGGAGATATTGGGAGAAGCGCTGGCAGAGCGCAAGATAGAACTGCGCGTAGCCACACACGTTGTAAGTTTTTCACAAAGAGATGGGCGTTTTGAAATAGAATGTACAGGCCTTGGAGTACACCAGATAGAAACTTTTGACCAGTTAATAATTGGGGCAGGGGGCAAGGCTTACCCCGAGCTTGGCTCACGGGGAGAGCTCTTTGGGTCTCTAGAAAGATTAGGGCACACGGTACGACCGCTTGTGCCGGCGCTTGGTCCCATTTTAGCGGAACTTGGCGAGTTTAAAGAGCTAAAAGGGCAGCGCTTCGACGTCCTCGCAAGTGTCTGGCGCGGTGACGAGAAATTGGGGCAAACAACGGGTAATCTCATTATCAACCAGGACGGTTTCAACGGTCCGGGGGCCATGAACCTGAGCCACCTGGTCAGCTTGCACCCAGGCGAAGGCGTTACTCTACAGGTGAACTTCATTGCTCCATTCTGGTCTGATTTTGCTGATATCCTCACCGGACAGGTTGCCCATCCCTGCAGCCTGCGAGCCGGCTTGCTGCGCTATTTCTCCCCGAAAGCTACTGACTTTTTTATCCAGCAAGCAAGATTGGATCCCACGGCGAAACTGAACGCCCTAAGCGAGGAGCAGATCCGGCAGCTCTTGGAAGTCACTGCCGAGGCGAAGTTCAGGGTAACTGGAGCTGGCAGTTTCAAGAACAGCCAGGTGAGCGTGGGGGGCGTTCCAGTGGGGGAGGTGGATCCGCTGAGCATGGAATCCAGGCTTATTCCCGGGCTTTACCTGGTGGGAGAGACGCTGGATGTAGCTGGTCCTTGCGGTGGTTTCAATTTGCATTTCGCTTTTGGCAGTGGTTACCTGGCCGGGATGCACCTGGCTGGTTTGCAAAAACAACAATCCAAGGAGAGACCATGACAATTCCGTTTATCGAGCCGTTCCGCATCAAAGTTGTCGAACGTGTGAAACTCACCACGGACGCAGAACGCGAAGCCGCCCTGAAGAAGGCCTTCTATAACATCTTTAATGTACCCGCGGAGGATGTGTTTATCGACCTGCTGACCGATAGCGGCACGGGCGCCATGAGTGACCGCCAGTGGGCAGCCATGATGCAAGCAGATGAGTCTTACGCCGGCGCGAAGAGTTATTTCCGTTTTGAACGCGCGGTACAGGACGTGCTTGGCTTTGAGTTTGTGCTTCCCACTCACCAGGGTCGCGCTGCTGAAGGCATGCTTTTTTCTACACTCGTCAAGCCCGGTCAATTCGTGCCCAATAACCGCCATTTTGACACGACCCAAGCGAATTTGCTGGTGCTCAATGCCCATCCAATGGAATTCACCATCTCCGAATCGGAAGATGCCAGCCTGATCGCGCCTTTCAAAGGCGATATGGACCTGGTGAAGCTGGAGCAGTTCATCCAGGAAACCGGCGTTGAGAACATCCCGATCGGGATGATCACCATCACCAACAACTCCGCTGCCGGGCAACCGGTTTCGATGGAAAATATCCGAAAGACCTCTGAAATCTATCATAAGTATGGGATTCCCTTCTTCGTGGATGCCTGCCGTTTTGCAGAGAACGCCTGGTTTATCAAAATCCGCGACCCAAAATATAAGGATG
>JAAZBX010000011.1 GCA_012513575.1 Candidatus Dojkabacteria bacterium
CAGAGTTAGTAGAACAAACAATAAGGTAGTAACTTTCACCATTAGCATCAGTAGCAGTAGCATTAAACTGAACTGTAGCTCCAATTGAAGTAGGAGCTGTACTAGTACTAGCAGTATTTTCAGCAGGGCCAGAAGTAAAACTAGGAGCACTATTACCTACAGTAACCTGAGTTGTGATATTTGTATATGTAGCAGAAAATGATCTAAAAAGTCCCTTCGAAATAAATGTAGAAAGTATTACTACAAAAAATGCTGTAGTGATAATTAATATTGGATTAAACAACTTTCTAGACATATTAAATCTAATCATTACTGTTTAAGCTTCTAATATATTAATTTATCTACAAAAGGCATAGATTATCTATGCCTTTTATCAATTCCTAATTCAAAATTACTACCAGTTAGCTGTCTCTCCCATAATATATGTAAGAGTATTTAACCCATTGTATACACCTGCAATTGTACCAGTAGGAATTTGAATACCCCAATAAGTCTTCTTTGAGGGAACTGTAGCCGATGTCTGTTTCTGTACATTCAATTCTGCTTCTGTATCTGTTGTTGAGAGGGCTGTTCCTGAAGCATATGAGGTTGAAGCAGCTAAAGCATATTTCTGATATGTGATTGGTATTGGAGTTCCACCTGTACAAGTCGAATAGTCAGTACACATGTTTGCGGTATTGGCCTTAATCAGAACATCCAAACCTACATTTCCTGTTGGTGTTGTAGTTAGTTCCTTGTCTAAAGGATTGTTTGCTGCTCCTACAGCCAATGTTCCATAGTCAAGCAAAGTAGGAGTAGTATCTCCTCCAACAATTGCGTTTAATTCTACACCAGTAGTAATCTCAGTAGTGCCAACTGCGGCATCATCATCTGTTGCTTTAATAGAATTTTTCCAAGTATCTGAAGGATACTGAGTACTTGCAACAGTAGAATCTGCATAGTGATTCACTGATGCAGTGCAAGAATATGTTGTGACCCCATTAGAGCAGGTAACACTTACAGAACAACTTACTTCAGGGTAACAATTGTTAGCATTTGCTTCACCTGATGTATCACAAGAAGCATAGGTCACAGAAGATCTGTAGAGATATCCCTTAACAGAGGTGATTTCATCGGTAGCACTTTGATTTGTACAGCCATTTGTATCAGTTATTACTGCTGTCATTGGGACATTTGTTGTAGTGCTCTCTGTTAGAGAAATTGCAGAACCACTATTTAGTGTGACAGATGATACTGAAGGAGTTGTATTGTTTACTGTGTATGTTTTGTCAGCACCTTGAGCAACACCTGCAGATGCAAGGTTAAATTGGTCAACTATGTATGTATATGCTGCATATGTCCCGTCAGCGTAAGGGTTAGGTGTTACATATGAACAGGTAGGGTCTGATGTTGTTAGAGAACTTGTACACCAAGTATCACCAGCACCACCATCGCATGCACCGGCTGATATCCCAGCAGTCTTACAAACAATTAATTTTACAGTATTTCCATCAGGGTCTGATGCTGTTGAACCCCATGTGATTGTACCTCCCGGGTCAACCGCGCTAGATACTGTTGATGCAGTAAAAGCTGGGGCATGGTTTACATAAAGCGGAGAACCTGAATCTCCAGTACCCTGGCTTGATGCTGAACATGCAGCTGAAGTAGAATTGTTATCACAAACAAATGCATACCAAGCATTAGACCAAGAATCTCCTACAACAGTTGTATATGTACATGATGTTCCAGTTCCACTTGCAGTTACCGTACTTGTACAAAGCGTCTGTGAAGCAGCACAGGTAGGTGCTGAACCACCAGAACCTGGAGTCGCGGAGTTAGTTCTACAAATTAGAAGGTAGTAGCTTTCAGCATTGCTATCAGTTGCAGTAGCACTGTAGGTAATAACTGCACCGATTGCTGCGGGAGCTGTTGCGGATGTAGCTGGGCTTTCAGCAGGACCTGCTGAAAATGTGGGGGAGCTATTTCCTATTGTTACTCTTGTACTTATTTCAGTATATGGTGCTGCTGATGCTCCTTTATTTATTTTGTTAGAAATAAAGGCAAAGAGTCCCAAAATCAAAAGAGGTAATAAAAGGAAGAGTACTACCTTGCTATATTTCCTAGATAAATTAAACTTTGTCATTTATGTTGTATTTTAAATTAATTACAATTTATATTCATACTCCACTAGATTACGGTAAGATTACCGTAATCTGTGTAGTTTAATTATCTATTGTTGTGCCTGCTCGGTTACCTTTGATTTTATTAAATCTTCTGGAATCCAACCGATGCTTCCATCTGGAAGTGATACTTTGTACCATCCATTATCTGATTCCATGACATCAAATGTTTCTCCATCCTTTGCATCATATATTACAGAGGAGTTTTTATCAGGTCTTGAGAATATAGGATAGGTTGTGTCTGTTTCTTGAGCAGGTAATACGGAGAATGTTGGCTCAGGAACAACTGTTGTATCTTGAGCTCCTTGTACATCCTTATTTGAGTCCTTTACCATTGTTTCAACAACTTTTGCATCAGAGAGAGATGCTGAAAAGAGACCTAAGAAGATTAGGAATCCAAATGAGATTGAGAGGATTTCTCTTGTAGACTTTTTACTCCCTAGTGCAACTGAAGCGGGCTTTTCTTTTTCTTCCACAGGTTTATTGTTCCAAAGCTTATCTATTAAGAAGTATATTATTACTCCTCCTACACATGCAGCAACAATCCACAATATGTATTCTTGGTTGTCACCTAGAAGTGATTGAATAGAAGATTTCTGATCTTTTGAATCATCATCCGTTGTAGCAACAACTGGTTTGTCTTCGGTTACAGAGAGAACTAACCTTTCTTTTCTTAGTGATTGAGAATCAAGGAAGACTTCAACTTCTAAGAAGTACTCACCTATTTCTAGGTTGGATAGGAATTGTCCAGTAATGGTTTTCGTTTCGTTAGATTTAACTACTCCAAGATTTGAGATATCATGTTCTTCAATTAGGTTCTGCTGGAGGTCCATGACCTTAACTTTTGCGACAGGTGAAGCATCGACATTCCCCTCATTCTTTGCAGTTATATCAATTTTTACAGGAGATCCTTTGATGACATTTTCAGTTTTGATTGCAGTTATCGAGAGTTTCTCAATATCTTCTTCAGTAAGTTTTAGTTGTGCATTAAGCTGAAGACCTTGGGTAATCATGACACCTTTGACATCTGCATCATCGGGAAGTGCGGTTACATGAATCGCTCCCTTGTAATCTTTGTATTCAGCTGTCTCAGGTACATTTACAGATATCTGAAAATACATAATTCGCTGTCCTTGAGGAAATGTCATGACCTTCCCTGGTTTTACGGTAAACCAGCTACTTATTGGTCCGTAGTCAGGTTCAACAACGATACTGATTTCATTTAGATTTCCTGATCTGGAAAGTTTGAATTCAGTAGTGAACGAAGCACCCGGTTTAAGGTTCTCGTTGACTATATCTGCGGGAGTTATTCCAATTCCAGCATGAGCGACCACAGATGTGGTTAAGAGTATCACAACTCCAAGTACAATTTTGCTAATTGTATTTTTTATGTTTTTCATCATTTTTATATATTAAATATGAATTAAATAAATATATTACCAGTTTGCAATCTCACCCTTAACGGCTGTGATTGTGTTGGCGCCATTGTAAGTTCCAGCAATTGTTCCCGCTGGGATGGAAATACCCCACCATGTTGTACCTGTTGTGGGGGTGGAAGTAGTTACTTTGGGAACATTAAGCTCAACCTCAACAGGGGTTACAGTTAATACTGTTCCTGAAGAGTACGCTACTGCACTTAATCCGTATCTTTGATAACCTACTGGTATAGGAGTAGCTCCTAAACAGGTTGGATAATCAGTACACATTTCAGACGCTCCTGAGTGCTCTTGATCAAGACCAACATTTCCTGTCGCTGTTGTAACAAGAGTTCTGTCAAGAGGGTCATTTGCTTGCCCTACACCCAAACTCCCATAACTAATTGAGGCTCCAATACTAAATGCAACCAAAGAGTTTAATTCTACACCACTTGAGGATTCTGCTGAGTGACCAGAAGAATCATCATCTGTTGCTTTTACAGTCGCTAACCAGTTTTGGGCGTCAAATTGTGTGTTAATATCTGTTGGGTCAGCATGATACTGCATATTAAAAGAGCATGTGTAATCAGCAGATGAGTCAGTTATATCAGTACAACTTCCCGCAACTACACTACAAGAAACTTCTGGATAGCAATTGTTGTTGTTTCCAGGTACTGTATTACAGTTTGAATAAGTAATTCCAGATCTATATGCGTAAGCTTTTACACTGTCTATCTCCGTACCGTAGCAACTATTGTTATCGGTTACAGTAGCGGTGACAGATACAGATGTTGTTGTAGCTTCAGTCAGGACTATCGCAGAGTTACTATTTAAAGTAACAGCACTAACAACTGGAGCTACATTGTTTACTGTAAAGTATGAATTTGAGCCTTGTGTAGCATCGGTAGAGGGTTTGTTGTATTGGTCTACAATAAAGGCATATGCATCGCTTGAGCCATCAGGAGTGA
This sequence comes from Candidatus Dojkabacteria bacterium, assembly GCA_012513575.1. Lineage (GTDB taxonomy): Bacteria > Patescibacteriota > Dojkabacteria > SC72 > SC72 > UBA5232. Next base: position 4,543 of record JAAZBX010000011.1, read on the forward strand.
CTGATGGGATATTATATGTACATGAAGGATTTGAAGAAGAAAGGGTACTTGAGCACCATTCTTCACTTGTGCACGCTCCATTTGTAATTGAGTTTGTTTTGCAGACTAAAAGTTTGATGGTATTACTGTCAGGGTCGGAAGCTGTGGCGTTCCATGTAATCAATCCTCCTGGATTTGCTGGTGAAGTGTTTGTAATTCCAGTAAAAGATGGAAGGTGGTTGACATAGAAAGGTGACCCTGAATCTCCTGTTCCCTGATCTCCAGCGGAGCAGGATGCTGCTGTTGAATTAGTATCACAAACAAATGCATACCATGTATTAGAAAAAGAATCGGAAGTTTGTGTTGTATATGTACAGGTTGCTTGTGAACCACTTGCGGTAATAGTGCTTGTGCAATAAGTTGATCCTCCGTTACAGTATGGGATATTGTTGTTTACTGCGGTGGCTGAGTCTGTTGAACAAACTAAAAGATAGTAGTCTTCACCATTGCCGTCAGTTCCTGTTGCTTTGAAAGTAACCAGGTCTCCGATATTTGCGGGGGAAGTTGATGTAACAGCTGGGTCTTCAATTGGTCCAGAACTAAAATATGGAGAATTATTTCCAATTGTAACACTGGTTGTTATGGAATCTGCCTGAGCTCTAAACCCCCTTAATAGAAAAAATGAAAACGAAACAATAGTAAGTACTAGAAAAAATTTTAATGAATCTACTTTAATTAAATTTTTCTTCCTCATTCAGGCAAGTAATAATATAGAAATCAGACATCTACTTATCTAGATTAACTTATCGTAGTATTTATGTCAATATCCTTGTTAGTGAGCTTTCAATATTTAACAATCTGTTGTATTTACTTAATCTCTCACCTCTGTTTACTCCTCCAAACTTGGCAAATTTTGATGGTGTCCCAACAACCAAATCTGCGATAAAACTGTCATTAGTTTCTCCACTTCTATGAGAGATGATTGAATTCAATCCTTTCTCTTCGGTGAGCTTAATTGCGTTAAGGGTTTCTGTTACTGTCCCAATTTGGTTCGGTTTGATAAGAACAGTATTTATTGCTCTTCTTTCAATTCCTTTTTCAATTCTCTCTACATTTGTTGTAAGGAGATCATCACCAACAACCATTCCATTTTCTCCAAATTCTTGTGTAAATTTACTCCATGAATCCCAGGCCTCTTGATCAAATGGATCCTCTACAGAAATGACAGAGTATTTTTTGTACCATTCCATTTGAAAATCGTTCCATTCCTGTGGTGAAAGATTTCTGTTCTCTTTCTTTAGGTTGTATGTTGATGATTGATGTGAGTAGAATTCAGAGGATGCTACATCAAGTGCGATATTGAAATGTTCTCCTAATTTGTAGTTACTCTTGTTAATACCTTCTACAATGATATCAAAAGCCTCTTGATTGTTTTTTAATTCTTTTGGAGCATATGCACCTTCAAAACCAACTCCAAGGGAGTAATTCTTTTCAGAGAGTATTTTGCCAATTTGGTTGTATACCTTTACGGAGGCTTCTATCTTTTCAGAAAATGTTTTGAAATGTAAGCTATTTGGAACAATCATATATTCTTGAATATCTGTTGACCAGTTTCCGTGTTTGGCACCCTCTAATACGAGAACTAATGGAGTAGGGAGGGTTAATTTGCCTCTGTAGTTGTTGTCTTTCCAATAGGTCATTGCAATGTAGTCAAAGAGTTCTAAGCCGAAACTGTTTGCAACTGCACGAGCAAAAGCTTCTGAGCATGAGAGTATTGTATTTCCGCCAAATTTCTCTTTGTTTTTTGTTCCGTCATCTTGAATTAGTATATTGTCAAATTCTTCCTGACTGTTGATTTCTTTGTCTTTAAACAAAGGAGATATTGTGTTGTTTACAATGTTTACAGCTTTGAGTACTCCCTTTCCTCCATACCTATTCATATCTTCATCTCTTAATTCTAGGACTTCTGTTTTACCAGTAGAGGCACCAGATGGGACTGAGGCTGTACCTGTGGTCCCGTCTAGGAGTTCAACAGTTGTTTCGATTGTTGGATTCCCGTTTGAATCGAGTATTTCTCTAGCTGATATGTTTTGAATTTTCATATGTTTCTGTTTTATTTTATCTACGTATATATATTGCCTGAAAAAGTGAGATTTTGCAAAATATATGTTAGTTGAATTGAATTGATGATTGAGTTTGTAAGAGTTGTTTGATAAAATCCATATGTATTAGCCGAGGTGGTGAAACTGGCAGACACGCTACCTTGAGGTGGTAGTGGGAGTTAAATCCCTTGCAGGTTCGACTCCTGTCCTCGGCATATGTATGGACGACTAGCTCAGCTGGTCTAGAGCATCTCGTTTACACCGAGAGGGTCACAGGTTCGAATCCTGTGTCGTCCACCATTTTCAGTTTATTCTCTGGTATAATTGGATATGTGGCAATGTCCTAAATGTAAAAGAGAATTCAGCAAGAATAATCAATCACATTCTTGTGTGGTATACCCAATAGAAAAACATTTTCAGAATAAAGATTATTCAAAAAAACTATTTAAAGAACTTGTTAATCAGATAGAGAAAAATATTGGAGGAGTCAAAATAGAATCTCTACCATGTTGTATACACTTAGTAAGCGGATACACTTTTAGTGGAGTATGGTTGTTAAAAGATAGAGTAAGATTAGATTTTAGAGTCCCATATAATATTGAGAGTAAAAGGATTATAAATAAGGAAGAGTTGTCTATTAACAGGAAATTATATTATTTAGAAATAGTAGAAGAGAAGGATATTGATGATGAATTGTTGGGATGGATAAGAGATTCATATTTTTTACAAAATTAGAAAGAGAATAATTCTATTCTTAAATTCCATGCTCTTTAATACATTCCCCCATCTATTGTTTCCAAATGGGTTGAGTCTCCCTTCAGTGTGATATAATTTAGACGAATATCTGGTTCCCCAGTATTTTGTTCATTAGAATTAAGGTCTATATCTTCATTCCTTAGAAAGGAGATAACATGTACAGAAGAATAAATGATCCCAAAAGAAAAAGTCCTTATGATCTTATTAAACACTTTCCTCCACCATATCCAGTTCTTAAATTTAGTAATCCAGAAATCGAACAAGAGGTGAGACTAGTTCTAACCGCAAAGGTAAAGGAATCCCAAGATCCTTCTTCCGATAATTATACAAAATTCTTTCCTAAACCATATCCAGTTCTCCAATTTAATGATCCCAAAAAAGAAAGAGAGTTTTTGCTTTCTGTTATTCCATCAAGATGGTTACATCGTAAATGTAAGAAAATGTATCCAAAGAGGAAGAATTAAAAAAGACCTTAGTTAATAGAAAGGCTCTGTAGAGCTGTATAGCGCATATTCAATATGTATACAGAGTCTTTCTAAAAACCAATAAGTTGTAAATAGAGGTACTTACATTTTAAAAAGTATTTCTTGTTCTGTTAATCTTCTCTCTCTTTGAATGTTGGAAAACATGCATCCTGAAATATCCAATAACTTTGTTTCTGTAATCCAATCCATTTGTTTTAAAATACTGAAATATTTTAAAAAAGTATTCCTTAGGTAAATCACTAGGAACAGTGTAATTTGCTTTCTTTAATTCCTCTTTAATATATTTCAATTGATTGAAGGTAAATAGCTTTTTTAAAGTATCAAAAACATCCTTCTCCATCTGATTGAAGATATATGTTACAAAATCTTTAAACAGTAAATATTCACTATCTATATTCTTTTTTCTGACAATTTTAAGAAGAACGATATCAACATTTGGTATCGGTTTAAAATCACCTCTTTGAAAAGAATCAATAATTTCAATATTGAATCTATATGAGAGTATGGTAGCAATCTGTGTATTTCTCGGTTTACCAACAAACCTGTCACCTGATTCTTTTTGTACAAACAGATACGCTTCACTTAGTTGAGATTCATCACTTGTTATTTTGTTTACAATATCAGCAGTAAGCGAGAAGGGGATATTAGCGAATACCTTAAAGGGTTTCTTTGGTAAGTGAACTTGAGTAAAATCTTCATTTACAAGTAATATATTTTTACGGTCATGAAAAGTATGTTTAAGAATTTCATAGTAACTAGGATCTAATTCATATGCAATTACATTTTTACAGTATTTTTCTAACTCATTTGTAAGGACACCTTTTCCAGCACCAACATCTAATACAATATCGTTTTCCTTGATTCCGATAGAAGAAAGAAGTTTTGAAATTTTAGAAGTGTTGTTGTAAAAGTTTTGAGTATATTTAATATCAACCATTTCCAATTATATCATTACTTCTTGATTGAATTCTGAGGGTAGGGTATATTAGATGTTATGAGTATCAAGAATATTAGTTTAGTTGTGGTAGGCGCGTTAATACTTGGGGTAGTCGGGGGTTTTCTTGCAAACAGTATCGTTGTGGGTATTCTACTTCCTGTTCTTCTAATTGTTTTCTATGTCATGTGGAAGTACATGAAGTCAGAGCCTCAAGGGGGAGGCAAAGAAGGAGAAATTCTTGAGGGTGTTCAAACGAAAAATTCTCAGAATATACACTCTCCCAAACAGCCTACGTATTATCAAGCGCCTAAGGATAGAGTATAATTGGGCCTTATGGACAATTAGCTCAGCTGGTTAGAGCACTACATTCACATTGTAGGGGTCATTGGTTCAAATCCAATATTGTCCAATTACTTCACACTACTTGTACAGAATGCACACTTTGTTGCATCTTTTGCTATTTCAGATTTGCAGTAAGGGCATACTTTGGTATTTGATTCCTCTTTCTTCTCTTCTTTTTTGTTTATTTTCCCAATCCATGATACAAGAAGAAACAGAACAAATGCTGTGATAAGGAATGTGAAGAGAGAATTTATGAAATTCCCATAAGTGATAACAACAGCTCCTGCTTCTTGAGCAGAGGCCAATGATTCATACTGCTTAGTTCCTAATACAAAAAATCTCTGAGAGAAATCAATACCAGATATTAATTTCGCAATTGGAGGATTAATGATGTCTTTAATTAAGGAGCTAATTACTGCGGTTGTTGCTGCTCCTACCATCATACCTATTGCAATATCTATAGCAGAACCTTTAAAAGCAAATGCTTTAAAACCCTCTAAGGTTTTACTTAAGCTCTTCTGAACTTTTGTTTTCTTCATTTCTGTTTTTCTTAAAGTTAAATAGAAGAAATAAAATTGTTGATAATGTAAGAAAAGTATATAGAATTCCTTGATTTTGAACAACCTCATTTAGATAATTGTTCCTTGTGGAGAAAAGAGTTATTTGTAAGATAGAAGCAGAAAGTAAAACCCAAATGTATGAGTAGTCACCTCGAGCGATAAAATAGTTTGCAATCATATATACAATAGAGTAACCAGTCATACAAAGACCAAACATTCCAAGGTATGTATTTATCTTTAAATAGCTATCCCCAACTGATAGTGAAATAATTTTTTCTCCGATAATAAAGTATATTAAAGAAAGAAATAATCCAATAAATAAAGACAAAAGAATTGAAAGAAAAAGACTCTTTCTTTGTTTTGTAAAACTACTTTCATTTGACAATCGTGCAAAAAGTACAGCAGATGTTGTAACACAAGCAAAGTATACGATTTTCCCCAGAAGTGACAGTGATGAATACTCTGCTCTAAATGAACTGTTTACCAGAACTAGATCAATTGTGAAAGGCATTGTAAGCAGAAGAAATGAGAGGGTCATTAGTAAAAATTCCTTCCAGTTATTCTTTACTTCTGTGTCCTTTTTCTTTTCAAACTTTATCATCGGAATAATGAAAAGAGTTGTTAGGAATGGTGGGATTGCATTCGCTACGATTAGTAAAGAAATATTTCCTCCAATTTTAATGGCTACAATTCCGATGATAAATTTCATTACCGTTTCTGCCAGCAAAAGGAGATTAACTGTAATGACTTTCTCTTGTCCTAAAAGAAGGCCTTTAGATACTGGAGAGATAAATGCGAAAATAATTGCTAGAGCAAGATAAAGAATTAATTCTTTTGGAATAGATGCTAGTTGGGAAATAGGTACTTTAAAGAGGAAAAAGATAATTGAGGCCACTACACCAATAATTGCGAAGGAAATTGTAGTATTCCATTTGTATTGGTTTAAATCATTCTCTTTGTTTTTTGCAACAGTTTTAGTGACCAAAGATTGTATAGACATACCACTTATCTGGGAGAGATAAATAATCCCAAGAGCGGCACTAAAAATTCCGAAGATTTCCTTCGAAGTATATCTTGCTATTAGGATGTTAAATGCATAGTTGAGTATTCCAACGACACCTCCTAGAAAAGTAGTAAGAAATAGATGCAATAGGAATGTCTTCTCTTTTGATTCAAATTTGAACATCAATCTTTTCTGCTATAATGTAATTGTATTAAACTGAACAATTTTATCATTATGCAGGATACAATTCTAGTTATTATAGCTTTGGTTGGTGGGGTGCTCCTTGGTGTAGGTGTTACATTTTTTCTTAGGAAGGGTAGTAAAGATGAAAAAGAAAGTATTGAGGAGAGTATAGGGAATCGATTGAATGAACTCCTTCCAGATGTTTTGAGTAAAGCAAATCAAGAGCTTATAACTATGGCCAACGAGAAACTTTCTTCAGAAACAAAACAAAGTAGAATAGATTTGGAGAATAAAAGGGAAGAGATAAACCGTATGGTTAAAAGTATGGAGGAGTATTTAAAAACTGCCGAAAAGGAAAGGATTGATACATATGCTACTTTGAAAACATCTGTTGATGAGAGTAGAAAGATAACTGAGCAGCTTTCTGTAAGTACTGAGGGTCTAAAAAAGGTTCTCTCTGACAATCAGGTTAGAGGCCAATTCGGAGAGCAAGTGGCTGAGGATTTGCTGAAAATGGCGGGTTTTGTAAAAGGGGTAGATTACGAATTTAACAAGAAACAGGAAGGTTCTCAAACAAGACCAGATTTTGCAGTATTTCTACCAGATGGGACGAGGATAAATGTTGATTCTAAATTCCCATATGCAAATCTCCAAAAAATGTCAGAGACTGAAGATAAGGGAATGAAGCAAACCCATATGAAAGCTTTTGAAAAAGATGTAAAAGAGAAGATTAAGCAAGTTACCTCAAGAGACTATATCAATCCTACAGATAAAACTGTTGATTTTGTTATACTTTTTATCCCTAACGAGATGATTTTCTCATATATTTATGAGAAGTTACCAGATGTTACAGAAGAGGCTATGGCAAGCAGAGTAATATTGGCAGGACCTTTTAGTTTTACAGCAATATTAAGAATGGTTAAACAATCGTATGACAATTTTAGAGTTCAAAGAAATATATATACTATAATTTCGGATGTAAAAGCATTTGAAAAAGAATTTGGGGTCTTTTCTGAATCATATTACAAGATTGGAGAGAAAATATCTGGATTACAGAAGCAGTACGATGTTGTAAGTACAACTAGGTTTAGGCAACTTGAGAAAAGAATTGACAAGGTTACTCAAGAAGGATTAAAGGGTGAGGAAGAATCTCCTATGCTTTTGGATATTAAAGAAGAAGAGTAGGAACGAGAATTACCTCCTCTTATCAATTTTCATTAGTCTTTTCCTTATATCTGGGGTGGAATCTCTGGTGTTTGTGTCGGTGGTGTATAAGTTGTTGGCTCAGAAGGAGGGGTTGGCTGAATGTTTGGAGTAGTTTCAGTAATAGGTTGAGTTGTTGTTTCAGTCACAGGAGAAGCAGCTGGTTGTATATGAGGTTGTTCCTCAACTAAAGGAAGAATAGTAGGAGTGGGTTGTGCAGATACTAAGTTTTCAGGATTTTGAGGAGTCACCGGAGTTTGTGTAGTAATACTCTTTTCCCCCCAAGCAAACATTCCCCACATAATGAAAGGTCCAATCGGGACAAGAGAAAGGAGTCCAAAGAGTTTGTCATATCCAAGTTTTTCAGCAATTTTACAATACACCATAATGCTTAGTACTGTTAAAGCTAATTGGCCAATTACTGGGACAAGGGATAGAAGAATCAGCAATGGATTTTGATCTCCCATTTTAAATAACTGGATAGTACTTAAAATGGGAACCCATGCATGCCAACTTTTTTCAAATCCAAGTCTTTGTGCTGTCTTCTGTTGGGTAATCCCAAAGAAAACATACAATACAATTCCAGAAAAAAGAAAAATCAGAAGAAAAGTTCCCCCAAGAAGAGAACTGACTTTTACCATAGCATCAAGTTGTTCTTCTGTTAGGATATTCTCTTGTCCATTAATTGTGAAATCTTGGGTATCAATTGTAGAGTCCTCCATAAATGGGACTGCATCGTAAACTTGTTCCATTGTTGGAAGAGAACCCTCTTCAAATGATTGTGCTTTAGCAGACAAAGGAAGGAACAGGGGTAGAAGTAAAAGAAAAAGCGCTAGTAACTTCTTCAGACTATTGTCCATTTTAGGAAAAGTAAAATTATATTAATACATTCTTAGCATATTTGAAAAAAGAGAGCAATAATGGTAATTTAGATATTAATGAAAACTACCCAATTCCAAATATTAGAAGGTAAGAAACCAATTCTTTTTTCTGCTCCTCATGCCTGTTTACACAAGAGACCGAAATTAAGTACTGCTTACAGACAGGCCGAACAATTTACTGATGAGATTGTAAAAGAGATTTGTAGACTAACTAATAGCTGGGGAATATATCTGTCTTCAGAGATAAAATATGACCCTAATTACAATGAAATTGAGAGGAATGAATATAAGAAGAGTGTGCAAGAGATATGCAAGAGAGAGAGAATAGAACAGTTTATCGATATTCACGGTATGGCTTTGGGCTCAGATTATGATTTGGGGATATATTATCCTACTAGGTTTCTTCGTTCGAGGTCATTTGCACAACAAGTGAGAGAGAAGATGGATTGTGGGAAGTTGTATGGTATTAGTGTAACTCTTTTAAGATTCTTAGATAACGATGAAGAGACATTAGGGGAGTTTGTGTCTGGGAAAATGGGTATTCCATCTGTACAAATCGAGATTGCAAGATATATTAGAGAGGACGAAGTGTTGAGAAAAAGTTTTGTTGAAAACATGTCAAATTTTATAAATGAGAGGTTTGTATAAAAATATTATCGGTTAATTAAACATTTTTTTAGGTTGCTTTACTCATGTCATTTTGTTTGTTATCCTTTTATCATATATAAATAAATTGTATATCCCATATTCATGAAAGAAATAAAGAAAAAAGTTGAAGAAACTCCTGTGATTGAGAACCCTAAAAACAAGGCTATTGAAATTGCCGTAGCTCAAATTGAGAAACAATTTGGAAAAGGGTCAATTATGAAATTAGGAGATGAGAAGAGGGTAGATATTGAAGTAATCCCTACGGGAGCGCTTTCTCTTGATTTAGCTTTAGGGGTTGGAGGGGTCCCAAAGGGTAGAATTGTTGAAATATACGGACCCGAATCCTCCGGAAAGACCACATTGGCACTACACATTCTTACAGAAGCACAAAAGAAAGGTGAGGCAGTTGCTTTTATAGATGCAGAGCATGCTTTTGATCCAACCTATGCGAAAAATATTGGCTTAGATATTGATAATTTGTATATTTCCCAGCCTGATTTCGGAGAGCAGGCTTTAGAGATATTGGAAACACTGGTTAGATCTTCTGCATTTGGTGTAATTGTTGTTGACTCTGTAGCTGCTCTTACCCCAAGAGCTGAGATTGAGGGAGAAATGGGGGATAGTCATATGGGTTTGCAAGCGAGATTGATGTCTCAGGCTCTAAGAAAGATTACTGCCATATCAAGTAAGGCTGGTACTACAATCATTTTCTTAAACCAACTTAGAATGAAGATAGGGGTTATGTTTGGTAATCCTGAAACAACAACAGGTGGAAATGCTCTGAAATTTTACGCCTCGATTAGAATGGATATTAGACAGAAAGACAAGATTACTAAAGATGGTGCGGTAATAGGTCATTCGAGGAAGGTTAAAGTTGTTAAAAACAAGGTTGCACCTCCTTTTAAGGAAGCTACCTTTAATATGATTTATCCTTTCGGAATCGATAAAGAGAGCAGTATTCTTGACGCTGCAATAGAGACAGGTATTGTTGAGAAATCAGGAGCCTGGATAAAGTATGGAGATCAGCAATTGGCACAAGGAAGAGAGGGAACGATTGAATTACTGAAAGAAGACAAGAAATTAAGAGATAAGATAGAAAAAGAGGTTAGAGCAAAGATGAAATGAAGATTACTAAGTTAGCAACCCAAGAGAGGAATGTTGATAGAGTAAATATGTTTCTGGATGGGAAGTTCTCATGTGGTGTCTCCCTAAATACTGTTGCGAAATTTAATCTTTTTGTTGGGAAAGAACTAAGTGAGGATGAATTTGACAAAATCCTTCAGGATGATTTAAAAGAAAGAATTTTTAACAGAGTAGTTACATATATTTCAAGGGCAATTAAAAGTGAAAAGCAGATAAGGATGTATTTAAACAATCTCTTGTTTAAAAAGAAAGGTGTGTGGTTTGAAGATTTAAGTAAAGCTTCAAGTAGCGAAATTGTGAGTGTAGTAATTGAAAAGCTTAAAAGTTACTCATATATAAATGACGAGGAGTTTGCAGAACAGTTTGTTCTTTCACGGATAAAAAGTAAGCCGAGAGGGAAATATATTCTTGTATCTGAATTGATTTCAAAGGGTATTTCAAAAGATTTAGCACAACAAAAAGTTAATGAACTAGTAGAAGATGAATTTGATATCCTTAAAAGAGTTTTTGAAAAGAAATATGGAGAGTGTAAACTTTCAAAGAAAGATAGAAAGAAGATTGATTTTTTGCATAGAAAAGGCTTTGACTGGGATTTAATTGAGAGATTAATAAATAATGAGTCTGAAGAGTAGAGGAGAGTGGAATCTTCCAAAAAAGAAAAAAATTAATGATATTTTAGAATATATTCTAAAAAGTAGAGAGATTAAGGATTCAGAGCACTTTCTTTCTCCATCTTTAGATGACATCCCAGATCCAAGTAGCCTTTTTGATAGTATGTCTGCTGCCAAGTTAATAATTGAATCTGTAAATAAGGGAAAAAAGATTGTAATTCACGGGGACTTTGATTCAGATGGTATATGTGCCACTTCGCTCCTTTGGGATTTTTTGTACAGAGAGCTATCAGAATTTTTAGAAAAAAAAGTAGATGTAATACCATATATCCCCAATAGGATTGAGCAAGGGTATGGTCTTACAGAAGATTCATTAAAAGATGTGTTGGAGTTAGGTGGGGAGCTTCTAATATCCGTTGATTGTGGAGTAAGAGATGAAAAATTAATTAATAAATATAAAAAAAAGAATCTTTCTGTAATTATTACAGATCATCATCAACCTCCAGAAGATCTTTCCCCAGAACTCTCATATCCGTTAGTTCATCAGATGTATCCAAACCATGAATATCCTTTTACTCAGATTTGCGGAACAGCAGTAGTTTTCCTCCTTATCCAAGAGATACGAAAACAGGTAGGGATGAATTACAGTATATCTCCTGATAGCAAAGGACTAGATTTAGTTGCCTTGGCAACAGTTACAGACCTAATGCCTTTAACAGGTATAAATAGAATTTTTGTAAGTTACGGACTAAAACAAATAGCAACGGGAAGTAGGGAAGGATTAAGACAGCTTTGTTTGAGAGCAGGAATCAATTTTAAGGATATTAATTCATATCATCTTGGGTATTTAATTGGTCCTAGAATTAATGCTGCAGGAAGAATAGGTTCACCGATGAATGCTGTTAAACTTTTAGTGAGTAGTGACGAAAAACTTTGTCAAAAAATATCAGAGGAGTTAGACAATTTGAATTTTGACAGACAGAAACTTACTCTCAAAACAAAGGAAGAGGCTAGTAGTCTAATACAAGATGAGAAAAACAAAGCAATTTTTGTTATTGGCAAAGATTGGCATGAGGGGATAATTGGACTTGTTGCTGGAAAACTTTTAGAAGAATTTCACAAGCCTGTCATTGTAGCTACGCATAATGGAGAGTCTGTAAAAGGTTCCGCTAGGAGTATAAAGGGATTCAACATCACAGAAGCCTTGGGCAAATTTGATAAGTACTTAGAAAGATTTGGAGGACATGAATTAGCCGCAGGTTTTACTGCAAAGGCAGATACAATAGATGAGTTTGTTGATGGATTTATGAAATTTGCGAACAAGGAGATTACAAAGGAAATGCTTGTGTCTAAATTGAATATTGATCTGGTAATCGATTCGGAGAATGTTGGGAAAAAATTAATAGATGATTTGCATCAATTAGAACCTTTTGGGTATGGTAATCCAAAGCCAATTGTTTGTTTGAAAAATCTAGTTGTATTTAGAAAAACAATTATGGGAAAAGAAGAGAATCATATGAAGTTGTTAGTGAAAGGTAGCGGATATGATATGTTAACTTTAGTTTTGTTTGGTGCAGGAGAGGACAAGGAGGAGATTGAGAAAGATTCCGTCATTGATGTTGTGGGATATCCGGATTTGAATGTATGGAATGGTAATGAGAATGTACAGTTTAATGTAAAAGAGTGGAGATTTTCATAGTAATAATTTAGCTTCGATTTAACTGCCTAATAACTTCCCCAATCTATTTGGCGTATTTGGAAGATATGTTGCCTCAAGTACAGAATCTACTTCTAGGAGCTTCATCAGGAGTCTCTCAGTTCCAATTGCGAAACCCCCATGTGGAGGACAACCGTATTTAAAGTAGTCAAAGTAATCTTCTAAAGAATCCTCAGAAATATTTCTCTCTATTGCATTCTTTTTTAATTCTTCATATCTATGTTCTCTTTGAGCACCTGTGGTAATCTCAACACCTTTCCAGAAGAGATCGTATCCTAAAGCTAATGTGGGATGTTCTGAATTCTTCATATGATAAAATGCCCTCTGTCTGTGTGGATAGTCAATCATAAAAACAAACTCACTGCCAGTTTCTTTTTGCATTATCTCACCAATAGCTCTCTCTTCCTCTGGTGAAAAATCTCCATCATCTTTACTTGGGATACCGGCATCCTTCAATTTCTTTTTTGCTTCTTCTACAGTCAAGAATGGGAATTTCCCTTCGGGGACTACAACATCAACACCAAATACGTCTTTAATTGTTTCTCCATATTTCTCTTTAACCTCTTTAAGCATGTGTTTAATCATTGATTCTTCAAATTCGCAAACATCTTTAAATGAATCAATGTAGGACATCTCAACATCAAAACTTGTATATTCGGTCAGATGCCTTGTTGTAAAAGATTTCTCAGCTCTAAAAACAGGCCCTACATTAAATACTCTCTCGAAACCTGCAGCCATGGCCATCTGTTTATGAAATTGTGGAGATTGAGCTAGGTACGCTTTCCTATCAAAGTATTTTACTTCAAATACGTTTGCGCCACCTTCACTAGCAGCACTTATTATTCTTGGAGCTTGTATCTCTGTAAATTCGTTTTCCAAACAGTAATCTCTTAAAGCTTTGGTCATCGTAGTTGCAACTTCAAACATCAAGTGATTCTTTTTTGATCTAAGGTCAATCCATCTATAGTCTAATCTTTTGTTAAGTGCAGTAAGATTATCGGAATGTTCTTCTTCTATGACTATCGGAAGTGGTGTTTGAGCGAGAGAATCTACTACCAAATTTTTTATTTCCAATTCGTATCCAGCTGAAACTTGTTTTGCCTCCTTAACTATACCTGTCACATCAACTATTGATTCAGTAGTAACTTTTTTTGCAGTATTAAAAAGCTCCTCCCCGTTGCCTATCCAGCAAACAGCCTGAACTGATGCACTTCTATCTTTAATAATGAAGAATATTATCTTCCCTTGATCTCTTATGGTCTCAACAATACCTCTTATTCTTACTTCATCTCCGATTTTATTCTTTAATTCAATCAATAATGTTCTTTTCATGAGAGGGAATTATATACCAAAAGTTAATTAGAGGAAAGAACTTTCATTATTTACATCTGTTTCCTGTTTAATAATAATCTTGTCTTTTAGGTTGTTGTAATCAATAGCAGGATAATAAATATTGAACTCTCCATCCGTACCATCTGCGAAAACGGCTTCTCCAGAAATTAGATATATTGGGACTAAGAAATTTGATTCTTCTGGAGATTCGTAGTAAAAGAGTCTTACATCATTAATAATTCTGAAAGTTTTAACATTTTTTTGTATATATCCGGATATATAGTCACCATTATCTTCGTAAAGGAATGTAATGCTCCCATTACCTTTTTTAACTTCCTCTACAGCAGTTGAAGTGGGGATTAAAGGGTATGTTCCACAAGGGTCATAGGAAATGGGCCAATATGTAAATTCTATTCGATAAGTAGAGCTCAGGCCTTTTGTTAGCTTGCTATCTTTCTCTTGATTTCCAATCCAAACTGAGATATTTGATTCTCGATAATTATCCAAAACAATTGGTGTGTCGTAGGTATAGAATTCTACCGCTTTATCGTTAATCGTTTTCTTTGTAATTTTTGGCTCCTTATTTGTTACTTTTGAGAATTCTTTTACCATTTGATCTGCTCCAACTAATTTTGTAGAGAATGTAATCATTGAGCGTTCTCTTACAAAATCAACTCTAACCAATTCCGCATCAGCTTGAGAAGAGGCTTTTTTAAATGTTCCATCAAGATCAATATCTATGTATGCTACTGTCATATTTGCTGTCAAAAATTCATCTTTAATACTGATTAATCCTGTTTGGTTTAAAACGTTTAAGGCTGTAGACTTTGCACTGTTTTCATCGGGAACAACGCCCAGCTTTTTTGTCTCATTTATTCTTGAGATATCCGTTTCAAGCACAAAATTCAAATTCTTTGCATTTACGACTAACGTTCTTTTGTAAATATTATCTCTCCATTTGTAATATCCTAAATCATCCTTGTTTATTTTTTCTTTATCAAAACCAAGTTTTCCGGCAAGTATAGTTGCATTTGTTTCTGATGTCCAAGATTGAGTTGGATTCTCAAACTTATATACATTTATGACTGATGGAAGTTCATTTATTTTTCCTGTTTTTGTTAATTCTTCAAACTGAGAAATGGAATCAGGATCAATCTTTAGACTTGGGATCGTGATTTTGGCTTTTTCCAGAAATTCTTCTGCTGTTTCTGTACAAGCAAAGTTGGCTGATAAATACTCTTGTGGAACTGTTGGTTTGTTCCCAGAGACAACTATTAGAAGAATAATGAATATAATCATCACAGTAATAGCGGCAATTATGCCAAATCTTTTTGTCCAAAAGGATGCTTCTGTCAATGTCATGATATAATATTACCATAAATTGGATTTCTATCAATTAATTTCTAATAATATAAAAGAATATGAGAACGGCTGAACAGAATCAGGAATTGGCAAATCTACTTTTTCCGAATCACCATACATCTGTTGAGGAGCTTTTTGAAAGATATCCAAAAAGAGATGTTAAGCAAGGAGAGATGATTCTAAGGTTCGCACCAAGTCCTACAGGGTTTTTGCACATAGGAAGTGTATATACTGGTATGGTTTGTACTAAGTTAGCAAAGCAATCAGGAGGTGTGGCAATACTTAGGATTGAAGACACGGACAAGAAAAGGGAAGTCGAGAATGGTATTTCAATGATTGTTAACGGTTTGAATGGATTTGGGATTTCATTTGATGAAGGCCCAATTGATGAAAAAAATCAGAGGGGAGAATATGGTCCTTATATGCAAAGTCAGAGATTGGACATTTATAAAACTTTTGCAAAAGATATTGTACAGAAAGGGAATGCCTACCCCTGTTTTATTTCGGAAGAGGAATTGGAATTAATTAGAAAGGAGCAGGAAAGTTTAGGTGTTAGAACTGGTTATTATGGTAAATGGGCAAAGTGGAGAGATGCAAGTATTGAAGAGATAAAAGAAGAATTGGGCAAAGGGACTCCTTATGTAATCAGATTGTTCTCAACAGGAGACATAAATAATACCTTTGAAATGAATGATTTGATTAAGGGTAGAGTAACTTTAAGAGAGAATGATATGGATGTAGTTTTGCTTAAATCTGATGGCTTCCCAACTTATCACTTTGCTCATCCTATCGATGATACTTTAATGGGAATAACTCTTGTTACTAGAGCAGATGAGTGGTTCCCTTCTGTTCCATTGCATTTTGAAATTTTTCAAAAGCTTGGATTACAACAGATTCCATATGCTCACTTCTCACCTTTAATGAAAGTTGATAACGAAGGAAAGAGTAAAAGAAAATTAAGTAAAAGAAAAGATCCAGAAGCTGACGTGTCCTTCTATATTGATCACGGTTATCCTAAAGAAGCGGTAATTGAATACTTGCTTAATTTAGCAAATTCAAATTTTTCAGATTGGAGGATTCAAAATCCTGAGAAGACTTACAATGATTTTACTTTGAAGATAGAGAAGTTTAATAAGGCTGGAGCTCTTTTTGACATCGTTAAGCTTAGTGATATATGCAAAGATTATATATCAAAATTAACTGCTCAACAGGTTTACGATAATAGTCTTGAATGGGCGAAATTACACAACAGGCAAGTTGAGAAGTTGCTCTTAGAAAATAAGGAGTACTGTATTAAAATATTCAATATTGAGAGGAGTGGGGCAAAAATCAGAAAAGATATTGTGAAGTTTGAGGATTGTAAAGAACAATTATCCCTGTTCTTTGATGAGTTGTTTCCAGATAATTATGAAGATATCCAAGAGAGGATAAGCAAAGATATCCAAAGAGAGATTATAAAAGAGTATAAGAAAATATATTCAACTGAGAGTAGTGAAGTTGAATGGTTTGAGAAAGTTAAGGATTTGTCAAAGAGACTGGGTTTTAGCATCGATAGGAAAGAGTATGAAGCATCAAAGGAAAAGTTTAAGGGTACAGTTGGTGATGTTGCAATGGTTTTAAGAGTGGCAATTACTGGTAAGACTAAGAGTCCAGATCTTTTTCAGGTGATGTCAGTTTTGGGAGAAGAAAAGGTTATGGATAGGTTGGATAGATATATTTCGAAAATGGTATAATAACAAACAGTTATTGCCGGATCGTCTAATGGTAGGACGACGGTCTCTGGAACCGTTAATTCTAGTTCGAATCTAGGTCCGGCAATATGTATTCATAAGTATATTTGTCAATTAAGGCCTAAGTGTTCCTCCAAATACCTGCCATGCTAACAAAGTTTTAGCAACCAAAGAGAGAATAATATATGCTCTCTCACCGTAAAGATAGTTTTTCCATGCTCCAATCTTCTTGTACTGTAAGAACATATTAATTGCAAAACTATTAAAGAAGATAAATATACTTACATATATC
>JAAZBX010000018.1 GCA_012513575.1 Candidatus Dojkabacteria bacterium
AAAAATTGCAGCTGTTGTTGACGGCACCATTCACGAGATCAGCGCTTATCCGGATGACGCGATCGGGCAGAAAATGCTCGGAGATGGCTTTTTCATCGAGCCAACAGGTGAATTGATCTGTTCACCAATTGATGGGGAAGTAGTAATGATGTTTCCGACTGCCCATGCAGCCGCAGTGCAGAACCAGGATTATGAAATCCTGATCCACATCGGAGTGGACACCGTGAAGCTTGATGGCAAGGGCTTTCAGGCTCTGGTCAAACAGGGCGACAAAGTGAAAGCCGGCGATCCCCTGGTAAAACTGGATCTGGCAGTCATCAAAGCCTCACCGGAAGTTAAAGCAATCAGCACCGCGGTGATTTTCACCTCTTGCGATAAAAAAGTCAGTGTGAAAGATCCTGGCGCGGTCGTCAAAGCCGGGCAGTCCGATATTGTGACAGTTGAATAAAGATAGACAGGGAAAGGAAAATAATGAAACACATAAAAATTGCCGCAGGGCTGGCACACGTCAATTATGGTCGGATCGCGGATGTTGTGATTGCAGCAGACAAAGCCGGCGTGGACTACATTCACTCTGATGCCGCGGACATGATTGACCTCAAAAACATGCAGTTGATGGGTGGGCATCAGATCATTGAAGGCATTCGCCCCGAAACCGAGCTGCCGATTGAATGTCACTTCTATACCGAAGTTTGCGACCGCCTTTTCATTGAAAAGATCGCGGCTGCTGGAGCGAATATGCTGATTTTGCCGGCTGAACACTTCATCGGTTCGCAGTTTATGTACATCGTAAACTATTGCCGTGAATTTGGCATGAAGATTGGTCTCGCGATCGGGGGCTACACCCCTCTTTGCTTCGTTGACGAAGCGATCTACGACATCGACCGCCTGCAAGTGATTGTGCACGGGGTAGATGAGACCGATGGCAAAGATAACTGGGGCTGGCGGCGAACCGCAATTGACCTCGTAAAGCGTGCCCGCGCGATGATCAACGAAAAAAATCCAAAATGCGAGCTCGCGATTGACGGCGGTCTGCGCTACAACAACATGGATCCGCTGTTGGAGTGCAACCCGGATGTGGTCATCCTCTCATCAGCGATTTTCAAGGATCCGGATGGCATTGAAGCAGGCGTTCGCAAATGCCGCAAGGCACTTGACGACGCTGCCGAGAAGTTTGGCCTGGAATAGACCCTCGTAACTCAGATAAATAGGGTTGGTGGTAACACTGACCCTTTTTGATTCCGGTTTTTGGACCAGGGAAATGGAATTAAGTGGCCATTGCGAGAGAGCGAAAGCGACCGCGGCAATCTCGGAGTTTGTTGTATTGTGGGGAATAAAGGAGAGATCGCCACGCTTCGCTCGCGATGACAGAATGAAGATATTGCTTTACCCTGACTGACGGGCAAAGGCTGCTTTGCTCGCGATTACCGGGTGAAACGGTCATCAATCCACTATAGCTTGCATTCGCGGATCATAATAAACAGGTATTCAATAGAACTGTATCTGTTTCATATTCCCGTGTTTAGGAAGAAGGAGGAAGGTTCGCATTGTTCAGGTTCTTGAATAGTTTAGCATAAGGTGTCGTGATTTTGCCAGTTTTCAGGATGGCAAAACTGGCTTGGTGT
>JAAZBX010000012.1 GCA_012513575.1 Candidatus Dojkabacteria bacterium
AAAAAAAATTACAAGAGCTAGAAATTCCGATACAAAGCCTTGAAGCATCTTTAAGAAGGGATGCTGTAATTAAACTTGATAATTTATTAACTAAATCTCTTCAATATTATTTTAATAATTCCGAAAGTTGTGGATTTAATCTTAAAAAGTCTAATAAAATATTCAAAAGAAAAGAACTTGATGATATTTGGTTTGCCCATAAGATAAGAAATGATATAGTACATGACGATTACGAGATTAAATCTGAAGAAGCTTTAAAACTTTACAACATATATAAATTTAGTATTAAAAAGATATTGAAATGAAAAAATTTAAAATCATTTTGACAATAATACTCTTTATTCTTTCTTGCTCTCCAGTTTCAGCGCAGCAGAATAAGCAGGAATTGGGCGAGACAAATATTAAAACGGTAAAATATTTCGAAGTCCAAGTTGACGAGAATTCTCAGAATCCTTTTACTAAGACAGTAACACTTACAGTAACTATTAAGGCCTTGCTTGATAGCCCCAAAACAGAAATAAGTTGGGATATTCCAAGTACACTTGAAGCAAATTTAAAATCTAAAAGATTTTACTCTTTAAATGAGGGGGACTCTTTATCTCAAAAAATAACTATTAAACCTAAAACGGCAGGAACAAACAATATAACTGCTTCAGTTATTTCTTGGCAACATGACACAAATTATACTAATAGCGCAACAAGGACTTTAACCTTCGACAAGAATCTCGAAATCGTACCTAAAACTTCTGAATATAATACCTCAGTATTAATAATGTACATTGGGTTCTTATTACTTGCTGGAATTATGATATTTCTTATTATTAAAGTTGTAAAAAAGGGCACACAAAAAGCAAAAAAATGGCTAACACCACCAGTTTAATCCAATAAAATCTCAGATACTGTAACTCCTAATTCATTGCAAATAGAGATTAAATTTCTAATCGGCGGGTATACTCTCCCTTTCTCATAAAGACTTATTGATTTATCTGACAACCCCACCTTTAAGGCTAATTCCCTTTGAGTTAATTCCTTACTTTCTCTCGCATTTCTTATCCTATTCCCTAGTATTTTGCTTGTCATCTTATTTGTTAAAAAATAATTCTAAAATCTTATCCCATAAGGATTTGTCGGAATAAGAAATACTTTTATTATTATACCTTTCTCTTTCTTGAAATTTGGAATAATAGTTATTGGATTCTTCAATTAACTTCTTATTTGTTAAATAAGGTTGATCCTTTAAATCTCTTAATTGATTTATTAGTAAGTTCTTTTCCTGAAGTAGCTTTTTTAGCTCTTCATACTCTTTCTCACTATCTTCAATATTACTTTTTAATTTTAATACTGTTGACTCTAGTTTTTTATTATCTTTGTTTAGTGCTGGGTATTTTGAAGCCATAATAACCAATTCTCTATGCTCTGGACTCTGAATCAATTTCTCAATAATCTCCTCTCTCTCCAATCTGCTTATTCGATAATAAGCAGACTCTCTAGTAGTTGGTTTCCTTCCAAGGACCAATTCAAATATGTCAACTATTTCTTGATCCTGCTTAACCATTTGATCAAATTTTAAAGCTGATTTCCCTCCACCTTTGGCAAAATTATCAGTGCTATCACCTTTATCCCATAAGGGAATATCTACATTTTTCATTCTTAATTATATTATAAATTAAGGATAAATAACACAATTAAGCGGAAAAGCGGGGGACGGGACTCGAACCCGCAACCCTCTGTTTGGAAAACAGACATTCTAACCATTGAACTACCCCCGCAGTAGCTCTATTCCTCCTCTTTTTTTGCAGGTTCTACAACTTCTTCACTAACAACCTCAGCCTCAACAGGAAGATCTTCTTCGTCAGTCATATAAATATCTTTAAGGTTGTTTACTTTCAAAGCTCTTCTGCCAACTCTCTTTCTAAGGTAAAAAAGTTTTGCTCTTCTTACTGAACCTCTTTTTACTATTTCAATCTTTGAAAGAACTGGAGAATGTAGAGGGACTATTTTCTCTACTCCTATTCCGTAAGAGATTTTTCTTACTACAATATTCTTACTCAATCCGGTTCCTTTAATTGATATAACTACTCCCTGAAATATCTGAGTCCTTTCCTTACTTCCTTCTTTAATTTTTAAATGAAGCTTAACGGAATCACCAACCTTAACATCAGGTCTTTTTTTATAGGAATCTTGTTCTATTTTATTCAATAAATTGTTATCCATAACTGTAATAATAAATATAATTTGAAATTCTTCGAATGATTATAGAATAAAATCAAAAAATATGCCACAATGTAGTTTGAATACTGCCTATGATTAATAAACAAAAAGTTCTTCTAATAATTCTCGACGGTTTAGGGGCAGCACCCTTAAGCCCTGGAAATGCCGTTGTCAAAGCTAATCCTTCCACTTTGTCCTCACTTTGGAGTTCTTGTCCTCACACCTATCTTATTGCATCGGGAGAACATGTTGGTCTACCAAAAAATGTAAAAGGAAACAGCGAAGTTGGACATTTAAATATTGGGGCCGGTAGAACTGTTAGTCAAAGCCTCCCAAGAATTAACAATGCAATTGAGAAAGGACTTCTTTTTCAGAACAATACTCTTATAAAGGCTTACAACCATGCATCCAAATATGGTGGTAATGTACATTTGGTAGGTTTACTTAGTGATGGCTCAGTTCATTCTCATGTTAATCATTTTAAGGCTTTAATTGATTTCTTCTCCAAACAAAATTTCCCAAACAAACTCTTTATCCATGCTTTTACAGATGGAAGAGATACTGCAGTAAATGTTTCATCTTCATATCTGTCAGACATTGATAAATACTGTATGGAGAGAGGTATGGGACAAATAGGAACAGTAATCGGAAGGTATTATGGAATGGATAGAAACAACAAATGGGACAGAACAGAAAGGGCATACTATTTACTTGAAAAAAACTTAGGAGAGAAATATCCAAACTATTATGCAGCAATCGAAAACAATTATAAACAAAAAATTACTGATGAATTTCTTGAACCCTCTGTTATAAATAGTAGCAATATTAAGGAGAACGACTCTGTAATTTTTATGAATTTCAGGCCCGATAGAATCCTTCAGCTTGCAGATGCTTTAATTTCTGATAATTTCGAGGGATTTATTCGTAAAAAAATTCCAAATCTTTTTGTTGCGACAATGGTCGAATATCGAAAAAATTTGACCCCAAATGTTTTATTCCCAAAACAGTATATACATCTTTCATTAGGAAATGTTATCGACACAGAGAACAAATCACAATTAAGAATCGCAGAGACAGAGAAGTTCCCCCATGTAACATACTTCTTTAATGGTGGGACACCTATTATTTATGACAAAGAAGACAGAATAATAATACCGTCACCGAAAGTTACCACTTACGACCTAAAACCAGAGATGAGTGCAGTAGAGATAACAACAATTCTGATAGATAGAATATCTAAAGGGATTTATGATTTTTTAGTTGTCAATTTTGCCAATACAGATATGGTAGGACATACTGGGAATTTAGAAGCGGCAGTTAAGTCTGTTAAAGTAGTTGACTTCTGTGTTAGAGAATTGGTTAACAGTTTCACCGCCGTTGGAGGTGCGGTATTCATAACCTCTGATCATGGGAATGTTGAAGAGATGTTAAACTTGGACAATGGAGAAATGGATACTGAGCATTCCATAAATCCCGTTCCCCTGATTGTTGTAGGAACACAATTTAAGGAGCAACTTCTTCCCTATGGAGCACTTCACGATATAGCACCAACAATTTTGCAAGTCATGGGAATAAATAAGCCAAGTGAAATGACAGGAAAAAATCTTTTACCTATGATTTAGTATTCTTCCTTTTAAGAATCTTATTTCCTATAAACACTATAGTGATAAATAATAAAATTCCAATTATTACCTTCTCATATCTTGCAACAAAAATAGAGACGTTTTCCCATTTTGAACCCAAAAAGAATCCTGCCAAAGAAAGGATTGTAGACCAAATGGCAGTTCCAATAATTGTATAGAGAGAAAAAATACCAAAGTTCATTTTTGATACTCCCGCAGGAAAAGAAATAACTGTTCTAATAATTGGAATTAATCTTCCAAGAAGTACAAATCTGTTACCAAATTTTTCAAAAACCTCTATACCCTTCTTAAGATCTTTGTCAGAAATAAAAAGATATTTCCCAAACTTTTTCAAGAAAGAAAGAACCTTCTCCTCTCCCAATTTCCCAATAAAGTAAAAAGGAAGAGAGCCCAAATAGGCGGCAATCGTAGCAACAATGATAACAATAAGTATATTTAAATTGCCCTTTGAAGCAACAAATCCTGAGAAAGGTAAAATAATTTCACTCGGAATCGGAGCAAAGAAACTTTCAATAAACATAGCTAAACCTACTCCCCAATATCCCACCGATGAAATTAAGTTAACTAACCATTCAATAATTGAATTAATCATAATAATTACTCTTAAATATGTTGAACAATACTAGAACCTTCTTCAATTTTATTTAAACTACAAAAGTTGCCATTTACTTCCAAGACATAACGATACTCCGAGTCAGGGAAAAGATTTGGACAGTTTTCAATTGACACACAGGGTTGAGCTTGTTTTATAATATCAACGATATAACCTTTTGAATCAACAAAAATTATATCTAAAGGGAATTTCATATTAGGCATCCAGAACGGATTCTTAACATCTTCTTTAAATACAAACCACATCCCATCATAATCTCCTAAAAGTTCTCTGTTTGAGAGACCATTCATAATTTCCAAATCATCGTCTGCCACCTCAACATTTACACGTATGCTCTCTCCTGTTGAAGTATTTATTTCAAGATACTTAGAACCCTCCTCAGATATTTCTTTGATTTCTTGGGAGGTTCCCAAGGTTTCATTGGATTCTTTTAATTGTTGAGTTTCTTCATCCTTTTCTTTAATAAAGAATTTGTCATCTCCAAATTTTTCTTGAAGAAAAAAGAAAAGGGAAACTAGTCCTATCAAATATAAAAGTAATTTTAATTGCCTACTCATTCTCTTATAATATCATATGAACCTTAGAAAGATAAAAGGTATAGACCTTAATTGCAAAATAAGATAAAATTGCGAGGTAATCTTGCCGTAATTATCATGCAAAATTTTGAAAAATACCTAAATCCCATATATAAGGACATAGAGGAAATTTCAAATTTTAAAGATCTAATCCCCGACACAGAACTTTCCAAAGAGGAGTACCCCAATCTAATAAAAGTAACGAACATAACAAAAAGTAAACTCTTAATATTACTTAACAATCTGAAAAGATTAGAAGAACAGTTAGAAAGGCAGATTGAGGAAATTGATGCTGAAACGGATTCAGATGAAAAGAAAGCAGCAAGGGCCGTTTATAACAAGATATTAACCGAAATCGAAATTATAGTTGGAAGAATTAATAACGAGCTTGTTACTTTTGATTCTCCTTATTTTGGTAAGATACTTTTTACTCCATACGATACTAAGAGAGATATAAAAATTTATATTGGGAAATTTGCCCTTATCGATAAAGAAACACAAATCCCATTAATCACTGATTGGAGATCTCCGATAGCAAATATTTACTATCAAAACACTGGACCTCAAGTGGATGTCTCATTCCAAGCTCCTATTGGAATTAGAAGAGGAGATTTAAAGCAAAAGAGACAATTTCAAATATCTAGAGCGAGAATCCAGGGGATTTATGATGCGAACTCGGGAAATGTTGCTGCAGATGAATTTCTTCTTTCTCAGCTAGAACATAGGATTGGGAAGAAACTTCAGGATATTGTCTCAACCATCCAAACTCAGCAAAATGAAATAATTAGAGAAGAAATTAATCACCCCGTTGTAATTCAAGGAGTCGCTGGAAGTGGTAAAACCACGATTCTTCTTCATCGATTGGCTTATCTCTTTTACACATATCCCAAATTGATTAACGAGAGCAATTCTTTGATAATTGCATCCAATCAAATGTTCATTGATTATGTTTCTGATGTTCTCCCCAACTTGGGTGTAAGAAAAGGCGAAATTATGACCTATCTATTTTGGGCAAAAAAAGTTCTTGGATGGGGAGATTTTTTTACAATTTCACTAGAAAAAGAGAACTTACCTATTAAAAAGTTAAA
Source organism: Candidatus Dojkabacteria bacterium (assembly GCA_012513575.1). Classification (GTDB taxonomy): domain Bacteria; phylum Patescibacteriota; class Dojkabacteria; order SC72; family SC72; genus UBA5232. The sequence continues at coordinate 6,131 of JAAZBX010000012.1, forward strand.
AGGTTCCAAGCAGTTTATCGATATTCTAAATAGATATTATGAGCAATTTGAAAAGAAGATCTTGGAAAATCTTCCTACTTCTCTTTCTGACAAAATATCTCTTAGGTATTATCAACTCAAAGAAGAATTTAAGGACATTGACATGGTTGAGCGAATATCTTTGGCAATTGAGTATGCGTATGCACAGGGAAGATTCTCCAAGTACAAACAGGGAGAAATTAGGATCAATACAGAAGAAATTGAAGGAAAGAAAGCTAAAGTTCTTGCCTATGTAAGAAAAGAAACTGATATATATCAACTTTATAAAAACCTTTTCAAAACTAAATTAGTTAACGATGAAATATCGACCTATTCTTTGCAGGGATTAAAACACAATGGGAGAATTCGCACTCTAAGGATTGAAGATCTTGCCCCTATTGTTTATCTTCATTTCAAGGTATATGGGACAAAACTTTCAGAAAGACAGTACATCATGATAGATGAAGCTCAAGATATGAGTCTAATACAATTATTCACTCTATCTCAAATAGCTAAAAATGGGAATATCACAATCGCAGGTGACTTGGCACAATCCATAATTCCTCCCTTTTATTTAGAGTCTTGGGATGAGGTATTTGAAATTCTTGATTTAAACTCCAAAAACAAATATACATATCATCAATTGCAAAAATGTTATAGAACTACTGAAGAAATTGTAAACTTCGGAAATAAAATATTCAAAGAATATTTTCCAAAATCATACCAACTTCCAGAAGCAGTTCTGCGTCATGGAGAAAAAGTATCAATTTTTGAATTCAACCAAGATTTCATAAAAATTCAAAACTCAGATTTAAAACAGGTTATCAACACAATAAAGGATTATTTTAATAAAGGATCCATTACATGTGCTATTTTGGCAAGGGACAAAGAACATGCTAAAAAGATTTTTGCCTTCTTAAAACCTTATGAGAAAGATATTGGTAGAGAAATAATTGATTTCTCGGAAAACAATTACAAAACAGGACTACTTATACTTCCAATTGATTTAGCAAAAGGTCTAGAGTTTGACTCAATAATAATCGCAGATGTTAATTCCAATTATTATTCTAATGACACACTCTCTCTTAAGCTTCTTTATGTTGGAATCACTAGGGCTCTCCACCGATTATGTATAATTACAAAAAAGAATGATAAATTTTCAGAAAAACTTTTAAATTAATGTTTACCTGTATTAATTGCAAAAGAGACGTTAAAGAGGAAGGAGATATTGGCACAAAGAATCGCAATCATTGCCCTTTCTGCCTTCATTCAAAACATCTAGACCTAAATACTCCAGGGGATAGAAACTCTTCTTGTGGAGGTGATATGAAACCTGTTGGATTAACCTTCAAAAAGGGAAGAGTTGATAAATATAATAAATTTGTCCAAGGAGAAGTGATGATTGTGCATAAATGTGCAAAATGTAACAAGATTGGTACTAACAGAATTGCTGCAGACGATGATTCCGATGCATTACTTAAAGTATTTGAGTTTTCAAAGAATCTAAAAATTAAGGGGATAAAAACATTAAGTAAGGAAGATGAAAGAGAACTTAAAAGACAAATTCTTGGGCAAGAGTAGTATTTCGTGTTAGAATAAAAGATTATGAATAAGCCAAAATTAGCTAGAATAATATCGGAAATTTCAAATGGTTTCTTAACGATGGTTTTAACCCCATTGTTTGGAATTTTTTCCACTTCAATAGAATTGTTTCAAAAGGTGAGCTTGTCATTAGCATATCTCCTTGCCACTACTCTCCCCTTTTTGATACTTAAAAAATTGGGCAAGATATCGGACTATGAATTCACAGATAGACGCGAAAGACCACCATACTTTCTGTCTGTTTCCATGCTTTACGGAGTTCTTTCCCTAATCGTATATGGATTCCAAATTCCATCTCTATCTGAAATTGCTCTGGCACTTTTCTTAACTTCTGCGACCATCTCTTTCATTACTCTCTTTTGGAAGATTAGTGGCCATATGACATACTCTACTCTTCTCTTTTGCACTTTAGCTTATCTTTTCTCACCATATTTCTTCCTTTTGTTTCTGTTCTCCCCCTTCATTGGGTGGTCAAGAATTGTATTAAAAAAACATACTCTGTTACAGGTGATAGGTGGAACAGTCGTGACATTTTTAATTTGCGTTCTCATTTACTGGGTATTTTGATAAAATAAGCAAGTGGAAAACTTTACCATTACACAACTTAGAGAGAAATTACTTTCCAAGGAGATTTCTGCCACAGAGGTTGTGGAGTATTACCTTAAAAGGATAGAAGATTATGATCCGAAGCTAAATTCTTTCATTACAGTTTGCAACGAAGAATCTAAAATAAAAGCTACGGAGTTTGATAATAATTTTAACAAATATAAAGATAGTAAACTTTCTGGGATACCAATTTCAATTAAAGATGTTTACTCCACAAAAGACATATTAACAACTTGTGCCTCCAAAATATTGGAGGGTTACATTCCCGTATATGATGCAACTGTGGTGAGCAGAATTATCAAAGAGAATGCAATTATTTTAGGCAAAACAAATTTAGACGAGTTCTGCCATGGGTCAGGTACAGCGACATCCTACTTCGGAGCGTCTAGAAACCCCTGGGACGTGTCTAAATTGCCTGGTGGATCAAGTGGGGGTTCTTCTGCTTCTTTAGCTGCAGATTTGTGCACAGCATCGCTAGGAACCGAAACTGCTGGCTCCATACGTTTGCCTGCCTCATGGTGCGGAGTAGTTGGACTAAAACCAACCTATGGGAGAGTCTCAAGATATGGAATCTTGGCAATGGGATCTTCTCTAGATAGTCCTGGGCCAATTACTAAAGATGTTAAGGATGCAGCATATTTGCTTGAAATTATTGCAGGACATGATAAAAATGATTTTACTTCCTCAAATGAGAAAGTCCCAAACTATTCCTCTAACCTTGAGAAAATTAATCTTAAAGACATTAAGATTGCTCTCCCTAAAGAATATTTGGAATTACAATTAGAGGATGGTGTTAGGAAGAATTTCTTAAGAAGTGTGGATGTTCTAAAACAGCTTGGGATAAAAATTGAAGAAGTATCTCTTTTGGATCCTAAGTTTGGGATAGCAGTATACACCCTAACTTGTAGAAGCGAGGTCTCTTCAAATCTCGCTAGGTATGATGGAACTAGATACGGAATAAATGGTGGAAATGATATAAGTGTTGTAGAGAATTACAACACAACAAGAGGAGAAGGATTTGGACAGGAAGCAAAAAGAAGAATTATGACTGGGACATTCTCTCTCTCCGCAGGATATGCTGATGAATATTTCAAGAAATCAGAACAGGTTCGCCAATTAATTAAAGAAGATTTGGATAAAATTCTTTCTAAATATGATGCTATTATTGGACCCTCTACTCCATCAACAGCTTTATCAGATAAAGATGCAGAAAACCCATTGTTCGGAGAATTGGCTGATGTTCTAGCTGAGGGCAGCTCTTTAGCTGGTTTGCCTGGTATTTCTATACCAAATGGATTATCCAATAATATGCCTACTGGGTTTCAGTTTATAGGAAGACATTTTGACGAGCAAAAGATACTTTCTCTCTCATATTATTTAGAGAAGGAGATTGGTAAGCAGGTTCTTAATTTGAAGTAATCCTCTTATTGTCTTACCTACGATATGGACAACCACCTGTTTTTGATTTTTCACAGCTACAATCTTTATCTCTTTTAGCAGGGCAATCTTCATTGCTACATCCTATGCATATTCTTTGTTTGTTATCAAAAGGTTTATCAACTGGACGATTATTAAAAAATACAAAATACAATATTATGGGAACTATTAAAAGAGAAAAGACAAATCCTAACAGAAGTAATAGTGACTTGTTTTTAATAGCACTCTCCTTAAGTTTACTTAATATCCCTTTTTTGTTTTCATTCTTAGTTTTTTTCATATCAAGAATAATTAATTAAATTTTATTGAATCAAGTACTTTTAGAGCAATGGCTTTAGATTCTAAGTTTTGAGTAGAGAAAAAGTAATTAATGTCATAGATAAAATTATTCTTAACAATCAAATAACCCTCAATCGTTCCATCTATAACATCCCATTTGTATTCATATACCTGACTCCCCCATTTAGAAATAAGTTTAGTTGCAGTCTCACCAGAGACTTCGGTATCTCCCATTTTTCCAATTTCTAAAATATATTTATCTTTAACTTGTTCAAGAGTTAGGTTTCCCTTATTCTCGTATGCTGTTACAGAAACATGATGTTCTCCCCAGCATCCTCCTCCACATCCACCTAAATCTGAAGTGTTTGCGGGCCAAAAATCTATAGAAATTGTTTTAATTTGTTTGCCAAAGTAAGAATCAGTATTGTACGAATCTATTTTCCCACGCCACTCTGATTTTGAAGCACCTCCAGCCACATTTGCGGTATAATTGGGTATTTCAATGGATACTTTTAAATCGGCATCGTAAAAAAGAGCCCAGCCTTTATTTACAACTTCCAGTTTGTTTTGCTTGGTATCAATAACCTCAGTTCCACTACCATCTTCACTTTCTTCTCTTGTTGGATCACATACTGCTTGTCTGTTTACTTTACAACTTTCATTTTCTTTAAAAGCATTTCCAACATTATATTTAAAAAGTAAGTATCCAATTACGGGGATAAGGGAAAATAGAACAAAAAGGGCTAAAACAATAAACAAGGGGTTTACTTTCTTTCTTTTTATCTTACTCTCTTCTTTATTAATTTCATTTTTAGTTTCTACCTGTTCCTGAGACTTAGTTTTGTCATCCATAATATCTTAAGGATAATATTAATACATTAAATTAACATATATTAGTGTAAGCTACAAGAAGGGGGAGATATAAATGGTGAGGCGCCGGAGACTCGAACTCCGCACCAACTGCTTAAAAGGCAGTTGCTCTACCTGATGAGCTAGCGCCCCATAAATAACTCGCCATTATACTATTCAATCATACAATATTACAAGGCTTTTCTAATAGGAGCATAACTTCTCCTATGGATATCAGAGATACCAAATCTTTTAATTGCATCCAGATGTTCTTTTGTACCATAACCAACATTTTTTTCAAAAAGATATTGTGGATACTTCTTAGCGTACCTTTCCATTATTCTATCCCTTGTAACTTTCGCAATTATTGAAGCAGCAGAAATACTGTAATGATGTAAGTCTCCATGATTAATACTCAACATCTCTCTCCCCTCAATCAAGTATACTGCCCCATCAGAAATAATATAATCAGCAGGATGATCAATCTTTCTTTCAATGGTTTCAATTGCAGCTATCATTGCCTGCCTTACAGCCTCCTTAATGCCAATTCTATCAATAACACGGGCGCTCACAACACCAACTCCCCAAGAGTAATTTTCAGTAATTGCCTTATACAGCAACTCTCTTTGGTTTTTACTAAGTTTCTTACTATCCCTAACTCCCTCGAGGAGTTCAGATTCCGGTTTTAACATAACTGCACCAACAACTACCGGCCCTGCTAAGGGACCTCTACCAGCCTCATCAACTCCAACAATGAATTTAAGACCTCTTCTCCACAGCTTTTCTTCTAATTTTTTATCAGGAAGAATCATAACTCTATATGTTAACATATATTATTGTTAAAATTACATTTAGAATAGCAACTTCCCAACCTCTTCCTTTACATACAAACTTCTTGCTATACTATTTTATGCCTATTCTTACTATTAGCTTACCTAATATTTAAGTTAGTCAAGTTCTAATTTATTTAAATTAATTTTTATTTTTATGGAAGACAAAAAACCAAATACAGCTGGAAAAGTAGCAACAGGTTTAACCCTTGGAGCTATCTTCGGAGCAATTGCAGGATTACTCTTTGCACCCAAATCAGGGAAAGAAACCAGGGAAGATATTAAAAAGTTTGCTCAAGACACAAAAGAGAAGGGAGAAGAACTTTTCGAAGGAGCAAAGAAAGAGGTTGCAGTTAAATTAGAGAATTTAAAGAAAGCTGGAAAGGAAATCAACGGAGATGATTACAAAAAAATCGTTGATGAAATTGTTGAGAACTTCAAAGGCAATGGGAAAATTACTGCAGAAGCATCAAAGAAATTGGGAGAGCAATTAAGAGAAGATTGGGAAGAAGTAAAAAAACAAATAACTGCATAAAAATGGGAATTGAGAAAGGGGAGTAGGAATACTCCTCTTTTTTTAGTAGAATGTACTTAATGCGAGAGTAGTTCAGTTGGTAGAATGTCTCCTTCCCAAGGAGAAGGTCACGGGTTCGAATCCCGCCTCTCGCTTTTACAACAGACTCTTGTATACTTTTCTCCTCTTTGTTACAATCCATGTTACGATTGCTGATGTAGCTCAGTTGGTAGAGCATTCCCTTCGTAAGGGACAGGTCGATGGTTCGAGGCCATCCATCAGCTAAAGAAAAACATGAAAGCACCAAAATATACATTAACAAATCTTATGCTCAACTACATAGTTAAATATGAGTTGGCAATGAATGATTTAAAATACAACCCGCTTCCTGACAAATATAAAATTGCATTGGATGAGAGATTTTCAGCCGATGATATACAAAAGATGGGCGAATTAGTTGGAGTCCCAATAGGATACAACAAGGCCCTTAATATTCAAAGAGGTCAAGAGATGTCTTCAGAAAAAAAGAAATATCAAATTTTTCTTAATTTTAGAAGTGCTAAAGATTTTGTAAAATCGTACACAAACACAAATTCCTTAAAACCATCAATTGAATTAGCTGTGCATATAAATAGGATACTTATGAGGAATATAGTAGATGATTGGGATATTGGTAAGGTTAGAGGTTTTTCAGAAAAACCTAATGAAATATATGATACTTGGTATAAAAACCGTGACTTCTATCCCAATCTAGATATGTCTTCCCATTTCAATGAACTTTTTGACTGGCTTCAAAATGGTACTGACAGTAATCATAAACTAATTAAGATCGGCATTTTGCTTTACGAGTTTTTGGATAAGGCTCCATTTACCGTTGGGAATCAAATAACCGCAATACTTGTGGCAGAAATTCTCTCAAAGAAATATGGGTACAATCCCAACAATTTAGTCCCTTACTTTAAATCCATTGAATATATTTCAGAGGACATTTTGGCAGCACACAAGATGACTAAAGCAAAAATTGATTTAACTCCTTTCTTGGAAGCATTCCTTTACACTATTTCTGTTAGTGCAATAGAAATATCCAAGGAATATATAAGTACCCATGTTAAAAAAGTAAAAAAACAAGGAACATTAGAATATGAACTCAATCCAAGACAAATTCAAATAATAGACTATCTTACTCTAAATCAGAAAATTGATAGGAAAATGTTAACTAAAATGATGGGTGTATCGTTCATGACCTCATATAGAGATTTACAGGATATGGTTCAAAAGGGATATATAAAAGCGAAGGGTCAAGGAAGAGGAACTTTTTACATCTTAGAAAAGTCTAAATTTGAAACAGAGGACGACCTAATCTTTAATGTTGATTAATTGATCCTTTTCTTCAAGCGTATAGAAAACTTCAACTAAAATTGATAATATACACTCATGGAAATAGCAGAAAAATATGATGTAATTGTAGGTTTAGAAATCCATATTCAAACGAATACAAATTCTAAGATGTTTTGCTCCTGCCCTACTAATTATTTTCAAAAAGAGCCTAATACTCATGTATGCCCCGTTTGTTTAGGCTTACCCGGTGCACTACCTGTTCCAAACAAAAGGGCAATAGAACTATGTATCTTAATGGGCCTAGCTACAAAGTGTAGTATTTCCAATGAAATCTTCTTTGACAGAAAACACTACTTTTATCCAGATCTGCCAAAAGGATATCAGATAAGCCAGTATAAGAAACCTATCTGTTCAAATGGCTTTGTTCAAGTTCCTAGTGGGCAGAAAGTAGAAATTGAAAGAATCCATCAAGAAGAAGATGTTGCTAAATCAACACATCATATTGAAACCTCAACAGGCAAAGAGTACACACTAGTTGATTACAACAAATCTGGTGTCCCATTAATTGAGATCGTAACTAAGCCTTCTATCAGAAGTGCCAAAGATGCTAAAGACTTTGCTACAAAAATACGACAAATTGCAAGATATCTAAATATTTCAGATGCTGATATGGAGAAAGGTCAAATGAGATGCGAACCAAATATTTCTATTCAAGAAAAAGGGAAATGGGAGTACAAAGATGGAAAAATCAAGTCTTTCGGTAATTACAAATTAAATCCGAAATCAGAAGTCAAAAATATTGGTTCAATTACTGCAGTCGAGAAGGCAATACTATTTGAGGTAAAGAGGATGACCGAAGAATTAGAGCAGGGAAAACAATTAAAACAACAAACAAGAGGATGGAATGCATCAAAGAATATTACTGAATTTCAAAGATACAAAGAAACAGCAGATGATTATCGATACATGCCAGAACCGGATATCCCAGTAATCGAAATCTCAAATAATGACATAGAGAATATCTCAACGGAACTAATAGAACTTCCCAATGAGAAGATAGAAAGATATACAAGCACTTGGGAAATTTCCGAATATTCCGCAGAGGTAATATCTTCCACAAAAAAAAGTGCAGAGTATTTTGAAGAGCTTCAGAAGATTCTTTCAAAGAAATTAGATGCAAAAGAAGCTGCAAAAGAGGCTTCGAACTGGATAATGGGTCCCCTCTATGCTATTTCAAACAAGAAAGGTAAGGATTTCTCAGAGATTGGAGTTAAAAGTGATGATTTAGCTCAATTAATAATTGCTTTTAAAGATGGTAATTTTACCAAAAACAAAGCTGAAGAGCTCCTTAATGACAGTATCGACAAGGGAATAAATATCTTGGAAGAAATTCAGAAATTGAAGATGGCCAAAGAAAGTAATGGCTCTCTTGCTGATGTCGTGAAAAAGGTAATTGAAGAAAATACTCAAGCAGTATCCGATTACAGAAATGGGAAAGAAGCAAGTATCGGTTTTCTAGTCGGAAAAGTAATGCAAATTACAAAAGGGACTGCAAATCCTAATGATGTTAGAAATACTTTAATAGAAGAATTAAAGAAATGAAAATAGATGTTAAACATATAGCACAGCTTTCTAGAATTTCTCTTACAGATGAAGAGTTAAAAAAGTTTACTCCACAGATGGAAACTATTCTTGAATCAGTTGATGTTCTCAAAGAAGTAGACACCAAAGATGTAGAGCCAATGAAAGGACATGTTAAACTTAAGGAGCTAAGAGAAGATATTTCAGGAAGAAGTATCTCACAAGAGGAGGTACTTAAGAATGCAAAATTCAAAGAGAATGGCTGTGTTAAGGTTTACGGGAAGATATTTGACGGCAGTAAGGATAGTTAATTAGTAGTTTCCCTTATTCTTTTAAGAATGCACTCCTTCTGTCTAAAGAGTTCGTTTTAAGAGATTCATTCGTGGAGCCTATACAAACTATGATGTACCATCACTTGATTCTCTTTCCATTAGTAATTTAGGGCATTGTTAATAATAGATATAATAGCACAGGTGAAAGTATGTAAAAAGTTTACTACTATAAAATTGTACTAATATTTAGTAAAATATACCCAATTAAGCCGAGGTGGTGAAACTGGCAGACACGTATGCCTTAGGAGCATATGGGGTAAAACCCTTGGAGGTTCGAGTCCTCTCCTCGGCATTCAATAGTTATGTATAACCTACTTCTTTCTACTTATTTCAACCCCCCTATGTAACAATATTGAGAGATTCTCTATTTCTTCCACTGTTACTCCAAAAGGAATATAAATATTTGCATATGGTGCAATTTGTACAGAAGAACCCTGTTCCTGCTCGTTCATAATATCAAAACTATCCCCTATACCTAAATATGCAAAATCAGTATTACCCTCTTCTTCTGATAAATACTCACAGTAAACACCCTTACGATAGAGATTGTAAATTTTCTCTACTTCTTCGAGTTCCAAACCTGCAGGCATTAATACATATGTTTCGCTATCTAATTCAACCAATACTCTAGTACTACCATATTTATGTCCTTTAGCCGCAATATCTAAATTTTCAAATTGACTACCAAAACGAATCAATGGAAATTGTACTGTCTCTACACTATCCGGTTTGAAATTAAATATATTATTTCTACTAATTGGAACTTCTCTTTCTTGTTGTGGTGATTCAATTAAGGTGTTGTCCATATATTTAATCGTAAAATTAATATTCTCATTATATCATTTCATATATATTTCTAAAAAAAGGAAAAAGCACCAGTAATGTGAAATATATTAATCTGTATAAAACAGGATATATGTCACCACTTGGTGCTTGTTATTCTTACTTATGCTACGGCAATTGCTGGTGTTATTGGCAGGAATTTGGAATAATCCCAATTACTGTTTAAGAACAGCAATACATTGTCATAGCAGGCATCAGAGACTTTCGTTCTTGCTCTCCAATCGCGTAATGTGGAATGCACTACTGCCGCTGAGCAGTTTTCCCAGTGTGGGAACCGATACTGCATGTATTTGCCTAATAGAACGGCAATTTTTGCAATCTCATCCTTTCGGTTTGTTTGAGTTCCTTCAAACTCAATTCCCGAAGTTCTGGATTCAAGAAAATTGTAATACCTCTGTACCTTTTTCGAACACTTAATTTTACACATTTCTTACTATCTCCTTTAAGATTTTTGTTTTTCCCTATTGAAAGGGATACTTAATACAAAAAAATATATATTAAATATCCCAATCAATAAGAAATGGAGAAGAAATGTTTTATTAAAGAGCAGTAAGAATAGTATAGAAACAGATAATTAAATATACTGATTTTTCTATATCTACATACATTATACCAGAATTCAACCGTTCGGACAATACTATGGGTTGTTGCCTAGGGGGATATCTATGATAGAATGATGCCTATGCTGAAAAATATTACAAGACCATTTCAAAATGTGCTTCTTGAGCGAAAACTTTGTGTCGGCTGTACAGGACATTTAACCAAAGCAAAAAAAATTGGAAATCTCTCTGAAAACAGAATTATGGTTGAATGCAAATGCAAAAGAAGATACGTATATGAAAAAGAATTAGCTGCCTTTAAACGAGCGACATTCGCTGAAGAGCAACAAATACTAAGTATGATTGCAAAAGGCCAGATAAAGTAATCTTCACAAAGCCCTTTAATTATAGTAGAATCTCTCAGTTATGCCGCTATCGTCTAGGGGTTTAGGACAACAGGTTTTCATCCTGTAAACCGGGGTTCGATTCCCCGTAGCGGTACCACTTCATCATCAATTGACAAAGCTTATCCATTCTAATAAACTGGATATTAGTATATTAATCAACTATTTTAAATTCCAAATCATATGTATGATTCAGAGCCAGAAGTATTAACTCAAACTGAGAAGATTTCATCTGTAATTGGGTCTGTTGGGAAATTCATTCTTTCTTTTCTTGAGACTGTTGTTGTTGCACTTGTGATATCCGTTGTCCTTTACCTCTTCATTATGACTCCCCATGAAGTTGTGGGGAATTCTATGCACCCTACATACAAAAATGGGGAAATGCTAATGGCAAATAAAGTTCTTTACAAAATTAAAGAACCAACTCGAGGTGATGTAATAATTTTCAAATATTCCGATACTCAAGATTTCATCAAAAGAATTATTGGACTACCGGGAGAAACTGTCATGCTTAAAGATGGTAAGCTCTATATAAATGGGAACCTTTTGGATGAATCTAAATACCTTAATTCAAGTATATATACTAACGGCGGAGATTACCTTAAGGAGGGTGAAACTATTACAGTTCCCCAAGGAAGATATTTTGTCTGTGGTGATAACAGACCACACAGTTCGGACTCAAGAATGTTTGGCCCTATTGATGGTAAGGACATAAAAGGTAAAGCTTGGATTGTATATTTCCCATTTGATCAATTTAGACTAGTTAAGCACGAAAGTTACTCAGGTGTGTAGATTTCTTGTGTGAAACATGTTAACCTTAAGATATGAAAATTTTTGTAATTGCAAATCAAAAAGGTGGCGTTGGTAAAACTACGACTGTTATGAATCTTGGGGCTGCCCTAGCAAAGAGAAGAAAGAAAGTTCTTTTAATAGATTTGGACCCTCAAGCCAACCTATCCTCAGGTATAGGTTTTACACAACAGTTTGATAAACAAAGTTGGACCTCTACTGATAAAGCCCCTTACAAAAATATCTATGATGTTTTAGTTTCAGATGACTCTATATCCTCAGCTTTTGTCGCAACTTCAACTCCAAATCTCTTTCTTGTACCCTCCCACCTATCTCTTGCCGGTGCTGAGATTGAAATGGTTAATATGATTTCTAGAGAGACATTACTTAAGAAAAAAATTGAAGACATTAAAGAGGATTATGACTATATTCTAATAGATTGTCCCCCTTCTTTAGGATTGTTAACAATAAATGCACTTTCCGCTGCACAGAAATTAATAATTCCAATACAATGTGAATACTTTGCATTGGAAGGATTAGGACAATTGATTGAAACAACAAAATTAATAAAAGGAGTTAACCCTTCTTTAAAAATTGGGGGAGTAATACTTACTATGTTTGATAGCAGAACAAAACTTTCAGAGAGCGTGGTAAAAGATGTTAAGGATTTTTTTCAAGACATTGCTTTCAAATCAGTAGTTCCAAGAAATGTTCGACTTTCAGAATCTCCTTCTCATGGAAAAACAATTTTCCAATACGATGATAAATCAACAGGAGCTTTAGCTTATGCGAAGTTAGCTTCTGAATTTATTTCTAGATTTGATGATTAAATTTAATTTAAAACACTATGGAGACAGATAGATTAGGAAAAGGTTTAGCTGCATTAATAAGCTCTAATCAAGTTGATAACTCTAGTAGTTCTTTTGTCCCTGAATTTAGCATCGAATTAATCGAACCAAATCCATATCAGCCTAGAATGCATATTGATCCCAATGAGTTGATTCAAATAGCGGACTCAATTAGGGAGCATGGCATAGTACAGCCCTTAATTATTACTCGCAAAAGAGATTCAGATAGATACTATCTAATTGCAGGAGAAAGAAGGCTTAGAGCCTCTCAGCTAGCAGGATTTAAGACTGTCCCTGTTGTAATAAAAGATAGTTCTCCTCAGGAGATGCTCGAATTAGCCATAATAGAGAACGTTCAGAGACAGGATTTAAACCCCATTGAGGAAGCATCTGCATATAAACAGATGCAAGATGAATTCGGTATGTCACATGATGAGATTGCAAAAAGGGTCGGATTTAACCGAGTAACAATAACAAACAAAATTAGGCTTCTGAATATCCCTGAACCTGTTAAAGAAGATATTTTAAATGGGAAATTAAGTGAAGGTCATGCAAGAGCATTGTTGGGAATAAAGGACAAAACTTCTTTGATTGCTGCAGCTGATTTAGTCGTTAAAAGAGGGATGAGTGTAAGAGAAGCAGAGGCTTTAGCAAGAAAAATCTCCTTTGGTAAGGGTTCTTCTACAAGAATCTGGAAAACTACTGATGAGGAAACTAACAAGTATTCTGATATGTTAAGTAGGAAACTTGGTTATACTGCTCATATTACAAAAATGACAAAGGGAGGAAAGTTAGTAATTAGGTACAACAATGTAGAAGAATTAAATGACTTAATGAAGAAACTTCTTTAAGTCGGAGTTACCTCTTGTCTTAGCTTTTCATAAAGCAATATTGCTGCAGTTGCACTCACATTCAAAGAGCCAATACCCTCTCTCATTGGAATAGATAAAGACCCGTCTACCCTCTCCATTATTCCTGTAGAAATTCCTACATCCTCAGCTCCCAAAACAAATGCAATTGGACCCCGGAGATTTTGTTCATAGTAAGTATTGCCCTCCATATGAATAGCATAAGTCTTAATATCATTTTCTTTTAAAACTTTTAGCGCAGAAAATAAGTTCATTTCAACAAGTGGGACTCTCTCTGCCGCTCCCATAGATATTCTAATAGTTTCATCAGAGATTAAACTCTTTTCTTGGGGATTAACAATAATGCCATTTACTCCGACAGCAAATGCTGTTCTCATGATCGCAGCAACATTTTGAGCATATTTCACATTATCCAGAATTAGAAAAAATGGCTGTTTTTTATCTTTATATATTGTGTCTAATAATTCTTCCAAATTCCAACTATTTTGAGAATACATTACACCGATGATGCTCTCTGAAGACGAAGACCTTAACCTTCTGTTAATTGCTTTTCTTGAAACTTTGATAATAGGTATTCTCTTTTGACCAGCCAACATGTAAATCTCTTTACTCTTCTCATCTTTAAAAGCACTTCCTACTGCATATATAGTCTCAAAATCCCTTCCCTCCTTAAGAAGCTCTAAGAGTGCATTTTTACTTTCTATCTGTATGAATTTGGATTTAGCCATAGATATATGACTATTCTACCACATCAACGAGGAATCTACCCCTTTTGAAGCCGCTCATTCTTCTAAATTTCACAACACCAGCGGTCTTAGCATGAATAGAATAATTCTTACTCATGTAAGTATTATTCCCGGCATGGTAAACAGATCCATTCTGTCTAAGAATAATATTTCCAGCTTTTACTTCTTCTCCAGCATATTTCTTTACCCCTAACCTCTTACCTGCAACATTGCCATGATTCGATGTTGTGCTTCCTGCTGCTACATGTGACATTTCATCAACTTTTCAATTTATATAATAATACTAGGTTCTTTCTAGTATAAAAATGTTCCTGGTAATAATACTATTTTTTCTTGACCACTTCAAGTCCCTATTCTTTAAATAATCTCCATTCTTTACTATCCATCTCTTGTTTACTAATTCCCTAATCCCAAAAGTTTTCCACCCTTTTTGAGTTTTGTAAGAAGGAATAATTAATATTACCTTTATATATCTTTTTTCAATCTTATTATCAATTAAATCAAATAGCTTGAAGTACAGATTCTTCACATCAATAAGTAATTCAGAAGCTTTTTGTTCTGACAATAGGGCTGTTTGAGGAGGTCCCATATACGGTTCACATACTATTGCAGTAATATCAGTATTTTTGAGTTTTTTAATCACTTCCTTGTTTGCCTTTGTAACATCAAATCTAAAACTTTCATACAGTGCATCTGGTGCAAAGCCTTCTTTACTTAACCACTCAATATTAGAAGAGGTTGTATTTACTGCAACAGGATTTACATCAGAAGCCAAGGTATTGAAACCCAAAATAACAGCTTCCATTGGGATTGTTCCTGAACCACAGAATGGGTCCCAAAGAATTCCAGAATTTTGGGCTGTGAAATTAACCATCATCCTTGCAAGTTTGGGTGGCAATGTTCCCATTTGTATATCAGTATTAGGTTTATACATATCTCTTTGAACAAAACCCTCCAAATCTTGGACCATTAAAGTCTTACCGTATTTTTCAGTTTCAAAATTTCTTAAAATATCAAGTTCAAAGCCTTTCTCTATTATTTGATTGTTAATTACCTGTGCAGAATTAAGAGAATTGTCTTTTCCCTTGGGGATGATAAATCTTGATGATATTGCGTCACTCCTTAGCGTTCTTTTAATAGAGTTTGCAAGCTTTTTTATAAATACCGATTCGTTTTTCAGACTATCTCCAAGAATACTAATCCCAAAAATAATTTTGCTTCCCTGGATAGATTCAGATCTATATGAAAAATTATCAATATCTTCAAGAATGTATCCTACTCTTTTACATCCACCTAATCTTTGAAAAACATTGATTACAAAATTCTCATCAATTTTTTCATTTTTTACAAGAAAAATAGTAGTACCAAATCTTGTGATAATATCTTTTGAAATATTAAAAGATTCAAGAACAGCTATTAATTCAACATATGATAAATCTGGGAATGCTCCCGCTTCAAAGAAAAATTGTTTGGACATGTTTTTAAAGGCTCTTAACTATTACTTTCGTAATACTCTCTCTAAATCCGTAATTTCTTCTGTGTCTAGACTTTGCACTATATGTAAAACCTTCAACCTTTGGACCTTTTTTCTGAGATGATATTTCTAACTTTACTGATGCATCCTTAACATATGGTTTGCCAATTTTTACATCTTTACCATCTGATAACAAGAGGACTTCCTTTATCTCTAATTTGTCTCCCTTCTTTCCTTCTAGCTTTTTTACTTCATACTCTTTTCCTTCGTATACCTTTATCTGAGCACCAGATATTGAGATAACTGCAAATTTCTCGTCAACTGCAACTTGTTTTTTAACAGCAACCTTCTTTTTTGCAGTAGAAACTTTTGTGGTTTTTGTAGTCTTTGTTTTTGTTACTTTTTTGTCTGCCATAGGTATGGATTTTATGTTATTACTCAAAAAAAGTCAATAAAAGATGAGGTCTTTGCATTTAACGACCCATAGTTTTGAACTTTTTGGTTTTATATGCTAGAATTAGCTTGATATCAATGGATTTTTATCTATTGTTATTGTTCATTAACAACCTTACAAATTCGTTTCCATAGAGGAGGAAAAATGTTTTTCTTGATTTTGAAGTACATATGGATTTCTGTAAATATCATTTTACTTGCTTTCGCAGCAATATCAGATAGTAGCTGGGTTGAAAGATACAAGAAGATAAACTGGAAATTGATTCCCTTTAATATTCTTGTAATTATCATAACAGCATTTGTTGCATTCTTTCTTTTCTCCAATTTCCCCAAATTGATGGGATTTGGAATTCCCAGATTATTGCAATTAATTTTTCACCAAAATGCAGAAAGTATACCCTCCACGAACATAAACCTTCTTGGAGTTGAAATAAAATATCTAGGGATACTTATCTGCATTCTTATTATGACAGCAATACCTAAAGCCGCAGAATGGGAAGAAGAAAAGTTTAGAAAAGGAACAAAAAATTGGATAGATGGTTTTCTCAGAAGCATTCTTTTTGGGTTTTTCCATATGATGGTTTTTGTCCCACTTGGGGCAGCCATTGCTTTGATAATCCCAGGATTGTTTTTTACTTTTCTTTATTTTAAAGGAAATGAGGAGCTGTCTTCACAAGGACATTTCCAGCACAATCTCATACTTCTATCCATTTTGTTGTTTTTAGCCATCCTGAATTCTTTTTCATTATCAATAACTTTTTTGTAAGGTAAAAGAAGAAACCTCGGTTTCGATGAATTCTGTTGTTTCTTACAACATTTTTCTTCCTTCCAAGGTTTCTTCTAATCCTCATATATATCAATAATATCAGCCTTTTTTGTCCTAATTTTTTGTGAATTTTTTAAGCTAATATTATGCACTAACCCTAAACACATTAAAGTTACTATGGTAATTGTTCCTCCTGCACTCATTAAAGGCAAAGGAATTCCTGTTGCAGGAATACTTCCAGTATTTGTACCAATATTAATAAATACTTCAAAAAGAATCTTTATCCCAACCCCCATGCAAATCATTGAATTCAGTGTGTCCTCTTTACAATCTAATGCAGTAACAAAGCAATACACAATTATTGAACCATAAAGTAGCATAAGGAATAAACTTCCAACTAGTCCAAATTCTTCTGCATATGAAGCAAAGATAAAGTCAGTACGAAACTCTGGAAGAAAATTTCTTTTACTCTGAGTACCATTTCCGAACCCCTTTCCCCAAAATTTTCCTGAACCAATAGCTATTTTGGATTGGGTGACATTAAATACATAATCAGAAGATGTCTCTTCTGGATTGATAAAAGCAATGATTCTTACCTTCTGATAATCTTTTAAAATATGTTCCCATGTAATAGTAGACAAAGTCCCCAGGAGAATTCCAAGAATCAAAGATATTAAGATAATTACTTTCCAATTCCTCTTAACATAAAAGCCAAAAATGGAAAAAACAATGGCTGGAATTAATAATAGAAACCAAAAATTATTGCTTGTAATTGAAGGAATTAGGAAAGCACCAACTGTACAAAGAATAATTGAAATAATAACTCCATTTCTAAGAGGCTCATTTAATCCCATAAATATTAATACAAACCATATGCCAAGCATAAGAAGCATCATACTTCCGCTAGGCTGAAGATAAGTTAATAGTACTAAGGGAATCAGCAGAAGAAGAGACGCGATTAAAAGGAACCATTCACTGTACTTTTTTCTGAATGAAAAAATTGCTGATGTAAGAATAATCACAACTAATTTTGCCAATTCTGACGGCTGTAATTGGAAGGCACCAATCACCAACCACCTCTTAACACCTTTAATTAGAGGCCCAAAAAATAGAGTGGCCACTAGAAGACCCACAGTCCCTAAGTAAATAATTAAGGATAACTGCCAATGCTTTAAATAAGAAATATCAAAATAGCTTAACAGGAAAAACAGTATTAAACCTACAAATATAAACAGTAAT
Source organism: Candidatus Dojkabacteria bacterium (assembly GCA_012513575.1). Classification (GTDB taxonomy): domain Bacteria; phylum Patescibacteriota; class Dojkabacteria; order SC72; family SC72; genus UBA5232. The sequence continues at coordinate 24,487 of JAAZBX010000012.1, forward strand.
TGCTTGCTTAAAATTTCAGTATCTTCAAATCCTCCTGATGATTTTATAAGGGTTGAATAAAGAGTAATTAAGCCAACTGTTATGAGAAGAAAAAGTGGTATTAAAAGTGAAAAAGAAAAATATCTCTTTGTTCCAAGGACTTTCTTTTGGATATTCATAATCTGTTAAATCAAAGTTCACTTTTACCTATTTCGCATAAATGCAGGAACATCTAAGGGATCATCTGCCTGAACTTCTGTAGATGTAGATACTTTTGGAGAAGTTGGTACTTCTTCATCCTCAATTATATCTTCCTCTTTTTCATCATCAAAAGAATCCAATGTTTCATCAGAAGATTCGTTATTTTCAAATCCAAATGTTCTTATGGTTGAAACTGGTGTGCTTGGTGTTTGATCCTTTTGTTGTTGTCTATATATTTGTTTACTTTCATCAAAACCAGTTGCCACGATAGTAATTATCAATTCTTCTCCCGCATTTGGATCAATTTGAGCTCCAAACTTAATGTTTGCTGATGGATCAACTGCTTCTTTTATTAAATCAGAAACTTGACTCACTTCAGTTAGTGTTAAATCTGAAGCTACAATGTTGTAAAGAACTCCAGTAGCTCCTTCAATAGACATATCTAAAAGAGGACTCGAAGTCGCAGCTCTAGCGGCCTCCTCCGCCCTATTCTCTCCAGAGGCTCTACCAATCCCCATAAGTGCAGTTCCCGCGTCTTTCATAACTGTTTTTGCATCATTAAAGTCTGCATTCACATATCCTGTTTCACTAATTAAACTTGAAATGCTTTTAACTCCTTCGGCCAAAACAGAATCAACTTTTTTCATAGCATCAATAAACGAGAGTTTTTCACTTTCATTAACAATTTCTAAAAGTCTTTGGTTTGGAACAACGATTAAAGTATCAACCTTGTCCCTTAGGTTGGCAATACCCTCTTCTGCGATATCTTTTCTTTTTTGACCTTCGAAATCAAACGGTTTAGTAACGACAGCAACAGTTAATGCTCCCATGTTTCTAGCAACTCCAGCTACAATTGGTGCAGCACCTGTACCAGTTCCCCCTCCCATACCAGCTGTAACAAAAACCATATTTGCACCTTCAAGCATTTCTTGAATCTGATCTAGACTTTCCTCTGCTGCCTGAGCACCCAATTCGGCATTCCCTCCTACTCCTAAACCCCTTGTAAGTTCTTCACCTAATTGGAGAGTAATTGGCGCTTGTGAAAGTTTTAAAGATTGAGCATCCGTATTAAATGCCATAAAATCTACACCCTGAATATCATAATCAGTAATCATGGTGTTAATAGCATTACATCCACCACCTCCGACACCGATTACCTTAATTTTGGCTACTGGGTCAACGCTTGTTGATACTAACATAAAGTCCCTCGTTTATTAAATTATTTATGGCAGTAAAGATTTAAACCATTCACCTATTTTACCAAAAAAATTCCTAACATCAACCTTTCCCTTTTCCCCTGTTGTACTTATCTCCCCCTCGTCATCCATGGCATGTTTTATCAATCCCTGTACACATGAGTATGAAGGATCTGAAATCTCCTCAGTCATTCCAGTCAATCCAGAAGGATAGCCTACCCTAGCGGCAACACCTACCAACGACTGTGTAAATTTTGTTATATCTCTTAACAGGCTTGTACCACCAGTCAAAACTACACCAGCTGGCATTGCAATATCATATCCAGCTTTAGAAATATTTTCTTTTGCCATTTGGAATATTTCTTCACATCTTGCTCCTACAATCTTCTCAAGCATATTTTTTGATACAACTTTATCAATTCCAATGGCATTTAAATCAAGCTCCTCTTCTTTCTTTTTCTTGGGCTTCTCTGGTTCTGCTTTCCTTAAAATTGTAGGGATGTTCTTAATTTCTTTTGGCTTACTGCCATCATATTTTGAATCAAAAAGTTTATTCATATTTACTTTTATCTTTTCAGCTTCTTCAAGTGACACCTGTAAACCTATTGCTATATCACTTGTTATACTGCTACCACCAAGAGGGATACAACCACTGTAAACAATCGAACCCTCTTGAAAAATTGCAATTCCTGTTGTCCCTGAACCAATGTCAAGAAGAGTTACACCTAATTCCTTTTCCGTATCTGTTAAAACTGCAAGGGAAGATGCCCAAGCGGAAAAAATAACGTCATATACTGTAGCTCCAACTTGTTCGACACATTTTTTTATATTTTGCCAGTATGAATTTGGAGCAGTAATAATATGTGTCTCAACTTCAAGCCTTCCTCCACTCATTCCTATTGGATATTTAATTCCACCCTGGCTATCAACAACAAATTCTCTAGGGATAATATGAATTGGGTTTAAATTGTCTGGGAGTGATAAAGTTCTAGCATTTTCAATAGCCCTATATGTATCATCTATTGTAATTTCCGAACCAGCAACTGCAACTACACCTTTATTATTTAAACTTGTAACCTGTTCACCATTGATTGAAACGTAAACATCAGATACTGTAACCCCAGCCATTCTCTCAGCAGCAGTTACACTTTCCAGAATAGCGCTAGTTGCATCATCAATATTCACCACTACACCTTTTTTTATACCCTTGCTCGGATGAGCACAAACTCCTATTACTGTAGGGCACTTACCATCCTCAACTGAAGTAATAAGGGTTGTAATTTTCGAGCTTCCGACATCTATTGCTGTAATTATTCTGCGTGCCATATTGTTTGACAGTTATTTTACTTAATTTATTATACAAAAGATGTAGTTTAGAAACATCAATATAATTAATATAATCAAAATTGTTTAGATTATCAAGACCATTTCAATTTTTTAATACAGGTCTTTCAAACCTAACATCAATAATACTGTATTGTATGGACTCTTCTCTTACTTTACCCATCGTAACAAAGAATCTCGCAAGCTGAATATCCAGATTATTTGATAACTCAAAACGATAAAGACGACCTTGATTATCTAACAGATCTATTAATCCGTCTTTTACATAAATTTCAGAAATAATATTATCGAAAGATTCAACAAGAAGGACAGCCTTTTTAATCGTTTCCATTACCATCAACGCCCTCTTATTATTTTCTACATTAGAAAGACCTACCTCCTCTGATTGGAAAAAAATATAGTTGCTTTTTTTAGAGTCTTCCTTGCAACAAGCGACTCTCTCTGAACTCTCAGAACAAAGCTCTCTCAGAAACACTCCTTCTATAGAAAGAAGTGAGCAACTATCCTTCTCGGTTAAAGAGACTATCCTATCCTCATAAATGTCAACCAAAATATTTAACTTGTTGGGTGCCAATTTTGAAACTGTCGCTGATTTTACGAATGAAATATTACGAACCAATTCATTGGAGACACTTCCAGAATATACAGAAAAAAAGTTTTTTCCTGAGACATTTTCTTCTAGATAACTTAAAATCTCCCGAGAGATATCTCCCTCAAGTATTTTCCCATTTTGATTATAGAGGGAAAATTTTGATATATCCCAAAAGCCAATTAGTAATGAGAGAATAAATATGGAAGTAAAAATTGTAAGCAGTAACCGTTTTCGCAAAAAAACAATTGGTTTAAATCTTGAAAGTTTTTCTTTTAACCACTTATTTGACGAACACTTAAGTACTATTTCTTTACTGATGTTACTATTCATATTTATTCATACTATCACATATTTGTTCACATTTGATATCTAATTTATAACTTATGGTATTATATTGTTTGTGATTTCTGACATATTAACAAAAATTACTATCTGGATGGGACGACTTGGCTATCCGGGTGTATTTATTTCTGCTATTGGAGTATTACCAGCAGAGTTGGTTATTACAATGGTTGCTGCTGCGAAACCAAGTGAAGTAGTACCTATTGCGGTGACAGCGTCTCTTGGAGAGGTTATTGGGGCATTGTGGACTTATGGAATCGGCTATTACTTTAAAAACAAAGATATTCTTTCTTTCTTGGCAGGGAAAGGTCAGTTTCTGAAAATTTCTGAGGACTCTTTTAACAAAAGCAACAAGTCTATGAAGAAGTATGGGTTCTTATATATTCTTCTCACAAGGTTTACACCTGGATTAAGAGTTGCGGTTTTGGTTGTGGCTGGTTACCTCAAATACAATTTGTTTCTTTCCTGTATAGCAGTTTTCATTGGAACATTTGCTTATGCATATGGTTTTGCATATTTAGGTTCTAGGATAGGTTTTAACTGGAATCAGATTAAAAGGATAATGGATATGATTAATAATATCCTCACATTCGTTACAATTTTAGTAATTGGTTACTTGGCTTACAAAAACAGGAAGAAAATAAAGAAATTATTTTCTAATTCCTAATAAAACACTATTGGCTAATCTTCTATTTCCATTAAAAATCCTGAATATTTAGATTCTTTAATATTTTTTTCGCTACTTTGATAGGATTCAATCATCCACTTGTCATCAACTTTTTTTACAACCAAGGTAAAGCTTTTCGCAAGAGGACTTGAATATTCCGGATTATCTGGCCCTCCATAATAAGCTCTTAACTCTTCAACAATGACATTACACACTCCACTTTTTTCTGTTTTTAGAGGATTACTAATTACACTGTAAGAATCAGTTAAATAATTGGTTGACACATTGTTGTAAAGCCTTGGAGGCAATCCAGAGTCCGAACCATCTAAGTTCGCTAATTCGGCTTTCTCTTGCGTACTTTCGGGTTTTGTAAAAAGTGATAATACTGATGAGGCATCCTTTTCCTTTTGGTATTCTTCGAATTGTTTGATCATTGAAAGAATACTTTGTAGCTCAGAGATACATATGTCTTCAGGGGAGGTTTTATCTGCCTTGGGAGCAGTCCCATCATTCTGAACTACTATCAATCCTTGACCTTCAGTATCATCTCCATTCTTCCTGTTTGCATTCTCTCCTGTAAATAAATACTGCTTTGCCACAAAATAACCACCAATGATTAATGCCAAAGCAATCAAAATTAAAAGCAAGATTGGAAACTTTTTCGTACTCTTATCCTTAACTTTCACTTCTTGCTCTATAGGAATCTCTTCTTGAATAGGAGGTTTTTGTTCTATGGGTTCGGGTGAGACAGACGTACCCTCCTTAAAGGTATTTTCTGGGGATTCTTGCGGATTGTGATGTACATTAAGTACTTGCTGCGGTGTTTCAACCGGATTTAAGACTGAAGGTTCGGAAGAGAGTTGTGTCGGCTGCTCTTTAACTGGTTCGGGTTGGATATCAGATCCTGGCACCTCATTGCTCACAGGTGTCTGCGAAATTTGCTGTTGATTTGTATTCGGGGTCGTCTGTAACGGCTCAGAGGGAAGTGAGCTTGGTATTGGAGGAACATTAATCTCAGGTGAATAATTATTTGTTGACTGTCCCATTACTTTATTTGAATCATCCATAAAGAAAAATAAAACATATTAGCTTTATAAAATATACATGGATATTTTAGTGATGTAAATGGTGAATCCTTGGAGCGAGAGACGGGGGTCGAACCCGCGACCTACACATTGGCAATGTGTCGTTCTAGCCAACTGAACTACTCTCGCGTGGTGCCGAGACCCAGGCTCGGACTGGGGACCCTCTGTTCTTCAGACAGATGCTCTACCAACTGAGC
>JAAZBX010000017.1 GCA_012513575.1 Candidatus Dojkabacteria bacterium
AAAGCGCCTTCAATCGGTCCACTGATTTGTCATTGCCTACAATAACAAACTTTGCCTGCGGATGATCCGTTAACACGCCAGGGGCCGCTTTGATCAAGTCGGGCACGCCCTTGCGGTGCATGTTACTACCGACGAATAAGATCACTGGTTTGTCCGGGTCAGGTGGAGACACCTCCCGGTTCGCTCGAACATTTTGGTATCTGCCAACATCCACGCTTTTGTAACATTGCCTGACTTTGGAGGCGGTATTAGGGTAGGCTTTGATGATCGTTTGGGCTGTATAGTGGCTGTTCGCCACGATCAGTTTCAAACGGTGCAGTTTGCGTGACTCGAGGAAGTGCACCGCGCTGTAATACAGCCAGCGCATCGCCCAATCCGGGTAATTTTTCCTGTATTCAGAGGGGGTCTTAAGTTCGGCGGAATAGGTGTCGTTCACATGCCCGATCATCGGAGCGCGCGGTAAACAAAAAAAGGATTCACGGGCATCAGTGAAGTGGATCAGGTCAAAACTTTGAAGCTTCTCCTGTTTCCTCAAAGCAGCATTGAACGAAAAACTCAATGAAATCCATCTCGCCTGGCTTTGGCTGAAGCGGGGCTTTTTGACGGTCACAACCTTTAGGTTTGGCAAAGCAATTTGCGGAGCCTGGTCTTCGGGCAGCAGCAGGGTGATGGTGTGGCCTGCATCCATTAACGCCTTGGTGAGATTATTGGCATGCAGCCCAACACCGCTGATCACGTTTTTGTACTGTTGGGTCACGATGCAAATATTCACGCCTTACCCCAACGCCTTTTCAATCACATAATTTGTAGATCGAAACGCCGCCATCCTGGTAGATGGTCTGAACGCCTTCAGCCTGCTGGATCGCGGAAATATTGAACTGGCTTCCGTCAAAGGGGTTCTTCGCACCATCGTAGAGGTAATCAACGCCAAGTTTACACAGGGCGCCAATGTCAGGGGAGGTTGAATAAAGGCTCATCACCGCTTCCGATTCGGTCATGACCTCTTCGTAGCCGGGACCCAGGCTTGAGATCATCGTGCTGGTGGTGGTTTCCCGATCGGCATAGTAGGGAATGAAATAGCCCGCGTCGGAGCCATGGGGCGAGTCGGGCAGCCAATAGTAGGTGTGGACAGCAAAAATGGAATCCTTCGGAGTGTTGTTCTCGATCCAGTCCATGGCTTTCTCGTCTGCAGCCGTCATGAACTGTCGGTAGGTCTGAACTTCGCCAAGCCGGTAAATTGCGGCAACCACTGCCAGGAACAACACGACCCATTGAAGCCCAACCCCCCAATTTTGGTGTTTCTCCAGTGAGAATAGCTGCCAAAGATCTTCCGCAAGGACACCCACGATCACACCAATTGGCAGGTAGAGCATGATCATCATGCCGGTCATGTTCGTGAAAGCCAGCAGCGGAATGTTCAGCTTATAAAGCAGTCCAATGCCAAACAGCGCAAGGATCCAGGCGAGCATGACTAGGACGACAACCCGGTTCTTTCTGAGCAGTCCGACAATAATTCCCGCCAGGGTTATTCCGATCATCCACTTCTTTGCTCCAATGGCGTAAAGAGAGTTGGCATTGTAATTGGCAAAATAGTCGTTCTCAGCCACCCCACCTGATGTGCCGGAATCTACGGATTCAGCCTGTGTGGACCGTCGATCGACGTAAAAATCCATCGCAGGAACCAGGGCTGGCAGGATCAAGACAATACTGACAACAGCAATGGCAAAGATGCCTATCACTGTTCTGATCGCATGTTTTTTGGCAATAATCGCTGTAGCAAACTCATAAACACAGATGATGATAATCAGGGGGAGCAGGAAGCCCGCCGCTCGGAAATGTAAAAGAAATACGCCGGCAAT
>JAAZBX010000023.1 GCA_012513575.1 Candidatus Dojkabacteria bacterium
GGCGTTGGTGTCCTGGAAGGAACGCGGGTAAATCTGATAGATAACGCCGTGTTTCCACCATAATTTTTTCTCAGTCATTGCTCTTACCTCCTCAGGTTTGCTTAGAAGTTTTCAGGATTAATTGACTTTTGCCTGTAAATTGCGCAGCGCATCAACGATCAGGTCGTGGTCATCCTGGGCTGCCAGTCCGCTGACGGCGATCGCGCCGACCTTGCCGAAGCCCTTCAGGATGAGCGGAATCCCGCCTGGGGCGTTGGTGGCAAGGTGTAGGTCGAGCCTGTATTTTGTATCCAGCAGGGAGGCATCCCCGCCTGTTTTTTCGTAGACCCAGAGCGTGGAATGCCCAAAGAAATCGCAGGTGTTGAGCTTGCGGTTGATCCAATTCTGTGTGTTGGGGCTCACATCTCTGGCAGCAAAGCAGAAGGCACAAAGCTCGCCGAGGCGGATTTCAACCCCGATCGGCAAATTCTCGTCGAGGGCTTTACGGGCAATCGAGGTGCCCAGTTCCAGCAGGATCTCAGGGGTAACGGCATCGAGTGCCAGGCTGGTTTCCAGTGCTTCGATTTCTTTTAACATGTGGCTCCTTAGGTGACCGTACTTAACATCAGTCGCTGATCATTAAGTTGTTCAAATAATAATGTCAAAGTGGACTTAAGCATTGTAATAAATTTTACATCGGGAATCAAGGGAAATACGAAACAATGCACATCCTTGAGCTGTAATGGGAAGGTACTGAAGACAATATCGATCCCTTCGAGCATGGTTTGGTTCAAATCATTCACCTGGAGGGTCTTTTGAATTTGAACTTCTGCCAGGTGGTTTTCAACCAGCGAAAGGGCGTACCTGATCTCGCTGAAGGTTTGGTCGTAAATAAAGAGCGCTTTGAGAGGAACGCGTGAGCGCTCGAGAGCAGCCATGATGTGCATGGCGATGAAGGCAATTTCGTCATCGGGGATGGACACAGGCACGTGCTGCTGCAGGCTTGGGATGATCCTGGAGGCGAGCTGGTAAGTTTGGGGGAAATACTCCATCACTTCGTGCTTCATTGGATTGTGGCAATCCCAGATGTACTGCGCACGCCTGAAAAGTGCCTGGAAGTGATGGGACAGCCCGCTGATGAACAGCTCAGGTTCGCGAAGCTGGTAGTATCTGGCAACAAGGGTATAAAAATTCAGCGCGATCTCATCGGCGTTTGCCTTGAGAGTTAACTCAGATTCTTCAATTGTGCTGAATTTGGACGAGAGCAGCATTCCAGACAGGTAAAAGAGCTCAGTCTCGTTTAAATGGACCCCAAACTGCTGTTCAATCTCCGATAGATAAGCCTGCAGGTAGGATGTCCAGACTGCGGTCTTGAGTTTACTTCTCACTTCAGGCTCGAGCGTGACAAAGAAACCTTGCCTTACGCGGTGGAATGAAACCAAAAAATGGAGCAGCAGGCGTTCATTTTCGCTTGGCGCGAGCGCCAGGTTGCTCTTGCGTGAGATTTCGGCAAAAACCGCGTTGAGCCTGGCACGGTCATTCGAGTCGGGGCGCTTCATTTGCTCGATGTAAAGCCTGATCCTGTCAGGGAAGACCGTAACACTGTAATCGTTAA
>JAAZBX010000013.1 GCA_012513575.1 Candidatus Dojkabacteria bacterium
CTAGTCAAAGAAATGGCAAAGACAAAAAAAATCTATACTGGTATAATCTATATGAACGATTCAGTTCCCACTTTCTATGACAACTTAGATAGTAGAAAAGGGATCATCTCTGAAATATCAGAGGAGGTAAAAGAGTACAATATTAAAGATTTATTAAAACACTGTAACTAATGGAAAAAATACTATCCCCCAAATCAATTGCAATAGTAGGAGTTTCAAATGATTTACAAAAAGTTGGTTCTGTTCTCCTAAGAAATCTTTTAGAAGGTGGGTACAATGGAAAAGTATACCCTATCAATCCTAAATATACTGAACTTCAAGGGAGGCAGGTCTTTCCAAACATTCTTGCTGTTAATGACGATATTGATTTAGTATGTATCTCTTTACCATATCAGCTAGTTGAGGAAATTGTAGATCAATGCATAATGAAGAAAGTTAAAACGGTCTTAATTATCTCTGCTGGTTTTAGCGAGACAGGACAAGAAGGAAGAGAGCTAGAAGAAAGGATTGCAAACAAGCTTAAAGGTGCAAGAATTCGTCTTATTGGTCCAAATTGTCTTGGCTTTATCAACAACAAGGCTAAAATCAACCTATCCTTTGCAAGAAGTAATCCAGGTGATGGCAATATCGCCTTTATTTCACAATCTGGAGCATTTTGTACAGCCATTCTTGATATGGCAGAGGAAAGTAACTCTGGCTTTGGTTATGTTATTTCTGTTGGAAACAAAGCAGATATTAATGAAAATGAACTTTTACCCTATTTTATTTCAAATCCACTGATTAAGGCTATTGCAATTTATCTTGAGGAATTCTCAGATGGTAAAGAATTCGTTTCCATTGCCCAACGATCAAAAAAACCAATCCTTTTAATTGCTCCTGGTAGCTCAGAGAAGTCTAAACAGGCAATTTCCTCCCATACTGGTTCCTTAGCTTCCTCATATGACACAGTCCTTGCTGCTGTAAAGAAAGCAAATTTACTTCTTGCCGAAAATTCTGAAGAACTTTACAAATTAATTGAATTAGTAGATATGGGATACATGCCAAAGGGAAAGAATGTTGCAGTTGTATCAAATGCTGGAGGACCTGGAATTACTGCAGTGGACAGCGCGGAGAAAGAGGGACTAGAAATAATATCTCTTGGAGAGAAAACACAGCAAAAACTAAAAAGAGATTTGCCTGTTGAAGCCTCATTCGAGAACCCTGTTGATGTTTTGGGGGATGCAAAAAGCGATAGGTATGCAAGTGCAATTGAAACAGTGATAGAGGATGTTAATACTAACTCAGTTGTTATCCTCCTCACACCACAATTAATGACTGACATAGAGGGAACAGCAAATGCAATTGTAGAAATATCCAAGAAGACATCAAAGCCACTCTTCGCATGTTTTCTCGGAGGAAAAGAAGTAAAAAATGGATTTAAAATTTTAACTGAGAATAAACTCCCATGGTTTAATGATGTCCAAGAGGCAATGCATTTAATTTCTAAACTTGCTAATTTCGAACAAAATAAAAACTTAAATAAAATTGTTGATAGTAATAAGTTTTTAAGAAAAACTAGGAATAAGAAAGAACTTTTTGAGTTTGTTGAAGGAGATGAAGAAATCAAAGTTCTTCCAGATGATTTGGCAATAAAAATTCTTAATGAATTTGGAATAGATACACCTAAACAGATAGTAACAAGTAGTTTGGAACAGGCCAGAGATTTTGCATCAACAGCATTCCCTGTAGCCATAAAAGCTAGTGCACAAGATTTGGCTCATAAAACAGACCACAAAGGATTGTATCTTGATATCAGAACTATATCGGAATTTGAAAAAAGTTTTGAAGAGTTAAAAGAAACAATTACGAAGGTAACAGGTAATACTTCTCCCGAAATTTTAATCCAAGAGATGGTTGATTCCAAAATAGAGTTCTTCATTGGAGCAAATAGAGAGGGAGATTCACACATTTATGAGAAAGAAGGTATTGGATTTGGTCATTTGGTTGCGATAGGAAAGGGTGGAGTATATACAGAAGTTTACAAAGATATTAAGCATGTACTTATTCCCGAAACAAGGGAGAAAGTTAATGCCATTTTATCAGAAACAAGAGTTTCAATGATTATCGATGGTTATCGTGGAAAACCAAAGCTGGCAAGAGAGAAACTTCTCGATTTAATAATGAAAATTCAAAGTATGTTAATAACCTATCCAGAGATTGTTTCAATGGATATTAACCCTGTAATGTTAAATGAAAATAGAGCGGTAGTTGTTGATATAAAGCTTTATGTCAAAAAATAGCAAATTAATATCTCTCTCTATTTAGACTTTTATACTCCTCATATAATTGCTTACAATCCTCTCTACTGACTTGAGTTTCTTTGTAATTGCTATTGTTTCCATCTAATTCATTAAAGCCTATATCCTTTGCATCTTCATAACCACAAGCATAGTAAACTTGAGAAATTTTAGCCCATTTTATAGCACTTGAGCACATTGGGCAGGGCTTACCAGTTGAAAAAAGAATACAACCTGACAAATCAAAAGAGTGAATTTTTTTTGAAGCTTCTCTTATTGCTTGAATCTCTGCATGACATGTGGAATCTTGATCTCTTAAAACCGTATTGTGTGCTTTTGATAAAACAACACCATCCTTAACCACAACAACACCAAAAGGACCTCCATGGTCATTCTTAATTCCTTCTCTAGCTTCTTCAATTGCTAATTTCATAAAGTCTTCCATTAGAATTTCCTTTCAAAATTAATTCCTTCCGCATGCGCTTTAAGTCCACTTTTACCTAAATCCTTCTCATATCGTCTAGCATAATCTCTATACTTAAAGACTCTTCTCCTTCTTTCTTTAACACTTTTTTCACTTATCATCCCGGGTCCATTAATACAGCCACCATCACAATTAAGGATATCTAGAAATTTGTAATGCTTGTATACACCATCTTTAAATTGATCAAATACAGGCATTAACTTATTCAACCCTTCCATTACTAAAATATCTCTACTTTCCAAAAGATTCTTGTAATGAAGAGTTTCAGAAAGTCCACCAGAAACAGGATATATTTTAGTATAGTCATTGTAAAGTTTGTCAAAACCAATCATGTACTTATCTTCAGTAACTCTTTCTGGAATAGATTTTTTTTCAAAAATTTCCTCTAATTCTCTAAAATTTAATACAAAATCTACCGTCCCAGTTTCTGCTGCTTCCATCTTCTTTGTCATACAGGGGCCTACAAACACTATCTTGTACTTAGGATACATCTTGCGTGTAATTAAGCCCATACAGCCCATTGGAGAGTGCCCAGGGACAAGATTATCAACTAGGTGGGGATATTTTACCCGAATAAAATTAACAATTGTAGGACAGGGGCTAGCAATCCAAGTTTTTTTCTCACCCCTCTCAATACTTTCTTTAAGAATGCTGTAATATGTTAGATTGGTCATCTTCGCACCGAATGTAACTTCCATAACTTTTTCAAAACCTAGCTTCCTCAATCTATAAACAAAATCAGGATATTCATACTCACTTGCGAATGAAGGAGCTACTAAACAAACATACTTTTCTTTTGAATCAAATTCCATATTTAATAGTACCACATCTTTTGATATTTGTATTCGAATATCTTATATTAGAATAGATTATATGATTATTTTTAATTGATAATAAAATGAATGCAATTTTAAGAAATAAGAGGATATATAAAGAATTCTTTTTAAATAAGAAATTACAAATCACATTCTTGTATATCTTAATATTTGCTATACCTTTCTTTTTCAAATCTCCTCAGTATGTAATTGGTACTATTGTGAATTTTTTGTTAATAATGTCCTTTTCAAAATTTAATATAAGAAGAGTTTTCCCAATTCTTTTTATTCCTTCAATTGCAACCTTTCTTAGTGGAAAAATTTTTGGGGGAGCAACAAATTCCCTCCTTTACCTGATTCCTTTTATCTCTTTATCTAATTTAATATTTGTTTATTTGTTTCAAAAAATCAAATTTAAATATTTTAATGTATTGATTTCTTCAATAGTTAAAGCTTCCTTTCTTTTTGCAAGTGCATTTGTCTTACACAAAACAATTGGACTCCCAGCTCTTTTCTTAACAACCATGGGAATCTCACAATTTTACACAGCCATAAGTGGTGGTAGTTTGGCATACTTAACTCTTCTTGCTGATAAAAAGGAAATTTAATTTGTTATTTTTTTAATAAATGGATTCAACTTATCTACTTTTTTCACTCCCAGCATTAATTCTTACAATTGCTGCCCAGATATATGTTAAAACGACTTTCAACAAATATTCAAAAATATCTAGTGGAGGAAATAAGACAGGTCTTGATGCTGCAGAAGCGATAAAAAAAGGTGAGGATTTCTCGGTCACAATAGCTCCGAACCAAAATCCCCTTGGAGATTACTTTGATCCAGTTAAAAATGTTGTAGCAATATCCTCTGAGAATGTTAATTTCGGTTCTGTTTCGCATATTTCAGTTGTTGCCCACGAGATGGGACATGTACAGCAAAAATTTTCTTCTTCTGCCGTATATCATTTCAGAAGAATCTTTATTCCGGTTTCTAACATTGGGACACAGATAGGATATGTTCTTTTCTTCATTGGTTTAATGCTTTCAAGATACAATTTAGCTACATTAGGCCTTCTGTTTTTCTCCTCGAGTGTTGTACTTTCATTGGTCACTCTTCCTGTCGAGCTTGACGCAAGTAAAAGAGCCCTAAAATTTCTTCAGGAGTATAACTTAGTATCTGAAGAGAATATTCCAGGGGCAAAAAGGGTCCTTAGGGCAGCCGCTTTAACATATTTTGCCGCCTTACTAACCTCTATACTTAATATCATGTACTATGCTTCAATATTGGGAGGTCGAAGGTCACAAGATTAACACGATGTTTGACCACAGAAGAAATAACCTGTAACATAATCTTAAGGGATATTAATTAATATCAGAGCGTATGGGTAGTGTTAAGGACACTACTACGAGGCGGAAGTTATCGAATTACCAGCGGATGCTTCCAGGTTACATTGTTAGCCTAAAGATTGTTTCAAATAAACAAAAAACAATCATCAATTCCCTTCTAAATTTTTAACTACACAACTATGTGCGGCATATTTGGGTACTCTGGAGAGAAGGAGTGTAATGATTTAATATTTGAAGGCTTGAAAAGGCTCGAGTATAGAGGATATGACTCATGGGGGATAGCAATTCTAAATGGCAAAATTCATCAATACAAAAATATTGGAGAAATAAAGTATGACAAAATGCTTCAAAAGCTCCAAAAGGGGAATATCGGCATAGGACATACGAGATGGGCAACACATGGAGGTGTGACAAAAATTAATGCTCATCCTCACATTTCAGAAGTTGGAGGTTTTACATTGGTACAAAATGGAATTGTTGAGAATTTCAATGAATTAAAATCTTCTTTACTTAAAAAAGATGTTCACTTTGTTTCAGAAACCGATACAGAAGTAATTGTAAGATTAATAGAGTTGGAATTACTAAAAAATAAATCTTTAAGACAGGCAATAATTACTGTTTTTAAAAAACTAAAAGGAAGGAATACAATAGCATTGTTAAGTAATAATGATAAGAAAATATATGCTGTTAGGAATGGCTCCCCTTTAGTTTTAGGAATAGCAACTGATGGGATATATATCGCATCTGACACACTTTCTTTTTCTCCTGCAACAAACGAAGCTGTACTTCTTGATGATTTTGACATGGTTGAAATAGGTGGAAAAAATATATCTATTTTTAACATTGAAAGTAATCAATTTAAACCAGTTAAGATTAAAAAACTTAAACATCAATTTAACAAAATAGATAAAGGGAATTTCAAACATTTCATGCTTAAGGAAATTGTTGATCAAAAAGAAACAATTCTCTTTGCTACAAAGTATTTAAGAAAAGAGTTGCTACCATTAACAGATTCAATCAAGAAAGGGGGAAGGGTGTATGTAATTGGAGCAGGAACAGCAGGTTTCTCTGCAGGACAGATTGCATACTTTCTTAGAAATATAGCGAATATTGATGCTCAAGAAGTGAAAAGCTATGAATTTGAGCAGTATATTTCAATTGTAAAAAAGAAAGACATCCTTATCGCTATTTCTCAAAGTGGAGAAACAGCAGACACTATTGAAGCTATTGAGGCGTTTAAAAAGAAGGGTTGTAAAATCGCAAGTTTGGTAAATATGTATGGAACAACAATTAGCAGACTTTCTGATTTTGAATTCTACACAAATTCAGGTCCAGAGATATGTGTTGCCTCGACTAAGGTTTTTACCGCTCAATGTGCTTGGGGATATCTTCTAACCATGACCTTAGATAACAGGTTTGAGGAAGGTAAAAAGAATTTATCAATTCTAACAAAATCAATATCTCAGATTTTCTTAAAATCTAGACTTGAGAATATAAAGAGAGTTGCTAATAAATTAAAAAACAAAGAGCATGCCTTTATATTAGGTAAAGGTGAAAACTCCTATATTGCCCTGGAGGGAGCATTAAAGATTAAAGAGATATCATACAAACATGTAGAGGGGTTTGCAGCTGGAGAACTTAAACATGGAGTAATTGCATTAATTGAAAAAGGTACTCCCGTACTTAGCATCATCCCATCAGAGAATAGCCGTGATTTTAATGATATGATAAGTGCTGTCGAGCAGGTAAAAGCTAGAGGAGCTTTAACGGTAGGGATTGGAAACGATAAATCAAGTAAGAGAGAGATCTTTGATTTTTACATAAATGTATCTCAAGTGGAGAATGTAAGTAGTATTGCTAATGTCATTCCTTTTCAACTCATCTCATATTATCTTTCAGTAGCACTGGGGAATAATATTGATAAGCCAAGGAATTTAGCAAAATCAGTTACAGTGAAATAGGGTGGGAGAGTGAATTTCGTTCTGGATTAACAGTTTTACGAGATTCACTCTCTTGTGGTTGCGGTTAAATTAAGGCGGATGCCTCATAGATATTTTCAGAATACATTGAAATAATAATTGGAACGACTAAGTCGTTTCGATTTGAAATTCTTTTAATATCTGGAGTGACAATATATAAAACATTTTCTTCCTCAGGAGGAAAGTAGAATCCTAATCCATCTGATTTACGGATAAAAGCTATACTAGTTTGTGGACCAATATAAGCCACATGATGTTCATCGGATGGGAAGAAGAGATCCTCGCAGACCAAATTCTTACCTAAGAGGTTAATGTATATATTGCCATTTACTTCCAATACAGGAATATTGCCAAAATAATTGAACGATTCATACTTTATCATTTCTCTCCTCCTATTCAAGTTCAAAAATTGGTTTTAATACAACACCTTCTTTTTCTGGATCTAATTCTACCGAGACACAAAAATCAGGACGATTTACGAAAATCTTCACTGCAGTCTCTACAATGAAAAAAACGCCCCTTCTGCTACAAGGAACTCCTGAGACCCTCGGAATGGAGCTGTTAAAGATCAGCTTAATCACATGACCTGACTTAGGGACCACGATTCTGCTGGTAGAATTTGGCGATACGATAATGCTGTTTGGAGTCAAGTTAATAAAAACCTGCCCAGCACCATCCATATAGCCTCGATATTCTTTCGTACCAAGATAAAACGTTTTTTCACACATTTTGCTCCTTTTCTTTTTAAAGAACCACAACCCATAGTATTATATCATTTAAATTTCACAAAAGAAACTATCCCTGTTACAATATCTAGATGGTAGATACTGAAAAAGACTTACATGATTCTTACGATGAGAAGATTCTTCTTGATGGAATACCTCTTCCATATGCCACAGAGGTGGACACATATAGGGTATCCCTAACAGAGAAAGACCTTCCTCCTTTTGATAGAAGAGAGCTGGATATATCTGGCTATGTAGAAAATGATGAAGTTGTTGTATTAACAAACAGGTATGTTTTTCAACATCCTGAGTTTCGATTTACTGGAAAACCTGTATATTTGAGAAATCTCTCAAACAACAAACTGGAATACAAAATTCCAAGGTTAGATACAAGCTATATTAAAACACAGGAGGAATGGGAGGCTTTAAGAGTGTATGAGAAAGCTGAAAATGGTGAGAGAGTACAAAGATTTTACAAAGACAAAGAGGGGCGTCCTATTCTTGATGAAGATATGAACCCAATTCCTGTTATCAAGTCAAAGGATGTTAGAGTGAAAATGAAAATTTCTGATTGTACTCGAAATCTTGATTTAATGAGAAAGTATTTCGATAAATATGTTCTAGACCCCAACCTCATATCCAATGATGGTCATTCCATATCAAAACATCTTTTTGATGCTCCAATAGCTCTTAAAATGTTAATTGATCCTGAATACAAAAGCTCTTCGTACTTCTCAGTAAACCAGAGACAGTTTGTTACTGATGAACTAGGGAGAAAAGTAAATAGATGCTGTCATGTATTAAGTACTAAGGAAGCAGAAACTCTTTTGGGTTTCTCTCTTCCAGAGAAAGTAGTACATACTCAGATAGCAACAGAGATTGCAAATGAGATGAGAAAAAAATTGGATAGAGGGAATGGTAAGGAATTTAAAAGAGTGGGAGGTAATTTTTTTAATTGGTTAAAAGAATTTTCAAATGGAAATGAACTCTTGGGCTTTGTACTTCTAAATGAGGTTAAGTACTTACTTATAAACGATTACAACTGTGAATATGGAGTTGAGAGCAAATACAGTAGTGATGATATTTCTACTCTTCTGAGTAAAGAAAAATATTTAGAAATTGTAGGAAGTAGTAATAGATATTTTAATGAGTTTGAGAAGATAGAGAGTATTTTTTGTAGAGAGAAAGTAAATGATGCTAGCTACTTAGAGAAGCTTTTTCCATTTGAAAGAAAAGTGAGTGATTTACTTACATACTTAGAACATAAGGGGGTAGATGAAGATACAATGTCGCTTCTAGAACTCTCAGCACATTTCAATGAGTGTGTTAGACCCGTGGTTGTCCTTAAGAGTCAGAGTAATGGACGAGATGTTCTTCCTACTAACAGTATTGTTACTTCATATTTAGAAAGATATCCTAGGAATTTCTTTGTGAATGGTATTAGAAAATGTTTACTCAAAAGTGGAGAAGGTAGTTTAGAGAATGGAGAGAACGGTAAGAGATGCAGAGAGATGATGGAGGATTTGTATGTTAATGGAGGAAGTAAATATGAGGGAATACATAATGTACATCTAATAGAAGAGAAGTGGGTTGATTCCATTTCGAAGAGTTTGGGAAAGATGTTAGAAATAGACGGAGAGAGGGTAGAAGAGTATGCTAAGGATGTGTTTTTTATTAATGAGAGAAGAAGGAGAAAGAATTAGTAATATGTAGTATAATTGTATGTTGTTATGGTGGATGTAGCTCAATTGGTTAGAGCACTGGTTTGTGGCACCAGGGGTTGTGGGTTCAAGTCCCATCTTCCACCCCATCCCGTACCTGTAGTTCAAGAAACCTTTTTCGATGCCCAATCTGCATCTGTCTGGTCATAACTTGAATCCATATTAAAATCCAAGTCATTCATCAATATGTAACTTCCTGAGAGTCCATTTCTTACTACATATAAATCTTGCAAGATATTCAAATCCTTGACAAACCTATAGTGTTCAATATATCATATTCACTGTTAAATCTAAATCTATGAATTGGTCACTTAATAGGTTTAAATAAAGGTTTAGCAATGCACTTTAACAATTGCACAGGAGGTAAAAATGAAAGTTGTCAGGAAAATCTTGTTGTTAGCACTTGGTGCTTTACTACTTGTCGCATCGTTTGGTTCAGGCAGGACAGTCACAGCACAAGGACAAGAAGTATGTCCCAATACTGGAAATGGTTGGATCAAATTCGATAATCTATCTGGTTTTGTATTTACATATACAGCTCCCGATGGATACCTTGTAGCAGAATCTTGTTACAAAGCAGCCACAGAAGTTGTGTATGAGACGTACGACCCACCTCAGAAATCGATAGTTATCACAACTTTTCGTCATGAAATTTCACACGTAAGTGTGAGAATCGTGCCAGAACCGACACCAACACCAACTCAGACGCCCACACAAACAGCAACACCTACATCCACAAATACGCCAACGCAGACGCCCACACAAACAGCAACACCTACATCCACAAATACGCCAACGCAGACGCCTACGGAAACGGCAACACCTACTTCTACACCCACAAATACGCCAACGCAGACGCCCACGGAAACAGCTACCCCAGCGACTCCTACATCTACGATTACTGACACACCAGAGCCAACACCAACGGCAACGCAGGAGATCACGGATACACCAGAGCCAACACCAACGGCAACTCAGGAGATCACGGATACACCAGAGCCAACACCAAC
>JAAZBX010000014.1 GCA_012513575.1 Candidatus Dojkabacteria bacterium
ATCCTGATACTGGAAGTACTGTTGAATTGTTAGTATGTAAAACTAATGCTATGTCTTCTGGAGCATGTACTGGTGGAAATTGGTGTACTAGTACTGCTGTTGCATCTAATCCTACCTGTTCCTACTCTATACCTACTCCAACAGCAGATGGTAGTTATGATGCATGGGTTTTTGTAGTTGATCAATTTAATTTAGGTGCTTCGGGTACAGGTACAAAACAAGGTTCTGAGTCTGATTTCACAGTAAACAATGTAGCTCCTGTTGTTTCATCTGTTACTCTCAATGGGGGTTCTGCAATTACATTGACTGAAAGTACAACAACAGCTGTCTCAATGACAGCTAGTGTTACTGATAACAATGGATGTCGTAATCTAGGTAATACAGCAGATGAAATATCTAGTGTAAAAGGATATCTATATAGATCAGGAATTACATATACTGGTTGTGACACAGCAGGAGAAGCAAACGGAAACAACTGTTATCCTGAACTAACATGTTCTGCTGGAACATGTACAAATGGTGTTACAACATATTCATGTTCTGCCGATGTACAGTATTATGCGGACCCTACAGATCTTAGTTATCTTCTCTGTAACTATAGTCTATGCTATTATCCAGATTTAGACTTGTATCTTGCGTTTAGCTTCAACTATTTTTTGGAAAACTGGTTGACAACTTTCAATGCGATAGATAACAATAGTACCAGTGGGAATGCAACCTTGGGGACAGGGGTAGAATTAAACTCACTAATAGGCTTTACTACTCAATCTTTAATTGACTATGGGAGCCTTTCTGCAGGAGGAAGTAATGACCCTCTTAATAAAACCACTGTGATAACTCCCACAGGTAATGCTCCCTTTAATGTAAATATTTCTGGGACAAAATTATGTACCGACTATTCTACATGTAGTACTTCAGGTAAAACTCCTATAGATATTGCTCAACAAAAATATTCTCTAGCAACAGGAACATCATATGCAAGTAGTACAGCACTTTCAGCAACACCTACAAAAGCTCTAATCGGAGTACCTAAAATTAATAATGGTACAGTCACAACCAAAACAATATGGTGGGGTGTATCTATTCCAATAGGTACAGTTTCTGGAATATATAATGGTTTAAATACAATAACTGTGATCGGCGAGGGGGTGATTTCTTATGGTGGAATTTGTGAAAAGTGTGCTAACTAAAACCCCACCCTTGGTTCCCTATCCACTCTCTCAATATCTTTTTTCTTTGTTAAATACTCCTTCCTTAGTACCTTGAAATATCCTACTAAACCAACCATCCCTCCATTGTCTCCCCTGTATTTCTTTTCTGAATAAACATAACTCAAACCATTCTCCCTTGTAAAACTACCTATCCTTCTTAAAATCTCCTCACTATTAAACACACCACCACCAACAAACACACTCCTAACCTCAGGATACATATCCAAAGCCTTCTCTAACTTAATCAAAAGAGATTCTACAATCGTATCTAAAAACCCCCTACAAAAATCATATACCCATACAGAATCCTTCTCATGTATCTCTCTAAGTTCCTTAGTCCTGTACAACGCTGCCGTCTTTATACCTGAATAGCTAAAATTCAAATCATTCGAATTCTTCATAGGGACTGTAAATGTAATTACTCCCTTCTTACCTTTCTTTGCAAACTCAGTAAGAGTAGGACCACCTGGATATCCGAAATTAAGCATCCTACCAACCTTGTCAAAAGCCTCACCCACAGCATCATCCAAAGTCTCACCCAACTTCCTGTACTTCCCAATATCTTCAACATATATCAACTCCGTATGCTTACCTGAAACCAACAAACCCAATGCAGGAAAAAGTTCCTCCATATCTTTTTTTACAATCCCTCCACCCTTTGAATTCTCTAACAAACCTGAAAGCAAATGACCCTCCATATGGTTAACAGGGACAAAGGGTTTAGAATATTTAATAGCCAAATCTTTCGCAAACTTCAAACCCACCTCAAGATCAATTGCCAAACCAGGACCGTATGTACAAGCTACAAAATCAATATCCTCAATACAAACCTTTGCCTTTTTCAAAGCCTCTTCATAAACAAGAGGAATATTTTTCTCATGCTCTCTCCTTGCAATATCTGGAACCACACCACCCCATTGTGCATGAATCTCAATCTGAGAAGAAACCACAGAACTAAGAACCCTAGGGCCCCTCAAAACAGCTACTGAAGTATCATCACAACTAGTATCAAAAGCAATTATCAATGGTTCCTTACTCATATATTTCAATACTCCTTTCCTCCAATGAAATATATTTAATTACAACCTTAAACATTGGAATATTCATATTGTCACAAAGTGCTTCTATCTCTTGAAAAAACTTATCTGCCCACTCTATCAAAACAACGTCTCCCTTCTCCAAATGTTCAACTAGACCAGAATTCTCTAATTCTCCCTCAGCTAATCTCCATGTATCCATATGAGCTAGTATTCTCTCAGTACCATTTTTTTCTGTATATGGGTATTCATTGATAATTGTGTATGTGGGAGAATTTACAATTTCCTTTACTCCCAAACTCTGTGCAATTCCCTTCGCAAACTGTGTCTTACCTGCTCCAAGCTCACCACTTAAAGCCACAACACAGGGCACATCAGGAGAGAGATATTTCTTTGCAAAATCCTTGCCAAAAGCAATCGTCTCTTCGACAGAACGAGATTGAATCTCAGATATTTTTTTGTTCTTTATCAATGCATCTTCAAATCGAATCTTTCCCTGCCTTAATACAGACAGTTCATTCAATGTAGTATCCAGTACTGTAGAAGGTTGATTTTTAGGTAAATCTCCTGCATCCAAAAACAAATCTATGAGATCTAAACTTTTCTTTGGTAAATCCTTAATCAGTTGGTCAATACTGTATGGAGTAGCTTTGTAGGACATATTTGCAGATGTAGCAGTAATTGGTTTCCCAAATTTTTCAATTAACTCCAAAGTAAAAGGATATGCTGGATAGCGAACACCTACTGCACCTTGAATTGAGACTACGGGTGGGACTAAAACTCCCTTAGATTTTGATATTACTGTGATTGGTCCGGGTAAGTAGTTGGAGTAGAGATTAATAGCCATCTCGTTTATTTCAACATACTCCTTGGCCATTTCTATACTGGATACAGCAATTGAAATTGGTTTAGAACCTCTTAATTTTTTGTATTCCATTATTTTTTTCAAAGCGACTGGATTAGTTACATCCCCACCCAATCCGTAGCAGGTTTCTGTTGGATATACAATTAACCCACCATTTCGTAAAACCTCGATGGCTTCATGTATTCCTTGATCTCTATTGTTTTGAATGTTGATTATTTTCATGTTACAATATGGATTATACTAAGAATATCGCGAAATGCCCATATTCTAATCTTTTTAAATTGTAAACATCACAAATATGGAGAAAGTACTACACTTAACAGGAGATTCATTTCAGAAAGAGGTTAAGGATTTTGAAGGAGTAGCTTTAGTTGATTTCTGGGCTCCTTGGTGTGGTCCATGTCAGATGGTTGGACCAACTATAGAGGAATTAGCTGGTGAGTTTGATGATGTAAAAATATGTAAGGTTAATGTAGATGAAGAAGGGCTTTTAGCTCAACAGTATGGGATTATGAGTATCCCTGCTGTATATATATTCAAGAATGGTGAGGTAAAACAAACCATTATTGGTGCTCAAGCAAAAGCAACATACAGAGAGGCTATACAAAAAGAGGTTTAGGAAAAGGATTCTAGCAAAAACAAAATATTTAGATATATCGAAATGAAGAGAAAGGGGATAATCTTAAAAAGGACTCCAAAAATTAAAATAGCCTTTGCTATCATTGGTATAGCTATTGGGTTGTTGTTTACTTCGGTCTTTGTTTTTGATAAATCTCTTGAAGATGATTACAAATTCGAAGCACAAGCTGTTGATTGTACTTATAATCATCCTATATGTGGATGGACTGGCCCAGGAAGATGTAGAACTACACCTCCTTCATGCTATGCAAGTGAATTTGCTTGTTCGGGAATGTGTTGTGAGAAATGTTGTACTGAGTCTTGTAACAGCTGTACACCAAGCACCCCAACCGGTTATCAGGCGGTTACATCAAATGGTTGTACTACTACTCAAACATCGTGTACCAGATATTATAACTGTAGTGGAAACTCCTGTGGAACAATTACCACTACCTGGGAAAAAATTAAATATGCAGTGAATTTTAATGCCAATGGGGGAAGTTGTTCTGCAAACCAATCTATATGTTACCAGCTTGCAAACACAGCTCCTACATGTACCAGAACTGGTTATGCAGTAAGTTACACCCAATCTGGGTGCGGAGGAACATTCAACACTTCTACAGGTGTATGTAGTAGTGTTACAGCTGCAACAACTATTACTGCTAACTGGACTCAAAATACTGTAAGGGTCTCATACACTGAGAACCCGGCTGATGGGAATGCTTCTGCTACTGGATTAACTCCTACATACAGGGATGTTACTCCTGGAAGCTCTGCCACAGGCCCTTCTTTTACTACAGCTTCGGGTTATGTTTTTGTTAATTTCACAATCACCTCTGGAAGCTGTGCTGGGACATTTACTGCCTCTACTGGTACTTGTAGTGTAGTAAATGCTGCTATGACTATACAAGCAAACTGGAATATTAGGGTTACGTATTGGGAATCTCCTGATGCTGGAGGAACTCTGAGTCCTACATACAGAGATGTTGCATATGGGGCTTCTGCTACTGGGCCTACTGCCACTCCTGCTACAGGCTGGGCTTTAAACAATTTCTACATTTACTCTGGAAGCTGTGCTGGTACATTTACTTCTTCTACCGGTACATGTAGTAATGTCCAAGTTCCAATTACAATTGTGGCTGTATGGTACAACTCTCCTCCTACTTTTACTGTATCACCTTACGAAACTGTAGCAAGCTATTCAACTTCTCCTACTGCTATCGGAGCAAGTCTTACCTTTAGGGCTAGAGCTACGGATCTTAATGCAAGTTACTACCTAATCATTTGTTCTAGCAACTCTGTTACCGCTGGGGCCAGTGGTGCTGCTCCTACTTGTGGTGCTACTACATACTGTACTAGCTCTGCTACTGCAAGTGGCTCATATGCAACTTGCTCTTACACAACATCCTCAGGCAATGCTTGGTCCAATGCTTGGTATGCTTTTGTTTGTGATAGTAATGTTAACCAAGCTACCTGCTCCAGTGCAAGCCAGGGTTCTGGTAACTCAGGCTCCCCTTTCTTTGTTAATCATGCCCCCTCCTTCTCCGCCTCATCTGTCTCTGCTGCTGTTAATCCCGGAGGAACAATTACTTGGTCAACTACATCTTCTGATCCTGATGGGAATACTATTAAATTACTTGTGTGTAAAACTCAAGCAATGTCATCTGGCTCTTGTACAGGGGGGAACTGGTGCACAAGCTCCCTTGTATCCTCAAATGCTTCATGTAGCTATGTAGCAACGGCACCATACGCTGACGGCTCTTACGATGCATACCCATATATTGTGGACCAGTTTAACCTCGGGGCAATAGGATTCAATCAGGGTGGAAATAGAGGTTTTACAATAAACAATGTGGCACCTTCAGTGTCTTCTGTCACACTAAACAATGGCTCTGCTATCTCTTTAACTGAAAGCACAACTACAAATGTAGAGATTGTCGCAGATGTCACTGATGACAATGGATGTACTAATCTAAGCGCAGGGGATGAGATATCTTCTGTTAAAGGATATTTGTACAGATCAGGAGTTGCCTATACAGGTTGTGATACTTCTGGAGAAGCTAATGCAAATTACTGCTACCCTGAGATAACGTGCTCTGTTACAACAAGTTGCAGTGCTGGATTAACCTCCTATTCCTGTAATGCAAGTGTACAATACTATGCTGATCCAACAACTGCAAATACTCTTTTCTCTAGAGACAACTGGCGATCTACTGCAAAAGCAACTGATGATGACAGTGCTGTTGGTACTGGAGTATCTGCCGGAGTCGAACTTAATACCCTTGTAGGTGGAGATACTACACCTACTACACTTGATTTTGGAAGTCTTGCTCTTGGGGGATCAAATGATCCCTTAGACAAAACTCTTACACATTTCCCAACTGGTAATGTGGGAATTGACATTACAATTAAAGCAAATACCGCAAGCATGTGTACAAATTACTCTACCTGCACTGGTGGAACACCCATTCCAATTTCTTACCAAAAATATTCTCTTTCTTCATCAACTGCATATTCTTCTGGAACAATCCTTACAACTACAGCAGTTGAAAGTGAAATTAATATTGGCAAACAGACAACAAGTACTGCACCTACCAAACAAACTTGGTGGGGAATCTATATCCCTTCTACGACCCTACCTGGTGTGTACAAAGGTTTGAATGTGATTGAGTATGTTATAGGAGAAACATCCGAATGGTAATTACTGTTTTCTTGAGAATTTCCCTTTTTATTCGTAGATTTCTCTAATCTTTTCTGATTAAATATATGTATCATAGGATGAAATCAAATTATGAAAAAATTTAATATTCCCTGGTTAAGAAATGGAAAGTTAAAAATTGCTTTAGCTATCATTGGTATAGCAGTTGGCTTACTACTTACTTCGGTTTTTGTTTTTCAAAAAACTACTGAGAAACCATATTACTTTGAAGCTGAAGCATATAGTCCTACTTGTTCATATAATCATCCCTATTGTGGATGGACAGGGCCTGGAAGATGCAGAACTTCACCGCCCTCTTGCTATGCTAGTGAATTTAATTGCGAGGGGGTCTGTTGTGAAGCATGTTGCACAACTACGTGTGGTGGCTGTACACCTCCAGGTGCTCCAACAGGCTATCAGGCAACGAATAATAGCTGTTCTACTACTACTACATCATGTACTAGATATTATACCGGCTCCGCGAATTCATCGTGTGCATCATGCGGGACAATTACTGCTACCTATTACAGGGAAAGATACGCAATTACTCTCACTGCGAATGGTGGTACTGGTACAAACTGTAAAAGCTACACAACCACCAATGGGCCTTGTGGCAGTACCGCCAATACAGCTTTTGGCTGTACTAGATCTGGTTACACCCTCTCTAGCTACACTCAATCTGGATGCGGAGGAACATGGAACTCCTCTACTGGAGTATGTAGCTCTGTTACAGCAGCAATGTCAGTTACTGCTAACTGGACTATTAACTCATACTCTGTTGCATACACTCTCAATCCAAGTGCAGGAGGAGCATATACTGCTCCTGCCACTCGTCCTCAAACAATTAACTATGGAAGTCCTACTCCTACAGCTACAGTCTCTACAAATACTGGATATACTTTTGTCAATTTCTCAATTACCTCTGGAACATGTGGAGGAACCTTTACTGCGTCTACCGGAGTATGTAGCTCTGTCACAGAAGCTCTTACCATTCAAGCAAATTGGACTCTTAATTCTTACAATGTTAGCTATACAAAAAATATTTCTGCAGCTGGAACAATTAATACCACCAATCCAACTGTTGTAAATCATGGCAGTGCCTCTCCAGCTGTCTCAATCACAACAAATACAGGATACACATTTGTTAACTACTCAATTACATCGGGTACCTGTGGAGGTACTTTCACGGCATCTACTGGAGTATGTAGCTCCGTTACAGGAGCTCTTACCATCCAAGTAAATTGGAATATAAGGGTAACATATACAGAGAATATTGGTGCCGCTGGCTCTTTAAATCCAACGTATAGGAATGTAGGATATGGCACATCCGCTACTGGCCCAACCGTTTCTACAAATACAGGATATACCTTTATTAATTTCTCAATTACATCTGGAAGTTGTGCTGGTACCTTTACTTCTTCTACCGGTACATGTAGTAATGTCCAAGTTCCCATAACTATTCAAGCGAACTGGAGCATACGAGTAACATATACAGAGAATATTGGTGCCGCTGGCTCTTTAAATCCAACATATAGGGATGTAGGATATGGCACATCCGCTACTGGACCAACCGTTTCTACAAATACAGGATATACCTTTGTTAATTTCTCCATTACATCCGGAAGCTGTGCTGGGACTTTTACTGCCTCTACTGGGACATGTAGTAATGTCCAAGTTCCAATAACTATTCAAGCAAATTGGACTCTTAATTCTTACACGGTCACAGTCCAACCTGCAAGCGGAAGTTGCAATCCTGGGACACATTCGGTAAACCATGGCAGTGCATCTACTACTCAGAGCTGTTCAAGAACAGGATATACTTTTGCAGGGTTCTCTCAATCTGGATGTGGAGGAACCTTTAACAACTCTACTGGAGTTTGTAGCTCTGTTACAGCTGATATGACAATTACTGCAAGTTGGACTCTGAATACTTATCAGGTTACTGTAAATCCAAGCAGTGGAAGTTGTAATCCAGGAACACATACAGTAAATCATGGAGATGCATCTTCTGCACAAACCTGCTCAAGAAGTGGGTACTCATTTGCTGGATTTACGCAATCAGGATGTGGAGGGATATTTAACACTTCAACAGGCGTATGTAGTTCTGTTACTAGTGCAATGACGATAACTGCAACATGGAGCAATATTGCCCCCACTTTCTCCTTAGCACCTGAAGAGTCAATAGCCAGTAGTGCTACTTCTCCAACTTCAATTGGCTCCTTAATAGCATTCAAAGCAACAGCTACCGATGCAAATGCTAACTACTACCTAATCATTTGTTCCACAAATTCTGTTACAGCAGGATCTGGTGGTGCTGCTCCTACATGTGGTGCTACTGCATACTGTACTAGCTCCGCTACTACAAGCGGTTCTCAAGCTTCATGCTCGTACACTACAGTATCGGGCGATGCTTGGTCCAATCCTTGGTATGGATTTGTTTGTGACAATCATTCCACTGATGCAAAATGTTCGGCTGCCAACCAGGGTTCTGGAGATACTGGTTCTTCCTTTTACGTTAATCATTCACCAACATTTACTGACATAAATATTACCGATTCATCACAAAACCCAACCGAATCAATTCAGTGGAATGCAACCGCTTCAGATCCAGATGGTAATACAGTTAAGCTTCTTGTTTGCAAAACAAATGCAATTTCATCTGGGACTTGTACAGGTGGGAACTGGTGTACAAGCTCCCTCTCAGCTTCAAACCCAAGCTGTTCGTATACAATACCAACGCCTACTGCAGATGGTTTGTATGATGCATGGGTTTTTGTTGTAGATCAATTTAACTTGGAAGCCTCTGGAACAAAACAAGGTTCTGAGTCTGATTTTACTGTAAACAATGTTGCCCCTGTAGTGAGCTCAGTGACTCTAAACAATGGGAACTCAATCCTCCTAAATGAAAACACAACAACTCAAATACAACTTTCTGCGACAGTTACAGATGTAAATGGTTGTGGCAGTGAAATCACTTCGGTATTGGGATATGTTTACAGGTCCGGAATCACATACACAGGCTGCGATACTCTTGCAGAAGCTAATCAGAATTACTGCTACCCGGAAGTTAACTGTACAGAAAATAGTGGAACCTGTACTGGCTCCACTGATTCATCTGCAGATTACACATGTAATATTGTTTTAAATTACTATGCAGACCCTACAGACGTAGATACTGAATATCCTTTACAAAATTGGTTGGCAAGTGTCAAAGCAACAGACAACAACAGTGCAGTTCAAAGAAGTGAGTTATCAACCGGGGTTGAATTAAACTCTCTACCAGCCTGCAATGTAACGCCAAACATAGCATATGGATCTCTAAATATTGAGATGATAATCTCACCCCTTAGCATTATTTCTACAATATCCTCTACTGGGAATGTAGGCATCAACCACAATATCTCAGGTTCAAACATGTGTACAAACTACCCTGCCTGCACATGGGGAACCCCCATAGGAGTAACGAGACAGAGATATTCTCTTAGCTCCTCAACGACATACAATTCTGGAACGACACTGACCACAACTCCAACCTTTGTTGCAACAAAATTACCTAAACAAAGGACAACAACAAAGGAAACAGTAGATATATGGTGGGGGATATCAATTCCAACAGGAATTATCGCTGGAGATTACAATGGAGAAGTATTTCTAACTCCAATAAAGAGTGACATCGCAGATTGGTAATTATATTCATACATATGAATCGTGCGAATCTGTGGATTCAGCATACTTCCTCTCTTAAAATTCTGCGAAAACAGCATCAATATTTAAGAATTTTCTATATAAAATGAGATCAAATCTTTAAAATTAATACCAACTGCATAAGCTTCCTGTGGTATTAATGACATATTAGTCATCCCTGGTAGGGTATTTGTCTCTAAATAATAAATATTATCCTCTACAACTAAATAGTCAGATCTACTGTACAATCTGCATCCTAATAGTTTATGTATATCAATTGTTAATTTTGAAATTTTTTCTCTCTGTTCTTTTGATATCCCAATTGCAGGAATCCTTTCTAATGATCCATTCTTTGTATACTTTGCTTTATAATCAAAAAATTCTGAGACTTTAGGAACTATCTCAATTGGTGGTAGCGATATAAAAGTATGATCTTTTTTTTCTAAACATCCACAGCTTATCTCTACCATATCTTCAATATATTCCTGTATTAGAATTTCATCCTCATCTGTATGATGGGCATAGAAGTTTTTTAATATTGAATCTAGACCACTCAAATCTCTTAAAACATATGAACATATACTAGATCCATTCCTGTTTGGCTTAATAAATACAGGAAGTGGTAATTTTGATAACTCCTTTTTAAGGTTTATTAACCTTACTATCTTAGTTTCTGGAATAGAGAAATTAGTAGAACTCTTTACTAAAATGCTTGATCTGTATTTATCCATACATAACCTACTGGAGTAGGAGTCAGAACCGGTATACACTATTTCTTCATATAGGATAAGTATACTTAGAGAGAAGTTTAAAAGATAGTGGACAGATCTTGTTCGAACATATTGAATATAGCGGGACATACACGTCTGGTACCTATGTAAAACGAGAATGAGACAAGAGAGAGTATAAAAAAGAAACATATTCCTGATATAATAAAGGTATGAGAGTAGTAAAAGAGAATATAAGTATTGATGAATTAAAAGAGATGTCTTCTAAGATGTTTGGTAATCTAGTGAAGGCCGTTGTAGATGTTGAAAAAAATATCCTTGTTGTAGATGCAGAGCTACACTCTGACCAGGAAGCTTTTTTAATTGAGTCTGGTTCTAACCAGAAGAACCTTTGGGGTATAAATATATATCCAGATTTATCAAACGAAGAGAGGATAGAGTTTGACTCTATGATCAATTTAAGACCTTCGCAGGGGAATAGCTCTAGAGGAGTAGAAGATGAAGAGATTCAGAAAAAGATTTTAGATATTGTTAATTCTAAAATTATTGAATAATGGGAAATATCCAACATAAAAAACAAGCTCAGGGTGAATGGCAAAAGAAGCCGTTTCTAGAACAGATGGCTAATATTGGCAGTGAAGTATATAGAGCTATTAATTGGAGGAACAAAGGTAATGAAGAATATGCACAAATGGCATTTGTTAAATCTTTAGAGTTATTTGATTTATCAAAAGATTCTAAATTTACATATCCTCAATACAAAGAATTGCTAAGAATGAGAGAGATATGGGTAGATTTTTTTAAGTATGATAACGAGTATAACTCTACACAAGATAGTATAAATAAATACTTTATGTATATTGCTATTGGTTTTAAAGCATCCTAAGAAATTTAACATAGGTCTTGTTGGAACATGTTGAAAATGGCGGGACATACACTCTTTTAGCCTATGTAAAACATATGAAATATTGTTGACCTGGTTGGAGTATTCTGATTAAATATAAGAAGTTAATATTGAAATGTCAAAGTCTTGAAATTCTTTAGAGTTATTCAAATTTTTTTATGTGTATCCTTAGTATTAGCTATTTTTTTTGGTATTGGAGTGGTTAAAGAATCTATTTATGCTCAAAGTCCCATTGCAATATATACATTACAAGATTTGGATAATGTAAGAAACAATCTTTCATCTTCATATGTGTTAATGAATAATCTTGATTTCAATAGTGATTCTAGTTATGACCAAACTGATCCAAATTGGGCTACAAAAAAAGCGTCATGGACTACAGGAGAGGGGTGGGATCCAATAGGTCAATACCCAAATCGTTTTACAGGAACATTTGATGGTCAAGAAAATACAATTTCAAACCTATACATAAATAGGCCAACAGAGGATAAATCTATTGGTCTTTTTGGTGGTACCAATGGTAATTTCAATCCTGTTTTTATTATGAATTTAAACCTAGTAAATATTGATGTAACAGGGGGAGGTGACGAATATGTCGGTGGTCTAATAGGTCACAACTATTTAGGGACAGTATCCAATTGTCATGTTACAGGAGCAGTCGTTGGTTCCGCTTTTTCCGTAGGTGGGTTTATTGGTTACAATGAAGCAGGAGAAACCGGGATAGAAGATACAGAGGGGGGGTACATAATGGCGGGATATATAGAAAATACTTCTTTCTCTGGATCGGTATCTGGTATAAATTATGTTGGAGGTTTAATTGGTTTTCAGGGAGGGTATGAGACATCCGTAATTCGATCCTCATCCAGTGGGACCGTTACAGGAGAATATGCTGTCGGAGGCTTAATGGGTTCTGCTGCTTATATCCTTATTGAGGATTGTCACTCTACGAGTTTAGTTAATGGTATAGGTGATTCTTGTTCTATGGTTGGGGGCTTAATTGGACAAGATTATGGGTACAATACTATTAGGAATTCCTATGCATTGGGAGATGTTGTGGCTCCTACCTGTGAGGAGGTTGGGGGATTGATTGGAAACAACGATTCAGATGTCGAAAACTCTTATGCAACAGGTGATGTGTCTGGCCTTACCAATGTTGGAGGTCTAATAGGGTTGGGTTGGAGTAGTGTAAGAATCAACAATTCATATTCAACAGGTTCCGTAATTGGAAGTAGTAATGTTGGAGGCTTTATAGGAAGAGGGAATAAAGTGAAAATCAGCAACTCATACTCAACTGGTTCGATAATTGGGAGCACTTATATCGGAGGCTTTATCGGTCTAGGAAGTGATTTGATGGTACTTACAAACTCCTTTTGGAATACAGAGTCTAGTGGTATGGCGACTTCGCCAGCAGCCACAGGAAAAACGACTTCTGAGATGTTAAATATATCTAACTATAATAATACATCAACAGAGGGACTTGATACGGCATGGGATATAGCTGAATACAGTTTGTTTACTCCACCTAATTCAAATATTTGGTTTATGGAAGACACTTATGGCTATCCTCATCTCTTCTACGAATATGATGAATATATTCCTTTAGCTACGGAGGGAACTGAACCAACTGTTTCAACTGCTACTGCATCGGAAATCACCTCTATTGCTGGAAAACTCAATGCAAATTTAACAGAAGTAGGTACGTATGGAACACCATTAGTATACTTTCAACACAGAGAGATCGGAGGAGACTGGAATGGTACAGCCCCAATTTCTAAAGATGTAGTGGGCACGTACAGTTACAACTTGACTAATCTCACCCCAAGCACGACATACGAATTTAGAGCCGCAGTAAATTTCGATGATTCAAGTACTAATTACGGTAGTATATTCTCTTTTACTACTCAAGCCACTAATACGGCTGGTATGACTCTTTCAGAAATTCGAATCACCAATATTGGGTTGATAGGGGATATTCCTAATTTGAATTTTTTGTTGTATCACTTTACCTCTACAACAGTAAGGATAAAAGGTTTAACATTCTTAAATAGCAATATTATCTTTAAAACAGATGATGAAGAATATACAACTCGATCTAACGAAGATGGATACTTTGAATTAGTAATGCAACTTACCGAAAGAACCTATGAATTTGATTACTATACTTACGACAATTTAGGGAACAAATCTAAAGTTAAGGGGCTTACATTGATAATAGATCCTGATTATCTGGAAGATGGTGAAGAAGAGGAAGTGATAGAAGACATCCCACCAGTTGAAGATCAGGATGATGATGTCCCTGTAGAAGATATCCCTCCTGTTACTCAAACTCCAGAAGAAACTGATAAAGTATTTGGCGAAAGAATTTTTGATTTCATTAAAGGACTTTCAATAACTGAAAAACAATCTAAAGATATAGCTACTCGTTCTCTCATATCTCTACCACTACTTACAATCCTTTCTCTTGCTTTTGGTAATACACATATATGGGCACTTCTAATTAGAGTATTTTCATATATACTAGCACTGTTTAAAATAGGTAAAAAGAAAAGAAACTGTGGGTTAGTATATAACTCTGTTACTAAAGAGCCTTTAGGAAATGCAATAGTAAGAATATTTTCAAAAGATGGAAGATTAGTAGCTACGGAAGTAACAAATCCATACGGAATATTTGAATCCTCTTTGCCAAGTGATACCTACAAACTAAATGTAAATATGAATGGGTATGTATTCCCAAGTTCATTAATATCAGGTAGTCAAGATTTACCGTATAAAAATATATACATAGGAGGTGATTTTAATTTAATTAATCATCCAATAAATTACTCTGTTCCAGTAGACCCAATAAATAAATCAGTATTACAGGGAATTAAAACAGTTGTACAAAATAGATTAGTTAATATATCAATATTTTTAATAAATATTGTAATTGTAATTGGTTTACTTTTTTCAATAATTTCATATATTAAAGTATCCAATACATTCAATTTATCCATGTTGATTCTTTACATACTTACTCTTTTGATAGCAGTTATAGTGAGTAGTCGGGGTAAATATAGATTTGGTACTGTAAGAGATATTAATGAAGAGAGATTGAAGGGCTTAGAGCTATCACTCCTCGAATCTGAGTTTGGAACAAACTTTGCAAAAAGGATTACAGACGCAAAAGGTAAATACCGATTCATTGTCCCGGGTGGAGAGTACAAACTAGTATCAATAGATCCTAATTACAATATTTTGTTAGATAGTGAATCTGTATTTAAAGGGGAAAAAGATAAGGTAATGGTGATATCTAATAATCTTAAAGCAAGGAAAAGATAGTGGACGGGTCTTGTCGCAACCTTGAAATAATGGCGGAAGGTATGGAACGACTTCCGAAATAAATTGCTACTAATAGATTTTAAGTCTGCGATGTTTATCTTGAAAGACTCTTTTTAAGTAACTCAAATTCATGCTGTAGGACGAGTAAAACGAGTGCATGAAAGTTATTTATTAGTTCTTCATCACTTGGTGGGAGAACTATACCATTGTGCACGATTGCATTCCTTCGCTCAAAAGCATCATTTGTAATGGTTTGATACCTATCTCTTTCATCTACTTTTTTTGCAAGCAATAAGCTGATTCTTTCAGGAAGTTCTATCTTTTTCCATGCATCCCGATTGTTACTCCCAAGAAGAATTTCAATTACGATACAAAGATCTATTAACCTGTTGTTTATATTCTCAACCGTTAGAGCATCTAAGTACCAACCTAGTGCAATATCAAATTTACCGAAAGAACTCGTTTCTGCTAAAGAACTTATTTTTATACTTTCATATAATTTCACATCTCTAATGTTTTCAATAAAGTTTTCTATTTCGGTAGGATTACTTTGATCTCGTATTACACCAAGTAATCCGGAGGTATTATTAGTGAAGGCTCTATCTGAGAGTTCCAATTTTTGTATCCAGATGGAAAGAGAAGTCTCAAGGGAAAGATTTTGGAGATATGTGTTATTTTGATAAAAATTCTCAGTAATATTTCTCCATACTTGATGTTGATTATATTTCACCTTTAATACATTCGTAAGGGTCAATAATGCTAAGGACCTTTTGATCTCTGAGAGGACAAATGATTCTAAAGAAGGATTTCTAAAAAATTTTAGAATGTAGCCTTTATATTTGCCTGTTATTGATAAGTTATCCCCTTGTCGGCTTGGATCTAGTTGAACCTCGCCATATCCTGATTGTGGAAGCAAATATTGCCAATAAAGTGATGAATCTAGTTCTAAACCTTTCAGAGAGATCTCCGATGATATTGGTTCGTCAAGTGAAGATAATCTTGAATTTTTTATATTCAGGGGTAGTGTGAATACATATTCCATAGGAATAGCCTGCAAAAGTTGAACAATATTTTGAATATGAGTATCTAGTTCGTGATAAAAATCTGAGTTTTGAAAGGTTATGAAGTTCTCCCTATCAGAGTATGTTCCAATTTTAAGGAAATAATCAACAATTAAGTTGCGTAAATCTGATGGCTCTGTGCAATAAACGCCAAGTCCGCTATTAATTTGTAAAGCCATCCCATATCCTTCTCTTAATAGGGGTAAACTATTATCTGGAAACTTTATCAATGAACCGTGGTTTACAGACCCAGTTTCAAGGTATTCCTTAAGTTTTTCTCTTAAATGATCTTCGGGTTTGTTATTTCTCTTCGGACACATGTATCAAAGTATTTATTATTAAATATGTAAAAAGCACGCATTCTTTTATTTCTGATGTTTGAATATTTTTCCTGTGCACGCAAGCGCATACAAGATTCCATGTTTCTAAGATTATTGACTGTTTTGCATCTTGATACTGAGTTTTCTTCTTTTTCGCAAAATGCCTATATGTATATTTAAGCTTATCTTTGGCATTATCTTCTTGTAGAGCTGGTGTGTTGGGGGGAAGGTAGGTTGGATCAAATATGATACTAGCAAAATCAGTAATTATACTTCGGCAAATGTTTGCGATTCCACGATAATCATCATTTGTTTCTGCAACATAGAGCTTTTTATAAACTTCTATCAACCTTTTATGAATATCTGGGTATTTCTCTAGTGTTGTTTCATCAACTATTTCTTGGATTTCATTTACCATATCAGTTGGACTTATTAATGTTTCAGCTTCTGATAGCTTTTTGTCTAAATATTCAAATAAGAAAGGGACAAAAGTTTCAAAATATTTTTGTTCATGGTCTGTGATATTGTTTGAGCCAGTATGAAAATTTACGGCAATATTAATAAGAGATCGTCCTCGGTATCTTTTCAAAACATCATAACACATTCGGGCTGTCAGATTTTCTTCCTCAGGAAACCCATAATCCATTGCACTCCAAAGATTTTGTTCCCACTCCTCCCAATTGATATTGGTTGCGGGTAGTTTAATAAGAATTTTACTAATCAGAGGATTTGTATCCAAAAAGTTCAGGAAGTCAGTTAGTCTTTTATCTGCAACTGTATGATCAGCATATAGAAGAGTATTTTTCTTTTGTTGTAACTCTAATCTTATTGATCTAATTTCCATCATTTTGAGATTTTCTTTATTGTATCTTTAAGATTTTGTACACTTCTTCTTGTCTCTTTTATAGCTTGATTTGTAGAGCTATTGTTATCAACTAATCGGATTTCTTTTAAACAGCCACCACAAATTATAGTTCTTTGTTTTGCTATGTCTTCTAGTGATACTTCGTTCTCATACTGACACTCTGGGCATGGAATCTTAATTTGTGTATTACCGAGATTAAACATATTAATGTACATTTAAATGTTATAGTAATATTCTATCATTTTGTTTTCTGTAATTAAATCTATATACAGGAGATAAATTCTGAAATATAATGTAGCTACAACTGAATAGCCTAAACTTATTAGTTTTTAATTAATAGGCATGGCAACCAAACCACACCAATGCAGAGACGGTCTTCTGTCTCACTAGCCATTGGTGTGGTCGTAAGCCGAAAGGTTTATGGATAGATTCCGAAAGGGCTATCGGTGAGCGGGAGACCATTTTTGTTCTCTAACTCACAACCATAATTTAAAAACCACACCAATGGAAA
Organism: Candidatus Dojkabacteria bacterium; assembly: GCA_012513575.1. GTDB lineage: Bacteria > Patescibacteriota > Dojkabacteria > SC72 > SC72 > UBA5232. The sequence goes on from JAAZBX010000014.1 coordinate 17,821, forward strand.
AGAAAAACGGAGGATTCAAGGGCTTTTTTGTTACATTAGCCGTAATATTGTTCTCTGTAGTGTCGTTTATTATTAAGATATTCATAAATTCAACTCCTATAGAGGATTTCCCATCGTTTACACCAATTGTTATTGGCACAATCTTTGTTGCATCTATTGGATATTTAATATATGCAATGTTTTTTGGTACAGACTCTTTCTACAGGAAGAAAAGGCTTGAGAATAGAGCTAAAAGAGAAGAAGAATTGAAAAGGACTCATGAAGGGAAAACATTGAAAGAAATATATGAAAAGGAAGATAAAAAAGAAAGAGTTAAAATAAATAAGAAAACTAATTGGACTTTGATTTCTTTGATAATATTTATTTTACTTTGTGTACTTGGGGGTAGTTTCTATTGGTTTGAATATAGACCAACAGAAATTAAGAAAAACTGCTCATATACAACTTTTACAATACCTGAAGTTCAAGCTATTTCAAAAGAAGAAGCTGAATCTAGTAAGTCAAAAAACGAGTCATGTAAAGAGCAATCAGATACGATATTAAATGAAGTACTTCCTAATTTGTCGGGGTATGATAAATGGAGAAGACAACAAAGTGATGATCTAGATGCAATAGATAGGTGGATTGTAGAAGAGGAATGTGATAGGAGATATCCGATTAAAGAAGAAACAGAATATCAACCTCAAAAAGAAGGTCGTAAAGATGCTACAGAGAAGGAATATAACGATTGTTTAAGAAGAAATGGTCTTCTCTAATAATAAAGTACAGTTCCGAAGAAGAATCTAATCTTCCTTTAGAAGATTAACTAATTCTTCTAAATTATCCTTTACTTTTATCAAACAATGTTCCTTTCCAACACTTTCTAAGAAGTTATACTCAGCCTGAAATATAACATCATCAAACCATAGAAAATCACTATTTATATCAATACCTTCTGTTTTAAGAGTATTCCATTTGGTATTTCTAATGTCTTTGATCATTTCAAATACATCTTTATCCAATGCTTCTTCTAAGTGGTATAAGGCTACATCACTTTCTCCATGTTTAGTATGTGTGCTTAACCAATATACTTCTCCTTTTGAAATATCAAAAACTGTAGTAAGAAATTCTTTTAAATAGGGCATCTGTTTGTACTCTTTTGTATCTAACAAGACTCCATCTATGTCTAAATATATCTTCATACAGAAAGTTTATCAGAACATTAAAATTAAGTCATTTTTATAAAGAGAAATAATACGGTGTTAAGGTGCAATAAAGCATTATTTGGAGGGATTTAATCTATGTTTAATCTATGATTATTGTCGGTTTATTGTATGTTTAATGTCTGATTAATGTATGATTTTATTATCTGATTATTATGTGATTTGATATCTCTATTTGTGATAAAATTAATTATGATAAAACCAATAAATGTAAACCCTTTGAATTTAACGAATCAGTTCTACTATGAATGTGAGAGCTGTGGAGCCAAAGGTACTATTACTATAGAAAATAGATTAGTAGATCCAACAAACAAATTCCAAATGGAAGAGTTACAGGAAGAAACTTGTCCTACTTGTGATAAGCCTCTATCTTACAAGAAGGATGAAGAGCCTGGTACTTCAACAAAATTCTCTGATGCAAATCAGAAGGGAACTTCATTATAAATTTAATTCTCTTCAAATCTTTCCTTGAGATATGCTCTCCTTTAAGTGGCTCTAAAGTGTGCAAATTAAGGCGTATATTCAAAGATCTTTGTTTTGATATAAGATGGAAATGATCGGGATTTCCATGATCATTTGGATATATAACTATTTCAAAATCGTTTATTCTTTCAACAAGAGCTTTCTTACTATATAGCTGATAATTTCCTTCTTCATCTATGATGATTTCATCATAATGTACATCTAAAAAATTCTCCATTGCTTTCAACATCTTCGGTATTTCGTTTTCCATGCTTAATTATATAATATTGTTCAAGACTATAATGTTTTATGAAAACATAGTAAAATAGGGCAACATGGATATTGTAACTAAAGAAACATTCAAGACCAAATTACAGAAATTAGTAGAACACTTCTCTGATAATGAAGACTATTATAAATCCACCCAGTATAAAGAAGACCATGTAAGACAAGAATTTATTAATCCTTTCTTCAAAGCATTAGGTTGGGATATGGATAATGAACAAGGATTCGCACCTCAATATAGAGAAGTTATTCATGAAGATAGATTAGAGATAGAAGGTAAACCAAAAGCACCAGACTATGCATTTAAAGTAGGTAGTGATAGAAAATTCTTTGTAGAAGCAAAAGCATCCTCAGTAAAAGTGTTCTCAGAAATAGATCCTGCATTCCAACTAAGAAGATATGCATGGAGTGGTAAATTACCAGTATCAATACTTACAGACTTTGAAGAGTTCTCCATCTATGATACGACCATTGAACCAAAGCATACAGATAAATCATCTGTAGCTAGAGTAAAATATATTCACTACAAAGACTATATTAAAGAAGCTGATTATCTTTGGGATACATTTTCTAAAGAAGCTGTATGGAAAGGATCTTTTGATAAGTTTGCTAAGAGAGAAAAGAAAGGAAGCCAATTAGTAGATAAATCATTTCTTAAAGAGATTGAACTTTGGAGAGATCTAGTAGCTAAAGATATTGCTAGTAACAACAAATTAAATATTTATGAACTTAACTTCGTAGTACAGAAGTTCATAGATAGGATTATCTTCCTTAGGATAGCAGAAGATAGGGGTGTAGAGACCTACGAGACCCTTAGAAGTGCTATTAAGTCTCCAAATACATATTCACAACTCTTAAAGATATTTAGTAGAGCAGATGAGAAATATAACAGTAGTTTGTTTGATTTAAAGAAGGATGAACTCTCTGCAAAAATTAAAATCTCAGACAAAACATTAGATAAGATTTTAAACAATCTATACTATCCAAAATCCCCATATGAGTTCTCTGTAATAGGAGTAGATATATTAGGAAGTGTATATGAACAGTTCCTAGGTAAGGTTATTAGGCTCACAAAGGGTGGTAATGCAGTAATTGAGGAAAAGCCTGAAGTTAAGAAAGCGGGTGGAGTATATTACACACCTCAATACATAGTGGATTACATAGTTAAGAATACTGTAGGAGAGCTAGTAGAAGGGAAGACTCCAAAAGATGTTGCTAAGTTAAAGATTGTAGACCCTGCTTGTGGTAGTGGTAGTTTCTTAATAGGTGCTTACAACTATCTTCTAAATTGGCATCATAAGTATTATGTAGAGAATGATGTAGAGAAGAATCTTAAAGCAAAGAAATTGTTTAAAGATGCAGAAGGTAACTTCTTCCTATCTACACAAGAAAAGAAAGATATTCTCTTAAACAATATTCATGGTGTAGATATAGATCCTCAGGCTGTAGAAGTAACAAAGCTTAGTTTAGCTTTAAAGATGTTGGAGGGAGAGAATAGTGAGACAATAGGAGCACAATTTGTTATGTTTGCAGATAGAATACTTCCTGACCTTAGTTCTAATATTAAGTGTGGAAATAGTTTAATAGGTAGTGATTATTATTCAGATAAACAGATTACATTGTTAGGTGATGAAGAGCTAAGAAAGGTTAATGCTTTTGATTGGGGAAATGAGTTCCCACTAATTTTTAGATATGGAGGATTTGATGCTGTGATTGGGAATCCCCCATATGTAAATTCTAGAGAGATAGAAGCTGAGCAGAAAAATTATTTCGCAAAGTATGAAGTTGGTATAGATCAATATGATTTGTATACTCTTTTTACAGAGAAGGGTTTGCAAATTCTGAAAAATAATGGTTTGTTATCATTTATTACTCCAGATAAGTTTATTATTACTAATTACGGGAAGAAAATTAAGGATTATATTTACAGGAATGCTGAAATAATAAATGTTGTTGATTATACAAAAGAGAATGTTTTCAATGGAGTTAGTGTTTATCCAGTTGTGTTCATCTTGAAGAAAGGCATTAGTAAGGAAACTAAAACTTTTGAGGAGTTTGTTTATGAAATTGGAAGTAGTATTTTGTTGAAAGTGGAGTCTAAAGAATCTATTGATATAGATGTTTGGAGACCCTTGGCGACATCTAAAAATATTGCTGTAAATAGTGGGGGATCTAAAATTGTTTCAAACAGAGAAGTAACTAAATTTGGTTTTAGAAACTTAATTGAGGGAACTCTTAATGGTGGACGGTTGAGTGATGCTGAACCAAACAAAATTATTATGAAAAAGCTATGCTACGAAATTGAAGCTGGTCTAGATGATCTTGGTTTATCTACGATAAATACTGTTTATTGTATTAAAGCAGATTCTGTCTATTTGAAATACCTACTTGGCGTTCTGAATTCCCGCTTGATAACCTTCTATGCAAGAAATAAGTACAAGGGAACATCTTTAAGAGGGGGCTATATTGAGCTTAGAGTCTTCCAGATTAAAGAATTAAATATAGCAATCCCTTCCAAAGGAGATTTGACGAAAATGGATAGTCTAGTATCACAAATTAGAACTTTATCTAATGATAACCCTCGGTGGAATATTTTGAAGGAAAAGATTGATGCCCTTGTCTATGATATTTACTCCTTAAGTAAGGAGGAAGTTCAAACAGTTGAAGATTATTTTGCTAATTTTAAATAATGCAGATTTATTTTCAATGTACTCCTAATATTCTCGGAGACTCTAAAGATTTCTCCTCAGATCCTAAAAAAATTAAAGAATATTCTAAACCGTATGCTTTAGATTTCTCTGATGAAAATGGAGAGTTCTTTCCATGGGTGCATAACAACTATGATGAGGATACTATCAAGTATGTAAAACTTTTGGAATGCGATCCAGAATTTGAAGATAGAATTAAAAAGATAAGAAAGAAATTTAGTATTCCTGTTGAAGGATATAAACCATCTGAAAAAACAAAATATAGATTACCCTTCAGCTCAAGTATACCTTTGGAGGAACAGGTAGAGGTTGTTAATAAAGAGTATGAAAAAATAAAGAAAGAATGCATTGAAATATTCAAAGATTATAAAATTCCATTTACTATAAAAAATTCTCTCTTTAGTGTTGTAATTAGCAACTATATTGATATTGCATCCTCTTACAGTTTCTACTTTGAGAAAGATCCTGAAGAACCAAAAGTAAATCTATCTATTGAGATCCACTCTCCAATGCAAAGTTGCAATAAGATTAAAAAAGATTTGGAATTTTATTGGCCAGACATTGTAAAGCTTGTATCTGAAGAGTCGTCTAATCATATAAAACTTCCAGATATGCCAAGCATTGAAATTTGGAATATTAGAAAAAGATTAAACTGGTCATACAAGAAGATAGCCGAAGTTGTAAATAAAAGATATGGATTAGATTTAGATGAAAGTGAAGCGAGAAAAAGAATGGATTATATGAGAAAAGCATATAAGAAGATTTCGCCTAAGTAGCAATTTTGTCCTAAAAATATTCTTACTTTTCGTACAGATTCATAGTCTCCTTACTGTTAGTATCAAGTCATAAATAAGATTAAGACTTGATGCTATGGATAAAACTATTAAAACTATTCCAATCTCCGACCTTGGTTGTGCTACATCTATTGTTTGTGAAAATATTCTTCCAATTGAATTAATAAAAGATAAAACATCTCCTAAGGTGTTTTTTGTTTTTGAAGACACTCCAATAGTTAGAGATATATCTGACAGATATTGGCTTGGAAAACAGAAA
>JAAZBX010000015.1 GCA_012513575.1 Candidatus Dojkabacteria bacterium
CTCTTGTAATTTTTTTTTAATAGATTCTTTCTTTGATAAGTCAACTTTCTTATTTGCTAGAGAAACTGCTCCAAAAAGAAATAATATTAGCAGGATTATAACAATCGTCATAATTAAACTCATTTGGTCCATATTTTTTTCTTTATTGATTTAATAATTAAGGTTCCAATAATAATGAAAACAACAAAAAGTAGGAGAGACAATATTTTAGTTATTATATTTATATAAAATGGAGTATTTTCTGGAATGTCTTTCTCTACATAGAATTCCGATATTAATCCAGAGGCGTTATTTGCATTCCCAGATAAAAATATTTTAGAGGAGTATATTTTCTCTATTGGTATATTTAGTTGTAAATTAATGTTTTGTTTTGGGAGAATTAGAAACGAATTAATATTTGTAGTGCTGTCTAGATATTTTGATATATTCGAAATATTGGACTTAATTAATGCTATATTGCTAATTGCTACAGTCCCAGTGTTTGAGATGTCGATAAATGTTTTAACAAAATTTTTTGTGACATTATAGTTTTCAAAAGAAAGAGTCGTGTTTAAATTAATTACTTTCTTTACTTCTAAATCTTCCGAAAGCGAAACCTGAAAGTCGGAGGGAGAGTAAAAAGAAAGGGTAGGGCTCATCGGATTTTTACCCCTTTTAAGAATCTCTATATGGTCAGGAAAAGAACTTCCAAACAAACTTTTTTTAGTAAACTTTTCTAGAAATGGATCACTAATAAACCATTTCTTTTCTTTCAAATCATAATATTCCACCCAGTAATGGTAATATCCATCAGTAGTTTTATTTGAGATATCTGAGATGTAACCCAAAACTAATCTGCTTGGAATAGAGAAATATCTTAATAGGGCGATATAGTAATCAGCGAAATCAATTGGGGTTGCATTGTTACTGTCTTTTGTTATCCCTGAAGCTCCTAACCTTTTAGTTTCGATATTTCCTAAAATTGTATTTGAATTAAAATTTAATCTGTAAATGACATATTGATAAATATACCTATAAAATAAAGACTTCTCTTTATCCCCCAATAGATTAATATCAGTAGCATTCTCATTTATTTCAAGCCCTTTATCCTTCATGAAAGATAAAAGCCTTTTTATCTCAACTTTCTCTGAAATCTCCCAATATCCCACCTGTTTTGTTAAAAAGGCCTTATCCTCAAATTCCTTGGGGGAATAGTTGTTATCTTGTATGTACCCCAAGATATTACAATTAATAGTTTCTTTTGGTTTAACAATATAATTAAAAATGTAATTTCCGTCTTCATCGATAGATGACCAGGAAGGTAGGGGAGAAATACTTTGCCATATAATTGTCTGTCTTTCTGAGTCCATTGGTAAAATAAGCTCAAAAGTTTGACTCTCTTCAGTAGAATTTGTAAATACTCTATTAACAGAAAATTTAAATTGAATCCCTTCAGAAAAATAAAGTGTTGTTTCTGTATTAATGGGATTTTTAACTGTAAGAACAATATTTTTTCCTTCCTGAATTTTGGAGGATATTAATTCGGAAGACCAAGAGTAATCTCCTTTTTCCTTTGGATATTTGATGATTACTTCCTTCAAAGTGCTGTCGAGAATATTTGATTTGAAATTGTACGAAATTGAGTTATTTATATTTGTTTGGTAAATAAAGGATATTTCGAAAAATTCATTGGCTGGGATAACGCGGTTCTTTAGGTCAATTTGAATATCTGTAAGTTCCCCTCTGCTATAACTTTTACATTCTATGACCTCTGTTTTGTTTATATAACAAGTTGGTTTAACATTAGGGGCATCAATGGTTGTAGTATATATAGATAGAACTCTAGTGGTGTTCGCTGTTAATTGAACAGTAGCAGTTGTCTCAATAGCAGAATCTCTAACTAAGTGAGAGAAGTAAGAATTAATTTGGAAAATAGGTTCTTGTGCAAAAAGTGATGAAGGAAAAAGGGAAAAAAGTAAAAGAAAGAAACTAGTATTTAACAGAATCTTCTTTAAATAGCCAATTAAACTTTTCATATTTTCTTATCAATTGTTTGATAACAGTAGTTTTAGGTGTAATTCCAAACTCTTTAATTATTTTATCCATTTCTACTTTTTCTACCTCATTCACTATTTTGTAATTTGGATTTCTTACAATTTCCTGTTTTGCATTTTTTCTAATTACATAATAAGCCATTCCACTGTTGTCATCAAGGACTACTCGAGACACAGCATTGATATAAAGAATCTCTGCAAAAATTAAGGACGAATTTTGTCTAGGGTTCACAGCAACAAAATCGTAATTAGCTGGGATGATAATTTTTTGTCCTTTTTTGGCAAGAAATTTAATAACTCTATTTTCTTTTGGAGATTTGTATTGCTGAAGGAGAATAATAGCAGTTCCGCTAAGAATTTCAATTAACCTAGGATATTTTTTACATCTAGTTACTTTGGTCTTAACAAATTCAATTCCAGCTAAGTTCGGACTTATTGTATAAATATGTAATTTGATTTTTTTTGATGAGAAGAGAGAATCTGTGTCAACACTGTAGTATTTTTTGTAGAATATCTCAGGACAATCAAGCTCTTTGTTAAGTAATTGTTCTCTAATGTCATCTATAGTAAAGTCTTTCTTTTTCTGAAAAGATGAATTCTTAAAGATTAATGCATCGTTTTCATAAATAATTGAAAGTCCTGTTGCTGATTTCAAGTCAATTTTTGCCATGAGGTATTATACCATATGAATATGAAAACATAATAAATCTCTATATAAAGGGTTAATCGTTGTTTCTGTAAGATTTGAGTAATTCAGAGCATACAATCCCCGCAACTATGTAGAAAAAAAGCGAAACAATTAAAACTGAGGGGATTTCAAACTTCCAAAAATTTATTGTACTGTCTACAATCCCCTGAAACGGGGTAATCAAAATATTACTTATGGTATTAACCCATTGGACTATTTGGTTCTCTGAATTTGCGTTAATAAAATAAAGAATTATTCTTAAACCAATAACTCCTTCAATAAGGACACACAAAAAATAAGCAATTCTTATTATTAGTTTAATCATAATTAAATTTTTTCTAAATTATCCAAGTAATACTGTAATTCTAGCATAAATCTAGTTACTCCGTTTGCCCAAGCATGTGCGGGGCTTGCCCCACATGGGGGGCAATAAATTGGTTCGATTTGGAAAGGGTTCATATCAGTACCGTAACCCTTTGAGAATCTTTCGGTTATATGGATAATAGCGTCATCCCATGTAGTAAACATACTCCAACCATCTTCATTCCCATTGACTCCTCTCCAACCCCAAGCATTATTAGAGCCCTTTGGTGTAATATTCCCAAAAGCTGATTCCACCCCAGAAATAGAGGCAAGAAGTCTCCAGTCCAGTCCATACTTGTCCGCTTCAATTACGAATGTTTCTGCACTTGCTGCCATGGGAGAGTGGTATGATTGAAGAAATTTGTTCATAGCAAGAACTCTAGGATCAATGGTAAAAAATTTAGTATTTGAGATACTTTTGGATTTTAAATTCCCATCATATGTCGCCAAGTTATACTCTTTTGAGTTGGCATAAACATCAAAAACAGGAGAGAGTACATTTAGAGTTTGTTTTTGGCCTGAGCGAAGCACCAATATTATCTGTTTTGAAATGAAAGATTCTACTAGGGGCGATAGTAAAAAATAGTAAAGTACAAACAAAATAAGTAAAGCAACTACTCTAAAAATATTAGAGCTATGGTTTGTCAATGTGGAAATGAATTTCCCTTGTTCTTCCGATTCATTTGTCATAATATCTAGTATATCAAATTGGGGCAATTTATGTTATGTTCACTCATTTACACTTACATACAGAGTATTCCTTGTTGGATGCCACAATCCGTATTTCGGATCTTATAGAGAAATTAAAGGAAAGTGGTATGAAATCTTGTGCCATTACAGACCATGGAAGCATGTATGGTGCTTTTAAATTCCAAAATGCGATGAAAGCTGAAGGTTTAAAACCAATTATTGGATGCGAGATTTATGTTGCTCCAAGGACAATGGCTGACAAGGAGCATGGAATCGACAACAATTATTTCCATTTAGTTCTTTTAGCAAAAAATCTTAAAGGATATAAAAACCTTATAAAAATAGTCTCTGTTGCTCATATGGAGGGCTTCTATTACAAGCCTAGAATCGATTTTGAAACTTTAGCAAAGTTCTCGGATAATTTAATAGCTACTTCTGCATGTCTTGCTGGACCAATATCTCAACCTTTACTTTCTAATGATTATGCGAAAGCTCTTGAAATGGCACAGAAGTACTCCGAAATTTTTAAAGACAATTTCTATATTGAAATTCAAAGAAATGGGATGGAGGAGCAAAATATTGTCAATGAAGGATTAATTAAAATTTCCAAGGAACTAAATCTTCCTCTGGTTGCAACGTGTGATTCTCATTATTTGAATAAGGAAGATGCAGAAATTCAAGAAATTCTTTGGTGTATTTCTGATGGACTTACGATGGATGATCCTAATAGACGAAGAATGCCAACAAACGAGTTCTATGTTAAGACACCAGGAGAGATGGAGAAACTGTTTAGTGACTTACCGGAAGCAATTGAGAATACTCAAAAAATTGAGAATGCCATTGAAGAATACGATATTTCATTTGAAAGGGTTGAAACTAAATATTTAGATTTACCCAAAGGTGAAACTGCAAAATCATATCTCCGTAAGCTTGCTTTTGAAGGTGTTGAAAGAAAATATGGTGAATTGACAGATGATTTGAAAAATAGACTTGAGTACGAGCTTTCTATAATTCATGATAAAGGATATGACGACTATTTCTTGGTAGTTAGAGATTTTGTTCAGTTTTGCCATGAAAAGGATATAGTGGTGGGTATGAGAGGTTCTGGTTGTGGTTCGGTTGTCGCTTATGCTACTGATATTACGAGCATAGAACCACTTTCTTGGGAATTGTATTTTGAAAGATTCCTTAATCCTGAGAGACCCAGTCCTCCTGATTTCGACATAGATATCGCTGATAAAAGAAGAGATGAAGTGATCCAATACACTATTGAGAAATATGGAATAGAGAATGTAAAACAGATTGGAACTTTTAGTAAGCTTCAAACAAGGCAAGCCATTAGAGATGTTGCAAGAGTTATAGGGATTGACCTTAAAATTGCCGATACACTTTCAAAGATGGTTGAGATTGTTTTTGGTAAATCTAAGGGAATTGATTACATGATAGAGAAAAACCCAGAATTCGCGGAAATAATAAATTCTAGTGAAGAAACGAAACATTTAGCTGAAATTGTAAGAAAGATTTCAGGATTATGTAGGGGGGTGTCAACGCATGCTTGTGGAATAATAATTACGCCACAACCTGTTGTTGAATACTGTCCAATACAAAGAGATGCACACAATGAAGGGATTGGGATGACTCAATATGAGATGTTTGATATTGAACCACTAGGATTAATGAAATATGATTTCTTGGGTCTAAGGAATCTTCATATAATTGGTGCAGCTCTACAAAAGATTCATAGAACTACGGGAGAGAAAATTGACCTAAGAAAAATCGATTTTAATGATAAGCAGGTATTTGATTTAATTAAATCTGGTAATACTGTTGGAATTTTTCAATTAGAGAGCGAAGGGATGAAAAGGACAATAAGAACACTCGAGCCAGAGAATTTGGAGGATATTTGCTACATTCTTGCAGCATATAGACCAGGGCCAATGCAATATATTACTGAGTATCAAGCTGTAAAAAAGGGTAAACAAAAACCCGACTATATTTTCGATGAATTGGAGCCAGTTCTCTCTGTTACAAAGGGGGTAATTACTTACCAAGAGCAAGTAATGAAAATAGCTCAAGTAGTAGCTGGTTACTCTTTGGGAAAGGCAGATGTGTTAAGAAGAGCTATGGGTAAAAAGAAGCCAGAGGTAATGCAGAAGGAAAAGCCCGCATTTATTCAAGGAGCTAAAGATAATGGATTTGACGAAGATAAGGTTGAAAAACTTTGGGACAAGTTATTGCAATTTGCAAACTACGGATTTAACAAAGCACATAGTGCATCTTATGCAACAATTTCATACTGGACAGCTTATCTTAAGCAGCATTACCCACTTCAATATATGGCTGCACTTCTTGAAGGAGATCTAGAAAAGTTTGACAGGGTAATTCTAGATTTAAAAGAATGTAAACGAATGGGAATAAATGTGCTTCCCCCCAATATTAACAAGAGCGGTTACTATTTTACGGTAGATGATAAAAATAATATCTGGTTTGGTTTGGGAGGGATAAAAAATATTGGTGATGATCTTGTAAAATCAATTATTTCTGAAAGGGATAATCATGGGAATTTCCAAAATTTAGATGATTTTGTTCATAGAGTTTTTGATAAAGTAAATAGAAAAGCTATTGAATACCTAATAATGGCTGGTGCGATGGATGGATTTGGGAACAGATTGGACCTACTGAAAACACTCCCCATAATTTATGAAAAGGAAAAAGACATCCAAAAGTCATCAAAAGTAGGTCAATTTGATTTTTTCTCACTAAATAATAGTAATAATCAAAATAAATCCTTTGTTGCAAGTCCTTTAATTCATGATACTGAAACTGACCCAAATGTAATACTTCAGTGGGAAAAAGACCTCTTAGGATTATATTTCTCAAGTCATCCACTTGATTCTTTGCAAGAGTTGTTTATCTCAAAAAATGTCATTACTATGGAAGATGCTTTAAATAATAAGAAGAATAATCAATTCCTTATTTTGGGAATAATGATTACAAAAATAAGAAGGATAACAACTAAAAAAGGTGACAACATGGCTTTTTTAAGCATTGAGGATCAAACAGGAAAAAACGATGCCCTTGTTTTCCCAAGAGTATATGAAGAGATCAAATCTAGCCTTAAAGAAAATGTTCCAGCACTTTTAGTCGGGAAAATGAATGTCAGAAATGGCGAAAAGAGTATTGTGGTAGAGAAAATTAAAATAATTGACCCGACTAAGCATAATGCGGTATTTGAAGGAATAACTTTCAGGATTACTCCGGAACATTCTGTTGAGCAAGTTACACAGCTTAAAAAATATATAGCATCCTCAAAAGGAGAGAGCTTCGTTAGGATAATAGTAAATGATGGCACAAAAAATTCTGTTGTCAAATTAAAAAAAACCATAAATAATGATAGCGATACTAAACATTGGATGGATATCTTCCCAGCTTAATTAATTGGTATAATCAGGAATGAATATATCGAAACTTGAATATCTTCCTCAAAAAACTGGAGTTTACAAATTCTATAATAAAGATGGAGTCATAATATATATAGGGAAAGCTTTAAATCTTAGAAATAGAGTTTTATCCTATTTTAATTCCTCTTTAAATGATCGTCCCTATGTAAAGAAAATGATTCCCCTTATTACTGATGTGAAAGTAATTGAAACGAATAATGAGATAGAATCCTTGGTTCTCGAATCAACGTTAATAAAAAAGTATAAGCCCAAATTTAATAGTGATTTAAAAGACGACAAATCTTATGTATGGATTTACATTTCTACAAAGGACACCTTCCCAACAGTAAAGATAGTAAGAAATATTAACACGGAAGATATGAGGAAAGGAAAACTCTTTGGTCCTTACCCAAATTCATCTTCAGCCAAAAGGGTTTTTACATATTTACGAAAACTTTATCCTTTCTGTACCTGCTCTAAAACAAAATTAGGAAAAGAGAAAAAATGTCTTTATTTACATTTGGGTTTATGTCCGGGACCGTATCAAGGTTTAATATCAAAGGAAGAGTATAAAGAGAATATTAATGAAATTATTGCATTTTTAAAGGGAAAGAAAAGAGGACATATCCTTGAACTTCAAAAACAGATGAGAGAATATTCTATTAATGAGGAATTTGAGAAAGCTGCGAAATTAAGAGATAAAATAGAGGATTTGAACTACTTGGGAGAAAATATCGATTTTGCGATAAATGATACAGAAGAAAGCTATACTGAGAGAAGGAAAAAACTTTTATTAAAAAACTTCACCCAGCTCAAAGAGGAATTAAAAATTCCGAAATTAAGTAGAATAGAGTGCTATGACATTTCGAATATACAGGGGAAAGAAGCATATGGCTCTTTAGTTGTGGCAGAAAATGGAGAAATCGTTCGAAATAAGTATAGAATTTTCAAAATCAAATCACTCGATACGCCAAATGATATGCACATGCTAAAAGAGGTAATTGCACGCAGATTTGATAATAGAAATGCATCAAAATATGAGAAGAATCCAGAAGTTGTCTTAATTGATGGAGGTTTAGCACAGCTCTCAGTTTTAGAACCTTTTGTACCAAAAGGGATAAAGCTTTTAGGTATTACCAAAGGAAGAAAATACAAAAGGAAAGGAGGCAGGCTCTTAGATGAGTTTTGGGAGATTAGCAGAGCTACAGGGGAAGTAAATAAGATAAAGTTATCGAACAAAGAAATACTAATTGATTTAAGGGATGAAGCACACCGTTTTGCAATTATTCATCACAGGAAAGCAAGAATAAAAAGTGGGTTGCAATCAGAAATTCTTCACATTAATGGGGTAGGGCAAAAGAGTAAAAAGAAGTTATTGTTGAAATTTAAATCTATCAATAATTTGAGAAAGGCCAGTTTTGAAGATTTAAATAAGGTTTTAAATAATAGAAAAATTAGTTCAGAAGTGTTTAACCATTTTAGAAATAATAACTAGCTTCTTTTGTTATCTAAGGGTTTGATATTTGTAAATACTGTCTCAAAATATGTTCCTGTAGTTGGAACACCATCAAGAATGTAAACTACTCCTCTGTAGGGATCTACAATTACCGCAATTTGATGTGTACTTTCAGCACAAGAGATCTTGCCTTTTAGTGCTCTCGCATACTCAGTATAAGCAAGCTCAGTTCGAGAAATTGCACAATTATTACTCTCTGATTGTTTGTTTAGTAATTCTATGTACAAGTCAAGAAAATAGTCTAGGCCTTTATCAGAATAATTTCCAATAGGAGTTAAAGAAATTTTTTCCTCTCCACCTATCTCTTTTAAATCCATTTTTCTTAGGTTGTTAAATTCAGAAACGGAGTAGGAAATAATATACTCCTTTGGTACTTGTAATACCCAAGGAAAATCAGGAAGTAAGTCTTGAACACCTTCTGTAGCTAGAAGTAAATCCCGTTCAGTTTCATTTTTTACTCTTTCTGCTAAACCTTCATTTGCGTCTTTCACAGTGATGCTTTCGTACCAAATATCATTGTATTTTGAGAATATTCTTAAGCCCTTATCATCTTTAACCCAATACTGACCATTTTTCATGGTTTCAGAACCTTCAGGGACAGTATTTACAAGGTTCCAACCAAGTAGCGGTAATTTAGTATTATAATAATCAAAAACTTCGGTTAAATTGCTTTTAGGTAATAATCTGTATGCGGAATTTCCGTTACTTAAAAAATTCCTTACCATCTCATTGTCTATATCCCCTTCGAAAATAAAGTGGGAGTTTGGGAAAATAGGAACATCTTTCATTCCGACAACTTCACCTGTCTCTATATCTAGGAGAGAGGTGTTTTTTCTAAGATTAGATACAAAAAGAATAGAAAAATAAATAAGACCTATTAATGAACCTGCAACCAAGATAAGCAGAAATAATTTAATTAAGAATTTTGAAGGTTTTTTACCTCCTTTGCTATTTTTTACATAGCTCACTAATTTACTCTTAGTTCTTTTTTTCTTAAGGAGTTTAGTATCAAAAGATTTCCTTTTGGGCAAATAGATGTTCTTTGAGAGTTTCTTTTTAGTAAGGTATTTATCTTTTGGCATATAGATAATAATAGCATATGATACAATTATATATATAGATAATGTATAATACGTAGTCTTTTGCGGGATCATCTAATGGTAGGATACCGGCCTTTGAAGCCGAGAATCATGGTTCGAATCCATGTCCCGCAATTTCTATTTTAAGAAATAGTTTTATGAAACAACTAATAGAAATAATAATAGTTGCTTTTTTCATTTTCATGTTAATTAAAGGTTCGGATCTCTTAATGACGTCTGCTGTTGAGATTGCAGAGAAATTTAAGTTAAGTAAAATGGCAATTGCTTCTACTTTGGTGGCAATTGGAACAGGGTTGCCTTCAATTGCCGTAAACATGACCTATGTTCTAATGGGGCCAGATTACCATGATGCTATTGTGGGGAGTGCAATGGGAACAAATTTTTTAAATATTGGAATCGGGTTAGGAATTCCAGCAATAATTCTACCACTTAAGATTAAATATGAAGTTTTTGAAAAAGAAATTCCTCTCTTTTTAGCTATTTGTATGTTACTTGGAGTTTTTCTAATTGATGGGAATATTTCAAGATTGGAAGGTATGATCCTCCTGGTTGTTTATGCACTGACACTCTACATAATTTATCAGTATTCTCAGAGGGAGAAGCTGTTAAGGATTGACCTAAAAGAAGTTGAGTTAAATACAAGTACGATTTCTAATACCCCAATAAATTATGAAAGCAATTTTAAAATTCTCTCAAGGTTACTTCTAGGTTTTTTACTTTTAATCACTTCAGCTGTTGCTGTTGTATATATGACTCCTATTCTCTCAAGAGATTTCGGCATATCACAGTATTTATTAGGCTCAACAATTGTAGCTATCGGACCATCGATCCCAATGGTTTTTACTTCGATACGATCAGCTACACAGGGGTATACAGATATAATTGTTGGGAACGTATTTGGAGGCACAATTGCCAATATTGCCCTAGGGATAGGATTGGTTACTGTCGTTAAACCACTTTCCGTAAGTAACGAAGCTATTTCAGATGTATATTTTTTTGCAATAATGGTTGCTGTAATGTTGTTAATTCTTCTTCCTGAGCTTAAACCCTTAGGGAAAAGTAAGATTCTGAACAGGGTCTCTGGGGTGATTATTGTTATTTTTTATATTGTTTATTTGGTGGAGAAATTCATTTAATTTTCAGTCTGATTCTTCTAATTCCTAATATTTCTTAATTGTTCACTTATTTTCTCGAAAACCATTTTTAATAACTGATTATTTGGATCAATTGGTAAAATACTATCTAAAATAAATTCTAGATCTTCTTCAGAAACGGATATCGTCTTAATTTCATCAGTATTTTCATTAGCATCCTGTAGCTTAGAATATAGTAAACCCTCTTTAGGAATAGCTGTTACTAACATTTTAAATAATTCGTCAAACTCATCTTTCTTTAATTCTAATATCCCCCTGTACATAATTAAATCTTATCATTTTAAAGTAAAAAGAGAAATGAAGGACATTTAAGAAAGTTATTATTTTCTAAACCTATGCCCAATTTCAATTCTTTTTCTCAAAAAATCTTTTTTATCAAGAAAGCAAATCTCAATTTCTGTACCTTTTCTTAGAACTAACTCATTACCATCGTCTAAATCTCCTCCATATATATTTGTAAGAAAAATCTGACTTCCATCACTTCTAATGGAAACCTCCTCAAAAGGAATAATGTCGTTAATATATCGATTAGTAACAACGCCTGTAATGGAGAGGAAATCGGAATTTAAAGGCAATATTCTACCATTATTGTTGTAATTAAATGCTGTAGAACCAATTGGAGTACTTATGCATAAACCTGAACCTTTTAATTTAAAATCTGAGAAATCTCCAGACTTTGTAGAAATTGAAAAGGAATGATAATCCATTATCTTGTTGCCAAGTATTACATCATTCACAGATTCTCCAATCTTTTTCTCGTTAAGATAGGCAACAATAGCATTTGATTTAAATGTCTCAAATTTGATTTCATCATTGATTAATCTGTTTAGAAAACTTTCGTCATCATCTATCTTATTCATAAGGAAGTTGAAAGTTCCCATAGCTTTGCCAATATAAGGAATTTTATGATCTATCGTCTCTTGAATGGCATGCAACATGGCACCATCTCCTCCTGCCACTAGGTATAATTCAGGGTCTTTTTCATCGAATAATTGGGGGAATTTCTCAACGATTAAATTCCTAAATGAATCGACCCTTTTATCATTAATATTTGAGAGAAACTTAATTTTCATCTAATTAATACTCATTTTAATTTCTTTTATTTGATCTCTAATTGCAGCTGCTTTCTCAAAATCAAGTTTATCTGCAAGAATAAGCATCTCTTTTTGCAAATCTTTTATTAATAATTTTTTCTGTTTAATATCCATCTTCTCAATATCCATTTCGATATCTTCTTGATCTTTTTCTGTCTCTACTAATTTCCCCCTTATCTCCTTGCTAACGCTTCGTGGTGTTATGTTGAATTTTAAGTTGTATTCCTCTTGGTAACTTCTTCTTCTCTTAGTCTCTTCAAGCGCAAATTTCATACTTTCAGTTATTACGTCAGCATACATAATTACGCGCCCTTCTACATGTCTTGCAGCTCTTCCGATGGTTTGAATTAAGCTTGTTCTGGATCTGAGGAAACCTTCTTTGTCTGCATCAAGGATAATGACTAAAGACACTTCGGGTAAATCAATTCCTTCTCTAAGAAGATTAATACCAACAACAACATCATACTCTCCTAGTCTCAAATCTCTTAAAATATCAACCCTTTCGATTGTATCAATATCTGAATGAAGGTACTGAACCTTGATATCAATATCCTTGAGGTAATCAGTTAAATCTTCTGCAAATCTTTTTGTTAATGTTGTGATAAGTACTCTTTGTCCTTTTTGAATGTTGTTTCTTACTTCGTTAATTACATCATCAATTTGGTTTTTTGTTGGCCTAACTTCAACAGATGGATCCAAAAGTCCAGTGGGTCGAGTTAATAGCTCTGTAATGCAGTTATTACTATCCTCTATCTCCCAATTTGAGGGTGTGGCAGAAATGTAGAGAGTATCTCCTTGCTTCTTTCTAAATTCTTCAAAATTAAGAGGTCTATTATCTCGTGCAGTTGGAAGTCTAAAACCGTATTCAATCAAATTATCCTTTCTGACCTTATCTCCATTGTACATTCCTCCAATTTGAGGAATAGTAATATGTGATTCATCGATAAAAAGTAAATAGTCAGATGGAAAGTAGTCCATTAATGTATATGGAGGTTGACCGGGTTTTCTTCCATCAAAATAAATACTGTAATTTTCCATACTCTTGCAGTAACCAACTTCAGTAAGCATTTCTAAATCATAATAGGTTTTCTGTTCAAGCCTTCTAGCTTCAAGCTCCTTCCCAATATTTTTTAGAAATGAAACACGTGTCTCTAAATCCTCTTTAATATTTTTTACGGCATTCAAAATTGTTTCTTTTGAATATACCAATGAGGTAGCTGGATATATTAAAATCTCATTGAGACCCTTAATTTTTCTTTTTGAGATAGGCTCAACCAAACTAATTCCCTCAACTATATTACCAAAAAGTTCAATTCTAATTGAGGATTCTTCGTAAGGAGGGTAAATTTCAATAATATCACCGTTAATTCTGAATACACCGTTTGTAAAATCAAAAGAATCTCTCTCGTATCTCATACTAATTAATTCCAATGAAATATCAGAAAGATTGATTTTTTGACCTAAATAAAAGGAAATAGCTTTGTTTTCATAGTTTTCAGGTTGTCCAATATTGTAAATACAAGATACAGACGCAACTACAATGGTATCCCTTCTTGTTAAAGCAGAATTCATTGCCCCAAACCTTAAATTCTCAATCTCTTTGTTTACTTCTGACTCCTTTTCAATATATAAATCTCTTGCTGGGATATACGCTTCGGGTTGGTAGTAATCATAGTAAGATACAAAGTATTTAACGGAATTTTCAGGAAAAAACTCTTTAAATTCTTCATACAATTGAGCTGCTAAAGTTTTGTTGTGGGAAATAATTAATGAAGGGCGGTTTAATCTTTCTATGAGATTTGCCATGACAAAAGTTTTTCCAGATCCAGTTACTCCAAGGAGTGTTTGTTTTTGATTGGAAGACATTTTATTAATAATATTTTTCACTGCTTCTTCCTGATCTGGAGAATTCTTGTATTTTGAAACTAACTTAAAATAGTCCATCCCCATATTCTAGCAGATATGATAATGTGTTAGAATGTCCTAATGAATAGAGTTAAACTTAACAGATTATCAGAAGAGGTAGTTCGCCAAATAGCTGCAGGTGAAGTTGTAGAGAGACCTGCATCAGTGGTTAAGGAGTTAATAGATAATTCAATTGATGCTAAAGCTTCCAAAATTTCATTAAAAATTGATAATGGAGGAATAGATATGATTGAAGTTTCTGACAATGGTATTGGAATACCAAAAGAGAATTTCAAGGGCATTTTTGAGGCTCATACGACCTCAAAATTACAAAGCATTGAGGATTTGAATAACCTTTTAAGTATGGGATTCCGAGGGGAAGCTCTTTCAACCATTTCGTCCATTTCTAAGGTATCAGCAGAATCAAGATATGAAGATGATGAAATTGGGAGTAAAATATTTTTTGATGAAGAGGGGAAAATTCAAATAGCTGCATTTCCAAAAGAAGAGGGTACTTCAATTAGAATTAAAGATATTTTTTTTAATGTCCCAGCAAGGAGAAAGTATCTTAAGACACCTAATACTGAATACAGAAAAATATTTGAACTTCTCACGAGATATTTCTTGATTTATCCAAACATATCTTTTGAAGTCATTAAAGATGGGAAAAGAATTGCTTCCCTTCCAAGCCTAACAAACACAAAAGCAGGAGAAATTGTTGATGAGAGGCTAAATAAGGTTTTGGGAGGAGATATTAAAGATTCTATGCTTGAAATCAAATATGAAGGAAATGGACTTTCAATCTCTGGCTATATTTCTCATCCTAACAAGCATTCGAAGGCAACAAAAAATCAATATATTTTTGTAAATAACAGGGGAATTACTGACAGGGGAATTACAAGAGCCGTTATGGAGGGATTTTCACGATATATCCCATTTAATCAGAAAATTGATTTTATCTTAAATCTCATAATTAATCCTGACCTAGTCGATGTAAATGTTCATCCAAGAAAAGAGGAAGTTAGATTCGAGAATCCATATCGGGTCTACTCTGCAATCGAAGAAGCAGTAAAGCATTCACTTGAAAAAAATTTGTCATATAGGAATACTGATTTCCATAATGCTAACCAAAATAGTCAAATCGATTTCGTATCAGCACGAGAAAGATATAATCAAGGGAATCCCTCTGGTGGTAAAATATCTTCCGAAGATAGTGATTACAAAATTAGAAACAATTATGTTTCAAACAAAGCATCGGCAGTAAGAGACAGTATAGTATTTTCTAAAGAGTTGTTTTCAGAGCTACCATCTGTAGAAGATTTTAAACAAAAAGAATTTACTTCGACAAGAGAATTTCGAAATATTTTTCAGGTCTTCAATAAATATATAGTGATTGAATATCAAGATCCTATCTTATGGATTGTAGATCAACATGCAGCGGCTGAGAGAATAAACTTTGAAAAGCTTAAATTTAGAGAATTAAATAGTAAAAACATTCAAAAATTACTTATCCCAGAAACAGTCAATTTCTCTCCTGCTCAAACGCTTCTTCTAAAAGAGAATAAAGATTTTTTTAAGGAACTCGGCTTTAGTTATAACATTGAAAAAGATGGAATTATACTTGAGTCGATTCCAACTGAATATTCTGTAGCTAATTTCAGAGATATCTTTATGGAGATTTTTGAACTTGAAGAGGATATTAATAACCTGAAAAAGAACTTTGAGAAAAAGAAAGATGATATATTAGCAACAATATCTTGTCATGGAAGTGTAAGGTCTGGCCAGAAACTTCATCAGGAGGAAATGATTGAAATAATAAATGAATTAAAACAATGTAAAAACCCATATAGTTGTCCTCACGGAAGACCAATTGTATGGGAGCTTAAATTATCTGAGATTGATTCTCATTTCGAAAGGACATATTGATGAGTATTTTTATTGGTTCATTACCTAATAATAATGAAGATGATAGACTCCTTGCAAAAGAAATTGTTAAGGATGAGAACTTCTCAAAAGGTAGTTTGAAAAAATTAGGTAGCTATTTTCAGAATGAGTATTCTAGGCATGAGATTTTTCTTTTTAATAAAGGTAGAGAAGGACTATTTACTATCTTAAAATCGATTAATATTGAAAGTGGTGATGAGGTTATAGTACAACCATTTACCTGTATCGCTGTAGTTGCCCCAATTCTTTGGGTGAAGGCAAAGCCTGTATATGTAGATATAGAATTAGGAACCTTCAACATAGATTTGGAGAAATTAAAGGAATCTATTACTGACAGTACAAGGGCTATTATTTTACAGCACACTTTTGGAAATCTTGTAGATGTCTCAAAAGCAAGAGAAATTGTTAAAGAAATTAATAGCAAAAGGAATAAAGATAGGAAGATTGTAATAATTGAAGACTGTGCTCATTTTTACACGACCCAATTTAAAGTTGGTCAGTATTCTGATTTTCTTCTTTTTAGTTTCGCTCAGGACAAAGCTTTAAGCTGTACACAAGGAGCAATGATTGCAATTCCTAAAAATTCAATATATCTATCAAAATTTAAAACTCTATATAAGGAAGTAAGGGAATTATCAATCACAGAAGCGAAATACAACGCTCGATATATTCTTCTCTGGTCACTCATTAAAAAATATTATTACTCAATAAATATTCCCTTTTTGCACTTCAGCTTAGGGAAACTTTTACTAATGATTTTTAGAATTTCAAACTTGATAAAAAAACAAGCATCCTTAATTTCTCTTCATCCCGAAGATGCATTCAAAATGTCTGATATTCAGGCCACTCTCCTTCTTGCTCAAATTGATAGAATTGAATCTCTAAACGAACACAGAGAGCATATTACAGAGCTGTACTTACAAGGGTTAAAAGAGGAATTCCGTTTTCAAACAAACAATCATTCGCTATTAAGATACCCTTTATTAATTGGGAATAAAGATCAAATTAAGAAAGAGCTTAAAAAGGAAAAGATAATAATTGGAAGCTGGTACACAACCCCTGTTTTCCCACTCTTGGAAAGTCAGCTTCAATTAGCTGGATATGTAAAAGGTTCATGTCCTATTGCTGAACATTGTTGCGAAAATATTATTAATTTACCAACAAATATTGAAGTTACAGATGAAATGGCCCGTAAAATTATATGGATTATTAACTCCAAAGCTATTAAAATATAAACTTATATAAACAAATATGGAATTAGAATTTAAAGAAATAGAAGACAATCAAGTTTGGGATAACTATGTTTTTCAAATGCCTGAATATTCCTTTTTAAATAGTAGTGCAAGATATGAATATAATAAAAAGATTGGTATAGAGACATTTAGATATGCAATATTTAATGGAGATATATTTAGAGGAGTTCTTACAGGAAATATTGGGTCATCAAAACTTTTTGGAAGATTTCTTGAATTTAAACATTCCCCACTTTTGATTGGGTTTGAGGAAGAAGAATGGAAACAGGTAATTAAGTTTGCGATGCAATATACTATTGATAGAAAATGTTTTATGTTTAGATTCTCTCCTTTGGTTGTAGAAGATCCTAGGATTGAGGAAATATATAAAAAATATCATTTTATTAAAGCACCTATTCACAATGTTGACGCTCTTATCTCCCAGCAGATAGATTTAACAAAAAATATTGAGGATCTAAAAAAAGATATGAGTAAAACGAGGAGAAATCTTCTCAACAGATTGTTAGAGAATAATGATGTTTCAGTAAAAATTCATAAAGACAAGAGTGCTTTTGTCCCTTTTGAGAAATTTCATGATGAAACGGTTAATTTTAAGGGTTATGTAGATAAACCTACAAAACTACTCATGCAGGAGCTAGAAATACAGCAAGAGAAAAATATGTGCTATATGGTTACAGCCTATTATAAAGGGGAGCCTTTCTCTATTTGGCAAAATACTGTTTACGGAGAGAATATGCATCTATATCAAGCAGGAGCTTCAACTGATTTTAGGTTAAAGAATCTTATTGTTACTACTTTGCTTTATTGGAAAAGCTTAGAATTAGGTCAGAGTCTTGGATTAAAGAAATACGATTTGTTTGGTGGGGTAGTTCCTGATATGTACGAGAACAAGAGACATCCCTGGAGAGGTGTAAGTGAGTTTAAGAGAAGTTTAGGCGGTAGAAAGGTCACATATATGCACAGTAGAGATTACCCTATTAACAAAGTAAAATATTTCGCTTATTACATATATTCTACACTTAGAACTCGTCTCAAAGGACATACCACAAATTGGTAATTTACTTCAATTGAGTACGTTTGATTGAAATAATTTTTTCAATATCTAATGTGGGCCTTGATTTCTGTCCATCAATACTTGTAACGTCTCCCTCGTTTATGAAAGGCCCTCTATATATTAACTTTGCAGGTGGCATAGGTGTTAAGCGCATAATAGGTTGTACCCTTAAGGATACTGTGTCTCCAATTCTAACTTTATCAAAAGAAATTAATTTCTTAAATAATCTCATTACTCTTCTATTTCCTCTTCTATCTTCAACAGTGATAGTTTGGTAAGACTCTCCATCAACTTTTTTGCCTCTTGATTTTCCAACGACCTTAAGTTCTTCAAACTCTAAGAGAAGTTTTGGAAAATCTGTACCATATGGATTAGTTTGTTGAGAGATGTGGGTGGAAATAATGTCAGCTACTGCAAACGGATTTAGATAATTGAAGGATTTGATAAGTTCAGGAGAAGATTTTTTTAATTCATTTTTTAACTCTTTTATTGTAGTTTCAATTTTTACAACCCCTGCATCAGGGTTAATTGGTTTATACTTCTCAAATAATGGGTCCAAAACATTATGTAATTGTTCAATACCACCCTGAACTTGCCAAGTTCCCCCCGAGGCTAGTGGATGACCACCATGTGCAATTATTTTTATTCCAGGTTGAGGATTCTTTTCTAAGTACAATTGAATCATGTCTGTAGATACATTCCCTCTAGCAGGAAGCCTAAATGATACACTGTAAGTCTTTGAGTCATTCTCCTTACTCTCTCCCTCTGCAACTATAACCATTGTAGGCTTCTCATATCTTTCCGATATATTTCCAGCAATTAGTCCCCTTTGTCCCTGTAGTGCATCAATATACTCTAGACCTTTTTGCTCTATGATTATTAAAGGCCTTTCTCTTTCATCTTCGTGTGTATCTAGGTATTTATAGTGTTCTGCAAGAAGTTCCTCTCTTCTTTGTATAGCCTTGTCTTGCGCATAAGGAAGAGTGTGGCGGTGTCTTCTAATTTTGTTTGTCTCAGATTTTTTAATAAATACATCACTAATTTCGGGTAATACGCTGTCAGCTCTTAGAGCTTCTTCTGGTTTTGCTCTTCTGTAGATAGCGTTAGTTGAAGCCGCCATAATATGAGAAAAGAATCTAGAATTATAATAGTTTACGGCTGTGAAATTTGTTTCTCGAAGTGCAATTCGGATGAACCTTAGACTTTCAGGTAATATCCTTTTAAATTGTCTCTCTCTCCATGTATTTGAAGGCTCTTTTTGGTATTGTTTTGATAGATCTGTGAGTTCCCTCATGGCGTCCTTTACAATATATCTATTTTCCATACCAATCCCAATTCCAATGGAACCACCATCACCTATTGTTGCTGTAGCCTCCAAAAGTTTTAATTGCTGAAGTCCGAATGGTCCATGTTTCAAGTACGATTTTAGAGCAAAGCTTTCATTTACAGTTAATTCTTTGCTGTCTTCCATTGATGAATAGCATAAATTCCAAATTTCGTTCCCAAGTTTTCTTGCTTTCTCTCTTCTTTTCTTGTTGTATTTTTTTGAATTTGGAATAAGCCTGTCATCTTCAAACAAAGGGGGTTGAAATGCTCCTTGGTTTATACTTGAAGGAGTAGAGAGATGAGCTTCTATAATATTAAAAAGTTCTTTTTTTACATCTCTAACATGTTTACCAAGTGTAATCCAAGAGTGAATCGCATCAGAGAGAGGTGTTTCTCCTTTATTTGCAATTCTCGAAGAAACCAAATCCTCGTCAATATATTCAGCCAATTTGATAATTTTTTCTCTTGCCCATATCTCTTTTGATTTGGTGTCCATCTCAAAAAAAGATTTTGGCATATTTCCACTTTGTTCCAAAACAAATCTTTGTTCCTCTAAACTTAATGAATCAAAATCCTTGTCAAGGTATTTTTTTAGCAATTTCTCTCGTTTTTCTTTTGATTGGAGAAGATACTCCTTGCTTCTGGCTTTAACTATTGGTTCATCACTAAAAAGGTTCATCACCCTTCTAATTACCTTTCCTGTGGTTACAGTACCTACTAAGTCTGATTCAGGGTAGCATCTATATTTTCTTTGAGTCCTATCAATTTTTTCGTGATCCACAACACCGTTTTCATCAGGTGTTAAGGCTTCCTGCATCTCGTTGATAAAGTCAATTTCTTTCCACCATTTCATTACCCATTGTGGATTTACCATTATATCTTGAGAATGTTCAAGAAAATATTCAATCGATTTAATTGAAGGTGTGTGATGGTCACAAACGATTAACCTTACATCATTTTTAAAACCATTTACAAACATCCTTAGTGGTTCGTAGGAGCCTAATGTAGATGTACTTTCGATATTGTTAACAGGATTTACAAATGTGAATTTTCTAGAAAATAAGCCTTCCTTATTGAAAGTATCCCAAGGATTATTTGTAATAAAAAGTTGTAATCTCCTTTTAATCGATTTTTTTTGTTCTTCGGGAAATTTTGCAAACCCATTTATTCTTTCAATATTATCTAAGAAATATTGAAGATCCGAAATCTTGTTTGTACCAGAATGGAATGTTTGAAAAGCTTTGCAATCTTCATCGCTTGAACCTGTATCACAAATTATTATTAATTTATTACCTGCAACACCAAGATTAATTAAATCCGTTAACTGTACAGAATGGCCTTCAATTCTAGTATTAAATTTTTGGTCAACTTTCGGGACACCTATTTTTTCTAGAGCCCACCTCATGTTGTTAGTAGCATTAAATCCATCTTGGTCACAATCTGCGATAGTGGCGATTTTTTCACCCTTAATAATTGCACCATAAATTATTTCAGCGGCTTCTTCTACATTTTGAAGTGCACTCGGAGGTTGAAGATTCTTTTCAGTTGGAAACATTAACTCATTAAAATGCTCTTTTGACGAGATACCTAGGGATTCATAATATTTGGAGAGAATTAAATTTGCAGAATATCCTTCAATTACATTTAAATCCCTTGTAGGACCGTATATTTCGTATGACAATTTCAAATCCGGGTCTTTAAGTTTATCAAAATCAAGAGCTTCCCTTTTGGGAACTTGGGGTCTTTGAAGAATTCCGTTAAAACAAGGAGTTTCTAGAACATCTGCAAGCTTTCTTATTTCTGTACCTTTTTCGTTATAAGGACTAATGGTTACATCCTTCAATGTATCCAAATCGAGTCTAAACTTCCATTCGGGTCTAACACACCCAAGTTTACGTGGAGTGACAATATTAATTAATATTGACTCGTCTAATTGTTCTTGCAAGGCCAATATCGCATTGTATTCATCTTCAGAGAGATTATCTAGGTAGAGTGGACTTGTATTATTTTCTAACCTAGTGATTAAGCCGTTAATTAAATTAACATACGAAAGGTTAAGACCTTTTTTGTGAGTTCTTTGTAGATCGGAAAGGTATTTATTAAGTTTATTTATCGAAGTATCTCTTTCAATTAAGTCGGCGATAAAGGACAAATTACTTATTGATTCTTTTTCTTCTTTGGTTAGTTCGTCTTGTGGGGTACTTCCTCTTCCTGTTACAATTCTTTCAGAAATATTCTTTATATTCTGTAAATCTTCCTCGGAAAGAAGTGAAATCCAAGAAACATCTATAGCTTTTGCTTTATCAATAATAGACAATGCTTCTTTGGATACTTCTCTTCGATATTCTAAGATATATTTGTTGGAGAGATTAGAGTAGAGTGCTGGTGCATGTCTTATTAATTCTGCAGAGGGAGTGTTTGCCTGATAAGAAAAATATGCAAGTCTAATAAGTTCATTTAATTCTTCTTGCGAGACAACATTTTGATCTTCGCTAAGATTATCATTTTCTATTCTCTTCTTTTTTTCTTCAATTAGTATTTGGAGAACATCCGCAGCATCAACAGCTACCTGTGTGTGCTCAAACCAGTGACTAGCAATGGACATGGGTATTTGAGACAAGCCACCTTGGGAAGCGGGTATTTTATGTTGATCATTCTCATTTAGGTATGTAGCTTCACTATCATTTAAAGCAACAATTCTTTCACCTTGAATAATTGCTTCCTCAGGTTCAATTCCAAGTTTTTTTGCCATTATCTCAGCAGTAATTCTTTCAATATCACCATCATCTAATCGTCTTCCCCCAACCCATTTGCTTTCATCAATCCATCTCTCACCCGTAACAAATTGTAAAACCTTTCCTAGGTTCGCAAGTTGATTCATTGTTGGGATTCCAGAAGTAAATAGCAATTTATGAACAGCAAATTCCAATGCTTTATCATATGAACTCCTATTTAATCCTTCTGTTCTACTTTCTCTTTGGTTGTATGGAACAATTTTTCCTAATACTACAGGAGGATCAAAGAGTAAATCTTTTTTTAATGTTCGTTCTCTTTCTTTTATTTTCTTCTCAGACCAATATTTGCTTACATCCTTTTGAGTAAATAGATATCGATTCTCTGTAACTAGCTCTTGTGTTGTTTTTAGTACATCACGGTAATTTCTTCCTGTAGGAGAAACAAAACCATCAAAGATCTCATTTTTTAAAGAAATTATATTTGAGATTTCTTCTTTCTCTTCATCAGTAGTATCTCGGACAAAAAAATTACTATACCTTGGTGACAAACTTTCTTTAATATCTAGTGCTGGATCTATTGTGTAATTCTCTACATCTGAAGTTTTATTCATTACTTTGTACTATAAAATAAAAAAAGGGACTTGATAAAAGCCCTATAAGATTTAATAAGTTGAAATTTTTTAATCTTGTTCAATTCCTGCACTTTGTGTATAAAGGTTGTTAAATCAAGACTTTTGAGATTTGTGATCTATATAAACCCCAACTAGTTTTAGTGTACCCTTTTGGATATATAGTGTCAAGAAAATTGTAAATTTTTTTTATTGAGTATAAATAACATCAATACAAGGCGGAATTCCGAGCCTAAATGGCAACCCAGTATTGCCGATTCCTGACGAAACATATACTTTCCCTCTCGGCGTATTGTAAAGACCCTGATTAAAACCGTATTTACTTGGAATGAACCATTTATATATTAAAGGGATTCTAATTTGACCTCCATGTGTATGTCCAGAGAGTGTTAATTGGGGGATTGATTTGTCATATTTGTAAACCGTATCTGGTGAATGTGCAATTACAACGAGATTATCATCTTTAGAAAATTGGCTGATTTTAGAAACATCTGCATCCCCAGCCCAGAGGTCTCCAAGTCCAACTATGTACAGATTGAGTTCTTCAATATATTCCGAATTGTTTTTAAGAAAATAAAAATTAAAGTCAGAGACAATTGCTTTTATCTCTTCTTCATAATTGTTTCTATTTCTTTCACTGTCATGGTTCCCTAGAACAAGATAGACAGGATATTTTAGATTTTTAAGTGGAGAGAGAAGTGTTCGCAAATCTCCCTTGGGGTGATAGACAATATCTCCAGCAATGACTACAAAATCAACATTATCAATGCTATTTATTTCTTCTATAACCTTTACAAGCATTTTAGTAGAAGAAAAGGCTCCAACATGAAGGTCTGATATTAATACAATTTTTGATTTAAAACCTGTTTCAATATTCGTTTCTTTTTGAATGACAGTATTAGGCTCAAGGAATCGAGAGTAAATTAATAAAAGAGAAAAAAGGATAAGAAATATTTGGAATAAAACGGATTTCCATTTGTTAACAAAAAGCACGCTTTTAATTTTTAGATAAATAGCAAGGAGAAGAGGTAAGAAGGGGATTAAAATACTAATGTAGTTAAGCAGATAATATAAATTCATGGGTCAGTTAATAAAATATGAACAAATTATAACATTCAAGAGGAAAGTCGGGGAGACAGGACTTGAACCTGCGACCTCTGCGTCCCAAACGCAGCGTTCTAGCCATCTGAACTACTCCCCGAATCAGAGTAATTCTATCATATCAGAAAGAAAAAGGGGAGTAAGTACTCCCCTTAAACATAACCAAAGGTTAAAAACTAGTTAAACCAACCCATAACCTTTAATGCCAAATCAGAGATCAATGGAATATCAAATCTTTCTCCTTGGGAAGATTTAACTATTCCTACAATGATAAGAATCAATGTTACTGGGGCAATTAGCCAACCAATCAATGGAACCCAGGCGATCATTTCGAGTAATCCTAAAATAGAAGACTGTGCACCATTGTATTTAACAAAATTGTCATCTTTCTCTACTAGAAGAAGAATAAATCCAACAATAGGAATCCAGGCGAGAATTGCAGTAGCCTTGTTTACCTCATTGTACTTAATCTCGTTCAAGGAATAGACCTTTTTTGCAGCCTTAGTTTCTGCCATTTTAAAAGAAAATTTAATTTAACAACATAAGTATATTATTTAAAAATTTGGAACGCAATAGCAACACTATAAGAACTTGAAGGTATACAATGGGGTGGTATACTGGTATATATAATTTAATTTCATATATAAATGGATATTAGATTAACAGCTAAACAGGAAGAGGTATTAAGGATTATAAGGAACTTTTATTTAGAAAAAGGTTTTGCCCCATCTCTTAATGAGTTAAAGGATGTTCTTGGAATTTCTACTAAAAGAGGTGTAGTAATACATCTGATTGCCCTTGAGAAGAAAGGTTATATTTTTAGAACTGGACAGGCTAGAGGTATCCATTTGGTTGGAAATGATGAAGAAATAGCTTACGATTATCTTGTTGGAGTTCCGATATTAGGATATGCAAATGCAGGAACTCCTTTAGTTGCAGCGCAGGAGGAAAATATTGGGATATTAAAGATAGATAAAAATATTCTGAGGCAAAAAACAAATATTTTTAGTCTAATTATTAAAGGAGATTCTATGAATCAAGCAGTAATTGGGGGAGAAAAACTTCAAGATGGAAAATATATTATAGTTCAAAAGGATTCAGAGATAGAAGATGGGGATATTGTTGTTGCAATTATTGATAATTGTGCCACTGTAAAAAGATTTAAAAAGGGTAAAAATATGGTTATTCTTTATCCCGATTCCGACAATCCACTTTTTCAACCTATTTATTTGGATAGTAACAGTGATTCTTTGATTAATGGGAAGGTAATTCAAATATTGGAAAACCCAACTATCTAACTTGTGAATTTTTAACAAATTTTCTAGCACCCAGAAGAATTTTATTTAACTCATTATCATTGAAAGAGTTAGAAACTGATAGAGTTGGATTGAGTGTTTTACCAGGGCGAAAATTTTGTATGTAATATTTTTTACTACCTCTAATTAGTTTTGCAATACTTTCCGAGTCTTTAATTTTATGGATTCCTTTAACATAGGTTGTTCTGAATTCATAATCAACTCCTGAATTCATTATTATTTCAATAGACTTAATTACCTTATCTAAGCTATTTTTATCTGCAGTTCTTTTGGGGTATTCCTTCTCGGGATATTTTATATCCATAGCTATATAATCTAGTAGATGTAAATCTATTAATCTTTGTAGTTTTTCTGGGAAAAAACCGTTTGTATCTAGTTTGACAAGAAGGTCTAATTCTCTAATCTTACTAATCAAAACAGCAATATCATCATATATTAAGGGCTCTCCCCCTGTAATAACAACAGCATCAATCTTTCCCTTTCTTTGCTTTAAATAGCTTAGGATATCATCAATATTTATCTGGAGTTCTTTATTCAATTCTTTTACTACCAATTCTGGATTGTGGCAATACTCACATCTTAAATTACAGCCGTAAGTAAAAATAATTGTTGATATTTTCCCAGGATAATCAAGAAGAGAAACCTTTTCTAACCCTCCAATCTGTATCATTAAAGAGTCTTCATTTTAAACATTTTTCTATCAGACCATTCGGCTTGTTTCCCAATATTCCATTGAGAAATTGGACGAATATATCCAACCACTCTTGAATAAACCTCACATCTTTGCCTTGTTACTTTTTTCATTTTTGTTTTGTTATTAAATTAACTAATTTCATTAAAGGACATTCCTTCTTTATATCCCACCTCACAGTCACACTTAGGACAGTAAAAGTGTTCACCTGGGATATATCCGTGCTTTGGACATATACTAAATGTTGGAGTGATTGAGAAGTAGGGCAATTTATAATTCTCTGCAATTTTTCTCACTAGATTTTTTACTGCCTCAGGAGATGTAATTTGTTCTCCAATGTAAACGTGTTGAACAGTACCGCCTGTGTAAAGACACTGAAATTCATCTTGTAAATCTAATGCTTCAAAGATGTCATCAGTCAGTCCAACAGGAATCTGTGAACTGTTTGTATAGTATGGCACTATATCCCGGCCTTTATGTTCGCCTATGTCAGACGCTGCTATAATTGAATCTCCAAAGCGCTTCTTATCTGCCTTTGCAAACTTATAAGTTGCTCCTTCTCCAGGTGTTGCTTCCAAATTAAAAAGTTCATTGGTTTTTAATTGATAAGTCATCAATCGTTCTCTCATGTGATTCATTATCTCAATACCAAATTCTCGGCCTTCTTCTGAAGTAATCCCCTTATTTGAATCTTTGTAGAAGTTTATAAGTGCCTCATTGAGTCCTAATATTCCAATTGTGTTAAAATGATTTTTGTAGTACTCTCCGAACCTCTTTTTAATATCAGATAAGTAGAATTTGGAATATGGATAAAGACCTTTATCCATATATTTCTCAAGGAATCTCCTTTTAATTTGCAAGCTCTTCTTTGCTAAATCCATCTGAATATTTAACCTTTTAAAAAAGTCTCTTTTGTTTGCTGCTTCGAAACCAATTCTGGGAAGATTAATTGTTACTACACCAATACTACCAGTTAATGGGTTGGCGCCAAACAAACCGCCACCTCTTTTTCTAAGCTCCCTGTTATCAAGTCTCAATCTGCAGCACATACTTCTTGCATCGTCAGGACTCATGTCAGAATTTATAAAGTTTGAAAAATAAGGGATACCATATTTGGCTGTCATCTCCCAGATAGGTTTGTACTCAGGATTGTCCCAATCAAAGTCCTTTGTGAGATTGTAGGTAGGAATAGGGTAGGAAAACAGTCGTCCCTGTGCATCTCCTTCCATCATAATTTCACAAAAGGCCTTATTAATCATATTCATTTCATTCTGAAATTCACAGTATTTCTCTTTTTGTATTTGACCCCCAATAATCACCCCCTGCTGTGCAAGTTGTCCCGAAGGAATTAAATCCATAGTAATATTAGTGAAAGGTGTTTGACAACCAACCCTAGTTGGAACATTCATATTGTAAAGAAACTCTTGCATTTTCTGTTTAACCTGTTTGTAGGATAGTTTGTCAAACTTAACAAAAGGAGCAAGAAATGTATCGAAGCTTGAAAAAGCTTGAGCTCCTGCCGCTTCATGTTGAAGTGTGTAAAGGTAATTTACGACTTGCCCTAATGCTGCACTAAAATGCTTTGCTGGGGAAGAAGAGATCTTTCCTTCAACGCCTGTAAAACCCTTAAGAAGCAAATCTTCTAAACTCCAACCGCAACAGTATGTTGCCAACATCCCTAAGTCATGAATATGATAATCTTTATTAATATTTCCGGTAGAAATTTCTTTTGGATATATGCTGTGAAGCCAGTAATTTGATTGGACAGTAGTTGAAATATAGTTATTTAAACCTTGCCAAGAATAAGCCATATTACTGTTCTCATTAACTTGCCAATCAAGTTTGTCGATATAGTCTTTAACAAGCGTGTTCGCATCGATTAACGATTTAATATTCTTAACCTGGTGTTTGAGATCAATAAAGAGTTTGTACGCAATTGAGGTTTTAGTATGTCCCATGTCAATTAGTGTCTGAGCAACAATATCCGCAATTTCGCTACTCTTAATTACTTCCTTATTAGAATATTTACTCTTAATAATCTTTATTACTTCTTCAGCTATCTCTTCTGCTCTTTTCTTATTTTTACCACCAACACTATCAGCGGCCTTAAAAATACCTCGAACAATACTATCTTTACGAAAAGCAACTAAACTTCCATCTCTCTTTTTAACCTTTAATTTTTTACTAATAGGTATTTGAATTTTATTTGGGGCAGACATATTTGTAAAATTTAAATTAATTCTCAATACTATCTATTTCCTTTCTTACATCTTCTAAAGTCTCAAATTTCTTATAGACCGAAGCGAACCGAATATACGCCAATTTATCCTTTCCTTTAAGCCAATCTAAAGTTTTTAAGCCAATTTCATTTGTTGAGAGAGGCTCTTCACTATTTAGAGCGATTCTCTCAATTTCTTCAGCAAAATCCCTAATCTCTTCCTCCTTTACATGCTCATGATTTAAAGCTTTTTTTATCCCTTTCACAATTTTCTCTGAATCAAATTTCTCTAAAGAGCCATCTTTTTTTATTACATTCACTTCTAGGCTTTCCAATCTCTCGTAGGTAGTAAAACGTTTCCCACATCTTAGACATTGTCTTCTTCTTCGTGTTGACCTGTCTTCATTATTGTCCCTTTTATCTACTACCTTTGTAATCTCACATTCACAAAAAGGGCATTTCATAACTTTAAAAGTACAATATATTGTATTATGGGATCTACCTTACCCCAACAGGTTGTGGTGGTCAAGGACCCATAGTTGGGGAAATAGTATTTTTTAAAATATTTCCCTTTATTTCAAAACAATTTAAGAAATAGAAAATTACTACAAGGCCAATTACAGATTTTTGACAACTTAGTAACTACACATGTATCATTCTTAATTAAGTTTTTAATTATTCGTCATGGTTATTTCCCTAGAAGAGTTTGCCAAGTTAAGAGACAATGAATTAAAAGACAAAAAGATTGTTTGTACATCAGGTTTTTTTGACCCACTTCATCCTGGTCATGCATCATGTATTTTTGAATCAAAGAAATTTGGAGATATTTTGGTAGTTATAGTCGATGGAGATCAACGTGCAGTAACAAAGAAAGGCAAATCATTTATGCCCGAAATGGACAGAGCAAGGATAGTTGATTACATTAAAGGTGTTGATTATGTAGTTATATATAACAGTACTATTAGAAATGATTGTGTTGAAGCTGTAGAGGCAATTAGACCAGATGTTTTCACAAAGGGAGGAGATAGAGATGGGAGTAAAAATGTTCCAGAATTTGAGGTTGTAGAGAAGTATGGGGGCAGGGTAGAGTTTAATGTAGGAGATCCTAAAATGTGGTCAAGTTCAAACTACCTTAAAGAATGGGTTGATTTTGTAAATAGAAACAAAAGTGATTAGATACTATTTGTTTTTTTATTGCTTAAGTACAAATATATTGAATTAGCAGCCACAGCTCCTTCTCCAACAGCAGTAACAACTTGCTTAAAAAAGTTAGAATTTGTTGTACAATCACCGGCCGCCCATATACCCTCAATACTGGTTCTTTGTTCTTTATCCACAACAATATAGTTGTGTTCATCCACTTGAATATCTAGCTTAATGGGTAGGGTAATATTAGGTTCGCTTCCAATTTCAATAAATACTCCATCTACATCTAGATACTTTGAATCATTGTATGGTTTCGAAAGCTTAATTTTCTCAAGTCTTAATTCCCCGATTAAATCTATTATTAAGGTTTGGTAAATAATATGGATATTGCTTCTATTAAGCGCTTGTTCTGCCCATGTGGGATCTCCCCTAAGTTCTGAGCCACGATAAATTACATATACTTCCTTGGCAACATCTGAGAGCATTGTAGCTGCCATTGTGGCTGCACTCGAGCCACCGACTACTGCAACTATTTTGTTTTTGTAAAACATAGAATCACATGTGGCACAATAGGAAAGGCCCTTTCCCAGAAAAGAATCTTCTTTAGGTATAGCTAATTTGTTTCGGTCTGTTCCTGTTGCAAAAAGAACAACCTTTGATAAGTATTCTCCGTTATCATCCGTAAATATTTTGAAAAAATCACCATCCCTTTTAATATTTACAACGCTTTTAGGCAGATATTCTGTCCCAACATTTTTTGAATGAGTTAGCATTCTTTGTCCTAATTCAAGCCCTGACACATCTTCAAGTCCTGGGTAGTTACATACCATATGTGCTTCTGTAATTGTTCCTCCTGGAAGTTTTCCAAATACAATTGTTTTAAGTTTGTATCTACTGGAGTATATACTTGCACTTAAACCAGCAGGACCACTTCCAACTATTGCTACATCATAGATTTCTTTATTCATATCATTGATAGAAGACAGATTAATATCTGTATTTTATCATAGATTTGAAATTGAGTATGAAAGGGTTAGAAAGGTACCATATGTTTGTAAATGAGCAAAGTGCTCCATATGGTACCTTCTAAAGGTCTAATTTGATTTCTTTTCAAGATGGAAACAATTTCCTTCCTGAATCCATTCGTAATCCGAACGAGCTCGGAGTGTTGCTGGCTTGTTTCCTAAACAAATTTCTTTGTTAGGATCCAAAGCTAACTCCAAAGCGGAGCCCCATTCTCCCCATTCTGCCCAACAGGTTGAGCGATTGTTTAAATCGCACCTTTGGGTGGAGTAAGATCCGATGAAATCGGGATTGGGTTCAACCACGAAATCAACGTCTAAGGAGTATTGGGGAGCTTGATTGCCTCCGCAAGCAGTAAGGCAAAATACAGACAGAACCATTACTGCAATACCAAGTAGAAAAGACTTTTTCATTTTTTCTCCATTTTCTTTCCCAAAAGGGAACTAGTTTTATGTTTAATAACAGCAAACAAGCATCTAAACATATAAATACCTATGTGCTGTTATCAAACCAAGGAGACAAAATTAGACCTTTTTAATGAGCAGTTAGACTACTATTAATAGCCTATAATATTATACCATAAAAACAGGGGATTTATCAATCTAGACAAGCCTCAACACCCCAGTTAAGAGTGTTTGTAAGTATAGTTGGAGAGCCTTTCCTAACTATAACCATATATTCAAACATAACTGAATTCCCACCATGTACAGTCCTAGCTGACCATCCATCACTCTTATCAATAACAACATTATCTTCGTCATCAACTACCTGACATTCAATACAGATAACCATACCATCTTCAAGCAAATCTCCCTTACCTTTCTTTCCAAAAGCTGGTATGTCTGGATACTCGTGTAGTCCCTTTCCTATTCCATGACCTACGAAAACACTTAAAACATTATAGCCGTTCTCAAGTGCAACCTTTTCCATTTCATATCCCAAATCTCCAGTCCTATTACCCACAACAGCTTTGGGGAGTGCACTCTCTACAGCTTTCCTTCCAGCTAAAAGTAATTTCGTTTTTTGCTCATCTGCCTTACCTACACACCAAGTCCAACAGTGGTCTGTGTACATTTTTTTATGTACTATTCCGAAATCTATAGAAACTAAATCACCTTTTTGTAGGGGAATATTCTTTGGAATACCATGTACAGCCACATCATTTACTGAAATACATGTGTTATACATATACCCATCAACTCGTTTAAAAGATGGATGTACTCTGTACTGTAAGCAAAGCTCCCCAGCATAGTTATCAATTTGCAATGGAGTTACACCTTCTTTAATCTTTTGACCTAACTTTTGAAGAATATCTACAGAGATATTACATGCCTCTTTAAGCAATTCTTCTTCTTGTGAGTTTCTAATAATCATATTGCTAATTATATTCTCAATCACCGATAATATAAAGCTCCTTTGTAGCCCTAGTTACACCAGTATAAAGCCATCTTCTCCAACTATCATCATCCATTCGAGAGAATCTTTCTTCAAACAGAATTACTTTCTCTGCTTGACTTCCCTGTGCCTTGTGAACCGTTAATGCATAACCAAAATCAAACAAATTGATTTCTCTAGTAATACCCTTTAATGTTTCTTTTTGCCCAAATTGTTCAATTGAAATTGGTAAATGGTATACATCATTTTCTCCATCAAAAAGAATATCTGCTTGATAGTAATCGGATATGCCTCTTTGTTTGACTTTTTCAATTGATTCAATACTACCCAACATACCATTAAATATCCCTAGTTGAGTATTATTTCTTAAGCAAATTACTCGATCATTGATAGAGGGTTGAAGAGATTCAAATTCTAGAAGTTGCCTAATGCCAGCATTTAATTTAACTCTTGTATTATTATATCCAACCAAAACCAAACAATTTTGATCGTAACCAGTTAATTTATCGGTTAGAAATTCCATTACTTCATCGTCTTGTCTTGAGAATTTCCTTACTGTTTTACTAAACTCCATTACGGGTATCTCTCCGTATTTTCTTGCTAATTCTGAAACTACAATAATAGGATTATCCTTCTCTTGTCTATATATTTCCTCAAGTCTTAAAATTGGATTGGTCATGAGATTGAATTTCCCATCAACTGGAGGAAGTTGACCATGATCACCAACAGCTAAAATGGGTATGTTGAAAGATTGAAGATCTCTCCAAATATCATAAGAGACCATAGAGGCCTCATCAACAACAATTAAATCATACTTAAAATCATCTAACTCTATCTTCTCCCATCCAATTATTACATCTCTTTCATCTACAATTGCTTTGTATATTAATCTATGTATAGTTCCAACGAAATCCGTTGATTTTAATGAAGTAGTTTCCTGAAGTTTCTTCTTTAAGATAAGGGAAGCCTTACCAGTAAAAGAGCAGTAGGCAATTTTAATTCCTTTGTATTCATTATGAAGATATAAATTTAAGTGACCAAGTAGGGTAGTCTTGCCTGTTCCAGCATAACCACCCAGAGTTAGATATTTAGTTTTTTTATCCTTATACCAGGCCAATATGGCATCTAGAATTTGTTTTTGCTTACTTGAAAGTTCATACTCCATATATAGAAGTATACATTAACTATTGTTTTCTAACTACTGTATTGATATCCTCAATAGTTATGAACAACAAATTTCTTTTTTTTGATACTGAAACAACTGATGTACAAAGTAAGGATATTATCCAATTAGCTTTTGTTACAAGTGACGGGAAACAGTTTAATGAATACTTTAAACCTGAACAAGAGATTACGTTCGGTGCAATGGCTGTACATCATATCACACCAGAATTCCTCGAGAACAAGACAACATTTAAAGGTGCAACTGTTAAAGATGAAAATTCATTAACACTTTTTTCTGAACTTTCCCTATCAAAATATTTAGAAAAATTAGCACAGGAATATATTTGGGTAGCACATAATGCTGAATTTGATCTGGAAGTTCTTAAAAAGAAAGGTGTTGAAGTTCCAAAATATATTTGTACCCTTAAAGTCGCAAGAAATATGTTGGGCGAAGATGATGGGAAGAAAGATTTAGAAAGCTATTCATTACAATATCTAAGATATTACCTTGGGTTGTATAAGAGTGAAACAGAGAATGATGCTGTTATGGCACACGATGCTATGGGTGATGTCTTTGTATTAAAGAATTTGTTTGATTATTTAGTAAAGAATTCGTCCTTATCACCTGAGAATATGATGCTTATTTCCAAAGAGCCTCAATTTATGAGAAACGTTCCATTTGGGAAGTATGCAGGTTATACTCTTGAGGAGTTAGTGAAAATTGATAGAGAATATTTAGAATGGCTCAAAGAGAATGCAAGTGACAAGAAAGATTTGGTGTGGAATATTGAAAGAGTTCTTACAAATAATTAATAATTGACACCCTATCAGTTTTAATTTACGATGTATTATGAAAAATTTGCGTAGGAGGAAAGGCATAGTAATTATTTCTTTGTTTTTTTTCATATTGCTAATCTCGATAACGCTTTTCTTCTTTAAAGATTCAATTTCCAATGGTATTAAATATGGAAGATGGTTTACATTGGACACCTATGAAGATTTGTTGGGAGATTGTGATTGGGAAAGACATGGGAAAGAATTGAAAGTTAAGTGTAATGCACTAATCCCAGCAGCAACTGATACAGAGAAGGATATAGAGAATAAGCGGTATAATTTTCGCATTATTTCGAAAATTGACAACGAGAAGCAACTAAGGATTTTCTCTCTTTCTGAAAAAGGTTCTAATGTAAAATGGGACGGAGTTAATGAATGGTTCGAAGCAAGAGGGAAGATGTTCCCTATAAAATTCAGCCTTGCATACAGTAGCACTGATTACTTAAATTTCAAATATTCTGGGTTGGAGATTAGAAATGCAACCCCTACGGAACTGTATGAGGAATTTTACAAAAATATAAATCTTAAAAAAAGTTTGATTTCCTTAACCTCAAAATATTTTTCTATAGAGGAGTACAATAACTATGTATTTGCGGAAGAGAATACATTCGGAATTAAACAGATAGGACATATATATTTCATGGATGGGACGTTGATTGATAAATATGCAGAAGAAAATACGCTCTATCTAACTTTCGACACCAGAATTAATGATAAAAATATTAAGATTAAAACTCACACCAAATCATTAATGCTATTCGATAGCAACGATTTTGAATCAATTCCCAAAAGGATCTCACCAAATGATATTGACTCACTTATAATAGGTGATCATTATCAATTTAGGTTCTTCTATATTAATGAAAAATTGGAGAATCTACTTGAAGAAATTAGGATGTACTGTATAAGCAGGAATATTCACATTACATCACAGGCCCTTTGTGACAACAAGAGTGAGATTTTAGATTCCAAATTTAATGCAACAAATAAAGACATAATAATTGAGGAGATATTGAGAGATCCTTTAGAAAATTTTGTTGAATTGAATGATACTATTTTATTTATCTTAAATCATATCCATGAGTTTTCGAAGTGAATCATACTTAAAAACTGTCCTCGGGGTATTCTCATTTGCATTCCTTTTTGCATTTATATTTG
The DNA here is from genome assembly GCA_012513575.1 of Candidatus Dojkabacteria bacterium. GTDB lineage: Bacteria > Patescibacteriota > Dojkabacteria > SC72 > SC72 > UBA5232. Next base: position 34,971 of record JAAZBX010000015.1, read on the forward strand.
GGGGGATGGATGAAGGAGCTCTCTCTTATTACTGTCAATCAGGGCAATTGTGCTATGATACTGGATCACCGATAGAGTTCTCTGTCCCCGTGTATACATGTAGTAGTGGAGTATGTAGTGTTACGAGAACAGAGTATTTCAATTGTATGTTCTCCCCACCTAGTACATGTACTCAAAGCCCAACCTCAACTCCTGGATATGAGAGTTACAATGCTTGCATGGGTGATCGAGACTTTCATGAATCAGTGTGCCAAGCAAGATATCCTTGTCTTTCAGGAAGATGCAGAGGAGGAACTTCTCGTACATGCGGAGACGAGTTTGATTGTGATTGTTCATCCTCCACAACACCGTACTATACCTGCGGAGCAGGTTCCGCATATAGTGGGATATGCTGTGTTGATGGTAGCGATCCTGGTTATTGCCTACCAGGATCATGTGTAGACTGTACTAAAACATGCAATACGGGTGAAAGGCTAGAAGCTACAATATGTACTCCAAGAAGTGCATCATGCAACAAAATAAATGACTGCACGGGAGCAGTTTGTGGGACAGTAACATTCAGTTGCTATCCTATTGGAACGTGCCAAGATTGTACTCCTACAGCTCCCACAAATTACCATGACCCACTTCCAGGAGAAAACCCAATATACAATACAAGTACCTGTATTACTTCAAGCACTTGCAATAAATCAACAACATGTGGGGTAACTCCTTGCGGATCCCCTTCAACGGTTACAAAAACCTTTTATCTAAATGAACCAAACACAAAACCCTCCCCTCCAGAAAACCTAATTATTGATGTAGATGGGTGGAAAAGTCCTGCACTCTCAACAGTGGCTTCTTCCCCAACCTTAATCAAGTATCCATACCCATCATCAAGTACAAGCACATCAATAAAGGAGGTTACTTCTGCACCTTCTGGGTCGGGAGCATATGGGTGGGAATTGTATATAGGTTCAACATTAATCACTCCAAGAAAGGTGTTCAATACTACTCCTCCATTCAATGTGTACGGCTCATTTCCCTCCATCTCTTGGCTTACTCAAGGATACAGTGGGACATATAGAGCTCAATACTATACTAGAGATTTTTGTGACGGAGACGAATTAAGATCCGATCCTCTAATGGGCTATTTCAAAGTAAATACGCTTCCTGTCTCAATGGCAACGATTACTGGAAGTGGTGGAGAACCCCAAGGATGCTCTCCCGAAGCGAAATTTACAGGTAGAGAAGCAAACAGGACTCTTTCAATTACAGTTTCCGGTACGGATATTGATAATATAAATAGCATAAATGGTGTAATACTATGGCTTGTGAAGGATGGGAATAATATTTCGAGTGAAATTCTAGCACGCACATATGTAGGACCCTCAGATGCATTTGTTAATCCAAATAAATTTGGTCTTTTTATCAACACAGGGGGTACTGTGTATATGACTATGAATTCAGGAGCTACCTTTATTGGATGGGGTAGAAACGGTCTTGATGGAGGAAATATAGTTCACCCAGTTCTGGATGGAGATAGGAATGTCATAATCAGTAATGTTCAACTTGTAAGTCATGGATTCAATTTAGCTACTGGAAAATATGAATTTATTATAACATTGGAATTCCCTGACAATTCTCCTTTATCTGGTCATTACACCCTATACACAGCGCTAACCGATACACTTAGTTATGTTTCAATCCCAGCAGGCATGTCATTAGATCAAAGAAACGTAACTTCATCTGGAAGAGATTGGAATTTTGATTTCGTAAATCCTACTATTGGAGCAATCAACACTAATGTAGAAAATGCTCAACAGCGTCTAATAGATGTTAATTTTACAAGTAATGATAATCAGGGAGTTATAAAAGATACTGTCCTAAATATATACGTTTCTTCTTCTCCAAAAGAAGTACTGTTAATAAATCCCATCCCAACAAACGGAGGTCTCTCGCAAGAACCCTCTTCCTCTCCGATATCTCCGCAGCCAGGCTTAATTTCACC
>JAAZBX010000016.1 GCA_012513575.1 Candidatus Dojkabacteria bacterium
CATTGCAAAGTTTGCAACAAATAGGAACTATTATGACACTTGACACTGTACACCTGCACCTCACTGACTACTCTGTACAGGCAGAGAATAGTCTGACAATTGAACCCTCTCCATACAAGGCAAGCACTGGAGAGTTAGTTTCTGACTTTCACCTGTACACTGACAATGAAGGCAGGCAGGTGAATGGAAAGAAGGCACACTGGAACACCCCTCACTTTCAGTTGACATTTGCACCCTTCACAAAGTCACTTGAGGGTGTCTCCTGTTTTGTGCAATTCTCTGTTCCTAAAGTGCATTATGGCAACAATTACTATTCAGTGGGAGAGCAGGGTTCAGAGGCAGTGTTCAAAGAAATTGAAAAGGAATTGTGGGAGGGTGGGGTTCATACAGACATAAGCACCTGCAATATAACAAGGCTTGACACTTTCAAGAACATTGAACCTGAAGAGAATTTCAATTCATATTCTCCTCTGTTTGGCTTACTCAAAATGAGAAGAGGGGTTGACAGACAATACCCTGAAAGTTTCCTGTTGAGGAACAGTCAACAGCAGTTTTGTGTGTATGACAAAATTGCAGAAATGAAGAAGAGGCAGGTTGACATCTCTCCATTTCCTGAAAAGACAATGAGGTTTGAACACAGGTGCATGAACAAACAGAAGGTTCAAAATGTGTTTGGTTTCTCCTCTGTTGAAAGTCTCTTTGAAGGAGGGTACTTGACAGTCAAGAAGAGGCAGGTTGAAGAATGGAAAGACAGCCTGTTCAGGTATGAAGTTGAAGAGGTTATGAGTTTGGGTTCAAGTGTCATTGAGCAGGAGTTGAGGTACTTCAGAGAGAAGTACAAGAGGAACTGGTTTGACTGGTTTCTGAAGAGCAATGGAACAAGGTATTTGGCAGAGGTTGCAGGGGTTGAGGTTGTAAGAATGGCACTTCAAAACATTGAGGCAGAAAAGACAATGGTTTGGAGAGCAGAAAAGACACTGGAGCAGGCAAGGAGAGAAAGTGACTTTGTGAGGCAGGCAGAGAGTACAAACAAAACACTTGGAACACTGTATTTGGAACTGAAGGAGAAGGTACTCAATTGACTGTTATACAGCCATTAACAGCCATAAAATGGAGAATTTCAGAGACAAAATGAGACAAACATTCAGTACCCCAAACAAAACAAACAGTGGCAGAAAAGTGCCATTTTGGAGTGTTTTGGAGTGTTTTGGAGTGGTTTGTGGGGTGTAGGGGGGGGTTGAAATACCTGCAGGAATGGCACTGGAGCGTGTGTGGCAATGTGACATACTCAAAGGCAAAATTCAGGGTGGGGTGTCTGCATGGAGACAGGTTTGGAATACTTCAATTTGTTGCAAAGTTTGCAACAGGCAGGAACAGGAAAGAGGGTTGAGAAACAATGACAAAGACACTTGAGCAGGTTGGAAAGTTTGTTGAGTTGAGAGCAAAGGGTTATTCCTATGACAAAATAGCAGAAGAAACAGGAATAAGCAAACCAACTCTCCTGAAATGGAGCACTGAATATTCAAGACAGTTGAAGGAGGCAGAACACTTTGAAATGAACTCCCTCCTCTCACAGTATGGAATTTTGAGGCAGGGTAGGGTTCAGGCTTTCTCCTCAATGTTAGGCAGTGCACTTCAGGAACTGAAGAAGAGAGCAGAGGAGAAAGACTATTCAGAAGTACCAACAGACAAACTTTTGAGAATAGCACTTGAGTTGGAAAGGAGGTTGGAAAGAGAGGCAGAGGAAAAGAAGTTTGACAATGGAGCACTTGGCTATTTCAAGCAAGAAGAGGTTGAAGTTGACTAAAAGTTGACTGTTTCTTTCCTGTTATACAGGCAATAACAGGAAATTGTCTGCCTTCTGTAATTGAGACTGGAAACTCAAGAAGAGCAGAAGTTAATAAAATAGAGAGGTTTGGTTTGTAGAATGGAGACAGGAGAGTTTCCTCTGTTAGGAAACCAATTTATTGCAGGTGGTAGCAAGTATGTGTTCAGGCAAAGAAAGAAGGCAACAGTCAACAAACCAGTTGACTACCTTCTTCAATTACAGCCTCAAGTTGAGTACATTTCTTCACTGTTTCCAACAGGAGAAGAGGGTTTGTATACTTTTGACTACAAGAGACAGGTGTTTGTTTTGAAGAAGAATGAGTTTCAAGTAGTCATTGTAGAAGAAGGGTAGTAAAAAAACATAAAATGGCAGGGGTATTTCAGTGTATTAACTTGCATTATTGCATGCAAAGGTGTATACTGAATTGCATGCAGAGAAGTCAGGAGGCAAGGCAATGACAGAAACAGCAGTTGCAGTTAATGCAGTGTATTCAGAACAGGAACTGAAGAAAGACAGTCAGGTTTCTGTCAGGTTGGAAAGTGGCTTATTTGAGGCACTGGAAACACAAACTAAAGTTTGGGGTTTCAAGAGCATTTCCCAAACAGTGAGAGCAATTCTGACTTTCTACTTTCTGCCTGTAGTTTATGAACTGGAGTTGAAGAACAGGAGCATTTCAGAACACAAAGAATTCCTGAAGGAGAAACAAGAAGAGGGTTTCTCACTGGAGCAGGCAAAGGCAAACTACTTCACATTTCAGGTTGTTGAGTATTTGGAATTTCTGGAGCAGGCAATGGTTATGGCAAGGCACTCTCTGAAGTTTATGGAGAGCACTTCAGACAAAATGAATGGCATATTGAGAGAGACAGTCAACAAAATTGAGCAGGCAATGAAGGAGTTGGAACAGGGTGCAGAATGAAATGTATATGAAAAGAAACCACTGGAAATGGTTTCCTCTCATAAGGTTTGGTTTGTTTTGTTTGGGTAACTTCATTATACACAAAATAATGAGAGTTGCAATACCCCTGAACAAAAGTCATTCTGTCTGTTCCTGAAGAGAAACCTGCTTGAGTAACAATACAGGTTTCATTGCAAAGTTTGCAACAAATAGGAACTATTATGACACTTGACACTGTACACCTGCACCTCACTGACTACTCTGTACAGGCAGAGAATAGTCTGACAATTGAACCCTCTCCATACAAGGCAAGCAC
>JAAZBX010000001.1 GCA_012513575.1 Candidatus Dojkabacteria bacterium
GGTGATACACAGGTGCTGCATGGCCGTCGTCAGCTCGTGTCGTGAGATGTAGGGTTAAGTCCCGAAACGAGCGCAACCCCTATCCCATGTTACAAGTGTCTTGGGAAACCGCCTCGGTAAAACGAGGAGGAAGGTGGGGATGACGTCTGGTCCGCATAGCCCTTATGTCCTGGGCTACACACACGCTACAATGGCCAATACAGTAGGAAGCCAAATCGTAAGATGGAGCTGATCCTCAAAGTTGGTCTCAGTTCGGATTGAGGTCTGAAACTCGACCTCATGAAGTTGGATTCGCTAGTAATCGTGAATCAGCCATGTCACGGTGAATACGTTCTCGGGTCTTGCACACACCGCCCGTCAAGCCATGGGAGTAGGTGATACCCGAAGGTGTTCTGTCTCTTGTAGATGGAATGACGAAGGTAACGCTTATGACTGGGGTTAAGTCGTAACAAGGTAGCCGTAGGGGAATCTGCGGCTGAATTACCTCCTTTCTAAGGAGTAACCGGATTTTCCTGTCACTTTTTAGCTTTTAATAGCTATGTTCTTTAACTAAAATTTATATGTACCAAAGAGGGGCGTATAGCTCAGCTGGTTAGAGCACAGTCCTGATAAGACTGAGGTCCCAAGTTCGATTCTTGGTGCGCCCACCAGGTCGAGTTGTGGGCCTGTAGTTCAGTTGGCTAGAACGCTTCATTTGCAATGAAGAGGTCAGGAGTTCGACTCTCCTCAGGTCCATATGTTTACAGAAAAAGAAGAGAAATCTTTAATTTCTGATTCAAGAGATTTGTATATATTTTTACTGTTGTGGTAGGTCGATTGAAGTTTTACAGTAAAAATTACAAACTCTGTAGTTGCACATTTAAAACTGAATAGAAAGTAATTTCAATTAAGCAAATTAAGGGCGTATGGTGAATGCCTTGGCACAAAAGAACGATGAAGGACGTAGTAGGCTGCGATAAGCTTCGGGTAGCTGTCAAACGAGCTTTGATCCGAAGATTTCCGAATGGAGTAATCCAACTGGGTTAATACCCAGTTATCTTACAGTAAATTCATAGCTGTATAGATGATAACGCAGGGAAGTGAAACCTCTCAGTACCTGCAGGAAAAGAGAACGAGAGTTTATTCCCCCAGTAGTGGCGAGCGAAAAGGGAAGAGCCTAAACTTATACCGTGTAAGATTGATATGAATCGTGATTCGCGTTGCGATGATCGAGGATTTGAAATCGTAGGTTGCTACTCGTGCGGTATGAGTGTTGCAAGAGTTAATGGGAGTGGTAGCAAGCACTCCGAGGAGTCAAAAAATTCTTTTTTAGTAGAATATATCTGGAAAGATAAGCCAAAGAGAGTGAAAGCCTCGTAAACGAAAAAATAGAGTCTCCTTTTTAACTTCTTAAGTACCACGAGACACGTGAGATCTTGTGGGAACCAGCCGATACCACTCGGCAAGGCTAAATATCTTTTGTGACCGATAGTGAATTAGTATAGAGAGGGAAAGGTGAAAAGTACCCCTGTTAGGGGAGTGAAATAGTAACTGAAACCATATGCTTACAAACAGTCGTAGCCGGTATATCCGGTGGCGGCGTGCCTATTGAAGAATGACCCAGTGAGTTCGTTGTGTGTGGCAAGGTTAACCATGTTTATTGGGGAGCCGAAGCGAAAGCGAGTCTGAATAGGGCGATTTGAGTCACATGCACGAGACCCGAAACCAAGTGATCCAGCCATGGGCAGGGCGAAATCATGAGAAATCATGACGGAGGCCCGAACTCTTTAATGTTACAAAATTATGAGATGACCCGTGGTTAGCGGTAACATGCCAAACGAACTTGGTAATAGCTGGTTCTCCCCGAAATAGTTTTAGGACTAGCGTTGCAATTTAATATATGGGGGTAGAGCACTGATTGGATTTGGGGCTCGAAAGAGTACCCATTCCAGTTAAACTCCGAATACCGTATTGTATATTGCAGCAGTTAGAGTCAGGGATCTAAGTTCCTGTGCTCTAGAGGGAAACAGCCCAGATCGTCAGATAAGGACCCCAAATTTTACCTTAGTGGGAAAGGAAGTGAGATTTCTCAGACAGCTAGGAGGTTGGCTTAGAGGCAGCCATCCTTTAAAAAATGCGTAAAAGCTTACTAGTCAAGAGATTTTGCACTTAAAATGTAACGGGGCTGAAGGTAAATTCCGAAGCTGCGAATTTATACATACTTCGGTATGTATGGGTGGTAGGGGAGCGTTCTATATATGATCAACTTAGCAGTTGATAAAAAGCTGTGAAGATGGCCCGTAAGGCGCTGTTGGAGCATATAGAAGTGAGAATGCTGGGATGAGTAACGTAAAGCAGGTGAAAACCCTGCTCGCTGAATGTCTAAGGTTTCCATGGCTATGTCAGTCAACCATGGGTTAGTCGGTCCTAAGTCGAGGCTGAAAAGCGTAGACGATGGCTAACAGGTTAATATTCCTGTACTACTAACATTCGAAATGGAGTGAGAGGATTGAATACGCAAGCCCCTAATTGGTTTGGGGTGTAAGCAACAAGAGAGCTCTTTTAGGAAAATCCGGAAGAGTGTTTCTACTTCGGTGGATGAACACGAGTTGCAATGCAAAGGTGACCTTCGGGAAACCGATTTGTACTATTTAATTCTCCAGGAAAATCTTCTATCAATAATTACTTCGGTAATTATAAAAATGTTTGTAACCGTACTGCAAACCGACACTGGTGGACAAGTGTAAATGCACTAAAGCGTACGAGTGATACATTGTTAAGGAATTCGGCAAATTGACCCCGTAAGTTCGCAATAAGGGGGACTCTCCATCATAAGTTTTATTATTTGTGGTGATGAGAGTGGCACAGAATAGGGAAGAACGACTAGTTACCAAAACTACAGGCGCTTGCAAACTCGTAAGAGGATGTATAAGTGCTGACACCTGCCCAATGCCAGAAGGTTAAGGTGATTCATTAGCTCTCTGCTGGGTGCACTTCGGTGCCCTAGTGGTTGCGAAGTGGAAAGCCGAAGCCCTGGTCAATGGCGGCTGTAACTATAACGGTCCTAAGGTAGCGTAATACCTCGTCACTTAATTAGTGACTTGCATGAAAGGTGTAACGATTCTTCCTCTGTCTCAACAATGTGCTCGGTGAAATTGAAATGGCTGTGAAGATGCGGCCTACCTATACCAGGACAAAAAGACCCCGTGGAGCTTTACTTCAGCTTTGCATTGAGATAAGGTTTCGGATGTATAGAATATGTGGGAGACTATGAAGCAGTTTCGTCAGGAATTGTGGAGTCGACAGTGTAATACCACTCTTTTGGTATTTTATTTCTAACAGTATCCATTATCTGGATTCTAGACAGTGCATGGTAGGAAGTTTGACTGGGGCGGTTGCTTGCTAAAGAGTACCGCAAGCGCACTAAGGTCTCCTCAACCCGGATGGAAATCGGGTGAAGAGTGCATAAGCATAAGGAGGCTTTACTGTGAGGGAGACATCCCGATCAGTTACGAAAGTAGGTTTAAGTGACCCTTTGGTTGCGCGTGGAAGCGCCATTGTTTAACGGAGATAAGCTACCCCGGGGATAACAGGCTAGTCTTGCCCGATAGTTCATATTGACGGCAAGGTTCGGCACCTCGATGTCGGCTCGTCGCATCCTGGGATTGGATAAGATCCCAAGGGTTGGACTGTTCGTCCATTAAAGCGGCACGTGAGCTGGGTTCAGACCGGCGTAAGCCAGGTCGGTCTCTATCCGGTATAGGCGTTGTATATTTGAGGAAATCGTCCCCTAGTACGAAAGGATCGGGGAGTGAAAACCTCTGGTCTACCAGCTGTTCTACCAAGAGCATTGCTGGGTAGCTAAGTTTTTATCGGATAAGCACTGAAAGCATATAAGTGCGAAGCCTATTCCAAGATTAAATATACTTGTGTAGCTTGACTACACGGAAGGTCTGTAGGAGACTACTACATTGATAGGCTCTAGGTATAAGTGTAGCGATACATTTAGCCGAGGAGTACTAATTGACCAAAAGCTTCTTTGATTTTATATTACTTTCTGTTCGGTTTTCAGTGTACAAAAATACACTATCGCTCTTTAGAATTTAGTCCTGAACTTTTCGAAAGAAGAGGTCAGGCAAGAGGAATGAATTAAATATACATTCTTTTTGCCTGGCGATTGTAGTAGAGTGGAACTACCTGACTCCATCCCGAACTCAGAAGTAAAACGCTCTAACGCCGAAAATACTTAGACCTTTGGTCTTGGGAAGATAGGTTATTGCCAGGACTTATTGAATTTGAAACCCACTAGAAATAGTGGGTTTTTTTATTTACATTCTTTTGAGAATCTCAAGAGTTTCTTCTGGGCCATTTACCATATTAATTTTGATTTGATCTAATTCTAACATTGGGAAATCGTTTCCATGGGGAGCAAATTCATCCCCAGTAAAAATAATATTTGATAGAGGAACACCAATTAATTTCGCTAATACAACTGTATTATCTGCCTTTGTATTATCCTTAGAAACAATATCAATTGTATTTCTTCCTGTAGCATAGATATCGAATTTGTTGTTAAAAGCCTTATCTAAATCTCTTTTTATTATCAGTCTCTTTGCCTTGTCAGGATCCCATTTATCCTTAATGTCTTTAGGTACATCCCTTCCTAGGCAGTTAATGGAGATAGATGTCCCTCTGTCTTCAATTTGGTCTCCATATACTTTCTCAATACCGTATCTTTTCCAATCAAAATGATCTAGGACAATAAATATGTCTCTTCGTTCAACATCTGACATGTGGGGAGCATCAAATATCAATCTGTATCCATTGTCCCATTTGTATATCTGATTACCATACCAAGGACAAAGATAAAGATGAGAAAGGGATTCTTTATTAATAAGAGGGAGATATCGAGTTAGTAGCCTATCAAGTTGGTATAAATCTCTTCCTCCACTAATTATTGCGATAAAATGATTCTCAAGTAATCTGGCAATCTCAGAAGCAATAGCAGGAGTTAAACTCTCAATTGGTTTTGCTAGAGTTCTATCATAGTCAAATATAAGGAGTTTCATTTTTTAAGTATACAATAATTTCACGAGTATGGAATAGCCGATAGGGTAATACTCAAGGCTTCACTTGGTGATTCGGTGTGTCTTAAATCCCCGGAACCCAGAGAAGTAATATGTTACGAAAGAAGTTACTGTTTGAATTAAAAGAATGAGGCAGGAGTAAAAACCGTAACTTAAAGAAAATGTTTATGGAAAAAAGGAGCATAAATACTAAAAAGAAATTTTCAAAAGAAAGGAAATTTCTAAAAATGCGAGGGAATGCTTTTAATACAGCTGCCAAAAGAGTAAGAAAAATGAACAGAAGATGTTGCTTCTGTGGAATGTGGTATAATTTCTTTGAATAAATTTGATAAACCTATTAATAATGGAGAATTCAGACTATAGGACCATCTGCTTGGAGGGCGGAGACCAGGTAGGGAAAGCTGATGCTACAAATAATCTTTTTTTAGGTTTAGAAAAATTAAATATTAATTTAACCCCCTCATCTTTTCCCATTTATTCTACTCCAATTGGAGCCTCTATTAGGCTACTCCTTAAGGAGGGTTGTCCAGAAGAAATTCTTCCCCTTGAGAATTCACTAGAAGCGCGTATGGCACTATTTGCCCTTAACAGGCTTGAGTTTATGGCTGTGTTACTGACTGAACCAAAATATTCTGAGAATTTTCTCCTGCTTGATAGGAGTCCTTTTAGTAATGCATTAACAATTAGTTATGGATTAACCTCCTTAGAGAACTGTAACGAGAACGATTTGATGAAATATATAACTATGTCATTGGATTTGGATTCTTTAATGATTTCTAAGCTTGGATTAGGAAGGTGTATTGTTCAATTGCAATCCAAGAGAAAATCTTGGGAGAATGTAAGGATGGAGCAAGGAGATCAATATGAACGAGAGGAGGTTCAAGAGAAATGTGATACCGTTTACGAAATGTACAAGGGGGTTGTAGGGCCTGGTTGGCATCAGGTAGTTACAAAGAATGAGTTTGGTTGGAGGGGAAAGGGGGAGATATATGAAGATATCCTTGAAATTATTCGAGCCACATATGGCGAGATGAATAATATTAAAAATGGTATTAACCAACCATTAGGTTTTTCAGAGATTACAGAGACATTATATCCAGAAGCAACTTTTGATAATGCGAAATTAGAAGTATATCAAACAGCTTTAAAAGATAACAATAAGAATGAGATGTATGAAAGTGCAGTAATTCTAGGAAAACAAGTTGCAACAAGTTGTGCAAAAGTAAATATCTCTGATAAAGAAGTGAGGAGTGAATTCAGAAGGATATTAATAAATGTTCCTGAGACTGTTAACATATTAAGATACTTTCTTGGAGATATATTCGTTGAAAAGCTTTTGAAGGGTTTAGAGATATGAGAAAAAAGGAGTTAGCGAAACTACTTTTAAGTGAAGTAGAAAAAATCTTTCCGAATGCAACTACAGAATTGAAGAATTGGAATAATGATTTTCAGTTCCTCATATGTATAATACTTTCTGCACAAACAACCGACAAGCAGGTAAATAAAGTCACAAAAAACCTTTTTGAGAAATTTTCAAATGCAGAGCAATTAAGTAATGCAAATATTAGGGATTTGCACAATACCCTCGGGGGTATCAATTTCTACAGAACAAAATCTCGACACATTAAAGAGACAGCAAGGATTCTTGCTGAGAAATATGGAGGGAAGCCCCCACTTAACGTTAATGAGCTTGTTTCTCTCCCTGGAGTCGGATATAAGACGGCCAATGTTTTCTTAAATGATTTACATCAATCTAATCAGGGGATAGCTGTGGACACACATGTATTAAGAGTAGCAAGGAGCTACGGTTTAACCAAAAATACAGATCCAACCAAAATTGCACATGATTTAGAAAAGCTCTATCCAAGGAGTGATTGGTACAAAGTTAATTCAACTTTCGTTCTGTATGGGAGATATATTCTGAAAGCAAAAAAGCCTGAAATGGATAGGGTAGTCCTTAAGGATTATCTAATCTAGGAGATATTTTGCCTTGCTTTGCAAAGTGACTTCTTTAATGGTATACTACCACTCGTTAGTAAATAATATTAGTTGTATGTCTGTACCAGCTAACAGGAGGACATCACCAAAGGATAATCCTATGGTAGACAAAAAAACGGTTGCGAAAAAAGCAACAGAAGATATAAGTAAAAAAGATCTGTATTTACAGATTGATAAATTCCTTTCAGATAAAGAGAACCAAGTTAAAACTTTCAATAGGGGAGATATTGTTGAAGGCGAAGTAGTTGATGTACGAGAGGGAATGGTTATTGTAGATATCGGATACAAATCCGAAGGAATAGTTGCAGGAAGAGAATTAAAAAGTGAAACACTTGACTGGAGAGAGTTGAAGACAGGTGATAAAGTTTTAGTATATGTAGTAAAACCTGAGGACGAAGAGGGTCAACTAATCCTTTCAATAAGAAGAACACAGCAAGCAAGTACTTGGTTAGTTCTTGAGAAAGCAAGGAAAGATAATGATGTCGTGGAAACAGTTGTAGTTGAGGCTAATAATGGTGGTTTAATAGTTGAAATTGGGAAAGATATTCGTGGTTTTATTCCTACTTCTCAACTTGATGCATCAAGAGTATATATTGATGGAGTAAGACAGGTGGGTAAAGATATATCTTCAAAGGTACAAAAGAGATTAAATTCTCTTGTTGGGGATAAGATTCAGACAAGAATAATTGAATTAGATAGGGAGAAGAACAGAATTATCCTTTCAGAGAAGATGGTTACTCAATCTCGAGATTTGGAACAAAGAGAGAAAACCCTAAATAAGGTCAAAGAGGGAGATATCTTAGAAGGTACTGTAAGTGGGATCACTCCTTTTGGAGTTTTTGTTAATGCTGAAGGTTTGGAAGGACTGGTTCATCTCTCAGAATTGTCATGGGACAAAGTTGAAGATATTGGGAACCTTTTCCAGGTTGGAAGCAAGGTTAATGTAATGGTAATAGGCGTATCAGATGGTGGGAAAAGAGTTGCTTACAGTATTAAGAGATTACTTAAAGATCCTTGGTCAGAGGCTATCTCTAAGTATAAGATTGGTGATGTTGTTAAAGGAAAAGTTCAAAAGGTTGTTCCTTATGGGGCATTTATTAGAATAGCAGAGGGATTAAATGGTTTAATCCATATTTCAGAATTATCAGATAAGCTAGTTAAGGATCCCGCAGATATAGTATCTGTTGGTGATGATGTTTCTGTAAAAATTCTTTCAATTTCTTCTACCGAAAGACATCTTGGATTAAGTCTTAAAGGAGCTAAATCAAAAGAGCTAAAAGCAAATAAGGTTGAAAAGCAAGAAAAGATTTCTGAAGAGGAATTAGCATCTGCAATTGATACTGCCATTGAGGAAGAACTTGAGGAAAAGAAGTAATTCCAATATATGTAGTATAATTAGTAATGCATGATAGTAAATCAAATAAAGATAAGAAGCCATTTCTTTCAAGATTGAGCAAGAATCTTGTTATCTCAATCAGGTTGTCTTACTTTGTGTCTACCCACTTGAAAGAGAGGAAAGTTTCACCGACTTCTCTTCTGGCTGGAATTCTCCTGAATGACGCTTCCATAGCTAGAAAAGCCGTGAGTGAAACAGGTGTAAATGTGACAAAAATCATGGAAGTTCTGTTGGGTAAAAAAAATATTGAGATAACTGGGAATCCAAATAAGCAAGTAGAGATTGAATTTTCAAAAGATTCAAAAGAGATATTAAACAGGGCTTTTTTTGTCGCTCAAAAAGCAGGGCATGTATATGTTGGCTCGGAACATTTGCTTTTAGCAATGTTGGAGGGGAATTTTGAGGAGTTTAAAAAAATTAAAGATTTAGGTTTGACGACAGAGATTTTCAAAGCTGCATTAAATAGAATTGCAATATATCCCGTAGGATTTCTAACAAAACCTTGGGAGGGGACAGTTGAAGAAGACAATCAGAGTTTTGTACAATACCTGGGGGTAGATCTTGTCGAATTGGCGAGAGAAAATAAGCTTGATCCTGTAGTGGGGAGAGAAGATGAGCTGGATAACCTTGAGAGTATCCTTTGTAGAAGAAGAAAAAATAATGTTGTGATTGTTGGAGAGGCAGGTGTTGGGAAAACTGTATTAGTTGAGGGTTTGGCTCAAAGAATAGCGAGTGGTAATGTTCCACCATCTTTAAGAGATGCCAAAATAATCTCCCTAAATGTTTCGGATATTATGGCCGGTAGTAAGATGAGGGGAGATGTTGAGGAGAAAGTAACCGCAATAATTGAGGAAGTAACACAGGCTGAAAATACAATTTTGTTCATAGACGAGATACATAATATTGTTGCCCCTGGAATGCCTGGAAGTTCTTCGGATATTGCCTCTGTATTAAAACCTGCACTTACTCAAGGGAATTTCAGGTGTATTGGGGCAACGACTACTGAAGATTACAGTGCATATTTTGAGACCGATAATGCGTTAGCTCGTAGATTTCAGCCTCTTTTTCTTGAAGAATTAAGTGTTGAGAGTACTCTTGGTGTATTAAAAGTAATTAGACCTCTTCTTGAAAAACATCACAATGTGAGGATTTCTGATGAAGCAATCCTTATGGCAACTCAGCTGTCGGATAGGTATGTTGCAGATAGATATTTGCCAGATAAGGCTATTGATGTTCTAGATGAAGCATCTTCGTCTAAGAAACTTGGTGTAGAAGCAGATTTCAAGGACATTGAAGAATTAAAGAATCAGCTAAAAGAGATTAAACTTGAAAAGGAAGATCTTATCTCAAGATGGGAAATGTCTGATGCCTCTAAAATACAAATCAAGGAGGACAAAATTCAAGAGAAAATATTACTTAGAGAAAAGGAACTTTCGTTGGAAAAGGGAAGAAAAAAGAACGAGATTACTTCTGAAGATGTGAGAAATGTTATTTCCAAATGGACTGGTATTCCAATAAATACCTTAGGGAGTCAGGAGAAAAATGCTCTTATTAGTTTAGATTTAAAACTAAAGGCTAAAGTTATTGGCCAGGACGAAGCATGCGATGCCGTCTCTGGTGCCATTAAGAGAGCAAGAACTGGGATCTCTGATACTGACAGACCTTGGGCATCATTTCTTTTTTTGGGTCCAACTGGTGTGGGGAAAACAGAATTGGCAAAAGTACTTTCTGAGGAATTGTTTGGGAATACAGAGAATTTAGTTCAAATTGATATGAGTGAAATGATGGAGATGCATAGTGTTTCGAAATTGATTGGGTCTCCTCCGGGGTATGTTGGTTTTCAACAAGGAGGTTGGTTAACGGAAAGAGTTAGAAGGCATCCACATTCAGTGATTCTTTTTGACGAGATAGAGAAAGCTCATCCCGATGTTCTAAATATTCTTTTGCAAATCATGGAATACGGCCACCTAATGGATGGTAGGGGGAAGAGAGTAAATTTTAAAAATACGGTAATAATTCTAACCTCTAATATCGGAGCGGAAGAGATTAGAAAGAGCAGGGTTCTTGGATTTTCAGAAGTTAAGGAGAAAGCAGAGAGCAGTATTAAAGACGAGAGAGAAACCTATAAACATATGAAGGAAACGCTCATGGAAGAGTTAAAAAACACTCTAAGACCCGAATTATTAAACAGGTTGGATGAAGTTGTAATATTTCGTTCCCTAAATAGGGTAGATGCAAGGAAGATAGTAAAACTTCTACTTTTTGATTTAAATAATCGATTAAAGGAGGAGAAAATTCTTGTAAAATTGAATTCACAGGCCATTAGCTACATAGTAAAGGAGTCTTTTAGTGACGAATATGGAGCAAGGCCGTTGAGAAGATTTTTACAGGATAAGGTCGAGAATCTTCTTGCTGACTATATTCTCCACAAAGGAGATGGTACAAATAAAGGGGAATTAGTGGAAGTATCAATTGGATTAGAGGATAATAACTTAGTAATATTAAAGAAAAAATAGATGAAATATGTTTGCAATGCATGTAATTCAGAATTCCTAAGATGGGCAGGCAAATGCCCCTCATGTGGGGAGTGGGGTTCTCTCGAAGAGGTCGAAGAATCTTCTTTGCCAATTTCTCAAACTGAAAAGAAGGTTGTACCTTCAAAGTATAGTAAAATCACGGAATTCTCAAAAAATAAGAAAAGTAATACATCCAAAGGTAGGATAACAACTGGTTCTTTTGAATTCGATCGAGTTTTGGGGAAGGGTATTGTTCCAGGAGAAGTAATTCTACTAAGTGGAGAACCCGGAGTAGGGAAATCAACACTTTTGATGAAGATTGTTTTAAATTTCTGCGAGAAGGGCAAGGTTCTATATGTTTGTGGAGAAGAATCACCTTCTCAATTGATGGAAAGGCTTGATAGGTTAACA
The DNA here is from genome assembly GCA_012513575.1 of Candidatus Dojkabacteria bacterium. Lineage (GTDB taxonomy): Bacteria > Patescibacteriota > Dojkabacteria > SC72 > SC72 > UBA5232. The sequence goes on from JAAZBX010000001.1 coordinate 11,388, forward strand.
GTAAAAAAAGAATACAACAGAGACAATTTTATTGTTACAGAGGATACAACTGTTGAAAATGTAGTTGCTTTAATAGAGGGGGGTAATTTTGAGCTTGTAGTAGTAGATTCAATTCAAAGTATGCAGTCTATTCAATCCAAAGGTTTCCCAGGGAGTATTGGGCAAGTTCGTCTTTGTGGTGCATTGCTAACAAGAGCAGCCAAAAGAACAGGTATTCCAATTTTTGTTGTTGGGCAAATAAATAAGAGTGGAGATGTCGCTGGACCAAAAGTATTAGAACACGTTGTTGATTGTGTTTTGTATATGGAAGGAGATCAGTATAATCAGTACAGAATAATTAGAAGCATGAAAAACCGTTTCGGCTCAACGAATGAGATTGGTGTATTCGAGATGCTAGGGAATGGTCTAAATGAAGTAAAAAATCCATCATTGCTTTTTCTAGAATCTTCCGAAGAATCTTCTGGGAGTGCAATTAGTGCCGTAATTCAGGGTTCTAGAGTAGTATTTGTTGAAGTTCAAGCTCTTGTTGTCGAGAGGGAAAGTGAGGTGGGTCCGTTGAGAAGAGTTGCGAATGGAATAAAGAAACCACGGTTGGATATGCTCTGTGCTGTAATGTCTAGAAAAGGTAAGCTATTTTTGGGAAATAAGGATGTATTTGTTAATGTTGTTGGAGGTCTTACTGTGAGCGACCCATCAATAGATTTGGCGATTTGCGCTGCGATCAAGTCTTCAGTAATGGACAAACCTCTCTCAAAGAATGTTCTGTATGTTGGTGAGGTTGGATTAACAGGTGAGGTTAGGGGAACTTGGGGGGTGGAGTCAATTATAAAAGAGGCTGAAAGAAGTGGATATTCAGACTTATTAGTTGGTCGAATGAAAGTAGGTGCTAATGAAAAGGTAAATGTAAAAAAAATATATAAAGTATCTACTCTTTAACTAATTTAATAAACAATTTAAATGGGGACAGAAAAAATTTTTCAAGAGAATAATCTTCAATTAATAGAGGATTATGATGAAGTTTTAGAAGGAAGGGAGCTGATTCTTTTTGAAGATTACCAACTTATGCGTAAGCAATTAAAAAGAAAAGAGGTATTGGCAGCATATTTTGTTTTTCAATCAGAAGAGGATGATTTGGCAATAGCTATAAACAGCCCAGAGCAATTTGATACAGTTGTGGCAGTAGTAAATAAAGATAAAGAAACAATGGAAAGATATATGCAAGATTCTAAATATCGAAGTGATATTGTTTTTAGGGAAGTTTCATTTTTTGCAATTGACTATTTATTGAATTAAGGCCCTTATGGTAGGCACCTTAAAACATCTTCGCTTGTTGTTGTCCACACCCAGCGTAACAGAGTGGGATATCAACAGGTTTTCGTAACTTCATGTGCAGCCCACTTGGGATATGGTGCTCTGGTGCTAAGAAACATAAAGAAGTACACAATGTGGAGAAAGTTTATGGGCTTGACAACTATGACTATAAGGAGTATACTTCTGTTACAGTTCTTTACAAGGTTGTGGATATCTTAGGTTTCTCCCTTTGTCTGGGGTGTTACAAGCACAACTGGGCAACAGGAAAAGCCTAAGATTTTTTACCTTTTTCTCATTTTTGTTTAACTATATAAACCAAAATAAGAAGAGGGGAAACATCCTGTATGTTACTCGAAACTGTTCCTTATTTAGGAATAGAACCCGGGGTCGGTTGGGGCAGTACCGATCCCTTCTTCTTTTTTCATATTTGATATTTAAAGAAGTTGACATAGTTTCTGTATTTCAATATACTTTTGTATCTGATATGAATAAATGCCTCATATCTATATAAATTTCCTTTTTTGATAGATGGTAAAAAAATCAAGTAAAACTATTAAAGATTACGAAGCAATGACTTTAGCCGATATCCGTGCTGAAGCTCAAGAGATTAAATTGGAAAACTTCATGGAGTTACCTAAACGAGAATTAATTATTGAAATTCTTAAAAAGAATTCAAATAATGAAGGTTTTGTTGAAGTAAGTGGAATCCTTGAAGTTATGAAGGATGCATCTCATGGGATATTAAGAACAGAAGATCTTTTGCCTGGCGATAATGATGTGTATATCTCTGGCTCGCAGATTCAGAAGTTCAGTCTAAGGACAGGGGATGAAGTAACGGGTCCTGCTAGACTTCCAAAAGACAAAGAGAAGTATTTAAGTCTTCTAAGAGTCGATACAGTATATGGGAAGCCTGCAGCAGAAGCAGCTAAAAGACCAAATTTTAGGAAATTAACACCAATATTTCCAAATAAGCAAATTAAATTAGAGACAGATCAAGATGTTATATCTACAAGAATGATTGACTTGCTTTCTCCAATTGGTTTTGGTCAGAGATCTATGGTAGTTTCTCCTCCTAAAGCAGGAAAAACATGGCTTTTGAAAGATATTGCAAACGGAATTGCTAAGAATCATCCAAAGGCAAAATTAATTGTTGTATTGGTTGGTGAAAGACCTGAAGAGGTTACTGATATGAAAAGGTTTGTTAAGGGAGAAGTGTATGCATCGAACTTTGATGAACTTCCACAGCACAACTGTAGCGTGGCGGAGATGGCACTTCAGAAAGCTATGCGAATGGTTGAATGGGGAGAGGATGTCATTATCCTAATGGATAGTATTACAAGACTAGCAAGGGCATACAATATTACTATGCCAACATCGGGAAAAACATTATCTGGTGGTTTCGATCCAGTTGCTTTGTATCCCCCTAAGAGGTTCTTTGGGGCAGCTAGAAACTTTGAAGAAAGTGGAAGTCTCACGATAATTGCAACCGCTCTTGTTGATACAGGTAGCAGAATGGACGATCTAGTTTATGAAGAATTTAAGGGTACTGGGAATATGGAACTTCATTTAGATAGATCATTAGCAAACAAGAGAGTTTACCCTTCCATAGATGTAAACAACTCTGGTACAAGAAATGAAGAGCTATTGCTTGGAAAAGAAGTGTTAAATCAATCATGGAGAATCAGAAGAATGCTTGAATTCTTAGATAGTAATGAAAATCCAACAGAGGTATTGATAGATAGACTCAAGAAAACAAAGAATAATGAAGAATTTCTTGCAACATTGCACGAAGCTTAGTTATGATATAATACAGTTTAGAACTATTTAACACTAAATAGCTTTGTGAACAACAATGATTTCCAACAAAATAAGAATATTCCAGGATTAAGCTTTAAAAGTATTAGTCCCTTAAAGATTTTTGATGATGAAAATCTCTTTGTTGATGATGAAATAGTTGGAAATCAATTTATTCGTGATATAAAAAGGAAATTCTCAAATTTTTATTCAAGACAGAAATCAAAAAATAATTTAATAGAATTTATTCTAGCAATAATAGAGTATATATTCTCGAGATTGCAGGTATTTTTCATATTAATCTCTGTTCTTTTTGATATTCTTTTTCAATCATTTAATTCAAAAAAGAACTCTTTTGCTACAAAAATGTTTTGGGGTAGAGGAAATTTTCTTTCTTCTGCATTTAAGGTTCTATTAGTATCAGTCGTTTTCATAATTGCAATTACATATCTATACAGGAAACCCGTTGTTAGTGCTGCAGGAGATCAGATGCTGGATACAATAGGCGTAGCTCAAACTGATTTAGTAGTTATGAATGCAAGTGTAAATACTGTTACACCTAAGGATCGTCCGAGAAGATACCCTGAGGAATATATTGTAAAGAGAGGGGATTCCTTAGCTAGTATTGCTTCCCTCTATGATTTAGATGTTAAGACAATTATGTGGGCAAATAATATTGCAAATGTTAATTCATTGAAACTAGGTCAAACTTTAGAAATTCCTCCAAGAGATGGAGTCGTTGTTACTATTAAAAAGGGAGATACTGTTGAATCATTAGCAAAAAAATATTCAGCAGAAGCCGCAGATATTGTAGACCATAACTGGCTAGAGAGTCCTTTTACATTGGTTGAAGGTTCTGAATTGTTTATCCCAAATGGTATCATAAAAGAGACTCCTAAACCTGTATATGCTTCTGCGCCACTTTCTTTGTCAAGAGGTTCTACTTCAATTGGGTATAGTAATGCTCCTGTTGATCCAAATGTTGGGAAATTCTTAGGTTGGCCGGTAGGTGGCCCAAGCAGAATATCAAGAGGTTTCTTTCCAGGTCACTACGGTATTGATATCTATCCAACTAACAGGGTAAATCTTCCTGATGTTGTTGCCGCTTCTGCGGGTACAGTTATTAGTACTGGTTGGGGTAGTGGGAAATACAATGGTTTTGGTTACTATGCACATGTAGACCATGGGAATGGATACACAACACTTTATGCCCATATGTCGCAAGTATATGTTAGATCTGGTCAGGCAGTTGGTAGGGGTCAATCATTGGGAAAGATTGGTGCTACTGGTGTAGCTTTTGGAATTCATGTTCACTTTGAATTAAGAAGAGGTGCCGAATTGAGTGGAAGAATTAATCCTGCACCATATATGCAGTAGGGGGCTCATAGCTTAGTTGGTAGAGCATCGCATTCGCATTGCGAAGGCGCCAGTTCGATTCTGGCTGGGTCCACTTGAAATTTGGTATAATGTCAGGTTTCTGGGCCTGTAGCTCATTTGGTTAGAGCACTTCGCTGGCAGCGAAGGGGTGAGGGGTTCGAATCCCCTCAGGTCCACCAAAACAAATGTACAAAGAAATTCATACATGCTGTTCTTTGTTTCACTGCTTAGTTCCACAAAACACGAAACTGTGTTCTTCCAATATATTTCTTTTTAATGTAAAATCATCCTCATGATAGAGAAGTACAACCCTCAGGAAATAGAAAAAAAATGGCAAGAAAAATGGTATTCCTCCGATGTGTATAGAGCAAGGGACTTTGATGTAAATAGAGAAAAATACTATCTATTAGCCGAGTTTCCATACCCCTCTGGTGATTCTATGCACATGGGTCATGCTCGTAACTATACCGAAATGGATTCCTTGGCAAGATTAAGAAGGATGTTAGGTCAAAATGTACTGTATCCAATGGGTTGGGATGCTTTTGGTTTGCCAACAGAAAACTATGCGATAAAGATGAAAAGACCTCCACAAGAGATTACAAAAGAGAATATTGCTGCTTTTACAAGACAATTAAAAGCAATGGGATTCTCTTTTGATTGGAGTAGAGAGATAAATACAACAGATTCGGGATATTACAAATGGACACAATGGATTTTTCTTCAACTGTATAAAAAGGGCCTTGCCTACAAGGCGGAAATGCCTATCAATTGGTGTCCTAAATGTAAGGTAGGTTGTGCAAACGAAGAAGTTATTGATGGGAAGCATGAAAGGTGTGGAACTGAAGTAACTAAGAAGAAATTGAATCAATGGGTTTTAAAAATTACTGAATATGCAGATCGTCTTGCAGACGAATTAGACGAAACAGATTATTGGGAGAGTGTAAAAGCAAGACAAAGAAATTGGATTGGAAGGAAGGTGTGGTATGACATTGAGTATCCAGTAGAAGGTACGAATGTTAAACTAAAGGTATCAACTACAAGGCCAGATACTCAATTTGGCTCAACTTTTGTAGTGATTGCTCCTGATGCAGAAATTGTTGATCTTCTTTTAAAATATATCCCAGCAGAGAAGAGGGATGAGGTGTCAGATTATATAAATGAGTCAAAAAAGAAAACAGAAGAAGAGAGAACAGCAGGTGAAAAAGAAAAAACGGGCGTAGATACTGGTCTTAGATGTAAAAATAGCATAACGGACAAAAGTCTGCCAATATACCTTGCGGACTTTGTTCTTCCAACAGTTGGCACTGGTATGGTGGTAGGAGTCCCTGCTCATGATAAAAGGGACTTTGTATTTGCAAAAAAATATTCTCTTCCTATCATTCGAGTAGTTGAAGGGCCAAATGGAGACAGAGGAGAAATAGATTCTGTTGAAAAGGTATATGAAGATGAAGGATTGATTTTTGACTCTGGATTTATCAATAATCTGGGCAGTGTAGAAGCTAGAGAGAAGATGGGGGAGTATATTAAGGAAAAAAACATTGGTGAGGTAGTCATAAGGTATAACCTTAGAGATTGGATTTTCTCAAGGCAGCATTATTGGGGAGAACCAATTCCAATTGTCCATTGTCCAAAATGTGGTGTTGTTCCGGTTTCCGAAAATCAGTTACCTGTTGAGCTACCAAAAGTTAAGAGTTATGAACCTACAGATACTGGAGAATCTCCGTTAGCAAATATTAAGGAGTGGGTAAATACTGTTTGTCCTATTTGTAAGGGTGAAGCAAAGAGAGAAACTGATACGATGCCAAATTGGGCTGGTTCAAGTTGGTACTTCTTGAGGTACTTAGATCCGAAGAATTCAGAAGCGTTTGCAGATATGGACAAAATGAAATACTGGATGCCTGTTGATCATTATGAAGGTGGGTCCGAGCATGTTACTTTGCATCTTCTTTATTCCAGATTCTGGTATAAAGTTCTCTCAGATTTAAAACTAGTTCCAGGTTTGGAGCCATACAAAAAAAGAACAATACATGGAGTTGTTTTAGGAGAAGGTGGTGTCAAAATGTCAAAATCATTGGGAAATGTTATTACACCGGATGGATTGCTAGATAGGTATGGAGCTGATGTCACAAGGGCATATTTGATGTTTATGGGTCCCTACGAAGGTGATGTAGTTTGGAGTACTGAAACTATAAATGGTGTAAACCGATTTGTAGCAAAATTCTTCGTCTTTTTGCAAAAAGCATGGGAGCAAAGGGACACTAAAGGGGGTGCTAGCAGAGAGGTTGCCAAGCTTGCCAAGAAGGTTCAAAATGACTTGTTATCATTCAAGTTTAACACAGTTATCTCTTCTTTGATGCAATTTTACAACTCTGTTCAGGGGAAGGTATTTTCAACTGAAGATATTGAGAAAATTATTTTAATTGTTTCTCCTATTCTTCCTCACATTGCTGAAGAGCTTTGGTCCCAAACAGGTCATGAATTTAGTGTGCACTCTCAACACTGGCCAGAAATCGAATCGAACCTTCTAATTGATGATTCTGTTTCTATTCCAGTTCAAATTAATGGCAAAGTTAGAGGTAAGATTCAAATATCTCCAAGGGCTTCTGAGGGGGAAGTAGTTGAGATTCTCAAGCAGCAAGAATTCTTTGTTAAAGTCTTCGCTTGCAAAGAGCCTAAAAGGATAGTGTATGTCCCTGGGAAGATAGTAAATATTGTCCAGTAAATTCAAATAGATATTGATTCATATTAGTTTAAACTGTATCCTATATACATATAAATTTATATTAATCATTATGGGAGTAATGCTTGATACCCTAAAAGAAAATTCGAAAATTCTTTTGTTATCCATTGGGATTTTAATAGTATCTATTTTAGGCCTAATGCTAACTAAACAATCTAATTTATCATCAACATCATTTATGGAAGAAGAAAAACTTGCTAACTTGCCAAATTACTCAGCAACTATTAAGACGAATATGGGTAATATTGAAATAGACCTTTTTGAAAAAGAGACGCCAAATACTGTTTCAAATTTTGTTAAGTTATCAAATGATAGCTTTTACAACGGTCTTATTTTTCATAGGGTAGTTGAGGGTTTTGTGATACAGGGTGGAGACCCAAATGGAAATGGAACTGGAGGTCCAGGGTATAAATTTAATGATGAGATTACAGTAAGGAAGTTCACAAGATACTCCCTTGCCATGGCAAACTCAGGGCCAAATACTAATGGTTCTCAATTTTTCATTACTTTGGGTGACATAGCTGAGGAAAACCTTAGAAATCTTGATGGGGGATATACACTGTTTGGAGAGGTAACAGAAGGTACTGAGGTAGTTGACAGTATAGGAAGAGTGCAGGTAGATGAGAATGATAAGCCATTGACTCCTGTTGTGATTGAGTCAATTACAATAAAAGAAGAGAAATAGAGGTCAAAAGTTAATTGTAAGTTAATATTTGCAATCTAATCTCTTTCTTTATGAAGGGAGAGATTGCAAAGGAACAAGTCCGAAAATATTTTGTTATTTTTTTCTTTTCTTTTTTTTGTGGAATACTTTCTGATTACTTCATAATTAATAGGTATTTTTTTAATACCCAAGAAGATTGTCCCCAAGAGAGTGAAACTGTTAATACGAAGCCCTTAATGGTAAGTTCCACAGAAGAAGATAAAAAAGTGATTATTGAACAAACTTGCAAGGTTCATGTTGATACAAGTGGCGCTGTAAAGCAACCCGGAGTCTTCTGTTTACCAGAAGGATCGATGGTTATAGACGCAATAGGTAAGGCTGGAGGATTTACTAATACTGCAGCTTACCGATTCATCTCAAGAAGGATTAACCTCTCACAGTTATTACTCGATAATCAGAAGATATATATACCTTTTGAAGACGAGATGGAGTGTAAACTAGTAAGTTTCCTACCACAAACAAAAGAAGTTCAGGCAATGATTTCTAACAGTATTGCTTTAACTTATCCGACATCTGAGCTAGATAGTACTGAAACAGAAACAGGGGGGGATAGTGCAGGATGTGTGAATATAAATACGGCAACAGCAGAGGAGTTAGATTCTTTGTCGGGAATAGGTGAAGTAATGGCAAAAAAGATTATAGAGGGTCGGCCATATGAGAAAATTGAAGACTTGCTGAATGTAAGTGGAATAGGAGAATCCCTTTTTGAAAAAATTAAAGAAGAAATATGCATTTAAGAGTGTTCCACGCCGGCAAGAGGGTGATTCAAAAGTATGCGGTTCGGTTTGGGGGAGTAGTTCACTATGTAATGGATTACCAAATTATTAAATATTCTCTTCTGTATATTTTAGGCAACCAGTTAACAATTTCATATCTGAGAAACATCCCATATGCGAAAATTATAGGGTTTGAGGTTTTAGAGATTTTTCTTTTTTGCGTTTTTTGTGTCTTGTTTCTATTTTTCATCTTGAGATGGAAGAGTCTCAAGTCAAAAGGTAAGGGATTAAAGGGAGCAAATGAACAAGGTAAATTTTTTGTACTATCAAGAAATGCACTAATATTGGTGCTCCTAATCTTCGTGAGAAATTTCTTTTGGATCTCAAGTGAGAGAGAGGTACAGAAAAGCATGGACAGTTTCACAAACAGTTCCACGGTGTTCGAGGGGTATATTAAAGCCGAGTCGGTAGAGAAGCATACAAGGCAAGAGCTACCCATCCAATTGCTAGAGGATATTCGAGTTGGGGAATATGTTATTAAAAAAAATTCGACTTACATCCTCTTAAAGGTCCCATCTTTTTATAAATTTCAGGTTGGACAAGTTTGTAAAATTTTTGGTCAATTACTTCCACCTGAAAATTTTGATGATTTTGATTACGTTCGTTATTTGGCAAATCAAAAAATTTATTTCATTGTAGAAAATCCCTCAATTTCCTGTGATTCAATATCTGAAAGACGTGAAGGAAGCTTTTTAACAAATTTTCTTGTTGATTTGAAGGTCAAATTGATTGAGGATGTAGATAAAGTCTTAAATGAGCCACAATCATCTCTGTTAGCTGGGATACTGTTTGGACAAAAGAGGTTGTTTAGTAATGAATTTGATGATGCTACAAGAATAGGGGGTGTTAGCCATATCGTAGCCGCTTCTGGGTACAATGTGACAATACTTTCATTGTTAGTTAGCAATATTTTTAGTTTCTTCCCAAAAAAGTATAAATTAATTCTAAGTCTGATTGTAATTTGGTTATTTGCAGTTCTCTCGGGGCTCTCCCCATCTATTGTTAGAGCATGCTTAATGAGCAGTATCTCAATTTTTGCACTTCTTTTTGGAAGAAGTAATTCAATTAATATTCTGTTACCCTTCACAGCGTTTATTTTTGTTTTTCTATCCCCAACGGCTTTATCAAATGTAGGTTTCTTACTCTCAATATCTGCAGTGTTTGGATTGGTATATATTCTCCCAATACTTGCACAAATTTGTAAACAAATGAAGATAAAGAGGAAATTTGTTGAGAACTACATCCTTCCTACATTAAGTTGTACTCTTTCAACTCTTCCAGTATCTGTATTTGTGTTTAAAACCATTACAATTTGGTCTGTTCTAGTAAATGCTCTAATCCTTCCAGTATTAGAATCAACAATGCTATTTGGCTTTTTGGGGATATTAATTCAATCAGTTCTTCCCCATCTATCATTGCTTTTCTATTCAATAGTTAATACGCAATTAAAATATTTTGAGAAAATTGTTCTGTTTATTCAAAAAATTCCTTTTGGTCAATACTTGTTAAGTGATTCAGCTTCAATGATTATTGGAATTTCCCTGCTTTTATTTGAAGTTTTGTTAATCTTTTACTTCTTTCCTATTAAAAATGAACAGTACAATTACTATCTTAAAAGTAATTAGAAAAATACTGATTAACAATATCTTAAGTTTCTTCTTTTTCATCTTTGCTCTTGTTTTTGTTGTAGTGTTAAAGAAAAATATTGTAACGGAGTCCCAGATCATTTTTTTGGATGTTGGGCAGGGAGATGCTATCTTAATACAGCAGGATAATTATCAAATACTTGTAGATGGGGGCCCTGATGATTCAATTATGTACGAATTGGCAAAATTTATGCCTTGGTTTGATAAAAAGATAGAGAAGCTTGTCTTAACACATCCTCACGATGATCATATTTTGGGTCTTCTAATATTGTTGAGAAAGTACGAGATAAAGGAAATTCTTTATTCTAAGGTAAAATATCCCAACTTAGCCTATGATTATCTCAAGAATAATTACCAAGAAATTCTTCATGATGTAAAAGCGGGGTACTCATTTAGTTACAATGATATTTTCTTTTCGGTACTTTATCCTTTTGATCGAGAATATAAACAGGAAGAAAATTTAAATAATGAGTCTCTAGTTATATTTTTGCATATTAATGGATATAAAATTTTATTAATGGGAGATGCAGAAGTTGGAGTAGAAGAGAGATTACTTGACTATAATATCTTAAATGGTATTGATATCTTGAAAGTAGGGCATCATTGTTCGAGAAGTTCTACCTCAGAAAAATTTCTTAGTTTCACACAACCTGAGGTTGCGATTTGTATGTGTGGTGAGGGCAATAGATTTGGACATCCCCACTATGAAACATTGAAAAAATTAAAAGAAAGGAATGTACAATATTTCATAACATCTCATGAGGGAAATATTAAGTTTTCATTCTGAAAAAGCTATCTTTTGTGGTAAAATTACATATATTGTACCTGTAGCTCAATTGGATAGAGCATTAGTTTGCGGAACTAAAGGTTGTCGGTTCGATTCCGACCAGGTACGTTCTGTTATTTGTGATAGAATGATAAGTAAGAGAAGCACCTGTAGCTTAACTGGATAGAGCATCGGTCTTCGGAACCGAGGGTTGGGGGTTCAACTCCCTCCAGGTGCGTATAAATATTATGAAAAATAGGATTAAAGAAAAAATTAAAGAAGCTTTGATAATGTTACAGATTGATTTGCCAGAGGAAGGAGTTTTTGTTGAAGAGACAAAGGATATTTCAAAAGGCGATTTTTCTACAAATATTGCAATGAGGTTAGCATCAGTGGAGAAGACTGATCCATTAATTCTTGCAGAAAGAATAGTTAAGTCACTTAAAAAGGACAAAGATTTTAAATTAATTGAATTTGTTAAACCTGGTTTTATCAATTTCTTCTTGTCAGATACATATCTTTTAGGTGAAATTGAAAAATATGCCAAGCTGGGGGCTGATTATTTTGCTCAAAATATTCAGAAAGGAAGGAATATTGCTATTGAGTTTACCGATGCAAATCCGTTTAAAATCTTCCATATTGGTCACCTCTATACAAATGCTGTTGGGGAATCAATTTCAAGGATGCAGGAGTCACTTGGGGCCTCTGTAAAGAGGGTAACATATCAGGGAGATGTAGGGCTTCATGTATCTAAAACTATGTGGGGAGTTGAGGAACAATTAAAAAAAGAGGGAAAGAACTTTTCTGACATCGAAAAGCTTGATTTGGAGGAAAGAGTGGCCTGGCTTGGCAGTTGTTATATCCTGGGTGCTGAAATGTACGATTATTCCAAAGAGAGTAAGGCAATTGAAGAGATTAATGAAATTAATTATTATATTTACTATCTAACAAATCCCAGTCTAGAAAAGAAAGATTTCTCAAAATTTGAAGAGGTTAATATAAAGGAAAAATATACAAAAGGTCGTCTTTGGTGTCTTGAGTATTTTGAGAAAATCTACTCTGTTCTTGGGACAAAATTTGATAATTATTTCTTCGAAAGTGAAGTTAGTGAAATGGGTTTAGAGATTGTTAAAAAAAATACAGGAGAAATATTTAAAAAAGATGCTGGATCGGTGATATATGAAGGTGAAAAGGAAAAAGGTTTGCATACGAGAGTATTTATAAATAAGTATGGATTGCCAACCTATGAGACAAAAGAGATAGGGCTTGCTCTAAAGAAAGAAGAGCTCCTAAGGTCAGATGAGTCGATTATTATTACTGCCAATGAGCAGAGCTCATATTTTAAAGTAATAATGGATGTTCTTTCGAAATTAAATCCTGAAATTGCTTACAAAACGAAACATTTTTCCCATGGTGTGATTCGTTTGCCTAACGCTCAAAAAATGTCTAGCAGAAGAGGCGGGGTCATAAGTGGAGAGTGGCTATTTTCGGAAACAAAAAGAAAAGTGTTGAGTATTATGAGTAATTCAGATGAATTAGAGCCCGAATTGGTTGATGAGATCAGTGATAAGATTGCTATTGCGGCAATTAAGTATGCTTTCCTAAAGGTAACTATCGGAAGTGATATCGTTTTTGACTTTGACAAAGCTATTTCATTTGATGGGGATACTGGACCATATATTCAATATGTATATGCTCGGGCCAACTCACTAATAAAAGAGTTCGGAACTGGAGACTCTCAAAATATTTGCCTGGGTTCATGTCTTGCAAACCCCTTTGTAGAAAGACTGGTAAGGACCCTTAGCAAATACAGGGTGGCAATGCTTGATAGCGCTTTGACATATTCCCCCTCAACACTTTGCCAATATCTTTTTGATCTTAGCCAATCATTTAATGCCTTTTATCAAAATGTGAGATTATCTGAGATGTCAGAAGACGACAGAGGGGTTTATCTTGTTATCATAAGGGCAGTATTAAATGTTCTTCAAAGTGGGCTCTTTAATCTTGGGATTCCAATTGTTGAAAAAATGTAATTAATATAACTTATTTAATAATATGTCAGAGCAAGTAAAAAAGAACTCGTTTTTAAAGAATAACTGGCTTTTGATAATTGCCCTTATTTATCTTTTTCTTCCAATTGATTTGATCCCTGATGCTTTACCAGTTTTAGGTACTCTAGATGATTCCTTTTTGATTATTATCAATTTAATTCAAAAATACCTTGCTTGGAAAGAGCAAGGTCAAAGAAGTGATATAAAAGAGCGCGAAATTGTCGAATAGTAAATATTCGGGGTGTAGTTCAGATGGCTAGAACGCTACGTTCGGGACGTAGAGGTCGTCCGTTCAAGTCGGATCACCCCGATGTATGAAATTAATATGAAAGAGAAACCCAAAGTAACAAAAAAAGAGCTTTTGAAAGCAATGGATGAAATAAGGAATTCGAACAGAATCAAGAAGGCCATTGCAGTAGCACAAAAAGCTCACAAGATTCAATTGAGAGATGGTGGTGGGAATTATCTCACTGAGCATATTTATTATTTAACATCTCTTATATATTCTGATTATAAAAATGATCCTCGCATTGAAGACTTAGTGATCGTTTCTCTTCTTCACGATTCGGTAGAGGATGGAGGGATTTCTCTTCTAGAAATCAGAAAGATTTTTGGAGAAAGAGTTTCAGAAATAATAGAGTTGCTCTCAAAGCAAAACGACAAGGAAGTTAAAACCCAAGAAGAGAAATATATTATTAATCAAAATTACTTGTTAAGCCTATCTTCTGACAATGAGGCGGTACTTGTAAAACTGTATGATCGTTTAGCTAATATTAATTGTATTAGTGAGGAGAGTATTTCACTAAAACCTGATAAGTATAGGAGGTATCTACTCGAGACAAAAAATCTTTTTATTCCTCTCGCAAAAAAATACAAACTCTCTAAACTTCTTTCAAAATATGAGAGTGAAGTGGATAGGATAGAGGAGCTTTTCAATAGAATATAGCAGAACCTGTAGTTGTATTCTCAATTTTGGTTATCTTATTTTTAAAAGAGATAGCCAGGGAAACCTTTTAATGCTTTTTGTAGATTTGTTGACAATAGGATAGGAAGGAAAAGGAATAAACTAAAATTTTTTTATTCATGCTATTGGACTTAATTCCCTAAGAAATAATTTTAAGAATTTGACAGTGAAACATAAATAATTTTGGAATCTGCCATGTCTTCAATTTTGAATAAAATAAGAATACTAAAAAAACTTAATTTTGTTCATAAAAATTTTTTAGCATATTTTTCTTTATGAAAGCGTATTTTATTTTTGCGACAAAAAAGTATACATAGCAAATTTTGAACTTCAAACGAATTGATGAGTTGAAAAAGACAAATGTTTCACTCAAGTTTATTCATCCTAGAGAATACGATTGCCTAAAAGCGGTCTATTTGAGACCCTTTTTCGACTCGAGATGCCTCTTAAGAAATTGTCCGGTATAACAATGTTTTGTATTAATAATATCGGAGACAGTTCCTTGCGCAACTATATATCCTCCAGCATCCCCACCCTCTGGTCCCAGATCGATAATCCAATCTGAGTTGGAAATAACATCCATATTATGTTCGACGACTATAACTGTATTCCCCTTATCAACCAACTCCCTAAGAATTGTAAGAAGTTTATCTACATCATAATAGTGGAGTCCTGTAGTCGGCTCGTCTAGTATATATAAAGTACGACCAGTAGAAATTTTGGATAACTCTTTTGCCAATTTCACTCTTTGAGATTCACCTCCAGAGAGAGTGAGTGCAGATTGGCCAAGTTCTATATATCCAAGGCCAACTTTATTTAATGTGCCAAGCTTTCTTGATATTTGAGGGAAGTTTTTAAAGAAGGATAAAGCTTCTTCTACAGTCATATTTAGTACATCGGAGATGTTTTTGCCTTTGAAATCTACCTGAAGTACCTCGGAATTGTACCTTGTTCCGCCACAAAGATCACATTTGATATAAATATCAGGTAAAAATTGCATTTCAACTTTTATCTGTCCCTCACCCTTACATTTTTCACATCTTCCACCTTTAACATTAAAACTAAATCTTCCGGATTTATATCCTCTT
This sequence comes from Candidatus Dojkabacteria bacterium, assembly GCA_012513575.1. Classification (GTDB taxonomy): domain Bacteria; phylum Patescibacteriota; class Dojkabacteria; order SC72; family SC72; genus UBA5232. The sequence continues at coordinate 26,625 of JAAZBX010000001.1, forward strand.
GCTTTCGCCTCGTTAGAATTAGAAAAAATTTCTCTAATGTTGTCGAACACACCAATGTAAGTAGCAGGGTTTGAGCGAGGAGTGCGGCCTATAGGGGACTGGTCAATGCTGATAACTTTGTTGAGCTTTTCAACACCTAAGATGTCTTCAAATTTACCCTCGAGTCTCTTTCCTTTCATGATTCTATTTGTTAAGACAGGGACCAGAGTGTTTTCTATCAGGGACGACTTCCCACTGCCAGAAACACCTGTTATTGAAATAAGGCGATTTAATGGGAAATTTACATTGATATTTTTTAAGTTATTCGTTTTGACTGATTCTAGTGTCAAAAATTCTTTTGGTTGTGAAAAATTGGGATGCTTTAGACTTTGGCCCACAATTAGAGAATTGTTTAAATACTTAGCGGTTAAAGTATCCGTGTGCTTGATTTGTTCCAAGGTCCCTTCAAAGGTTAGTTCTCCCCCATGTTTTCCAGCAAAAGGACCTATATCAACAATCCAGTCTGCCTGGCTTATAGTGTCTTGGTCGTGCTCAACAATGATTAGTGAATTTCCAGCATCCCTAAGTTCTTTAAGAGATTTTGTTAACTTCGATATGTCTCTTGCATGTAGTCCAATTGAAGGTTCATCCAATACATATACTACTCCTGACAATCCTGTCCCTATTTGTGAAGCCAAGCGAATTCTTTGTGACTCTCCGCCCGAAAGTGTATTAGCTTTTCTAGCAAGAGTTAAATAATCCAACCCTACATTAACCAAGAAATTCAATCTTGTATTCATTTCCTTAATGATTGGTTCCGAAATCTTTGCTTTGTTTTCCTTAAGATTAAGATTGTTAATAAATTTTATACTTTCTTTTATCGTCATTTCAGTAACATCGACAATATTTTTATCCATAATTCGGACAGATAGGGAATAAGGTTTTAGTCGTTTACCACCGCATACAGGGCAAATTGATTCGGACATGTACTTTTCTATTTCGGATTTGTAAAAATTTGAAGAACTTTCTTTATATTTTCTTTTTAGTTCTGGTATTACTCCTTCGTATTTAGTTAAGTGATTGTTTGTTATTCCGAATCTGTTTGTATATTCAATTTTGTAATAATCCTTCGCTCCTTCACCGTAGAAAATAAGATTAAAGATCTTCTGAGAATAGTTTCCAATTGGGGTAGTTAAATTAAAACCGTGTATTCTTGCCACTTCGTTAAGTATCCTAGTTGTCCAACTATCCTTTGAAACTCTATTGGACCAAGGGAAAATGCCACCTTCTTTAATTGTTAGTTTAGGATTGTAGATTAGATTAATATCAATCTCTTGTAAGAATCCTAACCCTGAACAATTTTCACAAGCACCCTCTGGAGCATTAAAAGAAAAGGAGAGGGGAGTGATCTTGGGATATGATATTCCACATTTGTTACAGGTATTTCCTTCTGAGAAAAGTAAATCTTCATCTCCAATCTTCACTTTTACTTCTCCTTGTGACTGAAGTATTGCCAATTCAATATCATCCGTAATCCTTTTTTTGAAATCTTTGCCCTCTTTATCTTCCGGTGAAAACCTGTCAATTACTAGGTCGATGTTGTGCTTCTTGTTTTCATCGATACTGAGGTCTTCTATATCATCTAGAAGGTAGATTTCGTTGTCAATTATTACTCTTAGGAAGCCCTTGGATAACAATTTGCTTAGAAGAGATTTGAATTCTCCCTTGCGGTTTTTTATTAAGGGTGAAACAATGGTAACATTTTTCGTGGAACTTTGTATGGCTTTTAATACCTTGCGTGTAATTTCTTCAATCGTTTGAGATTCTATTGGGATATTACACTGTGGACAGTAAGGCTGTCCCACATATCCAAAGAGTAGCCTTAAGTAATTATATATCTCAGTAATTGTTCCAACTGTTGAACGTGGATTACTACCGGTTGTTTTTTGATCGATAGAAATTGCAGGAGAAAGCCCAGTGATGGATTCTACGTCAGGTTTCTTCATTATTCCTAGAAATTGCCTAGCATACGAGGAGAGTGATTCAACATATCTTCTTTGTCCTTCCGCATAGATGGTGTCAAATGCTAAAGAGGTCTTTCCACAGCCTGAGACCCCTGTTAGAACAACCATTTTATTCTTAGGTATGTCTACCGAAATATTTTTTAAATTGTTCTCTTTTGCACCTCTGATTTTTATATATTCAGTTTTCATTCAATCTTAATTATACCATGTAAGGGCAAGTAATTACGACCTGTAGTACTCCAGGTGGGTAGTGTAAAACCAGAGACAAATTGGTATAATTGGTGGTGTGATAAAGCGAGATATGCACCCGTAGCTCAATTTGGATAGAGCAACACACTCCTAACGTGTAGGTTGTTGGTTCAATTCCGACCGGGTGCGCTTTCCTACTACTGTAATCTATATTCGTTAATATTAAAGAAACCTTGTTCGTCTTTTTCTAGTGTAACAATATTCTCTCTTGAATATTTGATTGTGTAATAGAGCATTTTGTCTGTAGGAATAGTTTTAACAGTGTTGTCACCATCCATTTCAGAAATAGTAATGTAGTTATCTTTGATATATGAAAGATGCTTAGAATTCTTAACCCATCTGGGGAAATGTTCGGATTTTAATCCTGGAATATTAATTAATCCTATTTCTTCTGTAGGATCTAACGTTTCTTTCTCAAAAGTAAATACAGAAGTGTTCTCCTTTGAACCGATAAGTAATCTCCTATTATCTGTTGATGTGGAAAGTAGTATTGATGGGAAATGAGAGATTGCCAAATATTTAGCATCAGGAATACTGTACCAGTATGATGCTACAGTGGTAGATAAAAATATTCCCTTCGCCTGCTTATTTATATATATGTAATCGATTTTCCCAACAGTTTGAGTGTTTTCGGGAGAATTCGTAAAGGGAACAAAGGGGTTTGTTTGAGCTCTGTAATATTCAATATATTTTTCATCTTTTTGCAAATAGACAGTTTTTAACAAAGAATCTTCATTCACTCCGTCTAAAGAAATACCTTCAATAGAGTAAGAGTAAACAGATGAATTATCAATGGAATTATCTTTTAGATAGTAAAGATAACCATCCTCGGTAGTTGTCCAGATCTTTTTGGATTGGTCACTTTGGTTATTGATTTCATTCGTAAGTAATGTGTACATTAATCTATCAGTAATATTGTAGGAGAGAAGCTGAGTAGGAGATTCAAAAAGGATATGCTTATTGTCTTGTGCCCAGGATATTGTAAAGCCTTCAAGTTTTGAGAGGTCAATCTTATTATTTATACTCGGTACAAAGGCAGTTGATGTATTCATTAAATATGAGGAATTTCCGCTTTCCGTTTTTGTGGTTAAAAGAGCATATTCTCCATTAGGAGACTGCATTAGTGAGAGGGTGGAGTCAGAGGTTTCCCAAATCTTCATTGGATTATTCAATATCTCCCATAGAGAGCTTTCAATTTTATACTTCCATAAGGAATGTTTTTCAGCATTCTCTTTTAGTAGGACCAATACAACATCATTATTCTTATTTATCCAGTAATTAACAAATTCTTTTTGTGGATTCCATATGGTATATTTCTTGTTGTCTGAAAGGAGAAGCCAAGGGGTAAGTATAGTTGTTGTCTCCTCTGGGATATTTATGATTTTATTCCATAAATGGTAACCCTCTTTCTCAATTTTCACATCATGTACTCCATACTCGAGTACTTTGCTTTTGGGTGTTTTTCCTAAATTTTCATCATCAATATATATTGTTGCATTGGAAGGGTAGGTCTTTACTGTGAGAGCACCTGTTTTAGTAATTTTTTGATCTGTAAGATTGACCCTATAGCCTTTTGCGAGGAGGAAAAGGATAAACGCAAATGAAAAGACCAAAATTGAAAATAAAGTTGGAATAACTGCTGGGGTTGAATATTTTTGAGGTTTCTTTTCTTTTACCATTTAGTGTATAGAGTATAGCATAATAGCCAATAAGTTGTTAGAATACTTGTTATGGAAAAGAAAAGAATTTTAACAGGAGACAGGCCAACTGGCAAACTTCATATTGGGCATTTACTTGGTTCTTTGTCAAACAGAGTAAAATTGCAGTATGAGTATGACTCTTTTATTGAGATTGCAAACATTCAAGCTCTCTCTGATAATTTCAACAATCCTTCAAAAGTTAAAGATGGTATTATAGAACTTCTTTGTGATTATTATGCTGTAGGTATAGATTTTGACAAAGCCAACATATTTATACAAAGCGAAGTGCCTCAGATACATGAAATATTTATCTATTTGGCCAATTTTGCTACTGTTCAGCAGATACAACATAATCCGACAATAAAGACAGAAATGGCACAAAACAGATATGAAGCCTCGACCCCTTTAGGTTTTTTCTTTTATCCAATTCATCAAGCTGCAGATATTTTTTCAGTAAATGCCGACTTGGTACCTGTTGGAAAAGATCAATTACCCATGATAGAGGATGCAAGAGAATTGGGAAGAAGATTTAACAAAACTTACGGAGTAGATATCCTTGGTCAACCCGAAGCACTGTTAGGTACAAAAATAAATGTTCCTGGTATTGATGGAGCCGAGAAAATGGGGAAGAGTTTGAATAACTGTATTTACTTGTCAGATAGTCAAGAGGAATTAAAGAAAAAAGTATTTAAAGTATATACAGATCCTACTAGAATACATGCAGACGATCCTGGTCAAGTAGAGGGGAATGTAGCTTTTACATATCTTGATTTATTCTCAGATGAATCCCAAAAAGAGGAAATAGAAGATATGAAGAGAAGGTACAGGGAGGGTACAATTAAGGATATTGAAGTTAAGGGAAAACTTTTTGAAGTTATGGATGTTGTTTTGAAACCCATTAGGGATAGAAGAAAGGAAGCTGAAGAAATGAAGGACGAACTTGTTAAGAAAGCTTTAAATTCGAGCAGAGTTGTCTCATCGATAGCAAGAGAGACGGCGGATGAAATGAAAAAAGCTATGAAAATTGAATTTTAATAGTATTTAACTTGTAGTGTTATTTCTATGTTAGGAAAGAAGCTTGGAATTGATTTAGGAACTGCAAATTCAGTTATTTTTGTCCAAGGGGAAGGAGTTGTCTTGACTGAACCTACAGTTGTTGCAATTGATTTAGATACTCGAACTGTTATTGCGGTTGGGACGAAAGCAAAACAGATGATTGGTAAAACACCAGAGAATATTGTAGCTAGAAGACCATTAAGAGAGGGGGTAATCGCTGATTCAAGAATTACTGAAGCTTTGTTAAGATATTTCTATGATAGAGCTTTAGGTAAATCTAGGTTGATAAAGCCGGATGTAGTAATTAGTGTACCTGCTGGTATAACGTCAGTAGAAGAGAGAGCTGTCCATAAGGCTGCTAATGCTGTTGGCTCTCGAACTGTGACTCTTCTTCCAGAACCTTTGCTTGCAGCTTTAGGTGCAGGCCTTCCAATTCACACATCGTCTGGAAACATGATTGTAAATATGGGTGGAGGAACTAGTGAGGTTGGAGTAATGTCCCTTGATGGGATAGTAGAATACGAATCTATTAGGGTAGGTGGAGATGCTCTTAACGAATATATTATATCCTATATGAAGAAAAAGAAGGGAATTTTAATTGGAGAGCAAAGTGCGGAGAATATTAAGATTAAAATTGGTTCCGCTGTTGAAGTTAGAGATCCAAAAGAAATGGAAGTAAGAGGAAGAGATGTTGGCGCTGGAATGCCAAAATCCATTATGGTAGATTCAAATGATATTGCCAAAGCAATAGAGTTTCCTTTGAAAAGAATCATATCTGCAATTAAAACAGTTTTAGAGAAGACTCCACCAGAGCTATCGGCTGATATTATTGATAGGGGAATGGTCATGAGTGGTGGTACTGCGAAACTAAGGAATTTAGACAAACTTTTTTCTAGGGCTACTGGAGTTCCTTGCCATGTGGCTGATGATCCATTGCTTTGTGTCGTAAAAGGAACAGGGATAGCACTTGAACTTCTTGCTACAGGGGAGAGGAAATTCTCGTTTAACAAAGAATTTAGACGATAGTTTATGATATATTAACTCATATGGGAATTTTAGATAAAAAAAAGAAAAGCATGACACTAGATGAGGTAAGTACAAAGTTGGAGGAACTTAGATTGCCTACAGCTTTAGTCTTTACGCCACTGAACCTAGAAGTAGAGAGAAAGAAATTTTTTAATTCCGATATATATAGCCCATATTTTAAATACAGGATAGTAAAAAACAGTAATGAGAAAATTCTGCAAGAGCTTTCAAAGGTAGAAGAAATTTCAGATATTGATCCAAGGGTATCTCAATTCTATGTCGATTTGATTAAATCAAAAGGGCAGACAAATGAATTAATGAATGCAGTTGGGAATAATTTAAGAGTAAGTGAAATCTCAAAAGAAAGGTTTGGAATTCCCTCAGAGAAACTTTATAGAAATGCTTGCAGGGTTTTAAGAGGTACTTTCAATAATTATAAACTAATTAAAAATCCTTCTCTAAAGAAAGAACCTCTTCTTGATTTTAATGATATTGTGAATGTATTTGATTTGGTTTTTGAAGAATTAGGGTTAAGTGATTGGCAAGTCTATAAGTCTCAAAATATGGCCAAAAACGGTATGAAGGTAGGTATTAAGAGAAAGCAGATTTTAGTTAACCCTGAGATCCACAAAAGTAGGTTTAAACTTAAGAAATCGATTGTTCATGAGGTGGGAACACATGTTCTTCGATCAATTAATGGGTTTAATACAAATTTTTCAGCATTGGGAAATGCTAATTTGCCAAGTTATTTAGATATTGAGGAAGGTTTGGCAACGTACAATGAGAGTGACATGGGTTTATTAACAGAAACAGGTCTAAAAAAGAAGGCAGCATTGGTTTTTGCAATTAAAAATGGAGAGCAAATGACTTTTAGGGAATTGTACAACTGTTTGTTAGGAATTTTCCCCAAATATGCAGCTTTTGATATTGTATATCGTGTGAAGAGGGGACTTGCAGATACAGCAAAACCTGGAATTTATACCAAAGATATTGTTTATTTTAGGGGTTTTAGAAGAGTAAAAAACTCTTTAGAAAAAGATAACTCACTATACAACAAGCTGTATTCAGGTAAAATTAGTTTGAAACAGGTTTCTTGGGTAGAGGAGGGTTTGATTCCAAAAGCAAAAACGGTGCCTTCTAAAGAAATGTGGACCAAAATATTCAAGAAAGCAGGTTTGTAATACAGCCCATAGAGATTTCCTCGGAAATATTGTATAATAATGCGTTAGTCGCACATTAACAAGCGGTGTTAGTTCGAAGGAGGTTATTATGAGTGAGACTCTTGAAAATATTGTATTATGGTTAACGTTCGCTTTGGTTATGATTACTCTTGTTTTAAGTGTAATGAGATTAAAAGGATTCCTAAAGGAAACAAAAAATCTTAGAATTATGATAATCGTTTTGTATATACTTCTAGGAGTCCTCCATATCATTGGAACAACTATTCAGCAATCAAGGCTAATAATTATACTAGACGCAGTATTCGGAATTATTTGGCTTATCCTTGCTTATCTGGAAATAAGACATCCTGTCGTAAGATAGGAAAAGAATAAACAAAATGCGACTAACAGCCTAAGGTTAACTGATTTCATATCTTTAGCCTTAGGCTTTTTTCTTTTTATCTAAATGCTGTAATAATTGCTTCTGCAATATTTACTGGAGTACCCTCTATCTTTGTTTCGTATGCTTTAAATCCAGGGTGGAAACTAAACTCTTGTACTGCAAGCTTGTTGTTAATATACATAAAATCTACAGCTATAAAATCCGCATTAAGTATGGTAGCCACTTTTTCAGCCATCTCTTTCATCTCCCTATTGGGTTGATTATACATTTCGTATATTCCCTTACTTACCGTCATGAAGCTATCATTTGCTATTCTTTTCCAGCCACCAATAACCTTACCTAGTTTTACAAATACTCTGTAATCTTCACCTGTATCAGAAAATTCTTGGATAAAGAAATTTCTATAGTCCCTCTCTCTTAATTCGTCTTCATTATTAATTTTGAAAACATTCTTCTTAATAACTTCTTTCCCTTCTTTAATTTCAATTCTATTAGCCCCTGTATATTCTTTAATGATCAAAGGAAAATTATTAAGAACTTTTCTTCTGGTTAAGTAATCTCCATCAGTTCTAAAGTAAGAATTGAAGTAGGGTATATTATTTTTTATACAGAATTGAGCTATTGCAATTTTATTGTAGTATGGGAACTTCTTTATTGCTTCAGCATTTTGAACAAAAATCTTTTTGGAAGGGTTTTCTTTGTTATATTCATCTATGAAGTCAATAATGTATCTCTTATAGTGATACTCCTTTTCATTTTCAAGAGAGTGCCCACGAAAAAGAATATGAGAATAGTCAGAGATAGGGTTGCTATCAGCGAATATTTTCATTTTCCCATCTTGGAAGACAAATTCTAATTGATCATTAAAGATGAAATCATTTTCAATATTTTTCTTTTTGAGTTCTTCTACTATCCTCTTAGATGCAGTAGGGATTTCTTTCTCTCCGATTCTAGGTCTTTTGTCGATGATTAAATACCTCATATATTTATACAATTTTTATTTTATTTATAAACCTTTTTGTTTTATATCTCTTAACAATCTTCATTTCATCTTTCTCTGCTTCATCTTTACTTATGATTAACAAATCAATGTTGTTAAAACCCAAGCCATCACTCTTTACTGCATCCCAATCTCTGTGATGAACGATTATTCCGTCCAAAGAGGCATTAACCTTAAGAGCTTCCAAAGCTTTCCATTTCTCAAGGCCATCATTAATTTCTAACCCATTTATTCTCATATATCCATCTTTGTACTCTCCAATTACATCTTTCTTTGAGAAATATGATCCCCAGAGACTTTTCTCACTAAGAAGTGTTAATATGTCAGGGAGAGTATTTCCTATAGCAACAATTTTTTTTGTTTGATTCTCTTTAAGTAGTTTCTCTACAAATGTCTTTACTACATATTCTCTCTCTTCTCCCAAAACAGGGAAGAAATTTAAATATGCTTCAGGCATGGTATTAACTTCTAATATTGCACCATTCTCTTTTGTTAGAGGCTTACTAATGTCTTTACATAGAACATCTACACCAAGAGTAAACGCATGTATAGAGGAGGCAATACTTTCAACCACATACTTAATTTCATCAGACACTTCATCAGTAAAATCCTCTGTGATTCCTCCTTTACTCATACTAGCTACCTTTCTGACAGGGATTTTTTCATTTAATTTTGGGATGTAATCTAAAGAGAGATTTTGTTGCTCCAAATGGTCTATGAGGGATTCATCAATTACAATGGGTTTTAATGTGTGTACTGGGCTAGAGGTGTCCCTTTTTGGATCTTTGTTTGTTTCATTAATTAATTTTTTTATAGAATTTTTTCCATCTCCAATTATGAAAGCAGGAATTCTTTTTGTTGCAATCTCAAGTTTCCCATCTATAACAAGGAGCCTGTAATCTTCTCCGGGGACCTGTTCTTGGATCATTATCTTTTTTTGCCATTCCTCTCTTGGTTTCTCATTTACAGACTTTTGTGCAAATTCAAATGCTTTTTTAGCTTCATCAAGAGTATTTAATCCAACCACAACACCGTTCCCCCCAGTAAGGCCTGTTGGCTTAATTACAACTGGTTTTGCAAAATCAGACCATATTTCCTCTAATTGATTTTTGTTCTCAATTGTTTGCCATTTAGGTATAGGAAGACCTAATCTAGAGATCATTAAGTTTGTAGACCATTTATCTTTTTGAATCTCTTTGGCGTTTTTGGAATCCTTACTTGATGATATGGAATAGATAATTTGGGAACCTTTTCCACAACCGAGCGTGTGATGTCTGTTATATGTTTTGGGATATCCGGATTTATTAGTTTGAATAATTGCTTGATCAAGCAGGGTAGGTGTAATCTCATAGCCAAGGTCGTATGCAGTATTCAATATTGGGATTGTGGACATGGAAGCGACCCTTTGTTTAATTAGTTGATCTACAAGAAGCTCTTTACATTTTTCAAATGAAATTTGTGAACAACCCAATTGTTGTAAGTAATCATTTGCTTCTCTCCAAAGAAATGGAATTTTTGTTTCAATATAAAGGTAACCTTGGGTAAAATAGTATTTTTCAATAAAAAGAGGATGATAATTTTTTACTAAATCTAAAATCTTTTTTACTGAATCGTCCTCATTTACTTCAATAATTACGGTTGAGTAGGGCGATATTAAGTTTAATCCTTGCAACACTTGTGCTTTCTTCATTCTTCTTAGATATTAACTTAAATATTTATCTCGGATGTATTCCATTATAGGTACAGCTACCTCTGTCTTTTGCCCTTTATCAACTTTGTAGTGTAACCTAAGCCCAGGGTTGTAGTTTACCTCGTTAATTGCACATTTGCTGGGTTTGGAGATATTTTCTGCGATAATATCAACTCCTCCAAATTCCGTATCTAGTGCTTTTATAGCTCTTATTGCAAGTTGATTGTAAAAATCATTTACCTCACTTTGACATTCTTCTGTCGTACCACCAGTTGTTAAATTACAATTATACCTAAGTATTACTTCTTCGTCTTTTTGTGGAATTGATTCTAAATTCATGTTATTTCTTTGTAATTTAAGGACAAGTTCGTTGTCGATTACTATCGGAAGCATTATATTCTTTTTTCTCTCTTCGTTTTTCAATTCTATGAGTTTTCTTATTGAATTCTCTCCATTTCCGACAATATGTGCGGCCTTTCTTCTAACGACACCAATCACTTTCTCTCCAAGGACTAAGAACCTGTAATTATCACCTTGAACGAATTCTTCTCCGATTACCTTTTTACTATCATCTGGATTATGTGATAGGTTAAACGCATTTTTGTAAGCATTAAGAACTTGCTCCTCGCTTTGTGGTAAAAGAGAAACGCCTTTTCCTCCTAATTGTTGTGAGGGTTTAATTACTATATTTTTATAGTTATGAAAGAATTTTATTGCATCAATCTCGCATGCTAGAATTTCTTGTTTTGGTACAGGTATTCCATTTTTTTCTAATACCATATGAGTAAGATTTTTTCTTTTACAAATTGTAGTACTTGGAGTTGGAACTAGGGGAGTGACAGTATTGATAATATACCAATGTTTGTTTTTAATTTTAAATTCTGCCATTAATCCTGGAACTAATACATGATATTCAATCCCCAGCTTATAAGCTGCTTCAATGTAGTAGGAGAGATGGATATTTCCTGCTTCTTTTAAAAAATTTTTTTCCCCCTCTGTCATTTGGTAAATATTTAATATTAATTACTGAATGTTTTACTTGTATCTATTAAATACCCTTTCAATACTTCTCGACCAATTATTAGATGATAATCTGAATTCTCAATTATTACCACTTCAATATCTTTTATCTCGCCAGAGATTTTCACTTTAATATCAACAACTGGACGGACTTTGACATCTTCGCCATCAACAATTTTCGCAACTCTTTTGATATTCTCTTCCAAAGTTAATGCTTTTAAATGAGTATCAATATATTCCTGAGCCTCTTTAATAGAGTTGAACTTTCTTGGAACATTTAGAGAATTAAAATATTGTGTAGTAGCTAAAAAACCAACTCTGTTAGCAAAAGTCTCTGACATTCTTGAAGTAAGTACCCCAGTATCCATAAAAGCACGGCCAGATTCTTTTTCGGGCTCTTTCTTCTTTGTTTTGTTTTGGTGAAAGACCATTACTTTCTCATCAATTGTAACAACCTTTCTACCACTTATTGTTTCAATACTTTCTTCAACCTCCCCGCCAAAAAGACTCTTTGCTAATCTGATCCCATGTTTAATATTTTTTACTTCCACATCCTTAACTTTCTCTAGCCTCCATCTAAGTCCTGCTTTATTTGCGACTTGTATTCCAAGCCCAGGTCTTGCGTTAAGTTCAAAGACAATTGGTCCGTGTTCGGCATCTAGCGCGATATCTACACCAATGTATCCTAATTTTGATACTCTTTGACACTTTAGAGCGATTTCAAGAATTGAGTCCCATTCAGGTATATGAATTCCGCTTAAAATTTTGTTTTCCTTAAGATCCTGTGTTGTATCGATATCCTCATATGTGTCACTAAAAGGGGAGTTAGTATCCATTTGCATAGAATAGGTAGTAATGCCAGTAGCAATATCAATTCCAGTACAAATAGCTCCAGAATGAAGATTTGCGGTACCATTAGACCTTTTTGTCGGAATTCTTGTCATTGCCATTATGGGTACGCCGTTAAAGCATATTACTCGGATATCTGGGACTCCCTTGTAAGAATACTGTTTAAGTAATGGAGCGGTCTTCACTCTTTCTTCAATAATAGCAATATCTTTTCGATTTCCCATCGAAAATCTTCCATCTAAGATGTTTTCTATATGAAGGATGATGTCATTTCTTGTCATAATATCACCATTTGGTCTAATCCATGCATACTGTCCTTTCTTTTTCCCATAGAAAACAATTATGCCGTTGCCTCCAGTTCCTTGATTTGGCTTAATTACAAAGCTCTTTGGGAGAGAATCCCAGTCTATGAATTTAAGTTGTTGTTTGTTCCTAATTAATTTGTATACCTCAGGAGTCTTAATATTCTCTTTAGCTAGAACCTTTTTTGTCAGAATTTTATTATCCGCAATCCTTTTAGCTGATGGAGGATTAAAAGGTCGAATGTATTCCTGGTTCCTTCTATTTAAACCCAAAATGTTCTTATACTTACTTCTTTGTGTCATTTTCCTTAATTACAGATTTAAATCGAAAGTAGTCTTTGAGCCTTAATCCTTTAAATTGGCCAATAATTAAGTTGGCAAAGATTAATAACGGGATAAGCCACAAATTATTAATAACATAATTTGAAATGTAATCTCGAGTAATTACAAACCATCCAGCTGTGGCAATTAATACTGTTCCAAATAGTGCAGTAAATGAAGACTTACTTGATTTTTGTACAAATTGTTTAGTAAAGAAATCAGAAAGTGCGGCTATTGAAATTAACGCTAGAGGTGGGACAGTGGACATATTTTCTAAGCCCAGACCCAACTCATCAATTAGTATAATAAAGGAAACTAAAGCGATGCTTAAAAGACAGTAGTTAATTGCAATTCTTGTAATATAGTGCATTCTAATCTTCTTAAGTACCAGGTGGGAAAGTAATGATACTGTTATCACCATAAAAGTTATTGCCAATCCGTATTTTAAGCCAGTATAAGAATAGGCAATTGCAAGTAAAATAGGAGCATAAATCCCATATGATTTAGTCCCAAAAAGATATCTGAATATACTTACAATAGTTGCAACAATTGTAATAGCTAAAAAAAGCTCTAATGTTTTTTCGGGCACTCCATGTTCTAATATCCACTGAGTAAAAGTAGAGTAGTACATTTCAGAAAATTAAAAAATTAGATATAAATTGTAAGGCAGATTCAACACATGAATTATACCATTTTTGTACTGTTAGTACTAGATTTCCCAGCTTTTTTTAGTGCTACATTTCATTATTGTTAATTTCAGTTTTACTAAGTAGAAAGGGTAGAATATAATCATTGATATATGAAAAAAGTATTAATAGTAATTGGGGATGCAGGTGCGGGTCATCTTTCCTGCGCAAACGCAACAAGGAATGCAATAAAAAAGCTGGATAGTACAATTTCTGTTGAAATAATTGATATTTTTCAGTTTTCTAAAATGTCTAGATTGTATAATTTTGTTCAGTATTTAGTTAGTGGTTCAAAATTAATAGAATTTCTTTTCAACACATCATTTACATTAATAAATAAGTCAAAGTTTTGTAGTGAATTAGCCTATTTTTTTGCTCTAAGTCCAATTGTAAAACCCACTTTGAAATATCTTCGAGAGTACAATCCTGATTTAGTGATCTCAAACAATGCACTAACAACGGAGGTTCTTAGTAGGTGCAAAAAAGAATTCCAATTCAAATACGTCATAACTGTTCCAGATTTAGTTACTATGGTGAGATGGTGGGCAAGCTCTGAGGCTGATCTGATTTTTTCTCCAACAGAAAAAGCTACGGAAGAATTACTTTCCTTTAATCCTAATTGTAATATCCTTACCGGGTATTATCCGTTAAGAGATATAAAAGAATTCTCTGAGGAAGAGATACATGATTTTAGGAAAATTTTTTGTAAGGAACATGACTTTGAATTCGAAAGAGATATTATTCTGATTACTGGATGCGGAGTGTCCACAGCGGGTTTAGTGAGGCGACTTAAAAGTTTTATTTTAAATACAAATTATCAATTAATTATTTTGACTGGTAAGGATACAAAATTAAAAAGGAGATTGGAGAAGAGATTCCAAAGGAACAAAAGGGTATATATCTCAGGTTATACAAATGAAATTCTAAAATTATTTGTAATATCAGACCTAATTATTTCAAAAACGGGTCCTGCTACCGTTTTAGAAATAGAGAAAGTAAACAAAAAAGCAATATTTACCGAACCCCCAGTTATTCAAGAGTTTGGTAACGTTGAGTATATTAAAGATAATCCCAATTTTAGTTATATAGGGTCTAATTATGAGAAATTACCAGAATTAGTAGAGAGAATGTTAGTAAAAGATACAATTAAATACCAAAGCGAGATTAAAGATGCTAACTCAATAGCAAACATTATCCTAAAGTTGTAAAATCTAAAAATAGCAACCGTAAGTTTACAGGAAACAACTGCAAGTTGGTGGTTGCAACTGTTGGATTAAAGGTAAGATTGGTCATTAATTTAAACAATTAAATATATGAGTTTTAGGAAAAACTTGGAATACCTTAGAAAGGGTAAAAAACTTTCACAGGAGGAGTTGGCTAACAGGCTGAATGTTTCTAGGCAATCAGTATCTAAATGGGAGTCGGGTGGTGCTTATCCTGAGACAGAAAAAATGCTTGTAATGTGTAAAATTTTTGATTGTTCTCTTGATCAGTTGATGAATGATGATATTGCTGAGATAGAGAAGAGTGAGGCTAGAAAATATACCTTTAACGATTTACTAAATGAATTTACAAAAATTATTAGAGGTACTATTGATATGTTAGGCTCAATGAATACGAAGTCAGTCATTAAATTCCTTTTTGAAATAGGTTTGTTATTTTTAATTATTTTGTTATTAAATATTCCATTCTCATATATTAGCAGTATTGGCTCTTCTTTCTTCTATAGCTTTGGTACAACAGCTGGTGGAATCCTTTCAGGATTCTGGGAGTTTTTGACAAAAATAGTATATCTTGTAGTTGCGGTTTTAACCTTTGCTTATATCTATAAGATAAGATTTATTGATAAATTTCATAGTATACAAGAGGAAGTAGAGAAGGAAAAAGAGCATTCTGTTGAAAAACAAGTAATTAGAGAGAAAGAAGTAGTTAAGAATATTGAAGTAAAAAAATATGACTTTGGACTTTTCTCTCTAATTGGGAGATTTGCCATGGCCTTTGTAAAATGTTTTGTTTTCTTCATTTCAATGCCTATTGTTTTTCTCCTATTTTGTTCTTCAGCCGGGGTTTTAATAGGTATTGTCTGGATGTTTAGTGGAATCTTTTATTTAGGTATTATCGTTTTCCTTCTTTCTTTTATACTTTTTGCTGTGTCATTACTGAAAGCTTTTTACAATTTTATTGTAGATAACAGGACAAATTGGAAGAAACTCTTTGTTGTGTTTATGATTTCAATCATAGGTTTGGGAGTTGGAGCTGGAATTTCTTTCTTGGATTTCTCAAAATTAACGATAAACTCAAAAGCTCCTAGCAGAGTAGTTGCTAATAAAGAAATTGGGGAGTATCCCATGAGTGAAAACTTGGTACTTTTTAATTACGGTCTGGGTGGCACTCAATCTGCATATTATGAAGTTGATGATTCATTAGTAGGCACTGTAAGGATAGAAGTGGAATATTACAGAATGTTTTCAAAACCAATAATTACAATTTCAGAATCTGAGGAGGGAAGGGTGATTAATGTATTCAATGAAGGAGAATCAAGTGTAAATTTAAGTAAAATATATAAAATATTTTTAGATGATTTAAAACACTATACTCTCTCAAACTATTCTGAATTAGGAGGTTTTCAGGTAAATGTGTATTCAAGTAAAGAAAATATTGAAAAAATGCAAAATAATTTCTTTTTAGCAATTAATGAAACAGAAGTACAACCAGAGGTAATCGAAGATTTTCCTGAGAATCTATAAATAACAAATTAATAAAAAAGACCACCTTTCGGTGGTCTTTTCATTATCTTTTCAAAAAAGACTATGCTAATTCTACTGTAGCACCAATTTCTTCAAATTTTGCCTTGATAGCTTCTGCATCTTCTTTCTTAACCCCTTCTTTAACTGTTTGAGGAGCTTTGTCTACAAGATCCTTAGCTTCTTTTAATCCAAGCTCAGTAATCTCTCTGACAACTTTGATAGCACCAATCTTGTTAGCACCACCATCCTTAAGAAC
This sequence comes from Candidatus Dojkabacteria bacterium, assembly GCA_012513575.1. GTDB lineage: Bacteria > Patescibacteriota > Dojkabacteria > SC72 > SC72 > UBA5232. Next base: position 43,093 of record JAAZBX010000001.1, read on the forward strand.
GATGTTGAACATTGTCTTCTCTTCCTCTGCTGGAGCTGCTTCTGCTGGAGCTGCTGCAACTGCTACTGGGGCTGCTGCTGATACTCCGAACTTATCCTCCATGACCTTTACTAGGTCTGCGAGTTCCAATACTGACATTTTCTCGACAATTTCGAGGACTTTTTTACCATTTTCTGATAATTCTGGTAATGTTTTCTCTTCTGCCATTTTTGTAAAATATTTAAATTAAATAAGATTGTCTAATTAAGCTTTCTTCTCAGAAATGCCTTTAAGAACCATAGTTAAACCTCTAACATTTCCAGTGATAGCATTCATAAATCCTGATAGAGGTGCGGACATACTGCCAAGTAATTTAGAAAGAAGGACTTCTTTTGAAGGAATGTCTGCTAATTGCATTACTCTTTCAGCTGAAAGGAATTCTCCTTCGAAGACACCACCCTTTGCATCAAGTAATTTACTTGTTTTCTGTGTCTCTTTGACTAATTTCGCAGGTCCAGTTGGGTCTTGTTCAAAGTAAATAATTGCTGTTGGGCCATCGATCTCCTGTGTCTGCAATGGTTGTTCTGTATCTTGGAGAGCGACTTTAAAAATACTGTTTTTTACAACAGCAAAATTTGCATCAACATCTTTTAACTGTACTTTCAATTTTGTAACAGTAGCAGTGTCGATTTTGTCAGAGTTTACTAAAAGATATCCGGTTTTATTTTTCAATATATCCTTATATTTCTCTAGTAACTCTGTTTTTTGAGAGTGAGTCTTAGGCATATTCTTTCACTTATTAATTAATTTGAATGTATATTTATCTCGCAAGGATTTATTTTTATACCTTGTTTCTTAGATAAATGAACTAGGTGGATTATATATGAAGAAGAAAAGGAGGTCAAGGGTTTGTTTGTATTCATTATTCAATACTGACCTTTTCTCCCCGATACCATTTAAGCGTGTCTTCAATAGTGATAATTATGTCTCTCGCCTGGTATCCTAAATCCTTTTCAGCCTTTCTACTGTCTATTTGGTAATTGGAATTCAATACATCTACAGAATATTTTGTAAGAAGAGGTTTCTTGTTAAATATTTTGTAGAAAACTTCCGCAAGTGGAACTACAAGCTTCACTATATTTCGTGGGATTTTTACTCTAGGACCCACAGCATCCGTCAGGCTCGAAAGTGTAGTAAAAAGCTGCTTGATAGAAATATCATTACCCCCTAGTAAGTAGTCTTCACCTTTTTTGCCATTAAATAGGGCAGATATAATACCTTTGGAAACATCTCTGACATCTACAAAATTATATCCTCCATCAACATAGAAATATTTTGAGTAGTTAGATGCTTCTCTAATCAGAGTACCCATTTCTGAGTTTTTAAAATCGTAAGGACCGATTACTCCGGAAGGGTAGACAACTATTGCATCTAGACCTTTTTTTACAGCTTCAAATACAATCTTAGTAGCTTGAACTTTTGTTTTTGCATAATCACCAAGGACATTCTCAACCTTGGCGAGTTTTTCAATAATGGGGATCCCTTTTTTGGGCTCATGCAACGCATGGATTGAGCTGGTGTAAAGTAATCTTTTAACGCCACTTTCTAAGCACGCTTCTGTGACCATTCTTGTTCCCTCAACATTTACGTCTTGAAGAAGTTTTCTTTTCTTTGAGACAATTGATATTACTCCAGCAAGATGACAGACAAAATCGGCCTGTTTAAAAGTTGAAAGTAGAAATTTTTTATCTCGGATATCTCCTTGGAAAAATTTTATAGGGAGATTAGAAATTGCTGGATCCGATGATGGGTCTCGGTCAATTACACCAACCTCAAGTCCCATATCCAGTAAATGTCTTACTAAAACATTTCCAATATGTCCACTTCCTCCAGTTACTACAATCATATAAAAATGATTATATCTTTTAGAAAGAAGTAGTCAAATTAGGTCTTACTCTCTGCTATATGAGATTTTTACACTTGGACCCATTGTTGGTGCTAGGTGCATCCTTTGAATTGACAATTCAGGTGTTTTACCCAGTACATCCGCAATTGCTAACACTGCGAAGTGAATATTTTCAATTATTTTCTCATCTTCTAAATCAATTTTCCCAACGCTCATATGTATAACTCCTGATAAATCACATGCAAATGTTTGTTTCCCCTTTTTGTATTCAGCCACAGCAGATGCAATATCATCTGTTACTGTACCATTCTTTGGATTTGGCATTAGGCCTTTAGGCCCTAATTCTTTCCCTAGAACAGCGATTTTAGGCATAACTGATGGGGTAGCAATAGCTACATCGAATTCAATTTTGCCATCTTTTACAATCTTCATAATGTTCTCAAGTCCGACAAAATCAGCACCTGCTTTTTTTGCTTCTTCTTCCATCTCAACAGGGCAAAAAACTGCAACTTTTACACTCTTCTTGCTTGAGGAATGGGGTAGGGATACTGCACCTTTAAGTGATTTGGAGTCCTTATTCTTAGGGAGCTTTAAATCAACATGAAGCTCAACACTTCCAACAAATTTTGAATATGACAACTCCTTAACTTTCTTAACACCCTCTTTAAGATTGTAAGAGATACTTTTATCTAAGTTTTTTGTAATTTTTGTATATTTTTTTCCTCTTTTCATAGTTTATAAATAGTTATTTAATTTCTGTTTCAATTCCCATTTGTTTTGCTGTTCCAGCGATAATTTTTGCAGCTTGCTCAGGGTCTGAAGTGTTAAGGTCTGGCATTTTTATTTCCACAATTTTAGCTATCTGTTCCTTTGTTAGTTTGCCGACTTTCTCTAAGTTAGGTTTAGCAGAACCTTTTTTTATCTTTAGCTCTCTTCTAATAAGTTCAGAAGTGGGAGGAGTCTTGGTAATAAAGGTAAATGATCTGTCTTCGTAGATTGTTAATACTACTGGTGTTAATATCCCATTGTTTTCTCTTGTCTGTTCGTTAAATTGAGTGCAGAATTCTCCTGCATTGATACCATAAGGGGCTAGGGTAGGTCCTATGGGAGGGGCCATTGTAGCCATTCCTGCTGGAATAGTAATTTTAATAACTTTTTTGATCTCTTTTGCCATATATTTTTTATTATTAACTAAAGCTTTGTCACTTGAGAGAGCTCCAACTCTACAGGGGCTTCTCTGCCTAAGAATGAGATGAGGACTTTTATCTTACCCTTAGTTGTGTCAATTTCCTGAACACTACCAATGAAATCAGCGAAAGCTCCTTCTGTAATCTTAACAGCTTCGCCAACACTAAATGATGTCTGAAAGGAAGGTTGTTCAACCTCCATGAACTTAGTAATTGCTTGAACCTCTGACTCTGCAAGAGGCTTAGGATATCTATCAGTTTTTACAAATCCTCTCACACCCTCTGTATTTTGAACCAAGTCCCAAGTTTTATTATTTAATTCCATTTTGATAAGAATATATCCAGGAAATATTTTCTCCTCTCTTACCTCCTGTTTCCCCTTCTTTACAAAAATTTTTTTCTGTACTGGAACTAAAATATCTACAATCTCATCTTCCATTCCTGTGGCTTCAGCCCTCTGCCTTAATTCTTTTTGAATGCTGTTTTCATACCCATTTCTAATATTCAATACATACCACTTTGCATTAATGTTCTCTTTCTTTGTTGATTGAATAGCCTTCTCTTTTGTAATTTTCTTCTTACTTACGACTTTTTTTGTAGTTTTTTTCTTTTTTTCTTCCATTTCTTTCTAATTAAATATTAAGGAACCAATCTCTAACTTCTGCAAACCCCAAATCGAGGGAGAGCATTACTATTGTTAGAATACCTGCAATGGCTAAGACATAAAGGGTCATATTCAGTATGTCCTTTCTGTTTGGCCAGGTAGTATTTTTTAGTTCATTTACTATATTTTTAAAAAATTTCATTTGTTAAATTTTTAATTAACTTTTGGCAGGCCCACACCGACTCGAACGGTGAACTACGGTTTTGGAGACCGCCATTTTACCGATTGAAACTATGGGCCCTAAACGGTAAAGAGCAATTCAGTTATTTAACTTTTGTCTCCTTATGTGTAGTATGCTCATTGCAAACTCCACAAAACTTCTTTAACTCTATCTTTTCTTTAACATTCTTTGTTTTAAATAGAGTATAGTTTTTACTTCCGCACTTTGTACATTTTAGAGCGATGATGTCTCTTTTTATTTTTGCCATTCCCTGAACAAAGACTAATTTAGAATAATAATATGGGAAATACTAGGGTATTATATTGGAAAACGGTCAAGAGGTCAAATATTATTGACTATTATTTCTATAGACCTAAATCTTTTTTCTGATTATTTAGTTCTTCTGTTTCTTTGGGTCCATGATATATGAATTCGTCTCTGTCTAAATAGTAATTTTCAGGATAATTTAGAACAAGGTCTATCTTTTTGTAAGCATCCAAAAGCCAGGTATAAATTGAGTATGGGTTTGAAGAGGGAATATTTGTTTGTATTTCTTGAATGGAATTATCTCTGTTAAGAAGGATTGCTACAAACTCCTGTTTGTTTATCTTTCGATTGAATATTGAAATTTTATTGTATTGTTCAAATTCTGGACTTCCAGGGAAATATTGAAGTTGTTGTTCTCCAAATAGGGCATAGGTGATATTAATACCAATTGGTTGATTGAAGTTGTTGATTATCGATACAGTGCCGCCATATTGGTCGAATTCTTCAAGATTCCCAAATATTGAGCTCATTATTGTTGAAAGGTGGGAAACAGATTCTTCAATTAAATCTTTCTCTTCTGTTGGGATATCAATTGAATTTTCTATGTTATACCATTCTGAAGGCATAGAATGTAAAAGTTTAAAGTTATGGGGCAAGTGGAGCTGGATCCGAGAGTCGAACTCGGGACCTCATTCTTACCAAGAATGTGCTCTAACCGTCTGAGCTAATCCAGCCTATTTGTTAATTATTACCTCTTTGCTTCTTAGAGTCTTAATTAAAAATGTTATCCAAACTGGTATAGTAACAATAGAAATAGCAACGGGGATACTTGGAGGATTGATTTGTACTATACTGTCAGGTCTAAAGTATATGTAATTTACTAAGAGATATGTAGCCATTGGAATACTAATTATTCCAACAACACTGTATCCAATTAAAGATAGGAAATTGTATATTTTTTTAAGCCATACAAATTTTTCTTTTTTCTCCACAAGATGTAAGCCAATTTTATGTAATGCGAAAATGATTATCATAGAGACAAAGAAAGAAAGCCCGTTTACAATCTCAGCTTTCTGTTTTTCATTATTAAAGCATACTTTCTGGCCTTCTATCTCCATGGGATAACCTTCAAAACATAAAGGCTCTGTTGTCTGACCTTCAATTTCAATTGGAGAGTTTACCTCCTGCAAATTGTATGAGAAAGGTACTCCGAACTTATATGACATTAATGCATTAATGAAAATTACTAAACCAATCATTGAGATGGCTAATGAGACTAGTGATACTACATAGAAATAAATATGGAGTAGGGTATTCATGTTAAAGGATGTCTTCTTTTCTTTGTCTTTTGTAAAGTAGACAATCAGGTATATTATTCCTCCAACAAAGAGTAATCCTCCGAGTGCGGAGAGAACAAAAAACAACACACCAGTGATTTCTCCCATATTATAATTGTTTTAAGATAAAGATTTAATTTGCAGAGAATTGGATTTGAACCAATGTACCCCGAAGGGAGCGGATTTACAGTCCGCCGCGTTTGACCACTCCGCCATCTCTGCACAAGCCAGAGGAGAGATTCGAACTCTCGACCTGCTGTTTACAAAACAGCTGCTCTGACCAACTGAGCTACTCGGGCATTCAGAAAGAAGTTTATTATATATTGATTAAATAGTCAATCTTACAGAGAGAGGAGAGTTCTTTATGAAAGGGGACAAATGCCCCAGAAGAAGGCAGAGTCATAGAGCTCTTAAAGATAAGTGGGGATCCTCAACTCAACCCCAAGGGGCTGAGCGATTATATCTTTTTGGATTCCCTAGCTCTTGTTTGTGGAGCTATGAAACCGCCTATATTCTTCTAGAGCAGTATATTATCCCATGATATAGAGAGGAAATCCAATAGGTTGGGGCCTGTAGTTGTGCTTAAATGAGACCTAATACCGAAAGAAGAAGGGAAGAGACCTTTGAAATTAGCAGAGATATTATTGATCCAAATGGAAATATGGGGATTAATAAAATAATTAAAAAGGGTATCTGAAATCTTTCAAGATTCTCCCAGTAATATCTAGCCTTCTGAGGTAAAAATGCTCTTACAATCTTATGTCCATCAAGAGGTGGGATTGGGAGAAGATTGAATATTGCTAAAACAATATTTACCATGGCAAAAGTTACGAAAAACACAGCCAATCCCCCAGTAGGTCTTAAAAGAGAATTTAAAGCAGATATTACTAGTAATAGAAAGAAATTTGATAAAGGACCAGCAATAGAAACTAAGGCAGTATCCCTTGTTCTGTTTTCAAAATTGTATTCATTTATTGGTACTGGTTTACTCCATCCAAATTTAAAAAGAATCATGCAGAGTGCTCCAAGAGGATCAATATGTTTGAGAGGGTTGAGAGTCAATCTGCCATTTACTTTAGATGTTAAATCACCAAGCTTTGTGGCTGTCCAGGCATGAGCATATTCATGAAAAGTAGAGGCTATAACGATTGAAGGAATAGCAAATATAATCCAGTAGAAAAAGCCTGAGTCAATTATGTTCATATCCCATTATAGCAGTTTCTTCTTCGTTAATCTTGAAATAAAATAAAATTGGGATGGTTCTTGCCATTCTTAATTTCTTAATATATAATGCAACGCTATGGCAAAGATATGTGAACTATGTGGAAAATCTACAGTATCTGGTAACAGAATTCAACATAAGCACTCAGTTGGTTGGAGGTACAAAGCTCCAAAAACTAAAAGAGGTTTTAAACCAAATCTAAGAAGTGTAAATGTCGAAATTGATGGAACACCAACTAAGGTGGATGTTTGTATGAAATGTTACAAACAGCTAAAAAAAGAAATCTAAACCTCTTCTATCTATCATTTCTTATTAACCGAAAGGGCTTTTTGTATATGTACGATATAATGAATAAATGATAGAATCATTTAAAGATTAATTGTATTCATTTTTACCGATGAGCTTTATTGACTCTTTTTGGAAACTGATAACATATGATTTGGGCATTGATTTAGGAACAGCGAACACCATGGTATATATGAGGAATCACGGTGTTGTGGTATCTGAACCTTCAGTTGTTGCTATTGATAAAAGAACCAAAATGGTTCTGGCTGTTGGAAAAGATGCAAGGCAAATGATTGGTAGAACACCAAGCAATATTGTCGCAGTAAGACCTCTGCGTGATGGGGTGATCTCAGATTTTGATACTACCCAAGCTATGATTCATCATTTTATTACAAAGTCTCATAAATATTTTACAAAAGGAATTAGAATTCAAAGACCAAGGGTGATTATTGGGGTACCTTCCTCTGTGACCGAAGTAGAAAGGCAGGCTGTGATTGATGCGGTTAAAACTGCACAAGCAAGAAAAGTCTATGTAGTTGAAGAGGCCATGGCTGCAGCAATAGGGGCAGGACTTCCGATAGAAGATGCGTCTGGGAGCATGATTATCGATTTGGGTGGTGGTACCACAGATATTGCAGTTTTCTCTTTGGGAGATATGGTCGTTGATAGGACAATGAAAATTGCAGGTGATGAGATGGATGAGGACATAATTAACTATGTAAAAAGTAAATACAACATGTTAATAGGGGAGAGAAGTGCAGAGGATATCAAAATAATGATGGGCTCAGCAATGCCACTTAAGAAAGAGAAAAAATACCCTGTCCAAGGAAGAGATTTACTTACAGGATTACCAAAAACTGTTGAAATTAGTAGTATTGAAGTTCGAGAGGCCATAATGAATACGATCTCATTAATAACCGAGGCGGTTAAAGATGCAATTGAAGAAACTCCTCCGGAATTACTTAAAGACTTGGTGTCCTCGGGTGTTTATGTCGCTGGTGGTGGTGCGTTGATTAGAGGTTTGGATACTTTCTGGACAAAGGAGTTAGAGTTGCCAGTAAAAATTGTAGAAGATCCCTTATCAGCGGCGGCAAGAGGGACTTCATTAATGCTTGATCACATAGAATTGCTTGATAGAGTCCAAAGATCTTGGGAAGAATTAGTTTAATTCGATATTAAATGAAAAAGTATAAGAAATCATTCACTATCTCTGATAAGCAATCTTTCTTTATTATTTTAATCCCAATTATTATTCTTTTAATACTTTTGGATTCAAGAAATCTTTTATATTTTTTCAGAAATGGGCTCTCATTTATATATGAACCTGTAGCTGTCTCGGGAAGTCAAATAGGGAAGGGTATTAAAGATTACTTTTTAACTTTTTCGCAAATTTCAGATTTTAGAGATGAGTATAATCAGATGAAAATTGATATTTTTGAAAAAGATATTAACAATGCTTACTATCAGACAATTTTTGAGGAAAAGCTGGCTTTAGAAAAGCAACTCAATGTGGCCAATAAGGAAGCACATTACCTAAAAGCAAAGGTTGTCGGATATGATAGTGATAGCATAAGAATTAATGTTGGGAGCGAAGATGGTGTCGTTGTTGGAGATACAGTTCTGTTCGGAAATATGTTCGTTGGTATCGTACATGGGGTAGATTTAAACGGTTCGTTGGTAATTCTTCCTTATTCTAAAAATAGTAGCTTTGAGGTTTTTATCTCTCCCTCGGGAATAGAGAATGGTGTAGTAACAGAAAAAACAGAGGTATTTAGCAAGGCTGTGGTTAAGGGAGTTGGTGATCATATAGATATTGAAAACATTTCTTCCGAATCATTGGTTCAGGATGGTGATATTGTTGTTTCAAATGATAAAAAAATTAACCAATATTTAGTTATTGGTAAAATTGCAAACATATCTTCAAATCCGGCTGAGGCTTCAAGGAGGGGTAATGTCGTTCCTCTTATTGATTACAATGATTTGATGACAGTTTTTGTTGATATAAGAAAGGAGGAGATATGATATTAGTTTTACAAATAATTGGAATTTTTCTTGGTTCTTTCATTCTGATTTTCTTTGAAAACATCCTTTTGGGTTTGTTCAATTTTAATTTCTTTATTGTATTATTTCTTCTTTTTAGTAAAAGAACTAGTATTAAACTCTTTTTACCATTAACAATCTTGCTTTCAGTCATCCTTGATGTAGTCTTACATAATATATTGGGAACTACATTGTTGCTTCTTCTTTTACCATCTATTCTTTTGTATATACTTTCGTTCTTCTCCCAGATTGAAGAAGGGCTCTCTTTATATATTACAAGCTTTTTAGCGGCCCTACTGTTTTACATCTCTAAATGCCTTCTTACCCCTTTTCTTCTTACTAATACATGGGGATATTGTGATGGGAAAACATTTGCAGGTATTGTATTTAAAGCACTAATGACCACAGCATTTATATGGCTAGGAGAGTTGTTAATAGCAAAGTTTAGGGATGGAGGAAATAGTAATCAAATTCGATTAAAATAGAAAGATGGAATTGAAATTCTCAAAAAAACTTGAGCAAATAATAAGACATAGGAAAAAAGCAAAGTTTTCTTTAAAACCAAATGAGTTGATTAAATCTCTTAAGGGTAGTATGACAAATGGTCAAGAGAGAGAATCAAGCTCTGAATGGAACTATTTAGTGCCCTTTTTGCTCTTTGTAGTACTTTTTGGCTTTCTACTTTTTCATATCTCTGATCTACAAATAAATAAGGGGGAGGAAATGCTTGAGAGGTCGAAATTCAATCAGCTAAAAATTAGAAAAGAAAATGCACTAAGGGGGGTAATACTGGATAGAAATGGAACTCTGTTGGCGAGGAACATAGCCTCAATGAATGTATATATCTCCGTAGAGAGATATCTTGATGAGAAAGGCTACATTGATACCGTGCACTTGGAAAAAGCCTGTAATACCCTCGGGGGTATACTTGGCGATTTGTGGAAAGGACAGGACGCTGAGGGCAAAACGGAGTATAGCAATTTGTCAGAAAAAATATATTCACAGTATTTGAATAATACCTATTTTACTGAAATACTTGTTGCTCAAAATATTGATGATGAACTAGCAATAAAAATTAAAGCTGCAGAAAATGAGTTGCCAGGAGTTTATATAGATAGTGGAAGTAAAAGAGAGTATCCTTCCGGCGTGGCTTTCTCTCATCTTTTGGGTTACACTGGTACTGTAACGGCAGAGGATTTGAAAGCTTTGTCCTATGTTGATTCCACGGATACAGTTGGTAGGACTGGAGTTGAGAAAGAATACGACCAAAACCTAATCGGGATTGATGGCGAAATAGCTTGGGAGGTGGATTCTCTTGGTAGAAGAGTCCAAGATGAGGGATATATTGTCAAGGAACCAGTTGCAGGGGAAAATCTTTATCTTACAATCGATATGGCAGTACAACAGAAGCTTTACGATTTAATGGAGAAAGCTGTTGTTGATTATAAAGCTGTTGGAGGTGCGGCGGTCGTTGAATCTGTTCAAAATGGGGAGTTGATTGCCTTGGTTTCAAATCCAGGCTTTGATAATAATCTTTTTGTAGGGGGTATATCGCAGAGTGAGTATAAGGGATTACTTGAGAACCCGAGAAATCCTTTGCTTAACAGAGCCATAGCTGCACAGATGCCCCCAGGTTCGACATTTAAAACGATAGTTGCTGCTAGTGGGTTGGAGGCGGGTGTATTAACTAAAAACACTGTATATGTGAGTAGGGCAGGATACACATTTACTGGTGGGGCTCCTTTTCAGGAATATGGGAATAATTCGTATGGGCCGTTAAATTTAATTGATGCAATATCTGTATCTTCTAATATATATTTCTGCGAGATGATAAGAAGATGGAATATGGATGCTTTGGTCCCATATATAAAAGAATTTGGAATTGGTGAATATACAAATATTGATTTGTCTGGTGAAGCTCCTGGGAGATTGCCCTCTCCAGAGAATAAAATAGAGCTTTCAAAATCAAGCCCTTGGTTGGAACCAGTATGGTATCCGGAGGGAGATTCTTGCAACTCAGTTATTGGCCAGGGGATAACATTGGTTACTCCAATCCAGATGGCGAATTGGACTTCGGCTATAGCAAATGGAGGAATTTTAAATACTCCTCATTTGGGTAAAACGTTTGAAAATGAAAAAAAAGAGAGAAGGGATATACAGTTCTCACCCCTTCAAAAGAAGATTCTTTCAGAGAAATCCCTCTCGACAGTACTTGAAGGTATGTGGAATGCTGTAAATGGTCCTCGAGCAACTATTCGTGGTCTATCAGGAATTGCAGGACTAACTGTTGCCGCCAAAACCGGTACTGCAGAGTTTGGACAATTAAACAAGAAGGGGGAGTATGAACATACCCATGCTTGGGTAACCACAGTATTCCCATATGACAACCCGAAATATGTGCTTACAATTTTCCTAGAAGATGGAGGACAGAGTTACAATGCTGCCAAAGTTGCTAAAGAAATGATTATTTGGATGAAAGACAATGCGAAGCTTTGATTAATCCTCTGTTAATACTTCTAATGTAAATTCAAGTGTGAAAATAGTAAAAAAGAACGACAAAGGATTTCCTTTTCTATTAGGGCAAATGGCAGATCCTCCAGAATCTCTTTTTTGTAAAGGAGATATATCATTGTTGGGACATAGGATTGTTACTATAGTTGGGACAAGAAAGGTAACAGAGTACGGGAGGAAAATAGTTGAATTGCTCCTAGGAGAATTTCTTAAAGAAATGAATATCGTTGTCGCAAGTGGCATGGCTTTTGGAGTTGATGAATATGTTCATAAAGTATGTTTACGAAGGGGAATTAAGACGATGGCTGTTCTCCCTGGAGGGTTGGAAGATGTAATTCCTGAAAGAAATTACTTGCTTAAGGAGGAGATAAATAAAAAGGGTTTACTTGTAGCTGAACATCCAGGGAAAGTTCCTTGGGGTAAATATCTTTACATACGAAGGAACCGTATACTCGCGGGGGTATCAGGAATGGTGGTAGTTATACAAGCGGGAGAAACTAGTGGTTCTTTAAGTACCGCAAGATTCGCATTAGATTACAATAGAGATGTTCTTGTGATTCCTGGGGATATAACTAGAGAGGTATCAAAAGGTTGTAATTTACTTGCAAAGGAAGGTGCAGAGATGATCACTTGTTTAGAAGATTTTAAAAACATATTAAGAATTGAAGAAAATCAGTTAACTTTCTTTGAGGGAAGAAAGGGGGAATATCCTTAAGTGGTATAATACACGAATATGGCAAAAACAAAATTAAAAAAATCAACAAAAAGTAAGGCAACAAGGGCAGTTTACAACAACCTGTTAATTGTTGAGTCTCCGTCAAAAGCAAAGACAATCAACAAATATTTGGGAAGTGATTACAAGGTTTTGGCAACTGTTGGGCATATAATTGATTTACCTAAAAGTAAATTGGGTGTTGATATTGATAACGGTTATGAACCCCTTTGGGAGCAGATTTATGGGAAAGGGAAAATTGTAAAGGATTTAAAAAAATCGATCCCAAAAGGTGGAAATGTATATTTAGCTATGGACCCAGATCGAGAGGGAGAGGCAATTGCTTGGCATACTGCAAATTCCTTGGGACTTAAGGAACCTAAAAGGGTGACATTCCATGAAATTACTCAAGATGCAGTAAAGGAAGCCATATCAAAGCCCCAAACAATAGATATAGATTTGGTGAATGCTCAAAAAGCAAGAAGGGTCCTAGATAGGTTAGTGGGATACAAGTTGTCAGAGATTCTTTGGAAAAAGATTTGGTATGGACTCTCTGCGGGAAGAGTTCAATCTGTTGCATTAAGATTGATAGTTGAAAAGGAAGAGGAGAGAGAAGCTTTTGATTCCGAAGAATATTGGGAGGTAAAGGTTGTTGTAAAAGATAATAGGAACAATCTTTTAGAAGCCAAGCTTCAGAAAAAAGATGAGAAGAAATATATCCCTAAGAATAAACAAGAGGTTGAAGAATTAGAAGAAAGAATTGGTAATGGGAAATTTGTTGTAAAAAATATCTCTAAGAAAAAAATTAGTAAACATGCTTTTCCCCCTTTTACTACATCAACATTGCAGCAATCAGCTTACAATGGTTTAGGATTCACTTCAAAAAGAACAATGGCCCTTGCCCAGCAGCTTTACCAATCTGGATATGTCACTTACATGAGAACAGATTCGGTCTATTTAGGTGCGAAAGCTATTGAGAGTATTCGAAAACTTGTACAGGAGAGATTTGGTAAGGAATATATTCCTGAGAAACCAAACTTTTACAAAACAAAATCAAAAAATGCACAGGAGGCTCATGAAGCAATTCGTCCTACTGATTTTTGGATTGATTCTAAAAGGATTTCATCTGAGCTTGGGGATTCTGCAGCGAAGCTTTATGAATTAATCTGGAAAAGGGCAGTGTCAAGTCAAATGAGTAGTAAAGAAGTTGAAGTGTTATCAGTATCTTTAACCCCAAGGGAGCTAAAATCTCCTGAGTATGAATTCCTTATGGGAGGGGAAAGAATCCTTTTTGAGGGTTTTAGAAAAGTTCTTTTTATTAAACATGAGAGCGAGGATTTGCAAGAGATAAATCAGCTAGAGAAAGGAGATGAATTAACTAAAGAGAAATTCATCAATGAACAAAAATTTACGCAGCCACCTGCGAGATTTACGGAGGCCTCTCTTATTAAGAAGTTAGAAGAGCTGGGTATTGGTAGGCCTTCAACCTATGCGACGATAATTTCTACAATCTTGGCGAGGGGTTATGTGGTAAAGGATGGGAGAGCAATTCTTCCTGTAGATGTAGGAAGATTGGTAACAAACTTTCTTAGGGGGAATTTTACTAGGCTTGTAGACTATGCTTATACCGCACAAGTTGAGGATGAATTGGACAGTATCTCTTTGGGAAAGAAAAAATATTTTCCTGTAATTGATGAAGAATTTAAAATGTTAACAGAGGCTATCTCAAAGGCAGAAAAGGATGTTAAGAAAGATGATGTTGTAATAATTGGCAAATCTGAAGAGAAGTGTCCTAAATGTGGTGGCGAAATGGTTGTTAGAGTTGGCAGATACGGTAGATTCTTAAGTTGTGCGAAATTTCCTGAATGTAAGGGGATGAAAGATATCTCTGGGGGAATAGAAATCGATTTTGAGAAATATGAGAAACAAGATAAATGTCCAAAGTGTGGTAAGAGTGTTGTTTTAAAGAGTGGAAAATATGGGAAATTTTGGGCTTGTGAGGAGTATCCAGATTGTAAAGGAGTTATCCCATTGCTTCTGAAGGAAAAGTGTCCTGAGTGTGGTCATAACCTTGTTGAGAGGAGAAGTAAATGGGGGAAAACCTTTATCGGTTGCAGTAACTACCCAGAGTGCAAATATATCAAGAATGCCAGGAAATCCATTTCTGGGAACAGGAGGAAAAAAGCCAAGAAATAATCCAATCTCGATGATTTCATAAAGATTTCATTTATTAGGAGTAATATGCAAATATGCTTCCTCGGGAGAAATATATTGAAAGGGGTATTGATTCTCTTTCTGATATGGAATTACTTGCGATTTTGGTAGGCAAGGGTATTAGAGGGAAGAATTTTCTATCAATCTCAAGAAGTTTGATTTCTAGAATGAGAGGGTTACTTGAATCAAAAAAGGGTTTAACACTTGAGAAGATAAGGGAGATTGATGGAATCGGAGAGGTTACGGGAATGAAAATTCTTTGTGGCATCGAATTGGGTCGTAGGCTTTATGATACAAGGCAATCAGAGAGGAAATTTGTTAGAAACTCCCAGGAAGCATATTCTCTTCTTAGATATATTGGCAGAAGGAAGCAGGAACATGTTGTAGCTCTCTTCCTAAATTCACGCTTTGAGGTTATTGCTAAAAGGACAATTTGTATAGGGACTCTAGATGGGGTGAATGTATTACCAAGGGATATTATCATCCCAGCTCTTGAAAACAATGCCAATAGCATAGTTATTGCCCATAATCATCCATCCGGAGATTGTTCACCAAGTGGCGAAGACCTTGAAATTACAAGAAGAATCAGCTCTGCACTCGAATTGGTGGGCCTTTCTTTACTTGATCATATAATCATCTCTTCAAATGGTTGGAAAAGGGTAGAAATTTAAATCCCTAATAATATTGTCAAAACCTCTTGTGTTGTGTATAATCCAAACGGTTAATTAATCTCATATATTTCTGGCCAATCCTGGATAGAGATATCCTCCAGAAATATCATTAAAAGGAAAGGAATACATATATGGCAGAAGCCAAAAAAGAGGTCTTGCAGAAAACTGAGACCAAAAACAAAAGTTTTCAAATGCCAGAACTTTTAGATTTACTTAAAGTAGGTGCGCACTTTGGGCACAAAAAGAGTGCTTGGGATCCTCGAATGGAGAAGTATATCTACGAAATTAGAAATGGTATTCACATTATCGATTTGGTTAAGACCTTAGAGATGCTAGAAGTCGCTCTTCAAAAGATTCAACATTTCTCAGAAAGAGGCAATATCCTCATCGTTGGGACTAAAGGTCAAGCAGCGACAATAATTGAAGATGTGGCAAAAAGAAGTGGTATGTTTTATGTAAATAGAAGGTGGCCAGGAGGTCTTTTCACAAATTTTGATGGAATTAAAAAGAGTGTTCAAACATTGGTTAAAATGGAGGAACAAATAGCTCGAGGAGGAAAAGGTCTTGTAAAAAAAGAGATACTTCTGCTTCAAAAAGATGTTGAGAGATTAAATAGAATGTACAGCGGTATTAAATTCATGGATAAGCTTCCAGAAGCAATTATCGTGGTCGATAGTGCAGTTGAGAAGAATGCTGTCAAAGAAGCGAGGAATATGAATATTCCAATTATTTCTTTAATTGATACTAACTGTAATCCAGATGTAATTGATTACCCAATACCTGCAAATGATGATTCCCTAAAGAGTATTTCCCTCTTTGTTAATATCTTTGGTGATGTTGTAAAGGATTCCAAGAATTCTCTATCGGTCATTTCTTTAAGAAGAGATAATGATGCTTTACTTGCCAAATTAGAAAAAGAGGCAAATGAAGAGAAAGAAAGAATTGCAAAGATGGAAGAAGAGGAGAGGGAGAGAATGAAGGCTTTAAGAGAAGGGAAAATTACCTCTGTGACAACCTCATCCGTAGTTAGAGTGGTAAAAAAAGAAAAGGATATTGATGCAGAGATAAAGAAAGCTGAAGAGGTAAAAGAGAAAGAAGATAAAAAGGGAATGGATGATTTAGGTCTTAGTGTAAGAGTGGTAAAACTTTTAAATGATGCTGGATTGAAGTCTGTTCCAGCCTTAAAGAAACTTTCCAAGAAAGAGTTATTAGCAATTAAAGGTATTGGAGAAAAAGCAGCTACTGATATCCTCAAAGCTTTAAAATAGATAATTTGAATTAGGAAGAATATGGGAAAAGTTACTATAGATGATATTAAAACGTTAAGAGACAAGACATCAGCAGGGATGGGTCTTTGTAAAGAAGCCTTAACAAAGTCTGATGGAGATATGAAAAAAGCAATAGAATATATTAATAAAAGGAGTGATGTAATTGGAAGGCTTCATAATCTTACTGGTGCCAAAATAGGTCTTTGCAAGCTGGCTTTTGAGGATGCTGGAAAAGAATTCGAGAAAGCAGTTGAAATTATCAAAGAGAGAGGGTGGAATGAAGAGTTGGAAGGAGATATTGATGAAAAAGTGGAAGGGATTATTGATAGCTATATTCATGGGAATGACAAGAGGCTTGGTGCGATGGTAGAAGTCACATGTAAAACAGATTTTGTTGCAAAAAATGAAGACTTTAGAACTTTTGTTCATGAAGTAGTATTACAAGTTGCTGCAATGAAACCGGAATATGTCTCTAGAGAATCTTTGGATGAAAAGGCCATAAAGGATCTGAAAGAGAAGTTTACAAAAGAGGTTGAAGCAGAGAAAAAACCTAAGGAGATGGTTGAAAAAATTATTGAAGGGAAACTTAATAAATATTTTGCAGAAAAATGTCTTTTGGAGCAGAAGTGGTTTAAAGATGAATCAAAAACGATTGCATCTTTGTTAGATGAAACTTCTCAAAAGATGGGTGAACCATTAAAGATTTCAAGAATAATGTTATGGGAGATGGGCAAAAAATAGAATTTGAGAAACTTGAAGCCAAATTCTTTATTATTGAAAATGCCCAATTAGTTACTCATGATTTAGATTTGACTTCGAATCTCTGTACTCAGCCTTATTTTAATCACAAAAACGGATGTCCTAATTTTGGGGTGAGAGATGATTGTCCTCCCAATGTTAAGCATATTTCAGAGGAATTTGAAATGGATTCAATAAATATTCTCCTTTTAGAATTTCCTTTGAATGAGTATTTTCTTCAAAGGAAAAAAATCCATCCTGATTGGACAAACAGAGCGCTAATTAATCCAAGGCATTGGCAGAATCACCTTCGGGCATCTATGAATAATGAATGGGAAAATCTTAAAGAAGAATATCCTAATTACGAAATGATAAGGAATCCAGAGGGGCAAGGGGTAAATGTAGAAGAGACTTTAAAGTTAGTCGGAATAGAAATGGATTGGTCTGATATGGGAGAGGAAGGGGAGATTATATCTGTTGCTCAAAGGATTTACAGAGTAGCACTTATTGGAAAAAGGATTTAGAGCGTTTTGCAATTATTTAAAAAAATCGACCTTTATATGTATTAATTTGTTGTAAGAAAGCCATTTGTTTGGTAAAATGTGCTGTTCTTTAAGAAATTGATACAAAGTTTACGCTCTGGAAAGGAGAAAAATGTTTGAGCAATTACCACCTAATGTGTCCTTTTTGAATCGCTTCCCTGTTGTGTATTTTGCACATCCAATAAGTGGTTTACCTCTCAATGTAGTACAAGATTATTATCAATCGACGAGAGAGAGGTTTGGAAGAATCTGTCAAGTTCGCACCCCCATGGATGTTATCGCGAGAACGGACTTGAAAGAAAGAAAAGAATCTTTCAAAGAGCCAGGAATGGCCAATGATGTAATCACTAGCCGTGACTATGGATTTGTCCGTGAATGTGATGTGATATTTGCCAACCTCTCAAAATGTACTAGACCGTCAATCGGTTCAATAATGGAAATTGCTTGGGCTTATGCCTATGACAAATACATTATGATTGTAATGGATGAAGAGGGAATTCATGAACATGGGATGATCCTTGGCGCTCATCCACTGGTTTACAGAAGCCATATGGCAGCAGCCAACGACTTGATTGAGTACTGTAAAACAGGTTTTAGTGATCCTCGGCTTCGTTCCTATGCTGATAGTTTGAAATATAAACTTTGATATCAATCTCTTCTCCCTAGCGGGAATTTGTCTTCTGACTCTCCCGCTAGGGTATATCTTCCCAAAAACATTTCCATTTATAGACATCCTTAGTATATTGGTATACAATATTTTCATATAATATTGTTGGGAATAATATATGGATATTAACCAATTTAGAGTAGATATTACTAAATGTGTTGAACATGTTAAGGAGGATCTCTCTCAGATAAGAACGGGAAGGGCTACATCTGAATTAGTTGAGGATATTCTTGTCTCTGCCTATGAGACACAGTCCCCAGTAAAGAACTTAGCTTCAATTTCAGTTATGGATGCAAAAACAATCTCAATTGAACCTTGGGATAAATCGATATTGGAAAATATTAATAAGGGTGTCGGTGCTGCAAATTTAGGATTTTCTCCGATTATGGAGGGTGATAGAGTAATTGTAAAGATACCTGATTTGACTGAGGAAAGGAGACAGGAGTATGTAAAGATAATGAAAGAAAGAATTGAGGATGGGAGAATTTCTGTAAGACAGGTAAGGCAGAAATTTATGCAAATGATAGACGAAGATCAGAAGGGTGGACTCTCTGAAGATGCTGCAGACTTGATGAGAAATGAAGCAGAGAAGATAGTAAAAGATGCGAACAACCAAATTGAATTAATAAAGGAAGAAAAAGAAAAAGAGCTACTAACAATTTAATATTGAAATAAAGAAACATGTCTATTTTTGTAAATATCTTGCTTTTCCTTTTGGTCATAAGTATCTTAACCTTTGTACATGAGCTAGGACATTATGTTTCTGCGAAAATAATTGGAGCGAAGGTTCTAGAATTTTCCTTGGGTTTTGGGCCTAAACTTTTCTCTAAGAAGTGGAGAGAGACAATTTATAGTTTTAGGGGGTTACCTTTCGGAGGGTATGTGAAAATATTGGGAGATGGTGATCCTGGGGAAGAGATGAATTCTAAGGCAGACGACAAGCGAGATTTGCGAAAAAAGCCTAAGTGGCAGCAGATATTCGTAATGCTTTCAGGGGTTACTATGAATATCCTTCTTGCCATTTCAATCTATTATGTTGTTTTAGCCTCCAATGGCTGGGAGTTAGTATTAAATTCTGATTTCAAAGATTTTAAAGCGATAGGGGCAGAAGTGTATCTAGAGAGAGAAGGGGTTGTCGAATACGAGATTATTGAAGGGGGGAAAGCCTCTGAAGCAAAGTTGCCTGAAAAGGGTTTTATCAAATCAATAGACAACAAAGAAATCGTATATATGGAAGAGGTAGGGGAGTATATTTCTACTAAAAAAGGGGAGACGATAAGTATAAATATTTGTGTTGATGAGAAGTGCTCAGATTATGTCATAGAGGTTCCCGAAGAGGGGAAAATTGGAATTTCTCTGCCCTCAAACTATCTTGTGATTCTTTCATATAAGGAGCATAAATTGTTCGCAGGATTTTCTCACATCCGTAACAGTCTCGTGCTAATAGGTAATAAGCTTGAAGAAATGATCGGGAATGCAAGGCTTTCTGGTGATTATAGCGAGATTTCCAATTCAGTCTCTGGTCCTGTGGGGATATATTTTGTGATAGACTACTTTAAAAAATTTGGAGTAATACCATTCCTGGGAATGATAGCGGATCTTTCTGTGTCGTTGGCACTTGTAAATGTCCTCCCAATACCTGCCCTAGATGGTGGAAGAGTCCTGATCCTACTTCTAGAATGGATAGCAGGTAAAGAGCTTGATGAGAAGATTGAAACAAAAATAATTAATGGTAGTTTTATATTCCTAATAATTTTGATACTATTTATTATTATTAAAGATATAGTTAATATAGATAGTATGAAAGAATTATTTAAGTAATATTAGTACATGAGCAATATTAGAGTAGGGGTTGGTAAGAAGGGTATAGTTTTGGCACTTATTGTAGGTGTTTTATTGCTTGGAGGTGGAGGAGGGTATTTACTTTGGAGAGTTAATCAAGAGGATACAGTAGCGCCCACAGATAGTGATGCGAGTGAACAGGTTTGTGTGGATAGATGTACGGGGACCTGTTCTCAGGCTTACCCTTGGCAATCTCCCGACCAGTGTACAGATGATGCTTATAAGGGATGCGAATTTGTCTCTGCTGGGGGGAATGTATTACATGGTTGTTGTCTTTATGAAAGAGAATGTAACATAACTGCATATCATATTACATATGCCGCTGGTGCGAATGGATCTGTCACGAACGCAGGACAAAACAGTGTAGCTCCAGGTGGGAGTATTAGTTCAACTGCAAGTCCTTCAGTAGGATATAGATTTGTAAAATGGAGTGATAATAAAACAACTGCAACAAGAACAGACACGAATGTTCAAGCGGATGCAATATATACTGCGATTTTCGAGGTTCTTCCTTCTGACCAAGTTACATTAACATATATCGCAGGTAGCGGAGGGACAATATCAGGAACAGCAACTCAAACAATTGCCAAAGGAGCAAGCGGTACTGCCGTAACAGCAACACCTAATAGTGACTATACTTTTGAAAAATGGAGTGATAATAAAACAACTGCAACAAGGACTGATACGAATGTACAAGTAAGTGCAACATATACTGCTACATTTAAATCAACATCTCCTACTACCCCTGTAAACTGTACAGGTTTTACATTGTCCTGTGGTGCAAACAATACAATTAATATTAATTGGAATCTTGTAACAGGTGCAGTTAAATACATTGCTAGAATCAATAAAGCACCAAAGAGTGACTGGCTTAATGAAGAAGGAGGTGATGTATGGATAGCTCTCGGACCAGATGTAAATAGCTATGTAATCCAGAATGCTCAATCAGGAGTGGTGTATGGAGTTAATGTTCTAGCATATGATGGACCAGATGGCCAGACAGATTTTCATCCTAGTTGTAACATGACAGGTTTGGGACAGATCTGGGATCCTCCAATGTATATTGAAATTGCATGTCAAGGAACTTCCCCCATTGTTGTCCCTGATACAGGTATTTTTGATAATTCTAAACATACAGTAATATTTGGCTTTGTTGTATTAGTAATTGGTTTGGCTTGGACATGGATATCTACTTTACCGAAGAAAGCACTCTTCGCTATTTCTTCTACTAGTAGTAAAATTAGAGAAGATAGTGAAAGAAGAAGAGTTGAGAATAGAAGAGAGAGATTAGAAAAAAGAATAAAATAAAATATTTATTTAAATGGCTAATATAAGAGTAAGTGCTAGTAAAAAGACAACAGTTATTATATTACTCCTTCTATTTCTTGTTGTAGGTGGTACAGGTGGATATTTGTTATGGAGGGTTAATCAGGAGAAAGAATTAAGTCCTGGGGAAAGTGAGGCTGGAAGTAACCAATGCAACTGTTATAAGCCTGGTGAAAGTTGCGGAAGCTTACCAGATTGTAATAATGTAAGTTATCCTATTTCTTGCTATTGTGTTTATGTGCAAGCAACATGCCCTTTATTACCACTATGTACTCCAGGAGAGGTTCCGCAGTGCACACAAGGCTCTCATTGTACCGAAAAAGTCCATTGTATTTGGCCAGAGGTGGCGTATTGTCAAAGCGGTACTTGTATTTGTAAATCTCCACCTAACGGTTGTTATGACACAGAGCCTCAATGTACTCCTCAATGTCCAGAAGGTTATGAAAAATGCTCAGGAGCTGATTGTACTGGAGAGATAAAAGATGTTGAGTGTAGTCATGATTGTGCAAGTTGTAACAATAGATACTATGTAAGGGCAAAATGTAAAAAAATTGTTACAAATACCTGTGGCGATGGTAATAAGGGTGGTAGTGAGGCTTGTGATCCTCCTGGATCTGTATGTACAGCTGCAAGTGGGAAACAGAGTACATGTTCTTCTACATGTACATGTCCTGAACCTGCCAATATTTGTGGTGATGGGAATAAAGCAGGAGACGAGGCTTGTGATCCTCCAGGATCTACATGCACAACGGCAAGTGGTAAAGAGGGTACATGCTCTTCTACATGTACATGTCCTGAGCCTCCTGTTGGAAATATATGTGATGCACAGGGCGCCAAATGGGTAACTCAGCCACCCAGTAGGGTAGAATTCGGCAAACCAATATCTTTTGAATATATTACTGGCGACACTGATGGGGTACAAAATGTAAATATAATTGTAAAACTTGATGGGACATCTGTTCCAGTAACAAAAATTCCTGCAACAGACAATGCTCCTAATATTACGGTTAAAGGAACTTTAAATGGTAGTGAAGGTGTCTTAAGTCCTGGGAACCATAAACTTGAAATATCTTGGAATGACATTAAAGGTGCAGGAGGTCTTCCTTGCTATGCATACAGTATGATTACAGTTTTGCCTGAAAATCCAGAGTGGGATATTGAGAAAAAAGCATTACAAACATGCGTAAATGACTGGACGGAAAATCCAACTTCAAATCTAACATATACAGTTACCATTACAAACACAAATACTGGTTCTGGAGCTGGAACAATCACAAGTATTCTTGACACTTTAGATCCTAAAGTAGATTCAACCAAGGTAACAAATATTTCAAATGGAGGGGTAATTTCCAATGGCAAAATTGTTTGGAATTTAACATCTCCATTATCTGATTTTGATCCTGGGGAATCGAAATCCTTTACATATTCGATAAGTGTAAACAAAGAATCCTTTGGAATATATGAGAATACTGTAGTTGCAACCCCCGACATCTCTAGTGGGGATTCTTCCAACTTAGAGGCATCTGTGAATATTGAAGCAAGATGTAATGTTCCTGGAGAACCTGTTCAACCAGATACTGGGCTTTTTGATGACTCCAAAAATATTGTAATTTTGGGAGCGGCATTACTCTTTGCAGGTTTAGGGTGGTCATGGATTACTGATTCCTTCGGTACTATGAAACAGAAAATCTCGTACGAAAGTAAAGCAAGATTCGAAAAAAGAGTATCAAAAAGATAGTAAAATTTTTACATAGTGTGGTATAATCACCCTTAGTATTATTTAAAGGAGGTAAATATGTCAGTTATAGTACATTCTAATGAAAATATAGATAGTGCCCTCAAAAGACTTCACAGAGAAGTATTGAGAGAAAAAATCTTAGAAACATACAAGAACAAAGCTTACAGAATAAGAGAAGCAGATCTTGATATTGCCAAAAGAAAAGAATGGGCAAAAAGAAAAAGAAGAAGAAGGGCTGCCGCAAGAAGAGCTAGATAATTTCATCTAAATCAAAATGTCGCTAATAGATACTTTTAGAAAAGACATGATTTCTGCAACAAAAGATGGAAATACTGACAAGCTAGATATACTGAAATTAGCCTTAGCTTCAATGATAAATGCTCAAAAAGCTGCAAGCGAGGAGCTAAAGGATGTAGATTTTGAAAAAATCCTAAAAAAAGAAGTAAAAAAAGTTAAAGATTCCATTGTGCAGTTTTCTGCGATAGGAAGGATGGAGCTTGCCAACAGGGAAAAGAGACAACTTGAAGTATTGGAATCATATTTACCCAAAGAGATGTCTTCTGAAGATGTAGCTAAAATTGTGAAGCGAATAATCTCTGCAATTAAGCCAGAAGGCTCTAAAGATATGGGTAGGGTTATGGGTGTGGTAATGAAAGAAGTCGCAGGTAGGGCTGATGGGAATATTGTCAAAGAGATTGTATTGGAGCATCTAAAATAACTATGATTTTAGAAATTTCAAATTGGAGTATTCTGAAGAAAGCGGTATCTGAAGCGTCTTTTACTAAGGGGGTTTTAGAAAATATTCTTGAGAAGCATTTTTTTGAGTACAACTTCTCCAGCCTGGGTATAATATTTGTTTCTGAGCAGTATATTCGAGACATAAACAGTCAGTACAGAGGGGTAGATTCTGTTACAGATGTGTTATCCTTTGGGCTTGGAACAAAGCCTTTTATGGGGGAGGTGTATATTTGCCCCCAATATATTAAGAATAAAATCCACCCAGATTTCCTTAAAGAGGAGATAATTAGAGATGTCGTTCATGGAGTTCTTCATATTTTGGGTTATGATCATAAAGGAGAATTTTCTGAAAAAAATATTCAAGACGAAATGTTTGTAAAACAGGAAGATATATTGCACAATATACTAGATGAAATTAATAACAGGTCTGGGAAATCCAGGAGAAAAATATCAAAAGAGTAGGCATAATGTGGGTTTTCTTGTTGTAGAGAGATTAAGAGAACGTTTCCTTTTCCAAAAGAATTTCACGGTAACAGATTGGGAAGAGGAATCAACATTTATGTCGGAATTGGCCTTCCTAAAACAAGGTTCTAAGGTTTTAGTTATCTTTCAGAAGCCTTTAACTTACATGAACAACTCTGGGCAGGCAGTAAGTAAAGTTGTTAAGAAGTATGGGATTGAAAATTTAGAAAAAAATTTCATTCTTTTGCATGACGATTTAGATATTTCGCTTGGTAAATTCAAGATCCAAAAAACTAAATCCCCAAAAGGGCACAATGGTGTTAAAGATGTAGAAGATATGCTAAAGAGTAACAAATTCCAAAGAGTAAGAATTGGTATTGAAAGTAGATTAGATAAAAATATTTCTGGGGATGAGTATGTGTTAAAGAAATTCTCAAAAGATGAGCAAATAATTCTTGGGGAAGTAATAGAGGATGTAGTAAATACAATACTCGCAGAAATTCTTCTTTAGTTTCAATTAGATGGATAGTATTAGTGAAAAATTTGTCTCAAAGTGCAAAGGGCTGAGGTCCCTAATTCTTGATAAAAAGTCTGTCACAGGTATTGATAAAGAGTATTTGGAATTTTCGGCTGAATTGCTTGGTTTAATCCTCAATGATGTAGTTTGGCTTTCAACGACTCCTGAGAAAGATAGTGAAGAGAACATAAAAGAAATAGGAGTTGGAGAAAAATTTGATATAAAAATTCTTGAGGATTTAGGATATTGCAGAGTTGAAAGAGTATGGGAGGTGGGAGAGTACTCTGTTTTAGGTGATGTGATTGTTGTTTGGCCTTTTAGTATGAAGAATATATTAAGAATTAGTCTTTTTGGGAACAATATTGAAAGTATTGATATTGTTGAGAGTTCAACCCGAAAGAAAATTGAAAGTGTTAAAAGAAGAATTTTAGTTGATTCTTCTACTACATTATTAATTGGGAATGAAGAAGCAGAGCATAGGACAAAGATTTCTTTTAAGGAGGGATTAGGGCTTGGAGAGGAGGAGGCTGTCAATCTTGGGATTCGAACTATCCCAGGAATGGAAGTATATTCATCTGTCCATGCAACTAAGGAAATTGTAAACAATTTTAAAAACAGAGGATATGAGATTATATATATATCAAGTAATTTAGATAGATATGAACTTGAGGTTGAGAAGTCATTAAAAAACTCTTTTGATATGATATTTTTAGCAAATGGGAGGTACAAGGATATCATAAAAAGAGGTTTTCTCTTTAATTCTGTTAAACTTCTTGTGTTAACGGACATGGAAGTTTTGGGAGAGCTTGATTTGTCAGATTTCTGGGAGAAAAATAGGAATATTGATCCAGGATCAATAGAAATTCTTAAAAAGATAATTCCAGGGGATTATGTAGTTCATGAGGATCATGGGATAGGAAAGTTCGTTGATTTGCAACTTAAAGAGGGTGGGTATTACATACAGATTGCATATGCTGGTAGTGATAAGCTTTTTGTTCCCTTGAGTGCATCCCAAAAGATAACAAAATATATTGGAGCAGGGAGGGCGAAACCAATTTTAACAGGTTTGAATAGTGGAAGCTGGAGAAGAATATCACAAAAAGCTAGAGAAAGGGCAGAGGATATCGCTAAAGAGCTAATTCAGCTCTATGCTCTTCGAGAGACTGTTGAGGTAAATGCAGTACTCTCTAATGAAGAAGATTTGGCAGATTTCAATACGTTTGTAGAAAGATTTGAATACAAGGATACAGATGATCAGTATATTGCAACTAGTCATTTGGTTAAGGATCTTCAGAAAGGAAAACCTTTGGATAGGTTGCTTGTCGGTGATGTGGGGTATGGAAAGACCGAAATTGCAATGAGGGCAATGTATGCAGTAGTTAATGCAGGATTCCAAGCAGCTCTTCTTGCCCCAACCACAATCTTGGTTCAACAACATTATGCAGTGTTAAAAAAGCGTTTCGAAGGTACAGCGATAACCATTAAAGCTCTATCAAGATTAATTTCAAGTAAACAACGAGAAGATATTTGGGAAGGGTTAAAAAGGGGGAGTGTTGATATCATTGTTGGTACACAGGCACTTCTTAATGAAGAAATTCAGTTTAAAGATTTGGGATTACTTGTAGTCGATGAGGAACAGAAATTTGGGGTGAAACAGAAAGAGAAGATTAAGAGGAAGAAGTTAAATGCAAATGTTCTCTCCTTAACCGCCACTCCAATACCTAGGACATTAAACATGGCTTTGATGGGGATTCGGGATATTTCTGTACTTTCGACACCTCCATCAGGGAGAAGGGAGATTCAGAATCACTTTGGGAAGTTTGATTGGGACAAAGTTCATGAAATTATCACAAAGGAGTTGAATAGAGGAGGTCAGGTTTACTTCCTTCATAACCGAGTTGAAACGATTCAGAATATTTATGATAAATTGGACAAGTTGTTCCCTCAAGCAAAAGTAAAGGTAATTCATGGGCAGATGGGTGTTCAAACTTTATCTGAAAATATGCAAAGTTTTGTAGAGGGGGATGCGAAAATATTGCTTTGTACAACGATAATTGAGAATGGCTTAGACATTCCGAATGTGAATACACTTATAGTGGATGATGCAACAATGTTAGGACTTGCACAGATGTATCAAATAAGGGGAAGAATTGGGAGGTCAGAAAAGCAAGCCTATGCTTATTTCTTATATAATTCACTTAAGGGGAATTCTGCCTTAAGATTAGAAGCGTTAAAAAATTCTCAGGAGTTAGGTTCTGGTTTTTTGCTCTCAAATAGAGATTTGGAAATAAGAGGGGCTGGAGATATTCTCGGGAAAAATCAATCTGGGGCTATTAATTCCGTAGGTTATGGGCTTTATACTCAAATGCTCTCAGATGCAGTGGAAAAAATCAAAAGATTGGGTAAATAATTTTCTCTTGGCAAACTTTTCGAATTGAACTAACATATAAACATGTCCTCAGTACTATATCAAAAATATAGGTCTCAGAATTTTGACCAAATTATAGGTCAAGAAAATGTAACAAAGCTCCTTAAGAACGCTATTAAAAAAGATCAGCTAGCTCATGCATATCTTTTTGTTGGATCTAGGGGTACTGGGAAGACTTCTACAGCGAGGATATTAGCTAAAGCAGTAAACTGTACTAATATTCAGAAAGACGGAAATCCTTGTCTTGAATGTGAGCATTGCAAAGCCATTGCGAATGGGACTTTTTTAGATCTGATGGAGATAGATGCCGCATCCAATCGAGGGATTGATCAGATTAGGGAGCTAAAGGAAAGAATTGAATTTTCCCCAAGTGAGGGCAAATACAAGGTATATATCATTGATGAGGTGCATATGTTAACTACAGAGGCTTTTAATGCTCTTCTTAAAACTCTTGAAGAACCCCCAGCACATGTGATTTTCATTTTGGCAACGACAGATGTTCATAAATTGCCACCAACGATTCTTTCAAGATGTCAAAGGTATGATTTTAGATTGGGTACAGACAAAGAGGTAAAAGAGTTAATCCAAGCAATTTGCAAAGAAGAGAAAATTAAAATTCAAGATGAAGCACTAGATATAGTTGTACAAAATGCTAAGGGAAGTTACAGAGATGCTCTCTCACTGATGGATGTAGTATATAGTGGGCAAGAGCAAAGTAAGTCCGAGATTACTCTTGATGAGGTAAGGAAGACTTTAGGGCTTCCAGATTCTGAAAAGGTAATTTTACTTCTTTCAAGCTTAGTGAGTGGTGATGGAGGGAAGGCGTTAGAGATTATTGAAGGGTTGGAGTCCAGTGGTTTGAATTTACAACAATTTACAGCCTATATACTTGACACTTTAAGAAGAATTTTTACAGCAAAGATTAAAGGAACGATTGAGAAGGAATACTCATATATTAAAGATATTGATATTCGAGAATTGCATAAATTAATTAATCTTTTCTTAGAGGCCGAAAACAGGATAAGGTATGCAAATAATCAGGCACTTGTTTTAGAAATGATTATTCCAGAGATGATGAAACCTAATGTTCAAAGTGATGTTAAAATTGTAAATAGAGATGTAAAAAAAAGAATTTCAGTAGTTGAAGAACCAAAAGAAAAAGTGGTACAAAGAGAGTGTGTTAAACAGGTCTCTCTGGATGAAATAAACAGTAAATGGGAGAGTTTTATTGAGGAGATTCGTCCTTTTAATCACCACCTGTACGCATTTGTTGGAGCTGCCCACATTATCTCTTTTGAGAATGGGATATTACATATAGAAGTTCCTTTCTCTTTTCACAAGGAAAGGATAGAAATCCCCAAGAGTAAAAATATTATCTCTGAAGTATTTACTAAGGTGTATGGAGTTCCTTGTAATATTGAATGCGATGTGAATTCTGCGATGAAACCCATTGAGAAGGCTGATGCGGAGACTGTTTTGAAAAATCTTCCAACTCCCAAACCCTCAGAGAAATCAAAAAGAAATTTTAAACCTAGAGGAAGCTCTAAGATTAATGATATAGAGGCCATCTTTGAAGGTGTTTAGGTTTTTTTGGACCTGTGCTTCCTTTCACTTTGTAGTATAATAATATTCATTTAATTTTGATCGAATATATTGTATGGGAATCGGAAATCCAGTCGAATTGCTTAAAATGCAAAGTGAGGCCAAAAAAATGCAAAACAAGTTAAGAGAAAGAAAGATAAAAGGAGAGTCAAAGAATGGTATGGTACGAATATATATGAATGGAGCTCAGGAATTTGAAGATATTTATATTGATGATGCGTATCTTGATCCTGATATGTCTGATGAAATAAAGAAAGGTATGAAGGAAGCTTTCAAGGATTATCAGAAGAAACTTCAAAAGGAGATGATTCAAGATGTTGATTTAGATCAGTTAAAAAGTATGTTTGGAAAGTAAGTAAAATATGTCTGTATTACCAAAAAGCGTAGAAAAAGTAATAGATGAGTTTAGTAGATTACCCGGGGTAGGTCCTAAATCTGCTTCTAGAATGGCTTATCACTATCTTAGATCGCCGAACAAAGATGCTACCAAACTTGCAAATGCACTTATCCAAATGGAGGATAGTGTGAAAAATTGTAAGAAATGCTTCAATGTCGCAGAGGAAGAGGAGTGTAATATCTGTTCAAGTCCATTAAGAAAAAAAGACAGAATCTGTGTTGTAGAAGAACCTTTAGATGTTGTTGCTTTTGAAAATTCAGGAGTATATGACGGAGTCTATTTTGTACTTGGGGGGGTGATTTCTCCAGCTGATGGGATTACTTCTGAGGAATTAAGGTTTAAGGAACTAAAGAATCGTGTCCAAGAATTATTATCTGATGCTAATACTCTTGAAGTTATTATTGCCACAAATCCAAGTCTGGAAGGGGAGGCCACAGCCAGCTATATATATGATCTGTTCAAAAATCTTCTAAAAGAGGGTAAACTTAAGTTAACAAGATTGGCGATGGGTCTGCCTACTGGTGCAGATTTGGAGTATGCTGACAGATTAACTTTAAAAAAGGCACTAGAGGGAAGGAGAAATATTTAATGAAACTTTACTCAACATTAGACAAAAAGATAGTAGAAATTCAACCAAACAAGGAGGGTGAGATTTCTATGTATAACTGCGGTCCGACAGTATATTAC
This sequence comes from Candidatus Dojkabacteria bacterium, assembly GCA_012513575.1. GTDB lineage: Bacteria > Patescibacteriota > Dojkabacteria > SC72 > SC72 > UBA5232. Next base: position 73,200 of record JAAZBX010000001.1, read on the forward strand.
AGAATGCATTTGGGTAATATCCGAGCATATGTAAACTGGGATATCCTTCATAGAGCTTTGCTCTATCTTGGCTATCAAGTTAAGAGGGTAATGAATATAACTGATGTTGGGCATATGACTTCAACAGATGACTTTGGAGATGATTTTGGGACAGATAAGATGGACAAACAGGCAGAAAAAGAAGGGATTCAGCCAATTGATATAGCTAATAAATATATTGATACGGTTTTGGATGATTTTAGGGCATTGGATATAATTGCCCCAAATGGGAAAGAGATTCCAAATGATTTAACTCATGAGAAGGTCTCTGAATTTGGTTGGACTAGAGCTACAGAGTATATTAATCAAATGATTGAGGTTGTAAAAAGGATGGAGGAAAGGGGCTTTACGTACGAGACAAAGCAAGCCATTTATTTTGATGTGACAAAAATCCCAGATTACAATATTTTTACCGGTCAAAAATTAGACGAAAAAAAGGTTGGAGCAAGAGAAGATGTTGGTATTGATCCCGAAAAAAGAAATCCCGCTGATTTTGTTTTGTGGATGAAAAAAGTAGGAAAGTATGATAACCATTTGATGAACTGGCCGTCTCCTTGGGGGGAGGGCTTTCCTGGTTGGCATATAGAATGTTCGGCAATGGGAACTTCCATTCTTGGAGAGCGATTTGATATCCACACTGGAGGTGTAGATCATATCCCTGTTCACCATTCAAATGAGAGAGCCCAGAATATTGGAGCCTTTGGCCATCCTGTCGTTAAGTACTGGATACACAATGAGTGGTTGGTAAATAAGGAAGATGAAAAAATCTCAAAGAGTAAGGGTGCTGATTCGTTACCTGAAATTGTTAAGTTGGGGTATGATCCTTTGGATATTAGATATCTTTTCCTCTCGGTGAATTATCGAACAAAAATCAGTTTTTCTATGGAAGCTTTAGATGGTGCAAAAAATTCTAGAAAGGCACTCCTAAACAAGGTAAGAGAATTAGGTCAAGAGAAAGGAAAGCTCTTAGAGAAATATGTCGAGGCGTTCAAAGATGACCTTGACAACAATTTAAACATGTCTGGGGCTTTGGCTTTGATAAATGAGATGCTCAAATCAGAAAATTCCTCAGAGGATAAGCTGGCAACGATTTTAGATTTCGATAGAGTTTTAGGATTAAATCTTAACCAGGCGATTTCCGAAGATTCCCAGGAGTACAAGGAGGGTCAAAACGAAGAATTAGACTCACTATTACGACAAAGAATAGAGGCAAAGAGCTCAAAAGATTATCTTAAGGCCGATGCGCTTAGAAAAGAGATTGAGGAATTGGGTTTCAAAGTAATTGACACTTCTCAAGGGCAGATAGTTAGCAAAAATTAATGACTCAAAATACAGTTTCAATACAATTAGTTGATAAAGAGGCAAAGAATGTTAAGAAAATTCTTACGTCTGAAGGTTGGGAGGAAGAAAAGAGTAATAATGAATATATCGTTTTACGAATGAGAAGTAGTCAAGGTTCAGTAGCAACACTTTACACGAGTAATAAAATTGTTTTTCAGGGGAAAGAAAGCTTTGAGAGTATTCTAGGGCAAATAAAGGGATTGGATAGTGTAGTGGGATTTGTTCCTCACATTGGAGTTGATGAAGTAGGAAAGGGTGATTATTTTGGCCCATTAGTTGTTACCTCATGTTTTGTTAATGGCGAATTCTACAAAAAAGCATTGGGTCTTGGAATTGGAGATTCAAAAAAATTCTCTGACAAGAAAATCATGGAATTTTATGAGCAAATGAAAGAGTATCCCTACAAATACACTTCAATTGTATATCCGTCAGAATACAATAAACTAATTCAAGAGACGGGAAATGTTGCAGTTCTTCTTGCCAAGCAGCACGGATTGGTAATAGAGAAGGCTTTGTTGGATCTTAAGCAGAAAAATATAGAGTGTAAGAAAGTTGTTATTGACCAATTCTCAAGTAAAAAGAGTAGGGTTTTAGATGAGTTGGGGGAGTTAGGAAGGTCAGTAGAATTTGAGCAGTATCATAAGGGGGAATCGGATATTGCTGTTGCTTGTGCATCAGTATTTGCCAGAGCTATTTTCCTTTTAGAAATGAACAGAATGAGTGAATTGTATGATTTTGAATTTCCAAAGGGTGCTTCAAATGTTATCGAAAAAGCTAGGCTTTTTGTAAACCTAAGAGGTCAAGATGAATTGGGGAAAGTCGCGAAAATAAGCTTTAATACAACTAAAAGTGTTTTGAAATGAAGAAAGAATTAGTAGTAAAAGTAAAAAACCTATCAAAAGAATTTAAAGTCTCCCAAAAGAGCATTAAAGCTATTGACAATACATCCTTTAATATCTACAAGGAGGAATTTGTTGGCTTTATTGGCCAAAACGGAGCGGGCAAAACGACAACGCTTAAATGTTTAACTGGACTTCTTGCTCCAGACGAGGGAGAGGTTAGGGTATTAGGTCACGAACCTCAGAAAAGAGATTACGATTTCTTGAGTAGTATTTCCCTTGTTATGGGTAATAAGAGCCAATTATGGTGGGAACTACCTCCTATTGAAACTTTCCTTTTAAATAAAGAGATATATCAAATAGAAGACACATTTTTTAAAAAAAATCTTAGTGAAATGGTTGAGAGATTAGGAATAACAGAAGCAATTAATATTCCTGTAAGGAAGCTGTCATTAGGTGAAAGGATGAAATGTGAGCTTGTTGCATCATTTCTTCACTCTCCTGAGTTACTTTTTTTAGATGAGCCAACTCTTGGTTTGGATATTGTCTCTCAACAGAAGTTAAGAGACTTTTTGGCTGATTATCAGGCAAGAAACAAAGCTACGGTAATTCTAACTAGTCATAATATGGAAGACATAAAAAATCTTTGTAAAAGGGTAATTATCATCGATAAGGGTAAAGTGTTGTATGATGGAAGACTAACAGAATTAACAGAGAAATTTGTGAAGGAAAAATTTGTTCGATTTGTTCTTCCTGTACCCCAGCAGGAGAGGAAGATATCTGGATTAGGAAAGATATTGGATTTCAATGGTAAAATAGGATTAATACTAGTAAATAGGCAGAAGATAAAGGAGGTAACAAAAGCATTAATTGAGAAATTTGATGTTGAAGATATTGACATAGAAGAACCTTCTCTTGAGAGTGTTGTAAGAAATATATGGAGTTAGGCTATTTTTTGGTATAATATCAATTGCTGGAGAGATGTCTGAGTGGTCGAAAGAGACGGTCTTGAAAACCGTTGTACAGGTTTCTGTACCGTGGGTTCGAATCCCACTCTCTCCGCCAGTAGTTTAATTACTCTTATGGAAGAAAAAGACGAGCAAACGAAAAAAACATTCAGACCTAGTGATAGATATCTGGGTTTTCCTGTAGATTTACCTTTCTGGCAAAGAAGAATTTTTGAAATTATACCAGGTCTTTTATTTTGGCTTCTTTTTCTAATTCCTTTTATCTTTGCAATTTTCAAGTGGAATACAGCATATGTTGTCTACATGGTATTTTTAGTCTCTTACTGGTTCTTTAGGGCTATAAAATTCAATATCGGGATATTTATGGGAGTTAAAAGAATGGAAGAATCACTTGCCACAGATTGGATTAAGGAAATAGAAGAGCTGAATGATTCTAGATATGAAAAGATGAGGTTTATTTATCTTTGTCCTGTATATGGAGAAACATATGATATTTTGGAACCATCTTTTGAGGCTTGGGCAAAAAGTGAAATTGATACAAAAAAAATAGATGTAGTAATGGCAATGGAGGAGAAGAAAAAAGATTTGCAGATAGAAAACTTTGGGAAATTAAAGAAGAAATTTGGAGAGAAATTTGGAAGCATGGCATATTTTGTTCATCCTTTTGGAATAGAGGGGGAGATTGTAGGTGTGAAAGGAGCTAATATCAATTTCGCTGCGAGAAATTATGTCAAACAGCTCGAGAAAGAAGGAAAGAATCTAACAGACTATTTGCTTATCACATGTGATTCCGACTTAAGACCTCATCCAAAATATCTATCTTCTGTGGTATATAGCTATTTAACAGCAGAAGAGCCAGAGAATTCTTTTTATACTTCTGCAATCCATACTTTTAATAACAATTTGTGGAGTGTACCGTCTTTGATTAGGGTCTTTTCTTCAATGACAACAATGGCAATTCTTTATTCTTGGGTAATCGATAAATCCTCAAAATCTATTTTCAGGAACGAAGAAATATATACTCGTGATACTTTCTCTTCATATATTGTCAATCTCAACACTTTAAAGAAATTTGAATTTTGGGATCCAGAAATTCCAAATGATGACACTGCCTTTTACTGGAATGCAATGATTAGAAGTAAGGGGACGTTTAAAGGGCGAGAAGTGTATGTCCCTACATATAATGATGCAGTTGAAAACAAAGATTTTGTAAGCACACATGTTTCATTTTACAAACAGCAGTACAGATGGGGTTGGGGGAAAATCCCTTTCCCAATTACATTATCGATAATACTGAGGAAGGGTAGTGGGATATCAGCTTTCAAAAGAATAAGTATGATCAAGGCAATAATTGACCAGATGTGGCTCTTTACGATCGTATTTGTTCTTACATTCGGATTAATGATTGTTTCTTCGATAAATCCTGGATATAAATATACAGTTTTTGCATATAATCTTCCCAAGATATTGAGCATAGTATTTACAATTGCGATGCTTACAAATATCTGGACTGTTTTCCTTAGAAGGAAAATCTCTCCAATACCAAAAAAATGGAAATGGTGGAGGAACATTTTAGATATAGGAGAGACCTACCTTATCTCAATCAATATGCTTACATTTAACTTTATTCCTCATGTGCAGGCTTTAACAGAGATGATGCTGGGAAAGGGTAAATTTAAGAGGAATTTCTACGTAACCGAAAAGGTTAGAAAAGAAAAACTTCCTGAGAAAAATTAGTTTTAACTATTTTTTAATTTCTATTAGTTACTATTTCTTCAATAAGTTTTTGAAGATTTATCCTTGATGAAATTTCTACTTGTAATTGTTTCTCTTTTTATATTTTCGATGAATAAAGCATACGCAGACGACTTTACTTTTACTGGGGATAGCTCTCAAAATGGTTTTTATAGTACTATCTCCTATCTGGTAAATAGGGCAGATATTAAGAATTTAAACAATTCTGGTAATAAGATTAGTTTTAATATGGGGGATGTATACGGGAAGGAGAATTTCTTAATTGGAAATGAAGTTTTTTCTATTTTTTTTAACAATGGATATTGGAGAGAAAATGGCGTAAATGAGGGGACCTATGTCTCAGCGCCTCCTATGGGGAGTGCTGAGGTTGTTTATCAGTACTGGAACAATTCGGGGCATGATGTAAATATCTCGGAAATTGTGGTGGCATATTCCAAGAGTAATCAGGAGAGAATTCCCTTGAATAGCTTTTTAGAGTTTTCTTTTGGTCAAGAATTCCCAGGGCAGATATCGTTTCTTTATGGAGGTTTAAGTAGAGTTAGAGAGGGTTTGTTTCGAGAATATGATGGAGTTGGGAAAGTCGGAAACGGGGAGTATGGTTTTAAAGTTTTAGATAGGCTAGCTATTAAGCAACCATTGGAGATATTAGATATAAATACAAAAAAGACAGAAAAAGGAATTCAGATATTAGTAACAGTAAGAAACAATAGCTTTGATAATCTAGATAGTTTGGTCCTTTCTCATAATGAGGTCAGTTTGAACTTCTCTCTTTTGGCAAATGAGGAGAAAATTTTAGAATATTTTTTACCTAATTCTGAGCCAGATGAAGGAGAAGTTGTTTTGGGAAATCTCTTTATTGAGAATAATCAAAGTCTCAGAAAGTGTTCAGTTCAGGGGACAAATTTTAGTCCAGAATTTGACAAAAATGCAGTTTCTGCGTTTTCGTACAGAGGGGATGGAGGATGGATTGTAGGGGCTTTAATAGGACCTTCTCAAGAAAGTTTTTGCATTGACAGAGTCCCATATATAATTTCTTCAGGACCTATCGTTTTTTCTTCTGAGCAAGGTGTTGTTTTAGAAGGTGATGGGAATTCTTTAGAGGGAAAAGAGGTAGAGGTTGAACTAGAAGAAGTTTTGGGAGTGAGAGACTCGGTATTTATACTCCCTCGTACTTCTCTCTTCCCAGTTGAACTTGTTTTTGGTTCGGTTTTACTTCTTGTTCTTGATGGCTTTCTTTGGTATTCTGTTTTTAGAAAAGGAAAAAATGAATACAAAAATACATTTACCAAACTATGTTCAAAAAGTTGGCCGCATTCTTCTAAAAGAAGGCTTTGAATGTTTTCTTGTTGGAGGAGCTGTAAGAGATATTGTTCTAGGGAAAAAGCCTCATGATTATGATTTGGCAACAAGTGCTCTCCCAGATGAAATGCTAAATATGTTTCCCAAATCTGTATCCACCGGAGCCAAGTTTGGAACAGTGATCGTATTGGTACAGGACGAGCATGGAGAAACATATGAGGTTGAAGTGACAACATTTAGATGTGAATCTGGCTATGTTGATGGGAGGTGGCCTTCTTCGGTCAAATTTGTGGAGGATATTAACAGAGATTTGGGGAGAAGGGATTTTACATTCAATGCGATGGCTATTGATCTGTCAAAATTGGAATTGGATAGTGGGGAAGAAGAGAAAGAGGTGGAGATTTATGATCCTTTTGATGGTGTTAGCGATATCAAGAAAAAAATCGTTAGAGCGGTTGGAACACCAATTGAAAGATTTAAAGAGGATGGATTGAGATCGTTTAAGGCTTGTAGAATGGCATCCCAGTTTGGTTTTAGCATTGAACCTGTAACACTTGATGCTATAAAGAAAAGTATCTCAGTAGCAGAAAATATCTCAATGGAACGAATTAGGGATGAATTTATGAAAATGCTTATTAATTCTCCCAAGCCATCAGTAGGGATTGAATTGATGAGAGAAACTGGACTCCTTCAAATATTTCTTCCTGAATTACTTGAAGGTTTTGGTGTAGAGCAAAAACTTTATCATGCAGATGATGTATATTATCATTCAATTAAAACTTGTGATGCTGCCGAAGATTCTGTAAAGTTCGCCGCATTGCTTCATGACATTGCTAAACCTCGTACTGATATGGGAAATGGTCATTTTTATGGTCATGACAGAATGGGGGCTGAAATGGTAGAGAAAATTATGAAGAGGATGAAATTCCCCAGGGCAGAGATTGAAAGGACCCAAAAGTTAATAATTAATCACATGTTCTATTATCCTCATATTGAGGATGGAATGACTTCTGAGGAGAAAGAAAACATAGAGCTTCATAAATGGTCTGATTCAGCAGTCCGAAGATTTATTCAAAGAGTAGGGGAGGAAAATATTGATGACTTGTTTAAACTTAGAATGGCAGATGCACAATCAAATGCGTCAACTTCCTTTAAGCCAGATGAGATTACAATACTTCAGAAGAGGATCTCGGAGATTCGACATCAAGATATGGCTCTTAAGGTTACAGATTTGAGAGTAAATGGTGCAGACTTAGAAAGAATTGGGATAACAAAAGGCCCACAGATGGGATATGTATTGAAACAATTGTTAGAAGTTGTAATCGACAATCCAATTTTGAATACGAAAGAAGATTTAGAAAGATTGGCTTTGGAAATAAGAAAACAAATGGAGAAGGCGCAATAGTTGTAATTCCTAATAAGTATCGATATAGTATATATGTATAATATTTACTGCTTACTGCCTGATGACAATACAATTTCTAGGAGCTGCTAAAACTGTAACAGGTTCATGTTTCTATGTAAAAACAGATAATTCAAAATTTCTTGTCGATTGTGGAGCATTTCAGGGGCCATTTGAACTTGAAAAAAGAAATTATGAGCCATTTCCATTTAATCCTTCGGAATTAGACTATGTCTTTCTAACGCATGCGCATTTTGACCATTGTGGAAGAATTCCTGTACTTGTCAAACAAGGATTTAGGGGCAGGATTTTTTGCACTCAACCAACAAGAGATTTAGCTAGAGTAATATTACTAGATTCGGCGAATTTGCAGGAAGAAGAGCATAAAAGATGGAGTGTAAAAGCTAAAAGTGAAATTGATTCTAGGAAGCCACTTTTTACAGAACAAGATGTCGAGGAGTGTATGAAATACTTTGAAGTATATCCTTACAGTACCTCAATTAATGTATCGCAAGAAATTGAATTTAGGATGAGAGATGCGGGGCATATTCTTGGTTCCGCAGTTATGGAATTTTGGTTGAAGAACAATATGGGAAGGTTAAGAAAGATTGTCTTCTCAGGAGATATTGGACAGCCTGGCGCGAGAATTGTAAGCGATCCTGATTTGATAAGAGATGCCGATTATGTTATTTGTGAATCTACATATGGAAACAGATTGCACAAGGATCGAAATGAGACCGTTTTGGAGCTACTAGGGGCTCTTACAAGCGCACAACGAGAGGGTGGTAATGTTCTGATTCCCTCTTTTGCAATAGAGAGAACTCAGGAACTTCTTTACGAAATGAACCTATTTGTTGAAAATAGGCTAATCTCAAATCTTCCAATATATCTCGATAGCCCTATGGCAAGTAAAGCAACTGAAATATTTAGACAGTACCCAGATTTTTATGATGAGGATGCCAAGAGGCTGATTCAAAAAGGAGATGACCCATTTGATTTTCCAGGTTTAACAAAAATTGACTCTGCTGAAGAATCAAAAAGATTAATTTCGAAAAAAGGTGTCGTAATTATTGCTGGTAGCGGTATGTGTACTGGGGGAAGAATTCTACATCATTTAAAAAACAACATCGAAAATCCATCTACACATATTGTTATTGTAGGCTATCAAGTAGAAGGTACACTCGGAAGAGATTTAGTAAATAGGGAGAAGGTAGTAAAAATAATGGGACAAGATTATCAAAACAATGCCAAAATTTTTACCCTTAATGGTTTCTCGGGCCATGGAGATGAAAGAGATTTAAGGTATTGGCTTAGGAGTTTTGGTCATACTCCTAGACAAATATTTTTGGTACATGGAGATGCAGAAATAATTGATGACTTTGCTAAAGATCTTAAACAGGAAATAAATAACGATATATATATTCCAGAACATATGGAAGAAGTAAAATTAGATTAATGAAAATGGAAGAGTATCCTCAAATAAAGAAAATTTATGAAGATATAAAAAATTTGAACATTCAAGGTGCTACTAATGTAGCAATTTCAGCCTTTGAGGGGATGAAGATTTATATCGAACTGAGCAGGGAAGAGGGCAAAGAGAAGTTTCTTAAAACACTTTTCGAGATAGGTAAGCAACTCGCATATGCTCGAGATAATGAGCCCCTTGCTAGAAACGGTGTAACATATCTTAAACATTTTTTCGGACAGAGGTTTTCTGTTTTACCAGAGTTATCGGTCATGAAACGAGAGTTTACTTCTCTGTGCGACAGATATCTTGCGTTGATAGAGGGTACTAAACAAAAAATTTTGGATAATAACACCAGAAATATGCTCAATTACGACAAAGTGCTTACACATTGTCATTCATCCACAGCTGTATCATTAATTAAATCAATTGGTAGGGGGGACAATGATTTCGAAGTGGTTTGTACTGAGACTAGACCTCGTTTTCAGGGTAGGAAAACAGCCCAAAGTCTTATAGATGCAAAAATTAAAACGACGTTAATTGCTGATAGCGCAGCTGAATCTTTTGTGATTGGCAGAGGAAGTGTACCAATAGATGCTGTTTTTATTGGTTGCGACCAGATAACTGCAAAAGGTCATACAATAAATAAAATTGGAAGTTGGGGTATCTCCATGGCTGCATACTACGCAGGAAAACCTGTATACGTAGTAACTCCGTTATTAAAAATTGATGCAAATTCGTTTTTAGAATCTGTTAAGATTGAAGTTAGAGAATCAAAAGAAATCTGGGAAGATGCTCCTAAAGGGTTGCATATTTTTAATCCTGCTTTTGAAATTGTTGATAATATGTTAATAACCGGATATTTAACGGAATTCGGATTAATTCTGCCAACGAATATTGATGAAGTTGTGAAAGAACAATATCCTTGGATTCTAGATAATTAATTTATTATAATTCCAAAATGTCAATCTACTTAACAAGTAAAAATATAGATCTAGGAGAGGATGATGATTTTAATGTCATAATTCACAGAAAAGATGCAGAAAGAATAGGAGTTAAAGAGGGTGAGATTGTATTTATTGGTTTCGGAGAAATCGAGTTGTATGCTGATGTAATTGAAACTGAAACTAAAGTGCAAGAGGGCCAAATTGGCTTGTTTGAAGAGATTTGGAAAGCATATAAGATTCCAGATGGTTCGTCTATATTTGCAGATATTCCTGAGCCAAGTAGATCTCTTGAAGCAATCAGTAAGAAATTGTTAGGGCAGCCACTTTCCAAGGAAGAATTGGAATCAATTATGAAGGATATTGGGTCAAGAAAATTAAGAGAAACAGAAATTGCCTTTTTTGTGTCTACCTTTTTTAATCCGGGTTTTAATGATGAAGAGATATACTGGATGACGAAAGGGATGGCTGAATCTGGAGATTCGATGAGCTTTAAAAACATTAGACAAGGTGAGGAAGTTGTTGCTGACAAGCATTCAATTGGGGGTGTGGCTGGTAAGGCAATTACTCCAACACTGATTCCAATACTTGTTTCTGGGGGTTTAATTGTGCCAAATACTTCAACAAGGGCAATTACATCTCCAGCAGGGACTACAGATATTCTTGAGGTAGTAATGCCTGTGGCTCTCTCAAAAGAGAAAGTATATGAAGTTGTAAAGAAAACAGGAGGTTGTATGTTTTGGGGTGGCGCATTAGAATTGTCTCCAGCAGATGATGTAATTATTAATGTTGAAAGATCTTTGAGGATCCAGGAATTTCAAAAAGTTTTAGTAAGTATAGTTGCTAAAAAAATATCCATGGGTGTCAATCATATCCTAATTGACCTTCCTTATGGTAAAGGTTCGAAGGTGGAAAATGTTGATGATGTATCTATGTTGGATAAAGAATTCAGGAAACTATTTAGGAAATTTGGTATAAAGTGTGAAACGATAAAGAGATTAATAAAAGGGCCAGATGGACGTAGTATCGGACCTAACTCAGAAATTAGGCAGGCTCTAAAAATTCTTGAGAGAGACAAGGAGAGGTGTATCGAACTTGAAAAGGTTATACTGGATATGGCAGGGATGATATTTGAGATGACAGGCAAGGTACAGAATGGTCAGGGTAAAAAATTTGCACTAAACATTCTTAATGATAAAAGAGCTTTAAGGAAATTTTGGGAGATTGCTTTTGCTCAGGGAGCTACAAAAGAGATACATTCTTCAGAAATCAAAGATGGAAGATTTAAGGCCGATTTAATCTCTGACAGGAGTGGGAAGGTCCTTAGGATTGATAATTCTGCATTAGTTGCGATCTCAAGGGCATTGGGGAATCCAAAGGTAAAAGAGGCTGGGATTTTTGTGCACAAGATGCCTGGAGAAACAGTCAAAAAAGGTGATAAGTTAATTACTATTTATGCAAATTCAGAAGCAAGATTGGCTGGTGGGAAAGGGTTGTTTGATACTAATAAATTATACAAGATTAAGTAGTAAACCTTCCGATTGATTTGTTTATTAATTCTTTCTTTTGAGAAATTTCTGTTTTGCTTGTTTTAGCTTTAACCAGTTTTATACTCACAAGTATTGTAATTGTGACAAAGAGGGTGACTAAAATTGGTAATGAGACTAGAAGGGCTCTCCCTAATACTGTAGTTTTAAGGAATGTATTGGTCCAATTTCCAATTGTATATTTATCAGATTCTTTGATTCCAACACCTGGTAATATATCACTGTATGTTTTTTGTTCAATATCTGGGATATCCTCAATAGAAGATAGTTTGATTGAAAATGATTTTTCGTCAAAATTGTTAAGATTGTTTATGGAATAGACATAGATATTAGAGATAGAATCATCGTTAAATGTCTCCCAAAGTACCCTTTCGATAAGCTGTCCGATTTTTCTATTGTTACTTTCGTAAGTAGGATCGATACTTATCCACCCAAATTCAGGAACCCATATTTGAACCCATTGGTGACGAATTAATTCTTTAGGAGTATCAGTAATTTCAGTATATCCGAAAGCGGCTCTAGAGGGGATTCCCTGTGCCCTAAGTAAAGCTATCATAGAATCGGCATATTCCATACAAACGGAGGCCCCACCGGTAAGAGCACTTACGGCTCCAATGCGTTCATTCTCGGAATTTGCTTTGTTATTGTCATAGGTTAGCGTGTCATTGATATATTGGTAAGTAGAATTTATTACATCTTCTAAAGTACCATCATCAGAGATCAGCGATTGAGCTGTTTCTTGAATAAAAGGATCATTAATTTGCCAATACTTTGTAGGATTTAAGTACCTCTTATTTGTGTTGTCTTTACCAATCTTTTCTAAATACTCTTTGAAATCAATATTTAAGGGCTCTTTTAAAGAAGTATTGTACTCACTTTGATAGGAAGAAATGTAACCAGTAATCTTTATTTTATCATCTTTGTTTGCTGGAATTTCAAAAATTGCCAATACATTTCCTTCTTCATCCCTATAAATTTTTTGGGGAAGAGGCGAAATTTCCTCAATTACTACTTTCTGACTTGTTTCTGCAAATTCTCTTGGTAAAGATATCTCGAAAATATTTGTTGAGAGAGCTTTAAGAAGTTTAGAATATTTTAGTGGTATAAGGCTGTCCGTTTTGGGGGTTTGATATTCTAACTCAAATTTGTATACAACCGATGTTCCAAACTCTAATGTTGGAGGTTTGTTTATTCTGTCTTCAGCTAGGAAATTGTAATAGGTGAGACCCTCTTTTTCTTCTTTAGAAAATCTTGGGTATGCTTTTGCTAGTAGAGGAATTTTTTCATCAACAATGATAGATAAATTATAATTGAATTCAGTAGTTGTTTTGTTCTTTTCATCATTTTTCTGAAATACTGTGTCAATGGGTAGAGAGGATGCTATTAAGGTTATTAATTTCCCACTCTTTATTACATTGTCATGTGTGTTGTATGTCAGAACGATTTTGTAAGGTAATGATTTGGTAGTTGTTCTGTAGAAAGGGATATGGATATACATTCCTTCTCCCATATTGAGCTCTACAACAGTAAAATTTACGGAATTGTTCTTTGTGTCAGTTACTTTAAGAGAGTTTTTCTTAAAATCTCTTTCTTTTAATACTTCTTCTTCAATTGAACTTACATCTGGAATATGGAATACTTTTTCCCCCTCTTTAGTGAAATAGAAAGAGCTATTTTCAACTAGTCTTTCATATTCATTTGTTACAGTTACAAAATCTTGTCCAGTAGTGTAGAAGATTTTGGTGTATGTATTAATCGAGAAGTCTGGTGTAGTTTGGGCAATTATTGGTGTAGCTAAAAAGGATAGAAGTAGGGCTGCAAATATTGTTAGAAATATTATTTTTGATTTCATAGATACCATAATAACATTAATGAGGGTTGGGGTGAAGTTGAGCTTGTGTATCTTCAAACCGAGCCCATAGCATGATATAATGTGGTATCTATGGTACATTTGTACTTAGGTTCTTTAAAAGGTTAATAGTGATAGTAAAAAGGAGAAATATAATGAAAAAGTCTGATATTTTCTTGCTTAAGGCAATTCCCTATGTTATTGGTACAATCATTTTGGTGATTTTGATTTTTCTTGATTACCGTTTTCATGAGATGGATTGGATGCTTGGGGTGAAAGTATTCTTATTTTGGGGTTTTACATTTGCTCCCATATTTGAATTGATTGATAGTTGGGGCCCTTACTATGGTTTTGTTGGAAGAGAAGTGGTTTTATTGCGTGTTTTGACTTCGATTGAATGTATATTCTTTTTCACATTACTTGTTCTTTCTGCTGCCAATGATGTTAGTTACTCTGGGGTAATAGCAATATTGAACGGAATAGGTTTCTTTCTAATATCCTTCTATTTTGGATTTCTATTAAATGATCCAGTACAAAAATACATCAAAAAATACTATAACTAACTAACCTTTCGGAGGTATATTTTACAAAATAAGGTATGCCTCCACAATTTCAACAATTTTTTCCTTTTTGATATATAATCGTAATTTATGTCAGTAACAAAGTCACATTCATTATCAATAGGGGTTGTTGGGTTACCAAATGTTGGGAAGTCAACGATCTTTAATTCGTTGACAAAACTAGCTGTACCAGCTGAGAATTTCCCTTTTTGTACTATTGATAAGAATGTAGGGGTTGTTGAGATCCCGGATTCTAGGCTTTCAAGATTAAGTAAGTTTTTTCAAGCAGAAAAGATTGTTCCCTCATCTATGACATTTGTTGATATTGCTGGATTGGTTAAAGGGGCTTCGCAAGGAGAGGGATTGGGGAATCAGTTTCTATCACACATTAGGGAAACCGATGTAATCATGTATGTTCTTAGGGCTTTTGAGAGCTCAAATATTGTGCATGTATATGACAGGATTAATCCAATTGAGGATTTTGAAATTGTTCAATCAGAACTAATTTTTAAAGATATTGAGAGTATTGAGAAGAGAATGCATGCTGTTGAGAAAATTAAAAGGTCAGGTGATGAAAAGGGCATTAAAGAGTATGAGTTACTTTCAAAGATATTGAAGAAGTTGAATGAAGGAATCCCTGTTATTGAAATGGGGTTGACAGATGAAGAGAATATTTTAATTTACGATTTGTTTTTACTAACAAACAAGCGAAGATTATTTATTCTTAATTACAAAGAGGGTATCGAGAGAGGAAAGGTAGAGAATTGGAAAAAAGAATTAGAAGAGAAGACAAAAGATATTGTTGTTATTGTGGATGTAAAATTTGTTGGAGAGATGGCAGAGATGACTGAAGATCAGATACAGGAGTATCTTGAGATGCTGGATATCAAACCTGGGTTGGTAGAGGATATTATTCAAGCTGCATACCAGACGTTGAATCTAATTACTTTTTATACTGGTTCAAAGAAAGAGTGTAATGCATGGTGTATACAGAGTGGTGCAAGTGCTAAGGAGGCTGCGGGTGTTATTCATACTGATTTAGAGCATGGTTTTATTACTGCCGATGTTGTTAATGTTGATGAAATGATTGATAGTGGAGGATGGGTTGAAGCAAAGGAGAGGGGTTTGGTGAAGAATGTTGGGAAAGAGTATATTGTTAAGGATGGAGATTATATGATTGTGTTATCTAACAAGTAGTCTTAATTTGACACTGGATTGAGTAATAAGTAATATTAATTATGAAATCTTCTGCCTCTAAGAGAGTATTGTTTCTCATTATTTTTTTGTTTGTTTTGTTACTTGGTGGAGTAGCTTATTATTTCAAAGATGTTATTAGTAATGGTATTAAATATGGTAGATGGTTTACAGTAGATAAATATGAGGAGTTGTTTGATTATTGTGATTGGGAGAGAAAAGGAAATAATCTAGACATCAAATGTAAAGCATTGCTAAGATCAATGTCTGTACCAAAGGATAATAAGGATGGGATTTGCTATGAGTATCTAGTTTATCACAAAAAGTACCCCGAAAACGTTAAAGAATTCAAACTTTGTGAAGATCCAAAAAGTATTTATTATGAGAATAAAGATAAATCCATTACGTCAAAGTTAAAAATAGATTTAGTTATTTCTTTTAACGGAGAATTACTGAATTATTCTTATAAAAAAGTTGAGATGTTAAATATAACGGAATCGAATTAGTATTATTTTATTTTTTTAAATTATGAGAAAGAGTAAATGGGTTTTATTCATAATTTGCTTTTTTGTGTTTTGGGGGGTTAGTAAGGAAGATGCTTATGCAGATATGGTTATCGGTTGCCCGGGATATTATCAGACTGACGCATATTATAGGGATCCTATCACGGATATTTTATTAAGAGGGTGTTGGGCGCAGTGTACAGAAATCCCATATACCGATCCGAGATTGTGTAACTATTCTTATAACTGTGTTGACGGCTATTACTTCCCAGATCAGCCGGTTTGTGGTGCTGGCAGTGGAGGTCCAGGCGGCTGTACTTACGAATCTTGTACAGACTGTACTTTACCCACATGTTCAGCAGCAAATGGAGGAAATCCAGATTATACAACTAATAAACCTGTAGATGCTGCAGGTAATACCATCGCAAGTCCTTTAGCTGCATGTATCGGGAATAGTATTAGTTGTAATGGAACAGATAATTGTGGTGATTCGTGCAATCCTCAAGGACCCTATGCTTGCTACTTACCTGAAACTAATTTAAATACAATACCAACTCCTGCATGGAACAGACTTAAAATTGGAGTATTAACTAGTCCTAATCTCTCAACAAATTCAAGCAGTAAAACCTTAGTTCATTATCCGTTACCTGGTGCTACAATTAGCTCCGAAACTCAACAGATTGCAAATCCCACAGGTTCAAGAGAGCTAAGGTACAATTTTATCCTAGATTCTGTTGCTCCTGGAACTACCCAAACAAGTAACACATTAATAGGTCAGCCTAATATCCTCTCTTTGATTGAGGGTAAAGAGGGTAGTATTAAAACAACATATCAAACTTTAAACAAGTGTGATAACAATCTTAGATCTGGCTCATCTCTAACAACTTACTACAAAGTAAATACATTACCAAGAATTACCTCACTTACAATCTCTGGGGAAAGTGGGGATCAGGTGTATAGAGGGTGTGCTGGAACTGTTTCTTTTACAGGGAAAGAGGTAAACAATCCATTAATAGTAACAATAAAAGGAACCGATGCCGACTCAACCGCGTCAATCAATGGTACTTACTTATGGCTTGTAAAGGACGGGACCTCTTTCCCATCCGGCTATCTAGACAAAAGGTATGCTGTTGGACCAGGAGCTACAGCTACAGATCCTAATATTATCGGCTTATTCTTAACTGGGGGAGTTTATAAAAGTATAAATAGCTCTGGTTCACTAAATGGGTGGGGAAGGGACACGCATGATGGTACGTCTGGAGGAATCCCAGATCCTTCTGTAAAGGATTCTTCTGGGAATATCATAATTAAAAAAGTAGAGGTATTAACTCATGAAGTCGTAGGTGGTGAGTATACAATGGTTGTCAAATTGATTTTCCCAGATAGCGCACCTGAGTCTCAAATATCTGGTAAATATAACATGTTTGCAGCAATGACGGACACATTGTCATACTATGATATGGGTGCAGGTGTTGGCACCTTTATTGAACTTCGTTCAAATGCATTAGCTACAAATTCTTCCTGGAATTGGAATTTTGATTTTGTCAATCCAAATATTACCAATTTTAATGCGGGTTTTACTGCGGGGCAACAAAGAATTGTTGATTTAAATTGGAGTGTGGATGGAACAGGTTCGAATATCAAAAATACTATTGTTAATGTATACAAAACAGAGGATCCAATTTACTCCATAACACGAATCTCTCCTTCCCCCCAGACGAGCATTGACATCACAACACCACCTTCATTGTCAGAAGAGATAGGAATTGCTGATCCCATATCAAGTGGGTGGGAAAATGGGGCCCCATTGTTCTCATCGTTTAATATAAATAACAATTCATCGGGGACATTAACTCCTTATGTCACGGCATATGATCAAGCATGTAATTTTAGTGCTGCGGGAGGTTCTGTGGGGAATCCGAGTTTTGATTTAAATAGATGGATCTCAACCAAAGGAGGAATTCTTTTCTCCTCGGGAAGAATTTCCTATATGCCCAAGACAAATTCCAACGATTGGAATACAGGGACAGAACTAATAGGAATTGCTTCAGGTCAACATCCAGGAGTGCAAGACTTTGGTGAAGATAAAAACCCCGTATCTGTTATTAATATCATAGATAGGAATAATCAGGAGCGTACAACTAGGTTTGGAATGTTGGGAGAGAAGCTTGATAAACAGATTGAGAAACACTCGAATGATGGTACATTTAAGACAATAACCGCAATTAACCAGTGTAATACTGAAGAAAATTGTATTTTAATGACAGAAAGTTCACTAACTATTCCAGCTACAACATATAGAGGAAGGATACTAGTTCTTGCAAATAACTCTGTAAATCTTGTTCCAGATATTAAGGCGAACGACCAAACAAAAAATGGACTGATAATCTTCTCAAGCGGAAAAGTATCAATAGATGCAGAGAATTTAAGATCTACGGTTGGTAATCTAGTATATGATGAAATTGATGCATTGGTGATTTCAAATAACCAGATTACTATCCCTACAGGGACTGAAGCTACTCCAGGATCTCAACAAGATGGAGTAAAGATTATTGGTTCTTTATTATCTTTTGGAAATGAATCAAACCCAGGTGTTCTGCTCCAAAGAAACCTTGGGTTACTAAATGTTACAAATCCCGTATTGATAGTAAACTATCATCCTAAATATGCTAAAATATCGGAGATATTCTTCGGAACGGAAACAGCAATATTTAAACAAGAGGTTGGTTTTAAAAATTAACTGGACTAGAATATTGTTTTACTCTTTTTTTTCTGATAGAATCCTTTAGTTGTTAATTTAAGAAGTATAGAAATGGCAGTTAAGAAATTGAATAATTACGAAATGATGATTGCACTTAAGCCTTTGTTACCAGATGACTTGAGAAAGCAGATGCATAAAGAGTTTGTGGACAATATTAAAGGTTTCGGTGGAGAAGTATTAGATGTTGATGTCTGGGGTAAGAGATATTTATCTTTTCCAATAAAGAATCACAATGAAGCTTACTATATAGTGTACGATTTTACCGTATTTCCAGAGAACATCACCGAAATAAAGAGACAGATGCAATTGAAACAAGAAGTTTTAAGATTTATGATTGTAAGTATGGATGATACTAGTCGAATAGGGAAGGGTATAAAGAAAAAGGAAATTGAAATTTAATCTTGAATTAATAATTTTTGGATAAAGTTTTAGGTAAGTTAATTTATTATTTTTAAATAAAATGGCGTCAAGATCACTAAATAAGGTTATCCTAATTGGGAACCTAACAAGAGACCCCGAGATGAGATATACAAATTCTGGGACTCCTGTTGTAACTTTTGGCATGGCAACTAATAAGTCATGGAAGGACCAAGATGGAGAGGCAAAAGAGTTGGCTGAATTCCATAACCTTGTTGCTTGGAATAAAATGGCAGAAATTTGTCAGCAATTACTTGCAAAGGGTATGAAGGTTTACATCGAAGGTTCTCTTAACACAAGAAGTTGGGAGGCAGAAGACGGAGGGACTAGATACAAAACAGAGATTAGGGTTGAAGATATGATTCTTTTAGACAGTAAAGGTAAGCAGGGAGTTGGAATGGATGCAGTAGAGGAAAAAGGGGAGAGTGAAGAGAAGGAACCAAAAAAGAAAGCTAAAAAAGAGAAAGTTGAGGAAACTCCAGTTGAAGAAGATCAAGATCCTTTAGAGGAAGATCTTCCTTTTTAATTTAAACAAGAATAAGGAATGGCAGAGGAAGTAAAAAAAACAGATATTCAAGAAAGCAAAGTCACTTTGACTGATGTATATGATGAGAAAACCATCACTGAAGATGAGGGTTTCTCAATGCAAAAAAAGAAACCAAGAAGAAAGAGAAGAGTAATTCAAAATTTGAAATGCCCACTTTGTGAATCTGGTGTAAAAGAGGTTACATACAAAGATGTTTACCAATTAAAGAAATTCACTTCTGTAAGGGGTAAAATGATTTCTACAGAGAAATCAGGGGCCTGTCATAAACATCAGAAGCAATTGAAATCTGCAATTAAGAGAGCAAGGTATATGGCTTTGCTTCCATATGCATCTAACGAATAGGTGAATGAAATAGATATATAAAAGAGACCGAAAGGTCTCTTTTTGTTTTATTACTCGTGATATAATTAGTTATGGAAACAACAGTAAATGAGAAACCTGAAAGTTCCCAAGAATCAACACTACATGAATTAGATACGCAATACCTTTTGGATTTAGAGCAAACATTTGCAAAAGATTTACTTCAATCAGTTCAATATTCTTGGGAAGCGATACCACTAATTAAAGAGTACATCATATTATCGAGGGAGAGGTTAATTTCAGAAGGGTATGAAGAAATAGAAGAGAATATTTGGGTAGGTGAAGCTGTTTGTATCAATGAAATATCTCAAATAGAAGGTCCCTTAATTATTGGTCGAAATTCTAAGATTGGATTTTGTGCAAATATCCGGGGAGGAATAATTGGAGAGAATTGTGAAATTGGAGACAGTGAGATAAAGAATTCAATCCTTTTTAATGGAGTGAAAGTTCCTCACAAGAGTTATGTTGGAGATTCTTTGCTAGGATATATGGTTCATCTCGGTTGTGGGACCTCATGCATGAACCTTAAATCTATTAAATCTCCTGTATCGGTAAAATTTTTTGATAAGAAAATTAATACAGGTCTTAGAAAGTTTGGTTCGATTCTTGGTGACTTTGTGGATATTGGAGGGAATAGTACACTTAATCCGGGGACAGTTGTAGGAAGAAACACGACTATCTATTCTGGGTCATTACTCTCAGGATATGTTCCAGGCAATTCAATATGTAAGACTAAATCATCAATTGAAATTGTGGAAAAAATCTAGCTTTTAGGATAGTATTTACTAATGCCAAAACTGTCCATTCTTGAAAAAAACTCATACATTAACATCCTAATAAAAGATAACGGGATATGGGTTCATCTTGCATATATGGATTACAATGCAAACAGAGAATATATTCTATCTGATTATACTGATTTAAACGCATTAAAATTTCTTTTGGATGATAATGTATTTACAAAAGAGTTTTGGTTTGATTTTTTTAGCAATTTGGAGGCTGTTTTTAACTGGAACATTGTAGATAGAGACAACGCTTCTATATTTACTTTCAGACCCTTTCA